>JBAXHQ010000001.1:0-118685 GCA_037138815.1 Candidatus Saccharimonadota bacterium
TAACTAACGAGTTAATTACCATATAGATCACCTTGGTCGGTGGTCTATATTGGTTATTAACGGTGTGGCGCGTGGTTCCATAGGGTGTTAATTTAACCCAGGTCTATCAGAAAAGGTGAGGATAGACTGAAAATATAAGTAAGTAAAAGGGGATTATATAAAAAACGACCAATCTCGCAGATGTGGTCGTTTTATTTTATCTGAATCATGTTTTGGATTCAAACAGGTGCTTAACCATAGTATAGCACAGGCGGTATATTTGCAACACTATATATAAAATAAAAAGATGCTTATGTACATATTGACATAAAGCATAAGCTATGGTAATATAAGGGGTATACACATATCATGTGTGAGGTAAAAAGAGGGGTTTTCATGTCTGAATTGACGTGGAAATCTTTTTAATTAAGAGGAGAACTAAAATTATGGCAGGAACAAAAACTGGTGGACAAAAAGCAGCCGCTAAAAATTTAGCTCGTGATCCTTTGTTTTATGCAAAGATCGGTGCTAAAGGTGGTCGTAATGGTAATACTGGTGGCTTTGCCGCTAACCCAGAACTAGCACGTATTGCTGGTGCTAAAGGTGGCCGTATTAGCCGTCGTAAAAAAACCGTTACAACCGAAGCCTAATTTAGATTAGATAGCTTTGGTAAAAAACGCACATTAAATTGTGCGTTTTTTATTTTACGATTTTATTGTAGCGTTTTAGAGCACAGGTCCTGGCTTCGTTGACTGTCCATTTATGGTTGCAGGCTAGACATGAATAAATATTTGGTTTGGTCTGCATGCCAGTAGCGTTACATTTTGGGCAAGTGCTGCGCGCGTGTAGCCAATCGCGATAAGTATCTAAGTTGGATTGAATAAAATTATTATCGATTGCTAAATTATAGCTATCTGCGATTTCTTTGGCTTTGTCCCAAGCTTCTCGTTCCATAGCAATTAACTCGATATCGCGTTTATAATTGATATGGTCAAGTAGACCGTGCGCTAATTCATGTAGCACTAAACTAGTGCTATTAGAACCAACGTTATAATATACGGTTCTTTCATCGTGCGCCCAATAAGAATTGGATGACTCCTGGAATATGAATTGAGGATAATCAGATCTAAGCTGATTTATTAACTGGGTTATCGAGGGCATAGTAATAACATCCATAAATGACGGCTAATTCGGGATATTTTGCCTGTACGAATGGTGGGCAGGGGATGTGTGGCGGTAACTTGTCTCTTAGTATTGATTGCAGTTCTTCGCCATACCTATCGAAATAAGTGCCTACGCTGCCGCCAATGATTATGATGTCAGGTTGTAATATGGGTATTACGGCCAAAAATCCACGACTAATTCGATCAGCAATTTTGTGCCAAGTACGCTTGCTGGTAATGTCGTGAGCATATTTATGGTAAGTTTTTACAATAGCTTTACCGGATGCAAAATCCTGCCATTCACGTACTTTGCCACGGTATTCAATAAGGGCATGGCCGGCTTCGCTATTCCTTAAGTCTGGGTTGATATGCCCCTCAGTTATTATGCCCGTACCAATACCAGTGCTGATCGTTACATATAGCGATTGGGCTGGTATGGTTTTTAGAAATCTAGTTTCTGACAGACCAGCTAATTTAGCGTCGTTTTCGATAAAAGTAGGTACATTATCCAAAAGCCCTTTTAGTGCTGATGCGACGTTAAAGTTTTCCCACGGTAGATTACCACACCAAACGACTACGCCGTTTTTTATAACACCAGGAATTGCTACGACGATAGCCTCGACTACTTTACCTGTATATTTTTCCTGAATTATATTTTTTAGTGTTTTTATGTATTCTTTTGTGTCGTGCGGGGTTGCGAATTTTACTTGTTCGCCCAAAACGCCATCTTTATCAAAGCTAGCGACTAATGTTTTTGTTCCACCTGTATCAACTGCTATTATCATGTTCCTAGTTTATCATAATGGGCCAATGTTGCTTTTTATTTAAAACAGATACATAATATTGTAAACAGAGGTAGTGTATGAGTTTAATGAAACGGACAAACCAAATCGGTTCAATCACAGGCTATATATTCATAGGTGTTATTTTGGCCTTTGGTTTAATGATAGCCGTTTATTACGTCAGACAGCATAGTGAGCAGGCGCGCAAAGACCAGGCGATAACTATCTATGAAAAACAGCAGGCTGACAAAAAGGCGACCGAAGCAAAAAATCAAAAGAAACCAGTTATTGTGGCTAGCAACCCTGACAGTCCTAGCGAGGCAAATAATCAGCTAGCAACTACCAGTACTGCACAATTAATGCCAAAAACTGGCACCGAGGTTAACTTTGGTGAATTATTTAGTATATTTGCGCTAACTGCTGCGATAGTTGGATATATATCGTCAAGATATAAACTATCGCGTTCTCTTTGACTTGTATCTGTATCTGAGGTACAATATAAGTAATCGTAGGTAACTGTTTTGCATGTGCCTCGAAAATATTAATTTAAGGAAGGAGTCTGAATAAGACTTATGGCAACAAAAGCCACAACAATGGATGAATTGCTCGCTGCCGAAGGCGACAGTGTCAAGCAATTAACGCAAGGCGAATCAGTCGTCGGAACTGTTCTAACAATTCGTAAACATGAAGTACTAGTTGATCTAGGTGCGCAAGGCATCGGTCTAGTCCCACGCCGTGAAGTCGGCTTTTATCGAAATCTAAACATTGGTGATGAAATATCAGCAAGTATCGTTGATACCGAGCTTGATAACGGTTATTCGTTACTATCACTCCGCAAGGCTGCCAAAGACCGCGGTTGGGATGAAGTTATTGCCAAAATGGAATCTGGCGATATTATCGAAGTTTCACCATATGATGCAAACCGTGGTGGTTTGTTAGTTGAATATGATGGTGTTCGTGGTTTCTTGCCCGTTTCACAATTATCAGCCGAGCATTATCCTCGCGTTGGTAGTAGTGACAAGGATGAAATCTTGCAACGTTTGAATATATTGATCGGTAAAAAACTTATCGTTCGTATTTTAGACTGTGATCGCAAAGCTAATAAACTGATCTTTAGCGAAAAAGAAGCCATCAAAGACGGTCTAGCTGCTAGATTCGAAAAACTAGCCGTAGGCGACAAAGTCAAAGGTGTTGTAACTGGTGTTGTTGATTTCGGCGTATTCGTTAATGTCGACGGTATCGAAGGATTGGTTCATATTAGCGAAATTAGCTGGGAACGTGTTAATAATCCAGCCGACTACGTAAAAGTAGGTGACACAATTGATGCCAAAATAATTGCTATCGACAAAGATCGTCTAAGCCTAAGTATTAAACAGCTATCCGAAGACCCATGGATGACCGAAGTTGACCAATTCAAACCTGGTGACAAAGTCAAAGGTACGATTACTCGTATCACACCATTCGGCGCATTTGTTCAGATTAGCCCAGCCGTTGAAGCCTTAGTTCATATTAGTGAACTAGGTGGTGGTGATGATGTTGATCCTGAAAAAGTATTTACGCTAAATGAACGCAAAGAATTTGTAGTTCTAGAGATCGAAAAAGAAAGTCGTAAGATTTCTCTTAGCTTGACTAGTAAACCTAAGAAATAAACGTAACATTAGCCTCTAGGGGCAGAAGGAGCTTTCAGAATATGGCCGAGAAAGTTATTTTTATCGCCGATTCAATCACCGTAGGTGAACTTGCTGAAAAGCTCAATCTGCCCGTTACGAATTTGGTTGGTGAATTATTTAAAAACGGTATCGTTGCTACGATTAACCAACGCATTGATTTCGAGACGGCTACGATTATCGTTGAAGAATTAGGTATTTTAGATACCGAAGTTCGCAAAAAAGTCGCCGAGACGAAAAGTCTCCGTAAGGTTCATGAATTATCCGACAAAGCCGTCGCTAGACCGCCAATTGTGGCAGTCATGGGTCATGTCGATCATGGCAAGACGACTCTACTGGATGCGATATTGAAAACCAAAGTCGCCGAAGGCGAAGCTGGCGGTATCACTCAGCATATTAGTGCATACCAGACAATACATAGCGGTCGTTCGATAACACTGTTAGACACGCCTGGACACGAAGCTTTTGCGGCTTTGCGCCAACACGGCGCCGAACTAACTGATGTTGTGGTTATTGTGGTTGCGGCTGATGATGGCGTAAAACCTCAAACAATCGAAGCAATTCGTTTTGCTAAATCGGCCAATGCCAAGATTGTTGTGGCGATCAATAAAATCGATAAAGAAGCCGCTGATTCTGCTAGGGTTAAGGCTCAACTGGCTAGTGAACATGGTCTGAATCCCGAAGAATGGGGCGGCGATACTGTAATGGTTGAGGTTAGCGCCAAAACCGGCAAAAATATCGATAAATTACTAGATCTAGTGCTATTAGTCGCTGACCTCGAGGATCTAAAAGCCGACATCGATACACCAGCCGAAGGTTTGGTAATTGAATCACATATGGAAACTGGTCGTGGTCCAGTTGTTGGTTTGTTGGTGAAACAGGGTATGTTAAAACCAGGTAATTTCTTGGTTGCTGGTACTACCTATGGTAAGGTTCGCACTTTGCTTGATTTTATGGGCAAACCCCTCAAAGAGGCCGGTCCATCAACTCCCGCAAATATTACTGGGTTTAAGGAATTGCCTCAATTTGGTGATAATTTCGTAATCGTAAAAAGCGAAAAAGAAGCGCGTCAACAGGTGTCGATCGTTCAGATTGAACGTGACAAAAACGCCGCCAGCACGAATATTACTGGTGCTGATTTACTAAAAATGATGAATCAACAGCATGAATCGCAGGACTTAAATGTAATTGTAAAAGCTGACGTCCAAGGTTCTTTGACATCTGTTATTGATAGCTTGAAACTTATTGATACTGAGGGTGAAATTATGTTGCACGTTGTTAGTAGTGGTGTTGGTAATATTACCGAGACTGATATTCGACTGGCAACTGACAGAAATACTATAATTTATGGTTTCAATGTTGATATGTCGACTGCGGTTAAACAATTAGCTATGCGCGACCATATTCAAGTCAGGATGTTCAAGGTAATTTATAAATTGCTAGACGATGCTCGCGAAACAATGGAGGCCATGTTACAACCCGAAGTTATTGAAACCGAAGTCGGTAAATTGACTATCAAAGGCATATTTAGAACTCTCAAAGACGAAGTTATTGTTGGTGGAGAGGTAACTAGTGGCAAAGTTGCTGCTGGTCTACTTGCTAGGGTCAAGCGTAAAAACGAGCAATTATTCGAGGCCGAGGTCAGTAATGTTCAGCGCCAACAACAGGAAGCCAAAGAAGTCTTCGAAGGTGAAATGTGTGGGCTCAGCCTAAAAACCAATAAAAAAGTAGCGCTCGAAGAGGGCGACAAGCTCGAACTATTTACTCGTGAACTCGTAAAGCGTAAACTAAAATAAAGTAAGATTTAAAAAAATAGGGCGAAGGGTAAAAACCGATATGTTTCAACTAGACGATAAGTTCCTACAAGATATTGGATTAAATGATCTGCCAGAAGAGCAAAAAAAGCCATTCTTGCAGCATATTTATGATGAACTAGAACTTCGGGTTGGTACTAAGCTATCCGATGGCATGAATGATGACCAACTAGAAGAATTTGAATCGATTATTGATCACAGGGATGATGTTGTGGTTGATTGGTTGGCTAAAAACGCCCCTGACTATCATAATGATGATGTATTTATGCAATTACAAACCTCGACTGGGTTAGACGTAAATGACCCGGATCTACGTGCTGAATATGCCGCTACTAAATGGTTGAGTGTTAACCGACCTGATTATCGAAATGTTGTCACCCAAGTGCTAGACGAAATAAAGGCCGAAGTTGTCGCTGGTCGTGATGTAATTCTAGACAAAAACCTTGCCTAGATATAGCCGTTTATAAAATTTTTAGCTGACATCATTCGTCCACTAGGGGCGGTCAGCTCATCGATCGACAGATATTTGCCGTCTTGGCATAATATGTCGAGTGGGGTTTCGTGTTCTTCCGAGATATGCGCTTTTAGGATTACGATTTGATGACCATATATATTAATTTTTGTTTTTGGAAAACTCAAATGAGCGCGAACTAGACGTTCAGCTGCTGTTGCCGTTACCTCATCGGGTTTTAGCCAAGTTTCGGATTTATCAATTAGCTTACAATAAGTAGCCCGAGTGTCGTCTTGTGGTGTTGGTTGTAGCGACTCATCGAATATACTAGGTAGCAAGGCTAATAAAACCGCTGCGCCAGCTTGGGCTAGCGTTTTATATAAATCTGGGCTTGTTTCTGTACCCGACAGTTCATGGATTATTTGTCCATAAACTGGTCCGGCGTCCATGCTAGCAGTAAGCTTCATTATTGATACGCCAGTTTGTTTGTCGCCATTTTGGATAGCGGTTTCGATAGGTGATGGGCCACGATATTTTGGTAAAAGTGATGGGTGAACATTAATAATGCCTGGATTAAACAAATTAATAATTGATTCGGGGATGATTTTGCCAAAGCTAACTAATATCCCGGCTGGATTAGATCCGATGCTTTTAATATTATTATCTATATCTGACACTTTAGTTGGCTGCCAAACGGCTATATTGTTTTCGATAGCAAACTTTTTAACACTCGGGGCTACTAATGATTGTCCGCGACCACTTTTACTGTCAGGTTTTGTAACGACAGCGGCAATATTATAGCCAAATGCAACTAGGCTACGTAGGACTTCTAAACTGAAATCATCAGTCCCAAAGAATACTATTGTTTTTGACGTATTTTTCATAATTCAATGGTTTTAATTCGCCTTTGTCATCGAGTTTATAGAATGCATCCTTATTGTCACGAATGTGGTCAATAAAAACAATTCCATTTATGTGATCAACCTCGTGTTGAATAATGCGGGCTAAGAAATCTTCGGCTTTGAAACGAACTTCGTTACCGTCGATATCCATAGCTTTAACGCGGACTTTGGTGTGGCGGGGGACTTTACCATAGACATCAGGCACGCTCAGGCAACCTTCGTAATCATATACTATGTCACCTTCAAATTTTACAATTTGCGGGTTAATAAGTGCCGTGAAATCACGTACGGCCTTGTCGTCGAAGTCGCTACGTATAATAACCACGCGATCCATGTGCCCGATCTGTACTGCCGAGATAGCAGCGCTAATCTCGTGTGGGCGAGTATCTTCCCAGTCAAGGGCAACTTTCGTCAGATTATCAACCAACTCCAAGATTTCAGGTGTTACCACGTGAACCTTAGTCGATCTTTCGCGTAAACGTGGATCCGGCAGAGCTATGATGCTTTCTTTTTTCATTAATTTTATTATACCAGGGGCGGTCAGAGTAAACTAGTCGGATCAAGCTCGGATTGCCAATGGGTGGTTGGAATTAATTTTAATATGTCTATCAAATATTCGCGTTTAGGGCTCTTTAGGATTAATTGCCACCGATAAGTATCATATTGCCGTTCATAAAAAGCCGGTGCTGGTCCTAATATTTTTACGGATTTATCGGCTTTGTCGTGCAATTCCTGGGCTAGTTTTTTGCTATTTTTGATAGCGGCGGCTTCGGTTTTATAAATACAGGTTAGCTTTAGCAAGTGCGTAAAAGGGGGAAATAATCCTTTTTTACGTTCATTCAGTGTATGGTTATAAAATGATTCATAATCTTGGGTTAGACCATATTTAATACTAGGATGGGTTGGCTGGTATGATTGGACTATAACCTGAGTTTCATGTTCGTTTCGTCCAACTCGTCCAATAACTTGGGCTAATAATTGAAAAGTTCTCTCGTTAGTGTTGAAATCTGGTATAGCGAGTCCTGCATCTGCTTGGATTACACCAATAGTGCGCAGGTGCGGTAAATCTAGTCCCTTGGCGACGACTTGCGTGCCTATGGCTATATCTATTGCTCCGCTATATAGGTCGTCATATCGAGAGTTTATAGCTTCGTCGTTGGTATTGTCGGCATCAAAACGGGCTATATTAGTATCAGGAAATAGCTTTCTCAATTCAGATTCAATTAGTTTGGTACCGATGCCTTTGTGGATTATGTTTGTGTTGTGACAGTTTGGGCATGATGTTGGTATATCGGAACTGTAGCCGCAAATATGACAGACTAGTTTATGTTTGTCGGCATGTAAGGTTAGTGGTAGAAAGCACTTAGGGCATTGCGCCATCCAGCCACAATCCTTGCATAGTGTTGTACTAGTACTGCCACGACGATTATGAAAAATTAAAACCTGTTTACCTAGTTGAATGGTTTTGGCTATTTGATTAATTAACTCATTAGATAAAAAACGATGATTACTAAAATTGTCTCTTTTTGTCATATCAACCAGGGCGATAGTTGGCTTAACACTACCGATTCGTGCTAGGCTGGTTAGTTTTAGGATTGGTCGAGTAGACCTCTCGGCTAGGAAGCGATCAGCGATACTAGGGGTGGCGCTACCGAATATGACTTTGGCATTATGAAAACGCCCCAGCATTGTAGCTACGCGTAGGGCAGAGTATTTTGGTGATTGGTCTTGCTTTAGGCTAGGTTCATGGGCCTCGTCAATAATGATTGCCCCAATATTATTTAGTGGCGTGAATAGGGCTGAACGTGGACCGATAATTATCCTTGGTATTTGGCTGTTTAATGCTTCAGTCCAAACTAGATGTCGGGCTGCTTCGGTCATTTTTGAATGCGTGACTAATATGTCATTAAAGTGATTTGATAATTCGGAAATTATTTGAGAAGTTAGGGCGATTTCAGGAATAATTATAATCACTGATTTATTATTGCTGATTGCTTGTTTTGCAATATTTATATATATTTCGGTTTTTCCAGAACCAGTAACTCCTTGTAATAGAAAGGTCCCATCGTCGTGTTTAGCTAATGTGGCTAGCGTTTCTGACTGTTCTTTGTTGAATAAAATATTTGTTCGATCTCGTTTGGTTATACTGTTAACGTGGTTTTGTGGACGACGTTTTTTGAGCAAACCATTAGGTAATGTTGTTTGCAATACAACAGCTAGTGGTGTCACATAATATAATGACAGCCACAACGCTAGTTTGACTAGCTGTGTTGGTATTGGGGTTTGTTCGACAATAGAAGTTATGGGTTTAGTGGCATAAGATGGTTTCGAGACTTCGTGTAAAACTAGTCCAATTATTTGTTTCTTACCAATCTCAACTAATACTATTTGCCCAACTAATAATGGATCGGCCGAGGCATAAGTAAACGATTCGCTACCGGCGCGAATAATCTTGTTTGGAGCCACCTCGTAGTAGTGCATAAGTATTAGTATACTGCTAAACTGGTTGTATGTATTTCGAGAATAGAACTCAGGCTGGACAAATTCTAGCCGCCGAGCTGTTAGAAAAGTATCGCTACGAGGATTGTGCTGTAGTGGCGCTTAGTGATGGCGGAGTTATTGTGGGTGAACAAATCGCGGCGGCTCTGCACTGTATTTTGACTATGTTATTGGTCGAAGAGATAGCTGTTCCTGGTGAAGGTGTTAGTTTTGGTGGTGTTTCTCAAAATGGTAATTTTACTTATAACGGTATGTTCTCGGCTGGCGAAATCGAAGAATATAATAGCGAATATCACGGTTATCTAGAGGAGCAACAACGACAGGCTTTTCAGAGAATAAATCGGCTGCTTGGTGATGGTGGATTAATTAGTAGTGAAATGTTACGCGATAGAGTTGTTATATTGGTATCCGACGGTTTAACTACAGGCGCTTCATTGGATGTTGTGGTTGATTTCCTAAAACCAATTCGAATTAAGAGGCTAGTCGTTGCCACTCCTATATCTACGATCCATGCGGTTGATAGATTACATATTATGGCTGATGAGCTGCATATATTAGACGTAAAAGACAATTTTTTGGGCGTTGATCACTATTACGAGCAAAACGATATACCGTCCCACGAGGATACGATTGCGAAAATCAACCAAATTGTATTGAATTGGCATTAATTTATCGTTGCGTATCGTTGTAAGATTGTGATACGATAAATAACAGCAAAAAGAGGCAACTTAGTTAAGTTCAAGGGAGACTATGTTAGACGTTTTTATTACATCTAGGGTAAGGCGAAAAATTGTTGTAGTTTATGCTAAGTATCCTGACTTTCATACTCATGTTCGTGGACTCGCTAAACTAATCAAAGAAGACCCAGGCAATATCCAACGTGAGTTAAAGCGTTTAGAAAAAGTCGGTTTTTTGATTAGCGAAAAACAAGGTAATACCAAAATCTACTCAACTAACAAACAATTCCCAATTTTCAAAGAACTTCAAAGCATAGTTATCAAATCCCAGCAGCAAGCTGGTCGACCTAAGCGCTCTTCCTCTGACTTCTAGAAATGTCATTATTTGATAAAATTCTTGCCGCTAGAGGCCTAACCGCCGAATCAAAAGCGGCATTTTTAGCGCCAGATTATTCGCGGGTTTATGACCCATTTTTATTACCCGATATGGATAAGGCCGTAGATCGGTTGGTCATGGCGCGGCAGCTACAGGAAAAAATTACAATTTATGGTGACTATGATATTGATGGGTTAACGGCTTCGACGTTATTGTTAGATGCTTTTGGTAGCTTTGGTTTTAGTACAGTAAATGTGACGGTTCCTAGCCGTTTTGTTGAGGGTTTTGGTTTGACCATGGATGCTGTTAGGAAAATTGCGGCCGATGGGACTAAACTGATCGTTACGGTGGACTGTGGCAGCCTGAGTGAAAAAGAGATAATTCATGCTAACAAGTTGGGTGTTGATGTGATCGTCACGGATCATCATAATGCTGCGATAAATCAGCCACCAGCGATTGCAATAGTCAACCCTAAACGATCGGATAATCAATATCCTTTTATTAATTTAGCTGGTGTGGGGGTGGCTTTTAAATTAGTCCAAGCCTTGCAAACTAAATTAGACGGGTTACCTAATGGTCATGAAAAATGGCTACTGGATTTAGTGGCACTCGGGACTGTTTGTGATGTGGTTGATTTGATTGACGAAAATCGTACTGCGGTTTTTTGGGGATTAAGGGTTCTAGCTAAGGCCAAACGCCCTGGCCTAAAGGCTTTAATGGCTGTTGCTGGGGTTGATCCAAAAATTGTCAACACTCGGTCGTTAGGTTTTATGTTAGGCCCTAGAATGAATGCTGCTGGTAGATTAGAAACTGCGCAACATGCTTTGGATTTATTATTAACTAGCGACCCGATGTCGGCACTCGAAAAGGCGCAATATTTAGACGACCTAAATAAATCGAGGCAATTCGATCAAAAAAAGATTTTAAAAGAGGCTATAGCCGAAGTGGATAGATACACTGATGATCCTGTGTTGGTTGTTAGTGGCGCTGATTGGAATCACGGTGTTGTCGGGATAGTGGCTAGTAAATTGTTGGAAAAATATAAAAAACCGACTTTTGTATTACAGGAAATGGGGGACGAATCAAAAGGTTCGGCCAGAAGTTACGGCGATTTCAGTGCAGCTGATGCAATTTCATATAGCGAAGATATTATTACAAAGGGTGGTGGGCATAAGTTAGCTGCTGGTATAACCCTGCCCACTAAAAACATTTCAGCTTTTCGTAAACGGGTCAATGAATTTTATAAAAGTCAAAAACTAATTGATCAACGATCATTATTATTACCACAGGCTGATGCTTTAGCCGAATTACATGAGGTAACCGAAGAATTGGTCGGTTTAATTAATCAACTAGAACCGTTTGGGTGTGGTAATCTGCAGCCAATACTGCGAAGTAATAATCTAACGGTCGTAAATGTTCGTGAAATGGGAACTGATGCTAGGCATGTAAAACTTGAACTTCGTGATGATTCTGGCTACAAAATGCAATTTATAGCGTTTAATGCTCCGGATTATTTTTTTGTTAAGTCTGGTGAACGATTATCGGTTTGGTATCAACCCGATATTAATGAGTGGCAAGGTCGACGTTCTGTCGAAGGGCGATTATTACATTTGGAAATTTCATAGACTAGTTGCATACAGGTTGCATCTCTGTTACAATACACTTCATATGGTACAAGTAATACGAAAAGATGAACGAGAAGCTAACGAGAATATTATTCGTCGTTTTAACCGCAAGGTTTTACAGAGTGGTGTACTAGCCGAAGCAAAGGCTGTTATGCGATTCGAAAAACCAATTTCCAAGACGGAACGTCGCGCTAAAGCGATTATTCGCAAAGCCCGCAAAGCTGATAAACTGGATAAAACTCGTCTAGGACTAAAGTAAAGGTGTCCCTAAAAGACAAAATCAGTAACGATCTAAAAGCCGCTCTACTGAGCGGCGATCGTTTTATGGGTGAGGTTTTACGTGGACTAAAAGCTGTTATTCTGAACGAAGAAATAGTCCAAGGTAAGCGTGAAACTGGTTTGGATGATTCGATAATTGAACAATTAATTGCTCGTGAAGTTAAAAAACGCAACGAAAGCGCTAGTTTATATGACGATGCTAATCGATTAGAACTTTCGGCTAACGAGCGTGCCGAGGCAAAAATCATGATGAATTATTTGCCAGCACAATTATCGGAGGACGATATTAATGTTGTCGTAAACCGCGTTATTGGCGATCTAGGTGCTACTAATTCCAGCCAAATGGGCCAAGTAATCGGAGCCGTCAAAAAAGAACTTGGCAATACCGCCGACGGAGCTTTGATTGCTAAACTTGTTAAAAACGCGCTAAGCTAAAATAAAAAGGAGGGCAAATTATGATTATATTTTTCGGTCCAGCTGGTGCTGGCAAGAGCATCCAGGGTCAAATACTAGCAGCTCGCCAGGGCTGGCGTTGGTTGTCTATGGGTCAATTATTGCGTGATACTCGCGACAGCGAAATGTTTAATATCATGCAAAAAGGCGAATTAGTATCTGACGACAAAATCTATGGAATCGTCGGTAATGCACTTAATAATGTTGCCAATATAAATAATGTAATATTGGATGGTTTTCCGCGCCAATTAGAGCAAGCTCGTTGGCTAATTGATAACCAACTACCTAACGGTTATTCGATTGATTTAGTGGTAGTATTGGATGTCCCGAAAGATGAATTAATGAAACGTTTAGCATTACGTGGTCGTGCTGATGATACGTCGCAGGCGATTGATGAAAGGTTGCAGACTTATCAGAATGAAATGTCCCCAATCTTAGATTATTTTAATGAAAAAAATGTGAACATTGCACACGTTGATGGTGTGGGAACTGTTGGTCAAGTTCACGATAGAATTATAGAGGAACTAGTAGCGTGCAAGCTCGTGTAAAAACTCCATCAGAAATTGAAGCAATGCGTGAATGTGGCAAGATTTTGGCCACTATTCTCGATGGCCTTAAAAAACAAGTAGTTGTCGGTATGAGTGAAATAGAAGCCGATGCTTGGGTTGCCAACGAAATCAAAGCACTGGGGGCGATTGCTACTTATAAAACCCCCGAAGTTAAATTTCCGGCCGTTATTTGTATATCAACTAACGAACAGATTGTTCATAGTATTCCGACTGATTACAGATTCGAAAAAGGCGACGTAGTTAGTTTTGATCTAGTTATAACGTACAAAGGTATGAAAACTGACAGTGCGTTTACTATGGTTGTTGGCGAAAAACCGACCGGCGCTAAAAAACATTTGCTTAGTTTCACCGAACGCAGTTTGTATGCTGGGATCGATGCTATAAAAGGGCCGGTCCACACCGGTGATATTGGTGCTGCGGTTGAAAAGGTTTTAAATGATGGCAAATTAGGGATTATTCGAGAATTAGTCGGTCACGGTATCGGTCACAATATGCAGCAAGCCCCAGAAGTGCCTAATTACGGTCGCAAAGGTTCTGGCGTTTTATTAGTGCCGGGGGATACGATCGCGATTGAACCAATGGCGACTCTGGGTGGCGAGGCTATAAAAACAGATGACGACGGTTGGACGATATCAACTCGCGATGGCAGTTTGGCTGCACATTTTGAGCATACGGTAATGATCACTGAACACGGTGTCGAAATTTTAACGCAGTTGTAGTAATTGCTTGACACGGTTGCCGATAGCAGACGAAGGTTCGATGGTTTGGGCGCGACCGTCAGCTATTTTTATAATTGAATCTTTGATCCAGTTATAGTGAGTACATCCCAATACGATTACATCTGCACCGCGACCACATATATCGTTGATCGTTTGACTAATTAGTCGATAATTTATTTGATCATCTTCTATCATTTGGGCCCAGCTGCTACAGTCCGGTTCGATAATACTGAGGCCTGCGCCAAATTTCTTGACTAATTTGCTATATCTATCGCTAGCTAATGTAGCTGGCGTGGCGCAAACAGCGATAATGTGAGATTTAGTTAGTTCAGCGGCTGTTTTTACCATCGGTTCGATGCCGATAAATTTTTGGTTGGGATACTTTGTTCGCAAGCTCTCAATAGCGACAGCAGTAGCGGTGTTACATGCCAGAATTATGATATCGCAATCAGCATTGATTAGGGGTTGTATGGCAATGTCGGTTAAATGGATGATTTCACTGGGTGTTTTGCTACCATAGGGTACATTTTTATGATCATTTACGGTGGTAATTATTGCCATTGGAAAAACTAATCGTAAAGCGGCGGCAATCGCTTCGCCACCAATACCGCTATCAAATACGCCGAGTTTCATAACCCTATTCTAGCGCGTTAATCAAACTAGGCAAAATGTCGCATAAGCGATATACTTTATGATATGCAAGAAGCCCTATCTAAATATGCAGTCGGAATCGATATTGGTACGACAACTGTTCGTTGCGTAGTGGGTCATATCGATGGGACGACGGGCGTACCAACTATTGTTGGCGTCGGCGCAGCCCCTAACACCGGTATGCGCAAAGGTAATGTTGTAAATTTAACAGGCCCGGCTCAGGCGATTGATGATGCCTTAGGTGAAGCAGAGCGAATGAGTGGCTATCAGGTTGATACTGCCACTATTAGTATTAACGGTACACATATTCTTAGCACGCATGCTGATGGCATGATCGCGGTTGGTAGTGCCAATCATGAGATCACTGACGAAGATTTGGCCAGGATCGAAGAAGTCGCAACTCTAGGCAAGGTCCCAGCGAACCGCGAAATTCTAGAAGTTATTCCACATAATTATAAACTTGATGGGCAGGGTAATATAAAAAGTCCGATCGGTATGACTGGTACGCGCTTGGAAATCGATGCGCATGTCGTGTCGGTTCTAACGCCGCACTTATCGAATCTGCAAAAAGTCGCTGAATCCGCCAAAGTACTGCCTAATTCGATTATTATCGCTGGCGTAGCAGCTGCTCGCTCAGTTTTGAATGAACAACAAATCGAAAACGGTGTGGCTCTGATTGATATTGGTGGCGCAACGACTAATATTGCTCTTTACGAAGAGGGTGATTTGCAATTTGCGGCGGTTATTCCTATCGGTGGTAATAATATTACTAACGATCTAGCGATTGGGCTCAAAACCGATCCTGAAATAGCCGAAAAGCTAAAAATCGAGCATGCCTCGGCTTTATCGCGTGGTGACATGGCCGGTATTAGCATTGAGCATGATGGTGAAATATATAACTTTACGACTAGTGATATTGATGAAATTGTCGAGGCTCGACTAGAAGAATTATTCGAAGCAATTAATCACGAGTTGAAACGTGCTGGCAAGGCAGGTAAACTTCCGAGCGGCGCAGTTCTATCTGGCGGAACAGCTAACCTAAAGGGAATTGCGGATTACGCCAAAGAATCATTAGGGTTGGCAGTTCGTGTCGGTATAGTGTCTGGATATGGCGGTATCGCTGATGATATAGAAAAACCACAATTTGCTACGGCTGTTGGATTGATGCTGATTGATGCTGATTCTAATATCGCATCAAAACGCGGTGGTAAAAATGGCGAAAAGAATAATCTATTGGGCAAGTTTGGCCTATTTTCAAAACTAATTCGACGATCTTAAATTGAGTGTTTTTTAATCTAGTGTTATACTAGGACATGAATAAGAATATGGGAGATATCAGATATAATGCCTGAAGTAAAACCGAGTGATATACAATCGTTTGCTAGTATCAAAGTCGTAGGTGTCGGTGGAGCCGGTGGTTCGGCCGTTAACCGCATGAAAGATGCTGGGCTCACTGGCGTGCAATTTATTGCTATGAATACTGATGCGCAGGCTTTACATAATAGTAAGGCTGATATCAAATTACATCTAGGTAAAATGACCACTAACGGTTTAGGTGCTGGTGCCGATCCTGCAACGGGTGAAGCAGCTGCTAATGAATCACGTGATGATATCCGTGAAGCTTTAACTGGGGCTGATATGGTATTTGTAACCATCGGTGCTGGTGGCGGTACTGGTAGTGGCGCTGGTTATGTCGTAGCCGAAATCGCTCGCGAACTAGGTATTCTAGTTGTTGGCGTAGCTACTAAACCATTTAGTTTTGAGGGTGAAAAACGTCGCCAAAATGCTGAATGGGCAATTTCGCAATTAGGTCGTCAGGTTGATACATTGATTACCATTCCGAACGACAGATTACTACAGACGATTGATCGTCGTACGCCGCTACTGGAAACTTTCAAGATTGCTGATGACGTACTTCGTCAGGGTGTTCAGGGTATTTCAGAACTAATTACTGAACATGGTTTGATTAATCTAGACTTTGCTGATGTCAAGGCGATTATGAGTAACGCTGGATCGGCTCTAATGGGTATTGGTCGTGCTAGTGGTGATAATCGTGCTGCTCAGGCTGCACAGCAAGCCATTGAATCACCGCTCATCGAAGTATCGATTGATGGTGCCAAGGGTGTCCTATTCAACGTCACAGGTGGTTATGATATGAGTATGAGCGAGATTCAGGAAGCAGCCGAGATTATAACTAGCGCGGTTTCACCTGATGCTAATATTATCTTTGGTGCCACCCTCAAGGCTGACCTTGACGATGAATTGATCATAACTGTGATTGCTACGGGTTTTGATTCAGCCTATTTCCATACTCAGGCTGCAACAACGCTTGGTGATAATAAACCAGAAAACACGCCACAGCTAAACGAAGAAACAGTTGGTGATATCGACTTAGATTTAGATACCAACGAATCGGCTGCTATATTTGCCGAAGAAAACCAGAATGATATCTGGAACCAGCCCGAAGACAATGATGATAAATCGGATATTCCAGCGTTCTTGCGCCGTCGCAAAAAGAACAAAAAATAACACGGCAGAAGGTAAGTTTTGTAATGGCTAAGTATAATATCGGTGACAGTCGGGTTATTGAATCTCGCGAGGTAAGTGACGGTGTTACAATCCGTCGTCGTCGTGAGTCACCTGACGGTAAACGTTTTACGACTTATGAACGTATTGAGCGTCCAAATTTAGCTGTTATTAAAAAGAGCGGTGCTCGTGAATTATTTGATCGGGATAAATTGTCGATTGCTATTAAACGTTCGGTTGGTAAGTTCTTTGAATCAGAGGTCGAGGTCGAAGCGATGATTGCCGACATCGAAGATGCTGTGTATGCTATAGGTGAAAACGAGGTTACTTCTAAACAAATCGGCTACAAAGTTTTAGATGAACTATTGGCGCGTAACGAAGTTGCCTATGTTCGTTTTGCGAGCGTTTTCCATAAATTCAAAACACTCGATGATTTCGTGAAAATTCTAGAACAGCGCCGCGAACAAAAGAATAAATAAGGGGGTATTTATGCGAGTAGTAGTTGTCTACAAAGATCAAACCGACTATACGCGTGCAGTTATCGATTTCCTTCGTGATTTTCAACACCAAACCGGTCACGAACTCGAAACGATGGATCCCGACACAGCTGATGGAGCGCAATTTTGCGAAACCTATGATATTGTCGAATACCCTACGATTATTGCGATCAGCGATAATAGCACATTACAAAACTCATGGAGCGGTCTGCCATTGCCAACAATCAGCGAAGTTAGTTATTATGTTCAGTAAATTAGATTTATTCATATAGTGTTGACATGAAAATAGCTGACATTGTCTATGGGGAAACGGAATATATTGAGCCAGTCATATTGGAATTATTAAATGCGCCAGCTGTTAATAGGCTAAAAGGAATATCCCAATTCGGCATTCCAGATAAATATTATTTCAAGATTGGGTTTAGCAGGTATGAACATAGTATCGGAGTTATGAATTTTCTGAAAAAATTCGGTGCTTCTACCGAAGAGCAAATCGCAGGTTTAATTCACGACGTTTCCCATTTCTCTTTTTCTCATATTTCTGATTGGATTTTTTCTAATGGCAGTAAGGGTAATGAATCATACCACGACTCTCAACATAATGATTTTGTTTTGAACACCGAAATACCTAAAATATTAGCAAAATACAATTATTCAATTAATAGGATTTTAGATGAGGATAATTTTCCACTACTAGAAAATGAATTACCTAATATCTGTGCGGATAGAATTGATTATTCATTAAGAGAGATCGCTCATAATGGTGGCGCTAGGGAAGTCAGCCAAATTATTAGCGGCTTAACGAAAATGAACGACAAAATTGTTTTCAAGGATGTAGGGAGTGCTCTGTTATTTTCTAGCCTGTTTTTGGATTTACAAACTACGCATTAGGAATCAGAGGAAGGTGTTATTAGGTATTCACTTTTTTCAAGAGCTTTCAAAATAGCTATTTCGACAGGTATGTTGGTACGCGATGATTTTTGGCATAAATCCGAAGAACAGTTGATTGATGTACTACTGAAAAGTGATAATTCAGAGATTTTAGATATTCTAAATAGACTAGAAAAAGGTGATTTTGGACAAAAAACTGGTGAAAAAGTATTCAAAAAATTTCGCTATATCGACCCGTTGGTTAATGTTAATAATAAATTAACTAGACTCAGTAAATTAGATACCGAATATAGCCAAAAAATAAAAAATGCCAGAAAGCAGAACGCCCTGGGCATATTGGTTTAGATTAACTTGCAACAACTTACCCGACTAGCTATACTGATAATCAGAACGTTCCGTAATAAGGAATAGCGGCTATCAACCGCAAATGTTCTTTCGGAAGAAATCTATATAGAAATTAGAACCGAACGGCAATCGACTCGTCAGATCGAAAACTAAGCGCTAAAAAGAATCTCTTTTTGGAAACTGGATGGTACCGTTCGCAACAGCGAATTCCAGTGACTAAATAGGGATTTTTGTTTTTTATAGAAAGGAAACAAAATGAAATTCAAATCAAACACTCGTCGACGTGCAATCGAATATGAAAAAGCCTTAGTCCAGCAATGGAAAGACAACAAAACTTTCGAAAAATCGATCGCTCAGCGTTCGGTTGATAATGCTTTCGTGTTTTATGATGGTCCGCCGTTTATTACTGGCGTACCACATCACGGTACACTGCTCAGTAGTATCGTCAAAGATGCTATTCCTCGCTATCAAACAATGAAAGGCAAATATGTCGAGCGTACTTGGGGTTGGGATTGTCATGGTTTGCCAGCTGAAAACTTTGTCGAGAAAAAACTTGGCATCACTGATCGTCACGATATCGGTACGAAAATTAGTTTAGAGGATTACATCACTACTGCTCGGGATAGTATGGTTGAAACCAGCGGTCTATGGCAGAGTACGATTGATCGAATCGGTCGTTGGGTTGATTTCGACGGTGCCTATAAAACCATGGACAAAGACTTCATGGAATCCGTTTGGTGGGCTTTCAAGGAATTATATGAAAAGGGAAAAATCTATGAGGGCGAACGTGTCCTAATGTATGACACTAAATGGGCAACGCCATTATCAAAGGCCGAAGTCACGATGGATGCAGGTGCTTATCAGATGGTGACCGACCCTAGTGTTTATGTGAAATTTAAATTAGTTGACGATAGTGCGTACTTACTGGCTTGGACGACAACGCCATGGACTTTGCCTGGGAACACAGCCTTGGCTATTAATAGCGATATTAAATATGTTGAAATCGAAATTAACGGTGAACGATTAATTCTAGCCAAAGACATGGTAAAAACCGTTTTAACTGACGAAAAACATCAGCCTTTGGAATATAAATTTATTTGCGATGTCGATAGTAGCGAGCTGATTGGAAAAAAATATGAACCAATATTTGGCGATCGTGGTGATAATGCTCATAAAATCTGGTCTGCCGATTATGTGACTACAGAATCTGGTACTGGCATCGTGCATTTAGCGCCAGCATATGGTGAGGAAGATTTTGAATTAGCTCGTAAAAATAATATTCCAGTTGTACACGTCTTGGATGAATACGGCAAATACCTAGAAACCGAATGGAAGGGCGAGGACGTATGGGAAATTAATAAAACCATCGCCAAAACCTTGCATGAACGCAAAGTAGTTTGGAAAATTGATTATATTCGTCACGAATATCCACACAACCCACGCACTGGCAGTCGTTTAATGTATCGGGCACATCCTAGCTGGTTTATGGATATTGACGGTCAGCGCGCTGAAATGCTCGAGGAAAATACCGAACATATTAATTGGTTTCCTGATCATATCAAACATGGTCGTTTCGAGAATAATATCAAACAAGCGCCTGACTGGAACTTGTCGCGTGATCGTTTTTGGGCGACGGCTATGCCGGTTTGGAAGGGCATCGACCAGGATGGTAACGAACATGTCAAAGTTATCGGTAGTTATGCCGAGCTCAAGGATCTAAGTGGCGTTGAATTAGATGACTACCATCGTCCATGGGTTGATGACATTACATTTGAAATCGACGGTGTGAAATATACGCGTATCGATAAGGTCCTAGATGGTTGGTTCGAGAGTGGCAGTATGCCATTCGCTCAATTCCATTATCCGTTCGAAAACGTCGAAAAGTTCGAGCGTAATTTTCCAGGTGATTTCATCGTTGAATATGTCGGTCAAGTCCGTGCTTGGTTCTATTACGTACATGCCGTTAGTGTTGGTTTGTTTGGGCACAATGCTTTTAAAAACGTCATCGTAACTGGTGTTATCGCTGGTAATGATGGTCGCAAAATGAGCAAGAGCTACGGTAATTACACCGATCCAAACGAATTAATGGACAAGTTCAGCGCCGATAGTTTACGATTCCTATTATTATCCAGCCCGCTATTAAACGGCGAGGATTTTGCGCTTCAGGACAAAGAGGTTGGTGATGTGGCTCGCAAACTAAGCATGATTTGGAATATGTACGATTTCTTTACAATGTACGCCGAAGTCGACAAATGGGAATTTGGCGGTGATTTGTCCGATCCAACCGAATCGTTACATAACCCTCTTGATCAATGGATCGTCAGTCGGGTTCATCAGCTAACTACCGAAGTTGAAAAATATATGGATGCTTATGATGTTCAAAATGCGCTAAAACCAATTTTGCCATTTATCGAAGATGCCAGTAACTGGTATGTTCGTCGCAGCCGTCGCCGTTTCTGGAAATCGGACGATATTGATGACAAAAATAATGCATACCTTACATTACATTATGTATTAGTCCAACTAAGTCAAATTCTAGCACCATTTACACCTTTCCTAGCCGAAGAGCTTTACCAGAAACTAACTGGCGGTGAAAGTGTCCACTTATTAGACTGGCCACATGCTGGCTATGTTAACGAATTGGTTGTCGGTGAAATGGAATTAGTTCGCGAATATGTCAATCAAGGTTTGGGTATTCGTGCTCGCGAACATCAAAAAGTCCGCCAGCCACTAGCTAGCGCCACAATTACTTCATTTGGAAAATTCGTCGATTTTCAGGATATTCTATGTGAAGAATTAAATGTTAAATCGGTTAAATTAGGTGATGAGTTTAGCTTGGATTTGATTATCACTCCCGAGCTCAAGAGCGAGGGGATCGCTAGGGAAGTAGTTCGTCATATTCAAAGCGCCCGTAAAGAGGCTGGTCTAAACGTCGACGACAGAATTCAGCTGGTTCTAATTACTAATGATATCGAATTAAAACAGGCTATAAAAACACACAGCCAGGTAATTCGTAATGAGACTTTGGCGGTTGAGCTGGACGATAGCGGGTCCCGTGATTTTACGGCAAATGTCCAAGTCGATGGCGTAGAATTAACTGTTTCACTCCAAAAATCATAGATAGCCAGTCAACATAGTTGACATTTAATAACGTTTATGCTAATGTTATCTAGTAAACATTTAAAATAAACAAGAAAAATAAAAATGTCACTATTAGACCACCTAGAATTTCAAAGAATAGACACTTCATCTGATGATATCTCGTCTAACCATAGTCAACAGGACGATATCTTTTTGAATGATCAAATCGACGAAGCTGAACTCGAGAATTTCTGGGCGAAAGTAGTCGATGATATTCATCATGATCCAGAATGGTTCTCATTTACTGATGAATAATAGGTTGATGTTAATATAATAAGATGACTGATTCTGAATTTGATATTTTAATTACTCGGGCAATGAATGAATTGCCCGATAAATATATTAAAGGTTTAGAAAACGTAGCTATTGTCATAGCCGACGAGCCAACCACCGAACAGAAACGCAAAATGCGAATTGATGACGAGCATCTATTATTAGGATTATATGAAGGAATCCCGCTAACTAAACGGGGTTCTAATTATAATTTCGTATTGCCCGATAAAATAACATTATTCAAAAACCAGATCCTAGCCGCATCCAGTAACCAAACGGAATTATTCGAATCAATCAAACGTACCCTCTGGCACGAGATCGCTCATTATTACGGGCTAGATCACGACAATATACGATTACTACAAAAACACGGTTAGGTGAATTGATACTTATTAATTACTGATTGTTTAAAAAACAGTCTGGTGTTATAGTGATAAAAAAGACAAACATACAGGTTGTTTAAATCTTATTATCATAAATTTGTTAAGTCGGTGGTGCGGCTAGCGAAAGGGAGTTTCTAGATGAGGGTATCTACTGGTAGATTGTATAAACGAGTGAATCTATTTGCGATTTCGTTCGTTTTGGCGGTGAGTAGTTTAAGCGCGGTTGCGCCGCAATTCTTTGGTCAAGTGGCACACGCTACGGGCGCAGTAGAAATCTCAAACATAGCTGATCTGCGTAATGCGGTTGAGCATCAAGCTGATGGTCAAACGTGGACAATTAATGCTGGTAATTACGGTCTTGATCGTTTTAATGATATTACCGCTGGTGGTCAAACTGGTTGGTATTTACCAATTACAGCCAATAATCTTACTATTAACGGTGTTGGTAACCCAATATTATTTGGCCAAGAATATTCAGCTAACGGTAACTGGTCGAGCCAGGACCTTATTGCTATCTTTGGTAGTAACGTGACTATAAATGGTCTAACCCTTATGCCGAAAGTTGAACCAAACAAAACAATTGAGGTTCTTGGTGATAGTGCGACTATCAAAAACGTTATTATCACTCCGAATACATTAGTTAATCCTAGTTTATATGATAATATTTCAGATCCGACGGATCCAGCGTGGACACAATATTCGAAAACTTGGGGTGGCTCGATCTACTACAACAACGCCACAGGCACACAGACACTTGATAATGTATCGATAGTTAACGGTGGCGTATCGGTTCATGCTCCAGGTACGATATTTAATATCAATGCCGTGCAACTTTCGTATACATCGGACATTGATTGGATTAATGACTATCGTTTCTATGTCGCTACCCCGACTAGTATCATTCATGGGGTTCCAGCTTATATATATCACGTTAATGGTACGCTAAATAATTTCGACAGCGTTCTTGCTGCTGTCGGTGACCCTACTACTGCTATCGGTACTGATGTGATTTCACTTGGTTCAGATCTTACTACGACAAAGCAAATTACGTTAACAAAACCAGTAACCTTGGATGGCAACGGACACACTATTAACCCAACGTTTGCTAAAACTGACAATAGCAATAACTCAGCGCTTGGTATCCAGTCTAGTGATGTCACGGTAAATAACCTTATCGAGAATGGTATGAGTGGCGTAAACCTACATGGTATTAATGTCTATGTAGCAAATAATATAAACCTAAATAATGTCACTGTTAAAAATAACGGTCGCGACGGGCTAGTTGTAAATGGATCGAATGTAACCGTAAATAACCTCACTACTTTAAATAATGTCTGGGGTGGCGTAGATGTCGATCAGGGTAGTGGAGTAACTAATCCCGCGGTTCTCACGATTAATGGACATAGTGTCCAAACCGAATCAGGGGCGGATATATTAGTTGATAACAACACTAACCCAAATGTTATCGTAAATGATCTGGGTAACCAATATAATTACACTGCCAATGGTATTGTAGGAGTATATAAACTCAAACTTACAACTCCAACTAGTCTAACGCCTGTAAATAATGCTTATACTAATAATCCAGCATTTGTAAATACGTGGTCAAACGTCGCTGATGCAACCGGCTACGAATATCGTACAGCCAATAGTATGAATGGTAATGTTCTTGGTCCTATTATTTATAGCGATAGTAATCTAACACAACCAGGACGTTATAGTGTCAATGGTAGTGCTGTAACCCGTCAAAATGGAGGTGCTCCACAGGGGACTTATTATTGGCAGGTTCGCGCAACCGGTCTTAATGGCAGGGTGAGTGATTGGAGCCAAATAAATAAAGTTGTCGTAGACACGACCGCACCATCAACTCCGGCACTACTAACGCCATTCAGTAATGGATTTGAAATAACTAACGATTTTAATTTTACATGGTCGGGCTCTACTGATAATAGCTCTCCTGTAACTTACGAATTTCAGTCAGACAATAATGGTTCTTTTACTAACCCATGGGATTCAATTACAAACGGTAATAATGAGCAGAACAACTTAACAACCCCACAAATTCACTCCACAGGGGCGCCTGACGGTACTTATTATTGGAGAGTTCGCGCTATAGATGCTGCTGGCAATAAGAGCGCGTGGACTGAGCCATGGAAGATGACGATTGATACTAAAGCACCAATTGGTTTGGCTAATAGCTATCCAAGCAACGGCGCTGTCATGACAACGGCTGGTTTAACTAATATTCAATGGATTGGCGCCACGGATGCTACGAGCAATCCGGTTGTTTATTATTATGAGAGTTCTATGTCATCAGCTATTAACTCGGATGGCTCATTTAAAAATGTAGCGTATCGATCTGGTGCATTAACTACAACTAAGATATCGACATTGGGGACTCCACAGGGAACTTACTACTGGCATGTTCGCGCCGTTGATAGCGCTGGCAATACTACGGCCTGGACTTCACCATGGAAAGTAGTAGTTGACAATACTGCGCCAACTGCCAATTTCATCTTCCCGACTCCTGGACCAAGTGCTACGGGCTTTCAGGTTCAGTATAGTGAAGCGGTTAACGCTATTGATGCCACTAACCCCGCAAATTATTATTTAGAAAACTGGCCAGGTGCTGGTGGTTCTGGAGATTTAATGGGGGATGCAAATATAACGTACGATGCCGCAAGTCACATTGCCACAGTTAACTTTACGAACGCCGGCTGGTATATATCGGCCGAGCAAAAATGGGGTATTACTAATATCCGTGATTTAGCTGGTAATCTAATTACTCCTAATCCAACTAGTAAATACTCGACCGACTTAGCAAGCCCTTTGGCTCCAGGCACTCCAACTGCTGCTACACCTACTAACAAATCAGCGGTTAATTGGTCATGGGTAGCGGCGACTGACCCTGGTGGTATTAATGCCTCTGGAATTAAGGGTTATTATTATAAACTAACCCAAGGTGCAAATACTGTACTAGATTGGTCGTTTACGACATCGACTATAGCTACGACTAGCGTTATTAATGACGGTATCTATGCGTTACATGTTTATGCGGTTGATAACGCTGGAAATGTTGGAGCCGAAGTTACTGGCAATATTACTTACGACAAGACTGCGCCAGTTGTTGCAATTACATCACCAAAAAATGGCGATGTCGTACACGGCAAGGTTAACATTACAGGTACAATAACAGATATCAACCCTGATCATTATTATCTAGTTGTTAAGGATTCTCATAATACTGTAGTTGCTGGTCCCGGAACTGTTTATGGGGCAGCTGTTAATGATTGGAATTGGGATACTACGAAATTAGCTGATGGCTTATATACCATCGATTTAGAAGCTCGTGATGCAGCTAATAATAAAGATAGTAATTCTACTAAAGTTATTACCGTGACTGTTGATAACAATGCTCCAATTGTAACAATTAACGGGTATGGTCAAGACGGAAAATCAATCAAGCCGAGTATTGATGTGACTGACCAGACTTCTGCTAGTGATTTAGTCTACTCATGGACTACATTAGTTCCTAGTTCAGATGTTACGATTTCTGACTCATCGGTTCTAGCACCAACCTTTACGGTTAATAATGACGGAACTTACGAGTTTAACCTAACTGTTACTGACCTGGCTGGTAATATAACTGTTAAGAAATTCTCATTCACATATACAACTCCAGTCGTGGTTATTCCAGCACCGACAACGCAATTTGTGAATGTAGCTACAACGGGCGGTGTAAACAATGCCGAAACTGTTCCTCTGGTTGACAATGAGCAAGGTGTTCTTGGTGTGCAGACCACTAAAGATACTAATGATAATAAATCCAATACTTCAGTTAAAGATACTGCCTCGGTCTTAGGTGATACGGCTTCAAAAGATAAAAACACTTTCTGGGGATTAGCCTGGTATTGGTGGTTGGCAATTCTTGCGCTGGCCGGTATCGTCGGTGGTTGGTTGATCACTGCAGTGCGCCGTCGAAGTAGTAAATAAAAATCCTAATCAAAGTAGTTGTAGATATAGCATGAAGTTAGCGAGCCCTAGATTGTAATGATCGGGACTCGCTTTTTATTATTAATTGTCCTATATTAGTAATATCGTGAAAACGAAAACAAAAAACGATAAAAAGAGTACAAAAACAGTTATAGGGCATCTTCGGCACGGTTTCAAGATGGCGGTTATTCCGCATGCCAAGAATAACTATCGGCCACATTTAGCGCGCAGCTATGGACTAGTAGCAATGTTATTTATCGTTATTGGTTTGCAATTTGGTTATAACGCGGCGACGACTGGAAATGTTCTCGGGCGTGAATCTAGCGTTACTATCAGTTCGTTATTAGATGGTACGAACAAGGCGCGATCCCAGGCTGGTGAGTCGCCATTAACTCTAAACGATAAACTAAATCAAGCAGCATATTTAAAAGCTCAGAATATGTTTGTTAAACAGTATTGGGCTCATAACTCCCCTGATGGAACTCAGCCATGGAAGTGGTTTGGTAGTGTTGGCTATGATTATGATGAAGCGGGTGAGAACTTGGCCAAGAATTTTACATCGACCGATGCAGTTATGACGGCTTGGTTGAATTCACCAGAGCATAGGGCAAATATCCTGAGGAATGGTTATCAGGATGTTGGGTTTGCTATCATGGACGGTGATTTAAACGGCAAGCCAACATCTATTATCGTGGCGCTATATGGCAGACCAGCCGAAAGTGCGGTTGCGGGCGCATCCACGACGTCATTCACCGAGGCTAGTACGAGTGGTCAAATAAACCCATTAACTCAGTTCGCCGTGGCGATTCAATCTATTAATGTCGTTACATATATAGGGCTAGCTATGATAGGTATGGCGTTTATCGCTGCCGCTTTTGCGCATAGATATCGTCACAAATTACCAAAATCACTACGAAAAACTTGGTATCGCCATCATGGGTTATATAAATCCATTGGGTTGGCGGCTTTTGGTGTATTGTTCGTATTTCTGTGCGGTGGCGGACAAATCTAGTCAGCTATTTACCATCAGTGACATATCTGTTATAATCGACAACTGATTATTTAAAGTAACAAGGAATTATTAAATGATAAAAGCAGTCGTTAAGATCGGTGGCAAACAATTTATTGTCGCCGAAAAAGAGACCCTACTGGTGGACCTCCTCCAGGAAGGCACAAAAGAGCTCACGCTTGATGCACTGTTGGTTATCGATGGCGAAAAAACGCAAGTCGGCAAACCAACTGTCAAAGGTGTAAAAGTAACCGCTAAGGTTATCGAAGACCTGGTCAAAGGTGACAAAATTCGCGTAATTCGCTACAAAGCCAAAAAGCGTGTTCACAAAGAAAACGGACATCGCCAAAAATACAGCAAGATCGAGATTACTTCGATCAAATAAATAAAAAATCCCCGATATCAATCGGGGATTTTTATATTTGGTTGATGACGATTCTGCTTAGTTCGAGTATAATAGGGCAAAAGGGAAGAGGGAACATCAAAACGTGGCAACTGTAATATCAGTGACTAACCAAAAGGGTGGAGTCGGTAAAACGACAACGACTGTTAATTTGGCGTATTATATTGCCAAGGCTGGTAAAAAGACATTATTGATCGATTTCGACCCTCAGGGCAATGCAACTAGCGGTCTAGGTATTAATAAACAAGATTTGCAATTAACTATGGCTGATGTGGTCATGGAACAGGCGACTTTGGATCAAATTATATTGCCGACTGCTTACCCGAATTTTTTTATAGCACCAACCACGCCTTTTTTGGCTGATACCGAGGTTAAATTAGCTCAGGCTGATCATAAATTTTCTCGTTTGAAAAACGCCATTGAATCGAGCACGGGTGAATACGATGTGATTATAATCGACAATCCGCCGAGCCTTAGTTTACTGACTGTTAATGGACTGGTTGCTGCTAAATATGTGTTGTTACCTGTTCAGGCTGAGTTTTATGCCCTAGAGGGTCTAGGACAGTTGCTAGAGACTATGAAATTAGTACGCAAAGCCATGAATCCAACTCTGGAACTAATCGGAGTATTACCAACGATGATGGATTCACGAACTACACTTAGTGGTCAGGTTCACGAAGAAATTAAAAAACATTTCCCTGGCAAAGTATTTATCAATACGATTCCTCGTAATATCCGTTTAGCCGAAGCTCCGAGCCACGGTTTGCCAATTGGTGCATATGATAGGTTTTCTAAGGGAGCGCGAGCATATAAGGCGTTTGCAAAGGAGGTAATTAGCCGTGCCAGTATCTAAGAATTTACATGGTTTGGGCCGTGGTTTTGAATCATTGATTCCAACCGATTTATTAGATGAATCATTTGATCCAACTGCCTCGCAGGATCAACAAGTCAGCGAACTAAGACAGATTAAGATTGATCAAATAACAGTTGATCCGAATCAACCTCGCAAACAGTTTGTTCAGGAGGATCTAGACAATTTGGCCGCCTCGATTAGCGAACATGGCGTTTTGCAGCCGATTATTGTCACGCCGTTTAATGGTGGTTATCAAATTGTTGCTGGTGAGCGACGATTCCATGCATCTAAATTAGCTGGTTTGGATAAAATCCCGGCTTTGGTGCGAACCTTGACTGGGCAACATAAATTAGAAGTCTCGTTGATCGAGAATTTGCAACGCAAAGATCTAAATGTGATGGAAACGGCCACGGCGTATCTGAAACTGCGCAACCAATTTAATCTGAGCCTAGAGCAAATTGGTAAAAGGGTTGGAAATTGTTCAATTAGTGCTGTTAGCAACAAATTACGGTTGCTAAAACTTCCTAGTATTGTTCGCGATAAATTAGTGAGTGGCGAAATGACCGAAGGTCAGGCTAGACCGCTGATTGGGTTAGAAGAATCTATTATCAAAAAAGTCTTACCTAAAATTATTAACGAAGAGTGGAGCTCGCGCAAAATCGAGCAATTCATTGTCGATTTGAAAAAAAATCGCGCTAATACCGAAATGTCGTCAGCTAGACAAATCAAGGAACAGCCATACAAAAAACAGCTCGAATCCTTGAAAACACATTTAAAAACTGATGTCAGTATTAATACTAATTCGCGCGGTTCAGGTCGAATAACGATCAAATTCAAAGACGAAAAAGAATTTGAACGTTTGCAAAAATTACTAAGTTAAACTATTTAAAATAAACGAATTTTATCGAACGGGAATACGCGTATCCCGACTGGTCCGACAACATCGTAAAGTGGGATTGTACCTAGGCCGTTGCGCGAATCGTACGAATAAGTTCCTTGGCGGTGATCACCCGATACGAATAATTCGTTGGTGGGTACGACTGTGTCGACTTCGCCGCTAGTTGGGTTACCAGGTTCGCCTTTGTTGGTATCGTCGGGGTTAAAACCGGTGGGATGAGCGTAGTTATATACGGTATATTTACCGTCTTTTAATACAACACGTTCACCAGGGAACGCAATTACGCGCTTAACTATATATTCATCACCCATACCACTGGTATATTGAGGATTTTTGAATACAATAATCTGACCTCGGTCGGGGATGTAAGTTTTATTCTGCAATTGAGCGATAGTTACTGGTATTCGGTTGACTATTAGTCGGTCACCTGTGTACAGAGTGGTTTCCATGCTTGGTCCTATAACACTAAAACTACGGAATATAAACGTGTTGATAAAAAGCGTGCCAACCAGAACACACACTATAAAAATAGTAATATTGATGGCATCTTTAAAGAAAAGGTGACGTTTAAAAAATGATTCCATATTTAAACCTACTATACACTATTTTTTATCCACATACCTGATAAAGTTTATGGTTATTAGGTTTTAATAAGGCTCTAAGTTAGGTATAGTAGTATAAGTATTTATGAAAAAGCAGCATTCTTCTATTGATGGTTTTATTCCTAGACGGTCCGGTGGTCAGTTGGGTGATTTACATGATGAGTTTAAACGGCCTAATCTGGCCGATGCGCCTAATCGCAAGCTAATCCACACTACCGGTAATGATGCTATGCGGATCCTAGGTGAAGAGAAGTCTGGTTTGGGTGTTGGGCGTTCTGATTTGGATGATTCATTGCGCGATATCGATAATGATTTAGCAGAATCACCTAAAAAACTCAGTCGCAAACAACGTCGTTTGATGAAAAAACTGGCGAGAAAACCTCGCAGTAAAGTTCGTCGTATTATTAAATGGTCATTAATTGTTATTTTATTAGCTGGGTTATCGGTTGGCGGGTATATGGCATATAAATTCCTATCGGCTAGCCATAATATATTGCAGGGCAATGTTCTGGATTTATTCCAAACTCAGCCGTTAAAACAGGATAGTAATGGGCGTAGTAATTTCCTAGTTCTAGGGACTTCCGAGGATGATCCGGGTCATCCTGGCTCTACTTTGACCGATTCAATGATGGTTATTAGTGTTGATCAAAAAAACAAAGATATCTACATGTTCAGCATTCCTAGGGATTTATATGTGGAATATGGTACGACCTGCGATTATGGTTATTCTGGTAAAATAAATGGTTATTTTAGTTGTTCTGACGAAGGCACGACTGCTCAGGCCGAACAAAACCGCTTGGCTAGAACGCAAAAGCTAATTGGTGACATATTTGGTTTAGATATTCAATATGGTATCCATATCAACCAAACTGTATTACGTCAGGCTGTTGATGCGGTTGGTGGTATTGATGTTGATATTCAGGGTAGTAATGGTGATTCTGGTGTTTTGGATCGTAATTTTGACTGGCGCTGTAATTACACGTGCTATTTAGTGAAATATGTAAATGGCGTACATCATTTGGATGGTGTGCATGCCCTGTACTTATCTCAGGCTAGGGGTGATATAGCTCCAACCTACGGTCTAGGCAATTCTAATTTCGATCGAGAAAAAAATCAGCAAAAGATTCTGATTGCGCTAAAAGAAAAAGCAATAACAACTGGGGTTCTAACTAATTTAAGTGCCGTAACTCAGTTGATTGATGCCCTTGGTAGTAACCTGAGGACGAATATTCAGGCTAATGAAATACGTACTTTGATGCAGGTTGCTAGCAGTATAAAATCGGGCGACGTACATACTATTAGTCTGGTTGATGACGGTAATTCCGTAGTTAAATCTGGTAATTATGATGGTGCTAGCGTGGTCATGCCTGCTGCGGGTATGTACGACTATAGTGAAATTCAAACGTATATCAAAAAGAATATCAGTACTAACCCCGTAATTCGTGAGGCTGCTCCGATAGTTGTGTTAAATGGTACTGGCACGGCTGGATTCGGTCAAACCAAGGCCGATGCATTAACTGCTGCTGGATATAATGTGGCTTTGGTTGATAATGCCCCTGATGGCACATACGGCAAAGTCGAAGTTTACCAAATCGGCACAGAGGATAGTGCCACGGCTGCAAAACTAGCTAGTTTATATAGTGTCACAATCAAAACAACAACTCCGCCTATATCGGTTGATAGCACTATTAGGTTCGTCGTGATCTTTGGGTCTACTGCTAGTTGATGATATACTGGTAGGTATATATGGAGTTTCTCAAGATCATAAAACGGCGTTCGTTTATAAACGAATCTATCTATGTAATTCTAAATATCGGTTTGGCTGTTGCACTGTTATTCATTATCAGAGCCACTAGTTCTTTGTGGTTGGCCTTTCTATTGATTTTACTAAGTAAATGGCGGGTTTTCGCGGTTCGTCCACGGTTTTGGTTTGCTCATATTCAGGCTGATTTAGTTAGTTTAATTGTTAGTATTAGTTTCGTAGTATTTTTATATGTTGCTAATACGAATAACATGACTGACTCCAGAGTTTTAGTAGTTCAGATAATTTTAGTTTTATTCTATATTGGCTGGCTAGTATTTCTCAAATCACAATCCAAACGAGTATATATCGTCGCTCAGGCCGGCATAGCTCTATTTGTCGGAACTTCTGCTATTTATGCCATGTCGTATGGCTGGATAGCTTCGCCAGTTGTGTTATTAATGTGGTTAGTTGGCTATGCAACTGCCAAGCACGTATTAGGCAGTTACGAGGAAGAAAAACATATAGTCCAGCTTAGTTTGGCTTGGGGCTTAGTATTAGCCGAAATTGGTTGGCTAGCATATCACTGGACGATTGCGTATCAATTACCGATTTTTACCAACGTATTGTTGCCACAGGTATCGATTATAGCGTTGGCGGTTGGTTTTGTAGTTTATAAATCATACGATTCGTATTATCATCATCAAATAGTCAGGTTCAACGATATAATTTTGCCTTTATTATTCTCGATCGGCATTATTATCATGTTAGTTTTAGCGTTTAACGGGGTTAGTACGGCTACCGTTTAATTTTTAGTAAAATCTAAAATATAATCTAGTTGTTGGTTTTTGACGAAATCGTGTACTTTGGCGTATTCGATTAGTGATTGATGTTGATCTGGGTCGGCCTCGATTATTAAATGAGCCCCTGTATTTAACATGTTTTTGGCTTCGGAAATTAATTGCTTGATGATTAATTGGCCATTATCGTCAGCAAATAACGCCAACTCTGGTTCATGGTCGGTTTCTGGTGAACGATTCCAATTTCGATCGACATATGGCAAATTAGCAATGATAATATCAGGTTTTATAGTGCATTCTTTTAATAGATTGCTATGAATTATATTTACATCAGCCGCAAGGTCAGCGGCATTTTTAGCGGCAATCTTGAGCGCTTCGTCGCTGATATCGATAAGTGTCACGTTCAGATTAGGAAATTCTAATTTAGCGGTGATACCTAGACAGCCGCTGCCCGTACCAACATCAACTAACCTTAATGGGTTACCAATTTCATTAATCGTTTTTAGAATATCTATTATAGTTTCGGATTCTGGACGGGGGATTAGGGTGACTGGTGTGACCGTAAATTGCCTACCATAGAATTCCTTTCGCCCAATAATATAGGCGATAGGTGTGCGTTTTAAACGTAGATCGAGCGATTTATTTGCAGTTTCGAGCACTTCGTCATCTATAATTTTGTCAGGATAGGCGTGCAAATAAGTGCGGTCTTTGCCTATGGCAAATGCTAAAATAACCTCGGCATCTAGCCGAGCGCTAGGTATATCAATATCCGATAATTGACGGGTTGAATTGGCTAACCATTCATTAATTACTGGCATTGGCGGCGGCTAGTTCGCGTTCGTAATTTTGCAATTGTTCGATTAGATCGTCGATACCGCCATTCATAGCGCCGGGAATATTACTGCGCGAATAGTTGATTCGATGGTCAGTAATACGGTCCTGGGGAAAATTATAGGTTCGGATTTTTTCAGAACGATCACCTGATCCAATCAAACTACGTCGTTCGGCGGTAAGCTTTGTCTGCTCGGCATCGATTTTTTGTTGTAACAAACGACTACGCAGAACACTCATGGCTTTTAGCTTATTTTTGATTTGTGATTTTTCGTCCTGGTTAATAACAACCATACCACTAGGTATATGAGTAATACGAACAGCGCTGTCGGTGGTGTTAACGCTTTGTCCACCATGCCCACCTGAACGATAGATATCAATACGAAGGTCATTAGGATCTATCTCTAAATCGGTTTCTTCGGCTTCTGGTAGTACCGCTACAGTTACGGTGCTGGTATGTATACGACCTTGGGATTCAGTAGAAGGGATACGTTGTACGCGATGGACGCCTGATTCGAATTTTAATTTCGAATAAGGAGCATCACCCTTAACTCCAAAAATAACTTCCTTGTAACCACCAGTGTCGTTCATACTTTCGCTGATTAATTCAACGCGTAGGGAATGGGTTTCGCAGTAGCGTAAATACATACGATATAGTTCGGTTGCGAACAGACTGGCTTCGTCGCCGCCAGCTCCGGCGCGGATTTCGACGATGATGTTCTTTTCGTCATTTGGATCCTTGGGCGCGAGCATAGCGAACAGATTGTCTTCAAGTTCTTGAAGCTGCTTTTTGATATCTTCCATTTCTTGTTTAGCGATCTCGGCCAGCTCGTCATTGCCATTTGCTAATTCTTTGGCTTCGTTGAACTGATTTTCTAGAGTTTGACGTAGTAGTGCTTTGCCTAAAATATTATCTAATTCAGCTAAGCGTTTATTTTTAGCGGAAAAGTTTGGGTCGGAATAGGCTGAGGGTGACGACAAAAATGAAGTTAATTCGGTTTTTTCGAGTTGTAGATCATGTATATTTAGTGATATCTTTGCCATAAAATCCCATTTATTTTAACATTATTATAACAAAAAAAGAGGCTACCTTAATGATAACCTCTTTTTGTAATAACGCTATCGTTCAGCTTTTTTGGCTTTGTTAGCTTTGGCTTTTATAGCTTTGCTAGCAAGTTCAACTTTACGAGCTTCGGCAGCCGCAAATTTAGCCTTGAATCGGTCAACGCGACCTTCGGTGTCGATGATTTTTTCTTCACCGGTAAAGAATGGGTGAGAAGCAGACGAAATATGCATCTTGATGAGCGGGTATTCGTTGCCGTCTTCCCATTTAATAGTTTCGTTGGTCTGCGCAGTAGACTGTGTCAAAAACGCAAACCCAGCCACCTCGTCGCTAAATACGACAGGGCGATAATCGGTTGGGTGTATATTGTTTTTCATAATTCGATAATTGTATCTGTTTTTTGGTGATTTGTAAAGGGTAGGGGTGGTGTAGTTGTTATTTTTTAGTTAGTTCTTGACTTATTGCGGGCTATATCTTGAAATCTATCCAATTTAGAGGTATAATCAAGCGGTAAATAAATTAATGAAACAACCTGTGTGGTAACTCCTGATTATAATCGGACACATAGGTGAAGAAAAAGGAGTTCAGCCCATGACATCTAATGTCGATATCAAAGCCCTGTTTGAAGCAGGCGTACATTTTGGTCACAAGACCAGCCATTGGAACCCTAAAATGGCACAATATATTCACAGTAAACGCCAGGAAAGCCATATTATTGATTTGGCAAAAACTGTCGAAGGCCTAAACGTAGCATTGCCATTCTTGACCAGTGTAGTTGCTAGTGGCAAACAAGTTCTATTTGTTGGCACTAAAAAGCACACCAAAGACATCATTCGTGAAGCTGCCCAGGCAGTCAATCAGCCATACGTTACTGAACGTTGGTTGGGTGGCACTTTGACTAATGTCACTACTGTTACTAAACAGATTAAAAAATTAAAAGACCTAGAAAAACGCATGGTATCAGGTGATCTAGAAAAACGCTATTCTAAACTAGAAGTTCAACGTTTCCAGGAAGAAATTGATGATCTAAATAATAAATACCTAGGTATCAAAGACCTAAACGGTAAACCAGGTGCTGTATTTATCATTGATGTTATTGGTGATATGAATGCTATCAAAGAGGCTAAAACCCTTAACGTTCCAGTTGTTGCGGTTGTTGATACTAACGCTGATCCAACTTTGGTTGATTATGTCATTCCTGGTAACGATGATGCTATCAAGGGTGTCCAATTACTACTAGATTACGTAAAGACTGCCATTATCAATGGCGCAGCAGGTGCTAGTAAAGTAACTGATAATATTAAGGCTGATACAAAGGAGAAATAAAGCGATGGGCGTATCAATTGACGATATTAGAAAACTCAAAGAATTGACCGGTATTGGTCTGACTGATGCCAAGGCTGCATTAGTTGGTGCTGATGGTGATTTCGATAAGGCGCTAGAAGTATTACGCAAAAAAGGCGTTACCAAGGCCGAGAAAAAAGGCGACCGCGAAGCCCGCGAAGGTCTAGTTGATGGTTATATCCACGGCGGTCGTATCGGTGTTGTCGTAGAGGTCAACTGTGAAACTGATTTTGTGGCTCGAACTGATGGTTTTAAATCATTCGTTCACGAAATTGCTTTACAAATTGCTTCTATGTCACCTCAATATATTAACGAATCCGAAATTCCAGCCGAAGAAATGGCTCGTGTTCGTGCCGAGGCCGAGGAACGTGCTAAAAACGAAGGCAAACCAGCTGCTATGCTAGAAAAAATCGTTGATGGTCAGGTTAAAAAACACTTTGCTGAAAAAGTTTTGATGAGCCAAGAATACATCAAAAACGACAAGCAAACTGTCGAAGATTTCGTCAAAGAGAATATCTCGAAAACTGGTGAAAATCTAATAATTCGCCAATTCAAACGTATCGAGCTCGGCGTTAACGAATAGAACCTAAGTTCTGACACTTAAATAACCATGTAGAGATTACATGGTTATTTTGTTACAATAAGATTACTATGTTTGATACGAAACCTTATGAACAGAAATTTGACCAAGTTATTGCCCGTTTTGAAGAAGAGTTAAAAAAAGTTCGCACTGGTCGTGCGCATCCCGGTCAACTAGATAGTGTCAGGGTTGAAGTTTACGGAAGCTTAATGCCGCTCAACCAGGTCGCTAATGTGACTGCGCCAGAGGCACAGATGCTACTAATAACACCATTTGATCCCAGCAATATTCAGCCAATTAGCGCTGCAATTCGAGCTGATCAGAGTTTGGGTTTTAATCCGAGTGATGATGGTCGTGTCGTCCGTGTACCTGTTCCAGCACTTACCGAGGAACGCCGTAAGCTACTAGTTAAACAGGGTAGTGAAAAAGTTGAAGAAACCAAGATCGCACTTCGAAATATTCGTCAGGATGCACTAAAGGATGCTAAACGCAAAAAAGAATCCAAGGAATTATCCGAGGATGACGTAAAGCGTGTCGAAAAGATTATTGATGTAATTATGACAACTATAAACACTAAGGTTGATGAAATATTCCGAGCTAAAGAGAAAGAAATACTTACAATCTAATGACCGATCTGACTGTTCCAAAGCATATAGGGTATATTGTCGATGGTAATCGTCGCTGGGCTAAAAAACATGGCTTGCCGGCATACGAAGGGCATTTGGCTGGTTATAATGTCCTAAAGGATATTGTTATTGATACGATCAATGCTGGCGTAGAATATGTGTCGGTATATATCTTTAGCACCGAAAATTGGAAACGCAGCGAAGAAGAAGTCAGCAAATTAATGGGTTTAGTGTTGAAATTATTAACTTCGGATCTACCGATACTAGACGATAATAATATTAAATTACTGGTTTTAGGTTCGCGCGACAGATTAAGCGACCGTATCATAAAAGCCATCGACGAAGCCGAATTGCGAACTGTAGGTAATACCGCAGGTACATTAGCGCTATGTTTTAATTATGGTGGTCAATTAGAAATTGTTGATGCGGTCAAGAAAATTATAGAATCTGGTGTACCCGCTGATGCAGTTACGGCCGATTTAGTTAGTCAAAATCTATATGCCCCCGAAGTACCACCACTCGATTTAGTTGTTCGTACTAGTGGTGAACAGCGATTATCTAATTTTATGCTATGGCGGGTGGCTTATAGCGAGATAATGTTTATTGAAAAAACATGGCCTGATATAACCAAGGATGAAATTGCTAATATAATCTCAGATTTTAGCAAGCGTTCCAGGCGTTTTGGGGGCTAGATGGCGTTAATAGTTGAAATAATCATAGGCTTACTCATACTAATGTTATTAGTTGTGGCTCATGAATTTGGTCATGCGATTATTGCTAGGCGTAATGGGGTAGTGGTCGAAGAATTTGGCGTAGGCTTCCCCCCATCTTTCTGGTCTAAAAAACTTAAAAATGGCATTCTACTGACATTAAATTGGTTGCCACTTGGCGGTTTTGTCAAAATGCGCGGTGAATACGATGCGGCTAGCAAAAAAGGGGATTATGGCGCCGCTACTTTTTTAGGTAAAACCAAGATTTTATTAGCTGGTGTGGTAGTTAACTGGTTGGTGGCAATCGTACTATTAACTGGTTTGGCCGTGGTCGGATTACCAAAAGTAATACCCAACCAGGTAACCATCCCTAGCGATACAACGGTTATTACAAAACCAGTTGAAATTTCTGTCATTATGAAAAACTATCCCGCGGACAAAGCTGGGTTAAAAACAGGTGACAAAGTCGTTAGGTTGGCTGGTCAATTAACTCCGACAATTAGCCGTCTAACTGAACTTACGAAAAAATACAAAGGTCAAAACGTAATGATAGTATATGACCGTAACGGCACTGAATATAGCCAACAGGTTGACCTGCGAAATAGTAATGACGGCAATTACTTGGGTGTTGGCCTAAACCAAAGTGAATTAATCAAAGCCACTTGGTCGGCACCAATAGTTGGGGTTGCTTCTACTGTGCAGTTCACATGGCTGACGATCCAGGGGATTGGTGATTTGTTCTCGAATTTAGTTAGTGGTCTGGTTATGCAATTTAGCTCCAATACTAGTGTTCGTCAGCAAGCTTCGTCGGATTTGACGTCAGCTAGCAACAGCGTTTCTGGCCCCATTGGCATATTAGGTATGATTTTTCCGGCTGCCGTCAAAGCTGGCCCAACTCAGTTAGTGTTTTTGACGGCCATAGTCTCGATTTCATTAGCTGTTATGAATATTCTACCAATTCCGGCGCTTGACGGTGGTAGGTGGTTCGTAATGACATTTTACAAAATATCAAAAAAGAAATTAACCAAGGAACGAGAAGAAAAAATCCAAACGATAGGATTTTCGATTCTAATGGGCTTGGTGCTATTGGTGACATTTGCTGATGTTTCGAAATTATTCTAATTCAGAAGATTCAAATATCACCAAATCTAGGTGGTGGGTTTTATTAGCTTTGCCAGCCTGGATTATTACTGGGTTTTTTTTATCGGAATTAATAGTTAGCGGATTGGTGAATTATACGCCGTTATCATCATTAAACCCGACGTTGCTGAGCGCGATGTGTGATGGGTTAATTTATACAATCACGTTAGTTTTTATTATAGGGTTGCCGTGGTTTATTAAAAAATCAAAAACCAGCCTAACTGATATTGGGCTAACTAGGTTGCCGTCTTGGACTGATATATTAATCACTCCAGCGGGTTTGATAGTGTATTTGATAATTTCGTCGGGGTTGATGATATTGGCTGTTCATTTGTTGCCGAATTTTAATATCAATCAGGCCCAGGATACCGGATTTCAGCAGTTAAGTGCGCGTTATGAATATATTTTGGCGTTTATAACCCTAGTAATTATTGCACCTATCGCAGAAGAGGTTTTATTCCGTGGATATTTATATGGTAAGTTGAAAAAATATTTTCCAGTTTGGGTGGCGATATTAGCAACTAGTTTGCTGTTCGGGGCTCTACATGGTGCTTGGAATTTGGCAATTGATACTTTTGCTCTTAGTTTGGTGCTATGTATAATGCGCGAATCAACTGGAAACATCTGGGCATCGATATTATTGCATATGACAAAAAACGGCATCGCGTTCTATTTCCTCTTTATTAATTCGCTATTACTGATACACTAGTATGTACTATGCGTGTATCTAATCTATTTACCAAAACTAGCAAAAACGCACCAGCCGACGAAGTTGCCAAGAATGCGCAGCTATTGAGTCGCGCCGGTTTTATATATAAGGAAATGGCTGGTGTCTACACATATTTGCCGCTCGGCAAGATTGTAATTGATAAAATCATTCAAATCGTTCGTGAAGAAATGAATGCCGTCGGTGGTGTAGAAATGAGCCTAACTGCATTACAGTCCAAAGACACCTGGGAAGCATCGGGTCGTTGGAGTGATGAAGTTATGGACGTTTGGTTTAAAACGAAATTAGCTAGTGGTAGCGAGGTTGGCCTAGCGCCGACTCACGAAGAACCATTAACTAAGCTAATGAAAGATTTTATTCACAGCTACAAGGATTTGCCAGCTTATCCGTACCAATTTCAAATAAAATTCCGCAATGAGTTACGAAGTAAGAGCGGGTTAATGCGTGGGCGTGAATTTTGGATGAAGGATTTGTATAGTTTTAGCCGTGATCGTAACGAGCATGATGTCTTTTATGAAAAGATTAGTAAGGCTTATGAAAAAGTATATAATCGTTTCGGAATAGGTGATATAACCTATAAAACGTTCGCTAGTGGTGGTAGTTTTTCGAAATATAGCCATGAATTCCAAACGATTAGTGATGTCGGCGAAGACACAATATACGTCCACGAAGGCAAGCGAATCGCTATCAACGAAGAAGTTTATAATGACGAAGTGCTAGCAGATCTAGGTATTAAAAAAGAGGAACTTGTCGAGAAAAAAGCCGTTGAAGTTGGTAATATATTCACGCTTGGTAATAAATTCTCGGATGCCTTTGATCTAAAATATACCGACGAAGATGGCACGTCAAAGCCTGTGTTTATGGGTAGCTACGGTATTGGGCCGAGTCGAATTATGGGTTTGATTGCCGAGTTGTTCTCGGATGAAAAAGGGCTTGTTTGGCCAGAAAATATAGCACCATATAGGGTTTACTTAGTACAAATCGGTGGTGAATCGTCCATGGAATGCGCTGATGAATTATACGAAGAGTTAAAAAAACGAAATATTGAGGTGCTTTATGATGATCGTGATGTCCGTCCAGGACAGAAATTCGCTGATAGTGAGCTGATGGGTATACCGTATCGTGTTACTGTGAGTGATCGTATGATGGCTGATGAGGTTTATGAGTTCGTAGTGCGAAGTGACGGGCAAAAAAGCCTGTTGACACATGATCAACTGCTTGATAAACTGAGCTAATTGTAGAAAAATGTACAAGATTTACGCTATATGTAGCGTACGTAATGATATAATAAGCACTATAGATGCAAGGGAATTGAAACACGTATGAAAAAAAAGTTCAAAATCACCCTAAACGGTAAAAAAGAGCTAGAAAAAGAGCTAAATGAACTGATAGGTCGTCGCGGTCACATAGCTGATAAAATTGCCGAGGCTCGAGATTTCGGTGATCTTAGCGAAAATGCTGAATATGATGTTGCGCGCGAAGAACAGGGTCTAATCGAGACTCGTATTGCTGGAATCGAAGATATCATAACTAATGCCGATATCATAAAAAGCACTGATTCTTCGAAAGTAACTTTAGGTAGCGAAGTTGAATTAAAAGTTGGTAAAAAACACGTTACTTATGCTATCGTTGGCCCTGTCGAGGCAGATCCGTTAGAGGGTAAAATCAGCAATGAATCGCCAATCGGCGTAGCCCTGATGGGTAAAAAGAGTGGTGACAAAATTGACATTACAACCATCAAGGGTAGCGTTACTTACGAAATTTTAAAAATTTCATAAAATTTTTAAACATTAAATACTACAGCCCATCTTTGTAGAGGTGGGTTATGTTATAATTTAGGATATTATGGCAACACTAAAAGATTTTCGCGATGAGCGACTGCGCAAACTTAAGGCTTTACGAGATTTAGGTATTAATCCTTATCCAGCGGAGTCTAATCGGTCACATAACCTAGCTGATATTACCGATCAATTCGATAGTCTGAATGGCCAGACCGTCAAGGTCGTCGGGCGAATTATTAGTATTCGTAAATTTGGCAAATTAGCCTTTGTGGTTATTAGGGATTTTAGTGGCAAGATTCAATTAGTGCTTTATGCTGATGTTGTATTGCCGCTGGATGCTAGCAATAACCGAATTGGTATTGCAGAGCTACCGCTACTGGACACAGGCGATTTCATTGAGGCGACTGGTAAAGTAGTAAAAAGCAAAACTAACGAAACTTCAGTCGAAGTAACTGATTTGCGAATACTAACAAAATCACTTCGGCCGATGCCTAGTGTGATTGACGGATTTACTAACAAAGAAGAGCGTTTGCGTCGCCGTTATATTGATATGAATATAAATCAAAGCGTGCGTGATCGATTTGTTAGACGCAGTAAATTCTGGCAGGCAACACGCGATTTTCTTAATCAGCATGGATTTATCGAAATTAACATACCGGTTCTAGAACATACTACTGGTGGGGCGGATGCCAACCCATTCGTGACACATATGGACTCACTGGATCAGGATTTTTATTTGCGTATTAGCCACGAATTACCATTAAAGCGTTTGCTGGGCGCTGGTTACGAAAAAGTCTATGACGTTGGTCCACGTTTTAGAAACGAAAATTACAGCGATGAACATCTACCGGAGCATATTGCGATGGAGTGGTACCAAGCGTATGCCAACTGGCAAGACGGTATGAGATTCATGGAAGAAATGTATAAATACGTCCTAGAGCAGACATTTGGAACGCTGAAATTTCATATTAATGATCAGGATATTGATATGGGTGGTGATTGGGAAGTTTGGGATTATGCGACAGTTATCAAAGATCGCTATAATATTGATGTTTACGATAGTTCACTCGACGACGTTAAAAAAGCATTGATTGATAATAAACTCGAAGTCCAACAGACCGAAAACCGTGCTCGTGGTATTGATAAACTTTGGAAGAATATTCGCAAAGATGTCGCTGGGCCTGTTTGGCTAATTAATACGCCGAAATTTATTAGCCCTCTCGCTAAAAGCAACCCTAATGATGATCGAACGGTGCAGCGTTTTCAACCAGTTATCGCTGGGAGCGAGTTAGGTAATGGGTTCTCGGAATTGAATGACCCAGTTGATCAGTTGAATCGCTTTGTTGAGCAGCAAAAAATGCGCGAAGCAGGCGATGACGAGGCTATGATGCTGGATATTGATTTTGTCGAGATGCTAGAATACGGTATGCCACCAGCCTGTGGCTGGGGTTACAGTGAGCGTGTTTTCTGGATATTCGAAGGCGTAACTGCTCGTGAAGGTGTACCTTTCCCACAACTTCGCGCCGAAATCGATAGCACGACACGCGAAATATATTCTGATATCAAAATAGGCTAAGTGCTTAATTGCCTAATTGCCTAACGGGCGAGTAATCCGTTTATGGTATCATTAATAGATGATTGAAGTTAAACGAATTACTAAAACGTATGGTAAAAAAGACAGTGCTTTTGTGGCGCTGAGCGATGTTAGCTTCGTAATTCCCGATGGTGCTAGTGTGGCGATATTGGGTAAATCCGGCAGCGGTAAATCAACACTTATGCATGCTATGAGCGGGCTTGATCGTCCGGAAACTGGCGAAATAATTATTGATGGTAAAAATATCTTAGCCTTGAAACAAAAAGATATTGATAAGTTTCGTTCAACTACTATGAGCTTTATTTTTCAGAGCTTTTTTGTTCAAGCCAATGAAAGTTGCTATGACAATGTTAGTTTGCCGCTCGAGATTGCTGGTGTAGCACCGTCTAGGCGTAGATCGAAAATCGAAGCGGCCTTGATGGCGGTAGAATTAATCGACAAGAAAAAATCACGAGCGCGCGAACTCTCTGGTGGTCAAAAGCAGCGTTTAGCGGTGGCTCGAGCGATCGTAAATAACCCCAAAATTTTGTTTGCTGATGAGCCGACTGGTAATTTAGATAGCGTAACGGGTGGGGTAGTTGAGGATTTGCTATTTAGCTATAACAAGAAAAATAATGTCACATTAATCGTCGTAACGCACGATGCTGATTTAGCTAATAGGTGCGACATCCAAATTCACATCAAGGATGGAAAGATCGAATCTATAAAGGGGGATAAATAAATGAGGATTCGAGATGTGGCTCTGCGTGCGGCACGCAGCCTAAAACAAGCCAAAGCACGCACGTTATTGACTAGTTTAGCGATTGGCGTAGGTGCATTCACGATAACATTATCTTTGGCAGCTGGTGTAGGCGGCCGAGCTTATACCGATCAAATCGTCAGTGCTAATACCGACGTAAAAGAACTTAGTGTAACCAAAGCGCCTCTGAAACAGCAGCAAGGCCCTTTGAAATATTCCGAAACCAGTTCAGCTGTTTCGACTGCGCTGTTTTCGACAGAACCGTTGTCACAAAGTGATATTGATGCCATTCAAAAAGTTAAAGATGTCGTTTCGGTTTCACCTAATTACAATCCGCAGATAAAATATATTACTCGGACTGGGCATGATAAATACATAGCTTCGATTAGTACATTTAGCCCGAGTGTTACGTTGACTTATGCTGCGGGGTCTACGAGTGGTGATCTGGCTGATGATGAAATCATCTTGACCGAGGATTATGTTTCGGCGCTTGGGTTTAAAAATAATCAGGATGTGATCGGTAAAACTGTTGATATCGTGATTGATAAATTATCGGCTGCTACGCCAGAAAATAAAACAGTTACTTTTAGGGTCAAGGCTGTTAGTAGTAAATCTGGCCTAGCTTTTCGTGCTCAGAGTTCGTTGTTGATATCAAATTCCTCAGCCAAAACTTTATATGATTATATTAACAAAGGCACTCGCAGTTACGGTTTATTTATATTGGCTGCAGTTCAAGTAACTAGTGCTGACAAAGCTCAATCGGTCAAAGATAAATTAATTGGGTTGGGCTACAAAGCAGAGACAGCGGCCGATGTCCTGGGAGCGATTAACACTTTCATCAACGTCTTGCAAGGGATTCTGTTAGGGTTTGGAATGTTGGCGATAATAACTTCGGTATTTGGGATAATTAACACGCAATACATTAGTGTGCTAGAGCGAACACAGCAAATCGGTTTAATGAAAGCCCTGGGTATGAGACGTCGAGATGTCGGTAGATTATTTAAACTAGAAGCAGCCTGGATTGGCTTTTTGGGCGGTGCGATCGGTAGTGGGCTAGCTATAATCGGCGGTACTGTGGCCAACCCAATTATCAGTAAAGCTCTAGATATTGGTGATATCAGGCTGATTATATTTACTCCAATGAACATAGCTATCGTTATTATTGGGTTAGTATTAGTGTCTGTGTTATCTGGTATTTTACCGGCTCGCAAAGCCGCTAAACTTGATCCGATCGAAGCACTACGAACTGAATAGAGTTAGACATTTTTTGAAACTGATCAGTTAATCTGATATGATGGGTATATGTTAGATATACGTTTTATTCGCGAGCACGCAGAGGAAGTACAAAAAAATGCTATTAACAAGGGCTGTGATATTGATATCAGTTCGCTGTTAGAGCTAGATTCTAAGCGCCGCGATCTACAATCAAAAGTAGAAGAGTTGCGAACAAAACGTAACGAGAATGTATCACAAGCAAAGGGCAGCCGTCCGACTGATCAAATGATCGCCGAGGGTAAGGTTATTAAGGATCAAATTGCTGAAGTTGAGGCTCAGTTTAAGGATATTGATGTTAATTATACAACTGCACTAAAAAAAGTACCAAATATGGCGATGGCTGATGTGCCGATTGGTGCTAGCGAAGACGAGAACGTCGTCGTAAAAAAGGTTGGTGATTTACCGAAATTTGATTTTACCCCACGAAACCATTCCGAAATCGCTACCGAGCGTGGCTGGTTAGACAAGGAACGTGCCGCCAAGGTTACTGGCAGTCGGTTTGCTTATATAAAAGGCGATATGGTCAAATTACAGATGGCGATTGTTCAATTCGTGATTAACACGCTTAGTGACGATACCGAGATTGCTAAAATCGCTAAAGGTGCAGGTCTAGATGTTTCGACTAAAGCGTTTATTCCGATTTTGCCACCTTTGATGATTAGAACTGAAATGTATGATGCTATGGATCGTTTAGAGCCAAGCGAAGATCGATACAAGCTAGAGGGTGATGATTTATGGTTGCAGGGCAGTGCCGAGCATGTGCTGGGTAGTATGCACGCCGATGAAGCTTTTGACGAAGCACAGCTGCCAATCCGCTATTTGGGATATGCTACCAGTTTCAGGCGTGAAGCTGGTACTTATGGTAAAGACATGGAAGGCATTTTACGAATGCACCAATTTGATAAATTGGAAATGGAGAGTTTCACGACTGCTGACGATAGCTTGAATGAACATTTATTGTTTGTTGCGATTCAGGAATATTTATTACAGCAATTAAAATTGCCTTATCAGGTTATCCAAAAATGTACGTTTGATATTGGCAAGCCAAACGCTAGGGGTATCGATATGGAAACTTGGCTACCAGGGCAGGATAAGTATCGTGAAACACACACGGCTGATTATATGACCGACTATCAGTCTCGTCGTTTAAATACCCGCGTAAAGCGTGAATCTGGTAATTTAGAGCTAGTCCATACTAATGATGCTACGGCTTTTGCGCTTGGACGTATCATGATTGCGATTATTGAAAATAATCAAACTGTCGATGGCAAGGTAAATATACCAGTTGTACTGCAACCATACTTGGCTGGTAAAACGGTTTTATAATAATCTGTTAATTGTCGAATAGGGGCCTTGTAAAAGAGGCTCCTATTGACATTATTATCTATGTATGGTATCATATAGCTATTCAGATCAGAGATTGATAATATCATCTGGTTAGCACTTTGATATAACGAGAGATATTATTAGTCACTGACTGTACGCTCGAGAGTGTCCGAGAGGATAATTCCAACTCTTGAGTAAGAGAGGATGTGCGAATCTAATGGGTAATATCAAGTTTATAAGACCATCTACCACTAGCAATAGACAAGACCTTGCAATTCAGTGGGCTGTACAGAATATTAAATATCATATTCAAAATGTGATGAAGTATAATGGTGATCTTAAAATTTCTTTTGGTGACTGGATGGAACGTGAATTTGACGAATCGTCAGACTCACCATTCATCGGTCTATCGTTGGCATCTATATTTTTGGTTGCTCCGATAGATGGTGCGACACTAGAAATGATTAATCCTAAAGGCCTTAAAAAGACCGAGGACGGTTATTTTGTATCTTGCGCTTTGAGGACTCCGGTACCATCTAATAACTTTATGTATTTGTATGTGAATATTGATCCCGATTTGGAATCCCATCTATGCTACACCTTAGTAAAAGACTAATATATCTACCTACCATAGCTCTATGGGATTTAAATTGAGCTGCGAGATTTATCTCACACTGGACCCTGCATCAACGGGTCCTTTTTTATTTGCAGATAAAATCCTAGTCGCCATCCATTACTGATATAATAGAACTAACCGACTAATAAGTGAATAGGAGGGCAATATGACTACATCAGTAAAAATTACCGGTATTAATTACGAGATTGACGAAGCAACACGAAAATATGTTACAAAAAAAGTTGGGCGCTTAAACCGTTATTTAACTAGCCATGCGCGCAAAAGTGCATTTGTTGAAGTTAAATTAGAGCAGGTTAATCACGATCACGGCAATAAGTATGAAGTCGAGATCATTATGAAAATACCCGGCGAGATCATTAACGCTAGCGATTCAACCAGTAATATGTTGGCGGCTTTTGATATAGTACAAACTAAAATAATCTCGCAATTACGTTCGTATAAACAAACTAAAATTAAACACATTGCCAACCGTGGCATTATGGGTCGTTTTAAACGCAGCTTCAAACGTGAATTATAGTGATTGTTTCTTGTCTAATTACTATCTTGGCATTATAATGAGTCGCAGTATTTTATTTAGAACTTTATTGTGGGGGATAGGAGCAACGGTTTTTAGTTATGGCGAGTACTAGTAAGGTTCTGACCAAGATTTTCGGTGATCCGCAGGTACGTTTATTAAAAGGTCTTCAAAAAAAGGTCGCATCCATCAATGCGCTTTCGGATAAGTATAAAAAGTTATCTAAACCAGAGCTTAGAAAACAGACCGATATTTTGAAACAAAAATTGCGCAAAAAAGGCACAACTATTGATGATATTATGCCGGATGCTTTTGCGCTGGTTCGTGAAGCTAGCGATCGAGTGCTAGGTATGCGACATTTCGATGTCCAATTAATTGGTGGTATGGCCCTACATGAGGGAAATGTGGCCGAGATGAAAACCGGTGAAGGTAAAACCTTAGTTGCGACTCTACCTGTCTATTTAAACGCACTCGAAGGCAAAGGCGTACATGTCGTGACGGTCAACGATTATTTGGCGCAACGCGATGCTAGCTGGATGGGTGGGGTATATCATTTTCTAGGTATGTCGACTGGCGTTATTATTAACGAAGCCTCATTTTTATATGACCCAGAATTTGATAACGAGAATCATGATGATGCTCGTATGAAACATCTGCGACCAGTTACGCGCAAAGAAGCGTATGCGGCGGATATCACTTATGGCACTAATAACGAATTCGGATTTGATTATTTACGCGATAACATGGTTAATGAGGTTGACCTACTACGCCAACGCGAACTTAATTTTGCGATTGTGGATGAGGTCGATAGTATTTTGATCGATGAAGCTAGAACGCCGTTAATTATCAGCGCGCCAGCTGCCGAAAATCCTGACAGTTATTATCAATTTGCGAAAATTGCTGCCAAATTAGCACCCGAAGATTACATCATGGATGAAAAACATCGTACCGTTTCGCTCAGCGATGAGGGTACCGAGAGAATTCAGAAAATGCTTGGCATCAAGAATCTATACAGTCCAGATTATGTGCGTTCGGTGTATCACATGGATCAGGCGCTTAGGGCGCAGACATTATTTAAACGTGACAAAGACTATGTCGTAACCAAGGACGGCGAAGTTATTATTGTTGATGAATTTACGGGACGTTTGATGCAAGGTCGTCGCTATAACGAAGGTTTACATCAGGCTATCGAAGCCAAAGAGGGCGTGCCGGTGCTGCAGGAAAGTATGACCCTGGCGACTATTTCTTTCCAGAATTATTTCCGTTTATATAAAAAGCTGTCTGGTATGACTGGTACGGCGTTTACTGAGGCCGAAGAATTCCAACAAATCTATAGTCTGGATGTTATACAGATCCCATCAAATCGTCCACTAATTAGAACTGACAAACCAGATCTAATTTTTAAAACCGAAAAAGCGAAATTAAAGGCTGTGGCTGATGCGATTTCCGAGTATCACACCAAAGGTCGTCCAGTGCTGGTTGGTTCGGCTTCGATTTCCAAGAATGAATTAATTGCTTCATGGTTGGATAGTGCGGGTGTTCCTTATGAAATACTCAACGCTAAAAATAACGAGCGCGAAGCTGCGATTATCGAAAAGGCTGGTGAAAAAGGTGCGATTACATTAGCTACTAATATTGCTGGTCGTGGTACTGATATTAAACTAGGCGATGGGGTCAAGGAATTGGGCGGATTAGTCGTGATTGGTTCCGAGCGCCATGAATCGCGCCGCATCGATAACCAGCTACGTGGTCGTGGTGGTCGCCAGGGTGATCCAGGTGAGACACAATTCTATGTATCGACCGAAGATGACTTGATGCGTATATTCCAAGGTGAGCGTATTGCTAGCCTAATGGACCGTTTGGGTGTTCCTGATGATATGCCAATTCAAAACAAGGCGGTTTCAAAAACATTGGAATCAGCCCAGAAACGAGTTGAAGGTTTTAATTTCGATACGCGCAAAAATGTTGTTCAATATGACAACGTAATTAATCGTCATCGTCGAGTTGTATACACTGTTCGTCGCAAGATATTAGAAGGCGGCGATATCAAACCCGAGATCAAAGCTTTGATAGAATCTAAACTACGTGAACTCACGGATGTGCCTGCTAAAAATAACAAGAACTTTGTCGAAGAATTCGAAACAATGTTTCCAATGTCGACCGACAAAATTAAATTAATTGGTTTAGAAAAAAACGACAAAGCCCGATTCGAGCTAGCCTGTAAAGAAGTTGATATCCTATACAAAGCCAAAGAAGCGGAACTAGAGGCTGAAATTGTCCGTAAAATTGAGCGCGAGGTTTATCTGCAGGTGTTAGATACTTTATGGATGCAGCACCTCGAGAATATGCAACATTTGCGCGAAGGTATACATTGGCGTAGCGTAGGGCAGCGTGATCCTTTGGTGGAATACCGCAGTGAATCACAAAAATTATTCGATAGTTTACAAGCAACCCTACGTGACGAAGTCTTGCGTGCAGTTATGCATGTTCATAAAACTGACGTTATTGCTAAAACTAATGAAGAATATGAGACTGAGTTAACGCGTTTGGCAGAAAGTGCTGTCGAAAAAGGTGTTAATGAAGTAACCGACGGTGAGGAAAATCGTGATAATGATTTTCGTATCAAGAAAGCACCTACGCTAAACAGCGCTGGTCATAAAAAGAATAACGTTCGCAGGAAAAAGAAATCAGAACGTCAGAATCGCAAAAAAAATCGAAAATAACGGGGTGGCAGGAAGTGTCGGTATATGAAGCATAGTGTTGAAGAAATACGATTAAAAAATGGAGCTCGCGGGCTGTTGATTGACGTACCGGATGCGACAACGATGAGTATGCAGTTTCATTTTAGGGCTGGCAATCGCTATGCGAAATCCAAGGATATCGAGCAGGTTGCTCATATTATGGAGCATATGGCTTTTGGAGCTAACGCACGTTTTAAAAGTGAGTCTGAATTCGAATTTGAGTTCACTAAAAACGGTGCGTATCGTAACGCCTATACTAGCGATTTATCGATGGTCTACGAAGCCGACTGTGCTGATTTCGAATGGGATCGCATTCTGGATTTGCAAAAACTGGCTATTTGTCAGCCTAAATTTAATGAATCCGAACTTGATGCCGAAAAAGGTAATGTTCGTAGCGAACTAACTAATTATCTGAATGATCATCAACGTATTTTATGGCCGAGAGTTCAACAATTGTTAGGAGAGGACGTACTAACTTATCGTCAGTCATTGCCAACTATTAGTGCCGTAACGTTGGCTGATGTTCGTGAACATCATCGTCGTACCCATACGACCAAGAACCTGCGATTTGTAATTGCCGGCAAACTAAAAGGCCGTAAGGGCGAGATAAAACAACAACTCGAAGATTTTAAATTAGCACCAGGTGAGCGTTTCGAAGTTCCAAAGGATGAATTAGTCAAAGCCAACCCAACTATAATTCGTCGCAAGGATGCTACTAACCTGACTTTTGGTTTGTTTATGGTAATACCAAAAGAATTAAGTGACGAAGAGCTAGATGCTATGCATTATCTGAATCATTTATTAACTGGTACTATGCACTCACGTATTTTTGGTGCAGCCCGACAAAAAGGGCTAGCGTATAATATTAATGCCTATGCTGATGCTGGTTTTTATGATAGTAGTTGGGATATAACTGGTCAAGTTAACCACGAATCGGCAAGTGAATTGTTTGATATTATTACTCGCGAACTTGGTAATGTACTGGACGGTAAAATAAGCGAGGAAGAGGTAAAAGCCGCTAAATCATTCGCTCTAGGTCGCTATCAAATGGGGGCGCAAACAGTCTCGCAGATTAGTGGTTTTTATACGGGTCGGTATTTTGCCGACGGCTTCATCAAAGATTATGATCGCGTGCCTGATATGATTAAGAACGTAAATCTAGATCGTATGGTTACTACGGCTCGCAGTTTTATTAATGAGGATAAATGGGTTCTAGCCGCTGTCAGTAGTGGCGATCGCCAGGAACTGGTTGATTTGAACAATAAAGTGGCAACATTATTCGAACCACGTTAGAATAGGTAATATGAAAATCGCTATTGCAGGATATGGGCTAGAGGGCGAATCTAATTATCGCTATTGGGCTGCCGATAAAAATAATCAATTAACGATTGTCGACCAAAAACAACCAGAGCGCGATATCCCATCTGGATCAGCTATTACTATTGGCGATGATGTTTTTAAAAAATTACAGGATTTTGATTTAGTAATCAGAACTGCTGGTCTAGCACCACGAAAAATAAAAACCAACGGCAAAATCTGGTCGGCTGCTAATGAATTTTTCGCTAATTGTCCAGCCCAAATTATCGGCGTTACTGGCAGTAAGGGTAAGGGCACGACCGCTAGCTTAATAACCAGTATATTAAAACAGGCAGGTAAAAAAGTTTGGTTAGTTGGTAATATCGGATTGCCGCCATTAGATGTCATAGCTGATATCAAACCTGATGATATTGTAGTTTATGAACTATCTAGTTTTCAATTATGGGATTTGGAAAAATCACCTCATATTGCCGTTATTCTATTTATTGAGCAAGAACATCTAGACGTTCATATCGATATGGCGGAATATGTCGCTGCCAAGGCTAATATAACTAAATATCAAACCCCTAACGATATCCTGATCTATAATCAATCGAATCTATATGCGCAGAATATTGCCAAACAATCCAGGGCAACCCTGGTCGGTTATCCAGATGCTACCAAGGCTCATGTTTCGGATGGTTATTTCTGTTATGGTGATAACCGTATCTGTTCGGTCAATGTATTGCATTTAATTGGTCAACATAATCTAGATAATGCCTGTGCAGCTATTGATGCGATTTGGCCGTTTATTAATGATACTTCTGTAATTCAGGAGGGTTTATATGCGTTTACTGGCTTGCCTCATCGCTTGCAGTTCGTGAGTGAAATTGACGGTGTTAAATATTATGATGACAGTATTGCAACCACTCCTAGCTCGGCTATTGCGGCGCTAAGGGCACTTAGTGGCCCCAAGGTTATTATCTTGGGCGGTTCATCGAAGGGTTCGGATTTCTCTGATTTGGCTTTGGAATTAACTAAACATGATGTTAGGGCGATTTTGATCGGTGACGAGGCGGGCAAAATAGCCCAAGCTTGTCAGGCGGTTGGTTTCTCTGATTATGAAATAATCGATAATCCGACTATGAATATAGTGGTTAATCGGGCGAGCTCTTTGGCGCAATCTGGCGGCACGGTCCTACTCAGCCCAGCCAGCGCCAGTTTTGGTTTATTCAAAAATTATGTTGATAGAGGCAACCAGTTCCAAGCCGCCGTAAAGGCGCTTGGACCTAATTCAAAATAATTTATGCAACCTATTACTAAGCGCCTTTCTGGCATACTAGCACAGATTGACACGGCTTTTTCTAGGTTGAATATTACCGAAAAACAAGAAAACGTGGCTATTTTAGAGCAACAGCTAGCCCAACCTGACGTTTGGAATAATCCGACCGAAGCTCAATCAAAACACACGCAGCTGTCGGCGTTATCTGGCATTGTTGATCCATGGGTCACTTTGCGAGCGCAAGTGGCTGATATGATTGAATTTATAAAATTAGGCGACGAAAGTTTACTGCCTGAATTCGAGAAAGAAGTGAGTGCTCTAGAAGATGATTTCTCGAGGATGCGTAAGGACCTATTGTTTCGTGGTAAATACGATGATCATAATGCTATTATACGGTTAAGTGCAGGGGTAGGTGGAACTGATGCTCAGGATTGGACGGAAATATTAGAACGTATGTATTTGCGCTGGGCTGATAAATCTAGTATGCAAACTAGTATCATTGAACGATCTGTGGCCGAAGAGGCGGGGATTAAATCGAGTGTAATTGAGGTTTCTGGACCATATGCTTATGGAAAATTACGTAGCGAGCATGGCGTTCATAGGTTAGTGAGGCTAAGTCCATTTAATAGTGACAATTTACGTCAAACTAGTTTTGCGTTAGTCGAAGTTTTACCGCAAATTGATACGCCAGATGAAGTTCAGATCGACCCCGGTGATATAAAAGTTGATGTATATCGTGCTGGTGGACATGGCGGTCAATCAGTTAATACGACCGACAGTGCGGTGCGAATTACGCACATACCGACTGGAATTGTTGTGGCGATCCAAAACGAACGTTCGCAATTACAAAATCGTGAAATGGCTATGAAAATATTACGCTCAAAGTTAATACAATTACAGCTAGAACAGCGGGCTGCTAGTATTACTGATTTACAAGCGGGCGAGTCGGCTAATTGGGGATCGCAAATTAGAAATTATGTTATGCAACCATATACTATGGTCAAAGATGCCCGAACTAAATACGAAGATCGCGATGTTCAGTCTGTTCTAGATGGCAAGATTGATGGTTTTATCGAAGCTTTTTTAGAACAAGATCAGATCGCGTAACAGTTTGAAATATTTACATTATCTCTAGGCTTTGTTACGATTGCCACATGCGTAAAAACATAAACGGTTATAGCCTGCTTGAACTAATAGTAGTGATTTGTATTATTGGTATCATTTCTACTATTGCTGTCATAAGCTACAGTGGCTGGAAACAATCTACGACTTTTACTCAGCTGAGTAATGATTTAAACGGCATATCAACCGCTATGGAAAGCGCACGCACGTTTAGTAATAGTTATCCATTAACGATTCCTTCGACATTTACGCCTAGTAATGGCGTTACTCTTAGCGGTGGTGGTAGGGCGGACGGTAAGAGTTTTTGTATCCAAGCCGTCAGCGCTAATTACCCGACATTAATTTATTCGATTGATAGTTCAGATAGCAATATGCAGGTTAAATCTGGGGCATGCCCAGTAAATTAAAATTGTTTAATGATCTTAAAACTTGAAATACTTATGCTATAATTGATCAGGAATGATATTACTTGATCGAGTCACTAAATCCTACGGTAAGGATGCGAAACCGGCAATTGACCGCGTTAGTTTATTCATAGAACCACGCGAATTTGTTATTTTGGTTGGTACTAGTGGTGCTGGTAAATCGACATTATTTAAATTATTAACCCGCGAAGAAAAACCAACCAGCGGCAAGATTGTAGTTGGTGGAATTGACTACGACACACTAAAGGATAATAATATCCCTCTCCTTAGGCGTAAAATTGGAGTTGTTTTTCAGGATTTCAAATTATTACCGCAACGCACGGTATTCGAAAATATTGCTTTTGCACTCGAGATTGCGGGTATGACACGCCGCGAAATACGCAGTACTGTGCCTAAAGTTATCGAGTTGGTTGGTTTAACCGGCAAAGAAAAACAATTTCCTCACCAATTATCGGGTGGTGAGCGCCAACGTGTGGCTATCGCTAGGGCGGTGGTTCGCCAACCTAAAATCCTAATCGCCGATGAACCTACCGGAAATCTAGATCCTAAACATAGTTGGGATATTATTAGGTTACTCGAAAAGATCAATAAATATGGCACGACAGTTCTGTTGACTACACATAATGCTGAAATAGTCGATAAATTAAAACGTCGCGTGATTACACTTGACCATGGCACTATTACTGGTGACCAAGCAATCGGGAGTTACAGACAATGAGCGCCAAGAAAAAAGTTGACTCCAAAGTAGTTTCCAACCAAAAACATTTTCGTCGTCGACTATTGACGTTCGCTCGCGTAATAAAATATGGTTTGGATAGTTTTCTTAGAAATTCATGGTTGTCGGTGGCGGCAACTGCGGTGATGACGATTACATTACTAATTATATTTACAACTTTTGTGGCGCAGAATATTTTGACCGATACTGTCGGTGATTTGCGTAACAAAGTCGATATGTCGATATATCTAAAAACTGATACAACCGACAAAGTAGGCAATGATTTAATAGTTGAACTCAAAAAATTATCGTCGGTTCGTTCTGTGACTTATATAAATGCAGCTAAGGCTCGTGAACAAGTTGCTCAGGCTAACAGTGGTGATTCTAGCGTTATTGCCGCTATTAATGAGGCAACTAATAAAACTCCAGCTACTATCAGAGTAGTAGTCAGTGATATAAATAATACTACTCAGTTAGAACACTTCGTTAGTACCGACACACTACTAAAACAAAATATTAGCCCCGATTATAAACCATCATTTGCTGGCGAGCGACGTAATACTATTCAATCAATTGGCCGAGCGGTTAATTTCGCGCAAAAGGTTGGTATAGCTGCGGGTCTGGTGTTTGTTATAATATCGGCGCTTATAATATTCAATACTATCAGAATGGCGATATTTAATCGTAAAGAAGAAATCCAAATGATGAAATTGATCGGCGCTAACCAGTCATTTATCCGTGGACCGTTTTTAATCGAGGCTGTCATATATGGTTTTATTGCGGCATTAATAGCAACCAGTGTTGGTTTATTCGGATTATATAAATCATCCGCGACTCTGGCTAGTTACCAAATATCAGTACAACCAACTATTAATTTAATGACACACGATATAGCTATTGTAGTAGTTAGTATGATTGCGATCGGCGCGTTGATCGGCGTAGTCTCATCAGTGCTAGCAACTCGTAGGTATCTAAAGCTGTAGCTGTCGTATGGGTTTAATGTTTATTATGATTATGGTAATATCAGCATAGTATGAAACTGCGTAGCACCAAACCAGCTTCAACCTCTATAGCCACTAAATCGGTGTTGGTTTTCATTAGTTTATTAATGGCGGTTATTACGCCGATACAAATGGTTCAAATAGCTCATGCTGATCAGTATGACGACCAAATCAGTACGCTTCAGCAGAATATCGATGCTTATAATGCCGCCGCAGCGCAATTGTCTGCCCAGGCTAAGACATTGCAGGCAGCTATTGCAGAATTACAAAACCAATCGGCTATTATTCAGGCTCAAATTAATATTAGTCAGGTTAAGTATGACCAGTTAGTAGCTAAAATTACTGACACTGAAAAACAAATCAAAAATAACCGGGATGCGCTAGGCACGGTTATCGCTAATATGTATGTTGATGATCGGATTACCCCAATTGAAATGTTGGCTAGCAGTAAAAATATTAGCGATTATTTGGATAAACAGGAATATAGCGCATCCGTTCGTGATCAGCTAGCCTCGACTATTAGCACGATCAAGAATCTAAAGTCACAACTCGACAAGCAAAAGGCTGACGTCGAATCAGTTCTCGAAAAGCAAAAAGCTCAAAAAGCTGGTTTAGTAGCCAACCAAGAACAGCAGCAGAGTCTACTAGATCAAACCAAAGGGCAAGAGGCTGCTTACCAGCAACTAGTCAGTAATAGTAGGCAAGAACTAACTAATATCGCCGCCAGACAGCGGGCTTATTATCAGAGTTTATTAAATAGTGGTGGTGGCAATTCTGGTGTTGTCGGTAGTTTTCAATACTCTAACTGGAGTGGTAATTCACCATGTGGTTCTGATGGATATCCTTATTGCGGCGAGCAAGACAGTTATTCTGATCCGTGGGCACTATATAATCGGGAATGTGTGAGCTATGCCGCCTGGGCTTTGTCTAGCCGATTTGGCAAGTATGTCGGTAGTTTTAATGGCTCTGGTAATGCTTACGAGTGGCCTGACAGTGCCGTTAGGTATAGTGGCGCATATAGAGTTTATAACCCGCAACCAGGTGATGCTGTCGTATTACCTATGATGGGTGATTTTTCACCGATTGGCCACTTAATGATAGTTGAGTCTGTCAGTAATGGCTGGGTACATGTCAGTCAATATAACTTCTATGGCACTGGAGAATACAGCACTATGGATATTAAAACCTCCGGTGTTATATTCCTACGGTTCCAATCTAGATAATCTTTATAAAAAGCACAAGATTTATGGCGTAACTTAAGGTTAGTGCGCTATAATTGTACGATAATAGAAAAAATCGTTTCGGAGTAGGGGAAAAATGACAGAGGGAACAACCAAAGTTACTGAACATGCGGTCAAACATCGACGAGCAAAAAAACCTCTGGTATCTAGTTTTTCGTTTATCATTATCGCAGTCACGGCGGCACTGGGTTATGTTGCTGGTATGTACCATTATCAGATAGAAGCAGCTATTGGCCCAGTTTTTGGGTACAAGGCGCATTCGGGCAGTATAGATTTTAGCTCCCTGCAACAAACCTATAATTCATTGGCGGCTAACTATGATGGCAAACTGGATGTGTCGAAACTAATTCAAGGGGCTAATAATGGCCTAGTAGCAGCTGCAGGCGATGTCTATACCGTTTATATGAATCCAACTGAATCGATTAGCTTTAATAATAGCTTGTCTGGTAATATTGGCGGCGGTATAGGTGCCGAGATTGGTCTTAAAAATAATAAAATAACTGTTCTGAAAGTGTTAGATAATAACCCAGCAAAAACAGCCGGTTTGGCGGCTAATGACGTAGTGTTAGATATTAATGACCAATCAACTAGTGGTTGGACTGTCGACAAAGCCGTCAGCTCTATTCGTGGCGACAAAGGCACGACGGTTAAACTAACCATACAAAGAGGTAGTGAAGTCAAAGATTACACAATAACCAGAGCGATAATAAACAATCCTAGCGTTACTAGTAGTGTAGCTGATGGCGTTGGTACGATGACAATTACTAGATTTGACACTGAAACTGGCAATTTAGCTAGAATTGCTGCTCAGGACTTTAAAAAGCAATCCGTCAAAGCGGTTATATTAGATCTACGTAATAATGGCGGTGGTTATGTTGATGCTGCCAAGGACGTGGCTGGATTGTGGCTAAATAACCAAGTTGTAGTTACTGAGAGAGTTGACGGTAAAATAAAAGATACATTAACAACTGGCAATGATGCGATTCTATCCGGAATACCGACAGCCGTGTTAGTTAATGGCAATAGTGCTAGCGCTAGCGAAATTGTCGCAGGAGCTTTGCAAGATCATAGCGCAGCTAAACTAGTTGGTGAAAAGACTTTTGGCAAGGGGAGTGTTCAACAGTTGTTGTCGCTGACTGGCGGGGCTCAATTAAAAGTGACGATTGCTCGTTGGTATACACCAAATGGCAAAAATATTAATAAACAGGGCATAAGCCCGGATGTTGCTGCTGGTTTAACTCAAACTGACTTTGATAATGGCGTTGACCCCCAATTCGATGCAGCTAAGAAGCTGCTAGGATTATAGCGCTTGTGTTATTGTGCTGTAATGTAGTAGTATAGGATTAATATGGATACTAAAAAGAAAATTTTACTTGTAGAAGATGACGCCGCACTATCTGGGGTTTATAAATCTCGCCTGGAAATGGAAGGCTTCGAGATACGTGAAGTTGATAATGGCGAGCAGGCTTTGTCGGCAGCCCTGGATTTCAAACCAGACTTGATATTGCTAGATGCTATGATGCCAAAAATTAGTGGTTTTGATGTTTTGGATATTCTGCGTAATACTACGGAAACAGCTAATGTTCGCATTATCATGTTAACTGCTCTCAGTCAGCCTAAGGACAAAGAACGCGCTGAATCATTAGGTGTTGACGATTATCTAGTTAAATCACAGGTTGTAATCGGTGATGTTGTTGAGCGTGTTAAATACCACCTAGGTATGCTTGATACCCCGCAAGAAAATTAGGACAGTTTAGTAACATAAAATAATAGCGCCGGATTCGGCGCTATTATTTTATATTCAACTGTTTTTATTATTGAACTACTACTTGAGTGCGAGGTGTAGTTTTGCCAGTAAAGCGGCTCTTGCGAACTTTACTAAAGCTAACGATACCGTCAATAGCAGCATGAATAGTAAAATCACGGCTGATAAACGTACCGGGACCTGAAATTTTAGTTGAGCCGGTTTGGCGTACTAAAACTTCGCCAGTGCGAACTTTTTGACCACCAAATCGTTTAACACCAAGTCTTTGACCGGCGTTATTGCGATTATTCTTTGATGTTCCGCCTGCTTTAACGTGTGACATGGAAAACTCCTTGAACTTTTATAACAAAATCTAATCGATTGTAACAAAAACAGAGGATAACGTCAAGAGTTACATCCTAGTTAGTACTAGTAATTCACGAGCAACGATTTGGTCGGCACGATAATACAATAGATCGTTTTGTGATATGTTAGTAAATTCGTGTGGTTTATAGCCCAAGCGAGCAATTGTCGCTATTAGTGGTAGGTGGGTGAATTGCCCGGTTTTGTCGCGCCAGGCTGGGACGGCGATACATAGCGGAGTACCCGGTATAATCTGGCTGCCCAAGTTTCTTAGAAATTCAGTGATAATATGATTACAGTTATCTCGAACTTCGACTAATTTAGCGGGGGATGGCGGGGCGCTAAATGGTTGTCCTAGGTATGATTCGCTAACTACTGCATCAATTGGCTGACGCCATTTTGCGTTCAAAGCATCACCTTCGTGTAAATACCAGTCAAATTGAGCATGGTATTTATCGGCAAGCCAATTTAGATTGTCGCGGCTATATCGTATCATTTTTTCCGATAGGTCAGTGCCATAGGCTGAATATCCCATCAGTAAAGCTTCTTGCAATATAACACCTGTGCCACAAAATGGGTCCAGAATTACCAAAGGCTGTTCGCTTGAACATGGAGTTTCGTTGGGTATTTTGCTATATCCGCCGACTGCTAGATTTAGCATGATTTGAGCTAACTTTGGTGGTAGCATACCCACGAAAGCATCGCGCTTTGGTCGTTCTTGGTCGCGGTTGGCGTAGGCGGTAATATTTTGCGAACCTGTGCTCTCAGCTATGATAGTTTTACCGTTATTTGCTACGGCGACTATTATTTCGACTTTATTTTGGCTAAGGCCTAGTTTGTTGTGGTGACTAGTGGCACTACTGAGGGCTGGCTCGGTATTAGGTATTAGACGTAAACTAACGCCAGTCTTTTTTAATTTTTGTTTTAATATAATTCCTGTTTTTTGAACTTCACGGGCATTAATGTTGGGGCCGTAGGCACTGATTCCTAGGGTGATCTTTCCGTCAAAGGTCGACCATTGGTCTGTGTAATGTTTAACTATTTTCTGGCTAATCTGAAACCAATTGTTACCTGGTAATTCAGCTATGATCTTGCCAGCTTTAGGAACTCCGCCGAATTTCTGGACATCAAAAAAATCACAGTCAACTATGGCGAATTGAGATGAAATCACAGTCACATTGTTGCCGCCGAACACCATTTCTAGTTCAGCAATACCGATTGCTGGCTGTCTGCCTAACATTGTTATATACATAACTCTATTATACGTGGTAGCGGCGTTTTTAGGTGCTATAATTATGTGAGTTATGAAATTTCGTACTTGGTTAAATGTTATAACGGTTTTCTTGCTGGCTCTGGTAGTCTTTTTTGGTTGGAAAGAGATTGTAAGGGCATGGGGAGTAATGGGTGATGCTAACCTGTTTATTTTGGCTATTATGGTGCCTATCCAGATTTTTAGTTATTATGCTGTTGGCGAAATAATTTTTTCATACTTGCGATCACGGGGAAATTTAAAGGATACATCGCGCTGGCAAATGGCTCGTATGGCGTTGGAACTTAATTTCGTAAATCATATACTACCTAGCGGTGGTGCGGCTGGTTTTTCATACTTAGGCTGGGTTTTGAGCCGTCACGGAGTTAGTGCTGGTAGGGCAACTATGGCTCAGATAGTTCGCTTTTCATTATCATTTGTTAGTTTTGTAGTGATGTTGGTGCTAGCGGTCCTATTCTTGTTCTTTGACCAAAAAATCAATAAGTTTATAGTTATAATTAGCGCGGTGTTGGTCGTAGCGGTGATTATTGGGATTATTTTGATGATCTATATTATCGGCAATCGTGGTCGACTGACCAAGTTTGCAGGTTGGCTAACTAATACGGTTAATAGAGTTGTTTTTAAATTCACACGAGGCAAAAAGCGACAGGTTATGAAATTAGAAGTTATAGAAAACTTCTTTGGTGAACTTCATCAAGATTACCTCGAAATACGTCGTGAGAAAAAAATATTAATCAAGCCACTACTATGGGCTATATTGGTTCATGTTTTGGATGTTGGTTTAGTTCTGATTGCGTTCTTGGCATTGGGCTCTTGGGTTAATCCAGCGACGTTGTTTATAGCATTTGGGCTATCATCAATTGTTAGTGTTTTCTCTGGTACTTTAGGCGGAACTGGTGTTTATGAGGCTGTCATGGTGGCGTTCTTGGCTTCGGCTGGAATAGCGCCAGACGTAGCTATTGCTGGTACGTTATTGGCGCGCGCATTACTGCTAGTAGGCACTATCTTATTTGGTTTTGTATTTTATCAACTAACATTGAATAAATATGGAAAAGCTAAAAACTAACCCTGTTTTTAGTGTTAGTGATTTTATAGCGGTTGTTAATCAAACGCTGGAATATGCTTATCAAAGTGTCGAAATCGAAGGCGAGGTTGCTAGCTTTAAGGTAAACCATGATAAATTCGTTTTCTTTGACATCAAGGATGGTAATAGTAGTAGTATTGGCTGTTTTATGACGGTTTGGCAATTACGTGTGCCTATACAGGATGGTATGAAGGTGGTCGTTTCGGCTATTCCAAAACTAACTCAGTGGGGTAAGTTTAGTTTAACAGTTAAATCGGTTCGACCGAGTGGCGAGGGTGCTTTGAAAAAGAGCTTTGAGCTCTTGAAATCTAAACTAGATAGCGAAGGCTTATTCGCATTTGATCGTAAAAGGCAGTTGCCAACCATACCGAAACATATTGCGGTTATTAGTAGCACTCAGGCGGCTGGTTATGCGGATTTTATAAAAATCCTGAATGATCGGTGGGGTGGAGTATTGATTGATGTTGCGAATGTGCAGGTTCAGGGAACTAATGCACCAGATCAGATAATTAGGGCTATAAATTATTTCAATCAACAAGAAAACTTGCCAGAAGTGATTGTAATTATCCGTGGTGGTGGTAGCGCCGATGATTTGGCGGTTTTCAATGACGAACCACTAGTAAGAGCAATTGCTAGCAGTCGTGTACCAACGCTCACGGGTATTGGTCATGAAACCGACGAAAGTCTAGCTGATTTAGTGGCAGACGTCAGGGCTGTGACCCCTAGTAATGCTGCCCAAATTTTGGTCCCAGACAAAGCCGAGATAATTCGTGCAGCGTATTCCCGCGTTAATTCGCTTTTACCACGAATATCGCAACTAATTAATCAACAGAAACAATCAATCGATAATCTGCTGATTAAAATGTTGGATTCAATAAATATAGCCGTTAATGACCAGGCACAGAAATTAGCTAACCTTAGGGGTGTATTAATGCAATTAGATCCTAACGTAGTGTTAGCGAGAGGCTACGCCTTAGTTAGGGGTACTGTAATTGCTGGATCGGTTATTGAGGTAGAAACAAATAAAGTTATAATTAATGCAGAGGTAAAAAATGTCGTCAATAAATAAATCTATAAGTGATAAAACAATTGAATTAACTAAAATGGTTGAATGGTTCGATAGTGATGATTTCACACTTGAGGCGGCGCTTGATAAATTTAAACAAGCCGAGAAATTAGCTGCTGATATTGAAAAAGACCTATTATCACTCAAGAATGAAATCCAAATAGTTAAACAGAAATTTGATAACGAAGGTTAAAAACAGTTCTGCCATTTACAGTCAGATCAAGCACAAGTATAATAACGTTATGAAACAGATGAAAAAATCGCACGAAGACGGCTTTAGTAATAGTTGGATGGTGGCTACAATTAGTCTGATTGTGGCGGTGGCTATTCTGGCTGGGTTAGCGGTTTGGTCATTCGTAAACTATAACGATCAGAAAAACAATGTTGATATTAAAGTCAGCAGTGCGGTCGCCTCGGCCAAGAAAACTCAGGCTGATTCTGATGAGACTAAATTTGCACAGCGCGAAAAAGAACCAAATCGTCAATTTGTTGGCCCTGATGACTATGGACGAGTAACTTTCGATTATCCAAAGACCTGGAGTGTGTATATCAATAAGGATGCCAGTGATGGCGACACTTACGAAGCATATCTAAACCCAATAACCGTGCCGCCAGTTAGTTCTACGCAACAATTCGCACTTCGTGTAACGATCGAACAAAGAGATTACGATACGGCAATTACTAGTTATGATTCCCTGGTTAAAAAAGGTGAATTAAAATCTAGTAGCGTGACAGTAGGTGGAGTAGTCGGTACTCGTTTGGATGGTAAATTTAGTGATGATATTCGTGGATCTGCGGTTATATTCAAGATTCGTGACAAAACTTTGACGATTCGGACTGATGCTGACACATTCAAAGCAGATTTCGATACTATAATTACTACAATCAAGTTCAACCAATAATCGAAATACACCTGTTTAGCGTGCTACAATTAATGTTATATGAGTGCAACGCGAGGGGAGCACGAGAAATTTTTGGTTGGGCCACTAAATGATGGTCTACCTTCGCTAGTTACTGCCGCTCATGAATTGAAATCACCGCTAGCGTTAATGCGACAACTGGCATTAATGCTCGAAGATGGCGGTTTGTCTGATGATGAGCAAAAAAGGATGCTTCGACAGATTAGCCTGACTAGTGAGCGAGCTCTGCGCTTAACTAACGACCTAACTCGTTCTATTAGGCTTTCTGAGGCGCTATTCACGTTAGAACCAATCAACCCTCAGCAACTTTGCGAAGATATCATACACGAACTAGAGCCACTGTTTGCAGCGCATGGTCGTAATGTTCGGGTGGCATCACGAAAACACCCGTTATTGCTGGTGGCTAATCGTGATTTATTACGACGAATCATTATGAATTTTAGTGATAACGCTCTGAACTATACAGATATTAACACGACCATAGAAATTAAAGTTGGATCGATTAATTCAGGCAAAACCATTCGTTTAGGTGTGCGAGATTACGGTCCAGCTATGCCTATTAATGCTTTGAAATTATTACGTGGCAAATTAGCATATGCACCAACTACTATTCATGCTCGGCCGAACAGTAGCGGTTTGGGGCTATATATTGCTGGTCAATTTGCCGATGCTATGAACGGTAAAATTGGCGTGATTAGACATCGTGATGGTGCGACATTTTATGTTGATCTGCAAGCATCTTGGCAATTAAGTTTATTATGAAAAAGACACCGATTCTAATAGTTGATGACGATGAATGGCTTGCTGAACAATATAAACGTTCGTTAAATAGCCAGGGCTATGACGTCACTATCGCTTCCCACGCTATTGCCGCTATACAATTAGTCGATGATATTCATCCGTCTGCGATTATATTAGATGTTTTATTAACTGGTAGCACGGCGTTCGCTCTACTACATGAACTGCAGTCATATAGTGATACCGGCGATATACCAGTAATAATCTGCACGAATTTAGCTGGTGATTTATCGATCGAAGATCTAAAACCTTATGGCGTTAGGCGGATATTAGATAAAACGAAAATGCTGCCATCTGATTTATTAGTGGCTCTGCGGAGTGTATTACTATGAAAACTCGTCGGACACAGGCTATTGTCCTGCGCCGGACTAACTATGGCGAGGCCGATCGAATATTGCAACTATTAACGCCGGACGGCAAGATGAGCGTAATGGCTAGGGGTGCACGCCGTGAAAAAAGTAGACTAGCTGGTGGGATTGAATTGTTTGCAATTTGCGAAATAGTGGTCGCTGAAGGCAAGGGTGAAATTGGTATATTAACCTCGTCCAGATTGATTCAATTTTATAGTCATATTATGCAAGATTACGATCGCATGCAATTCGCTTATCTAGCGATAAAACTAGTATCGACGGCAAGTGAAATGGTGGACGGGGCAGAGTGGTATGATTTATTGGCCGAAACTTTGGCTGGTATTGATAGAGTTTCTATACGCTTAGAACTAATCCAGGCTTGGTTTTATTTACGTTATGCGGCATTGATGGGCTACGAACTTAGTTTATGGCATGATATTGCGGGCGATGATTTATTGCCAGGAAATACTTATCGATATGATGTGGCAGAGCGCGGGTTGAGAGCTATCGATGGAGGTGAACTGACTTCAGAGCATATAAAATTACTTCGTTTAATTGCGACTAGACCGATAAAAATATTATCTCAGATTGGTGGAATTGATAGTATTATAGCGGATTGTTTATTTGTAGCGCGTGAACATGCCGCGATATAATTGCAAATTACTGGTATAATAGTTAGTAATTATGAACGACAAAAACAAGAATAATAAAATGGAAGCTATCGTGAGCCTAGCTAAACGCCGAGGTTTTATTTATCAGGGTAGTGAAATTTATGGTGGTTTGGCTGGCACATGGGATTACGGCCCACTCGGAGTAGCCCTTAAACGAAATATTAGTAATCTTTGGTGGAAAATGTTTGTCGAAGATCGCGAAGACATGTATGGTCTGGATTCGGCGATACTTATGAATCAAAGAGTATGGCAGGCTAGTGGTCATACTGGTGCTGGTTTTGCTGATCCGCTAGTTGAAGATATGGAAAACCACAAACGGTATCGTGCCGATCATTTACTCGAGGATAATGGGATCGATAATCCCGAAGCTATGACTTATGAACAAATGGATACTATTATTGCCGAGAAGTCTATCAAGAGTCCCGACGGTAACACTCTTAGCAAAGTTCGTGTCTTTAATATGATGTTTGAAACGAATGTTGGTCCAATCCATGATGAAAAATCTATTGCTTATTTACGCCCAGAGAATGCTCAGGCTATGTTTGTTAATTACAAGAACATACTAGATAGTTTTTATCCAGATCTGCCTTTTGGTATTGCTCAGATTGGACGTGCTTTTCGAAACGAGATTTCGCCACGGGAATTTATTTTCCGTGTCCGCGAATTTGATTTGATGGAATTTGAGTATTTTATTAAACCCGACGAATGGGAGGAAAAATTTGAGTATTGGCGCGTAAAGTTTCATGAATGGATCAAGGCAATTGGTCTCGATGATAATAAGTTGCATGAACTAGAAGTACCAGCCGAAGATCGAGCACACTATAGCAAGCGTACGATTGATTTTGAATATGAATTTGAATTCGGCGCCAAAGAAATTGGGGCGGTTGCATATCGTACTGATTTTGATTTGTCTAATCATATGAAACACAGTGGTGTTAATATGGAATATACTATCAAGGGTACTAACCAAAAACTCATTCCACATGTCATCGAACCTACTTTTGGGCTAGATCGAAACATACTAGCTGTTTTAGCTGAGGGCTATACCGAGGACGAAGTCAATGGCGAAAAACGCATATATTTGAAATTACCTGAACATTTGGCGCCAGTTAAATATGCCGTATCACCACTACTTAAAAACAAACCAGAACTTGTGGCCAAAGCCCGTGAAGTTTATAGTCTATTAAAACAAAAACATGGGGCAGTTATGTGGGATGATAATGGTAATATTGGTAAACGCTATCGTCGTCAGGACGAGATCGGCACACCATATTGCGTAGTGATTGATTTCGATACACTTGAAAATAATACCGTTACGATTCGCGACCGCGACACTACCGAACAAAAACGAGTTTCGATTAGCGAGTTATAAGTTTATGAATTTTAACACAATACTTGTTATAGCAAGTAGTATATTATCTGTGGTTTGTTTCTTGCCTTATTTTATTGATATGGTCAAGGGCAAGACGAAACCTAGAGTAGTATCGTGGTTTATTTGGAGTGTTTTAGCGGCCATAGCTTGCATAGCTGCACTAATAGATGGGCATTATCCGACAGCTATATTTTTGCTACTATCTTCGTTGGCGCCAATGGCAGTTGTTGTTTTTGGATGGAGATTAGGGGGCGACAGGAGTATTGAGTGGCTTGATATAATCTGTTTACTAGGGGCATTGATCGGAGTAGTTTTACTAGTGATCTTCAATTCGCCGGCATTCGCTGTAATTATTACAATAATAATTGATCTGATCGGTGGAGTACCAACATTAGTTCATGCCTGGAGGAGGCCTAACGAAGAGACTTGGCTGGAATTTGCCCTAGCCGGAGTAGCAGCACTTTGTATGTTGCTGGTTGTTAACAGCTGGGAAGTTACAGCTTTTGTTTATCCATTATATTTATTGCTAATAAATCTAGGGGTAATGTCAATAATTCTATTTCGAAAAAAACGCAAATCATCAAAAAAGAAACGCTAGATTTAGCGTTTCTCTCTGGTTTGCGATAGTAACTATTTCTTAACTACTTTTTTCGGTTTTTTAGCTTCTTTTTTGCCTTTGTCAGCACCTTTTGCCATAAAACATCCTTTCTCGGATCTTTAAAAGACCCTTATGGTTATATTATGCACTTTCGATTTCTAATATCAATAGGCTTGTGGTAATAATAACTTTATCCTGTCGGTAGGGATAGATTGTGTAGTATCATAGATGATAATGATTACTTACTATACTGACGGTAGTTGCAGCCCTAATCCTGGCCCTGGCGGGTTTGTAGCTATAAGGAACGAAGAACTGGCGATTGTAGGGCACGAAGGACTATCTACTAATATTCGTATGGAAGGGCGAGCTATAATAGCCGCCTTAAAAGACGCCAACGATGATGAGTGTCAAATATTTAGCGATAGCGAGTTTTGGGTCAACGTTATAACCAAATGGGGTTCTAGTTGGGAGGCTAATGGCTGGACTAAAAAAAGCGGCGAAATCAAGAATCTCGATCTAGTCAAGGAAGTCTGTTGGCTACATAAACAGGCGAATGTTAAAATTATCTGGGTGCGTGGACATGTAGGTAATATCAATAACGAATTAGCCGATCATTGGGCTAACAAGGCCCGAGAAGAACGTCTAAACGGCAAGTTCTTGATATAACGCCGATTTTTAAAAGTCATAAAATTTAAATCCGAAAAGAGAATGTAAAATGGAAAAATCGCACGAGCCAACTGATATTTTTTTATGGGCAAACAATATCGATGGAGTAAAAAAAGAGTTAGATGTTGAATTCTTTTTATTTAATAAACATTACACGCCATATTCTACGAGTTTTGATAACGAGTTAAATTCACAGATAAAACCATTATTTTTATACGATCTAATTAATTTTGTGACCATGGGAGCTGGTACTGGGCTGGCGGTGCGAGATTTTGAATTATCCGAAGGTGAAGATAATGTATTACTACGAACTGACGTGGAAAAGGTAGGCAGACTCGAAACACTACTACATCTAATCGAACACCAACGAAATGATATTGTTGAATTCAGTGAACAGGAACATGAGTTTAAGCGCATAAAGGGTATTTTGGCTCGTTTTACTCATCGCGATTCTCCGAATAAACCATTCTATGCTTTCAAATTGATATCACAGGGGCAGGTGCTAAAAGGTTCGACTGCTTGGGAGTTTCGTAATGGTAAATTCGGTGCGTTTCAGGCGGAGATTGGTCTAAAAGTGCCATCCGACAACCAAGTTTTGGTTGTTGATGGTGATATTTTTGTGTTTAATCAGGCTAAGTTTGAACGAATATTTAATTATGACTATAAAAAGCAGGCATTAGCTGACCAAAAAGTAGCTGAAATCGAAAAGCAATTCCGACTAAGTTTTCCGGATGGTATGGATTTGCAATCATTAGTTCGTGAACGTAAAAAGACAGTTAATAAACTCCAAAAAGTCGAGATCGGAGCAGTTACCCAGGAGCAAGTGGTTGAATATGCCGACGGTATGCAATTAGAATTAATGACCGATGACACTGGCGCTATAATTATCATGGATGGTAATGACCTAGATACGTTCGTAAATCTGATTAACGAGGATTACATAACTAGTGAAATTACTGGTCGTCGCTACGAAGTCAAGACTAAGAAACTCCTAGATGATCCAGAGGGTGAACCACCAAGGGGCTAGTTGGGCTGTTTTAGGTAGATTATTATGACGAGTTTAATATCTTCAAAACTTAATATAAAACCAAATCCTACGGATGATGAGGAATATTTGGATTGTGTCTGTGATTTAACGAGTCACGAGATTATATGGTCGATGGAAAATTTCAGGCAGCATGCTGGGACGAGTTGTTTGGACCATAGTTTCAATGTTTCGTATATGAGTTATTCTATTTGCAAGCGTTTTAATTTGGATTTTTCTTCGGCTGCTAGGGGTGGTTTGTTACATGATTTGTTTTTATACGATTGGCACAAGGTTAGATCGTATGGTAGGCATGGGTTTACGCATCCTAGAACGGCACTGCGTAATGCTAACAAATATTTTGATCTAAACAAACTAGAAAAAGAAATTATTAAAAAACACATGTGGCCACTAACGATAGTGCCTGGTTTTCATATGGAGGTTTTTGTAGTAGTTTTTGCTGACAAATATTGTACCTTTATGGAGATATTTAGGTTTTGTAAACAGCGTATAGTCGAATATTTTTAGCACAAAATAAGGTATAATTATAATTAATGAAACAGGGGATGGCGCTCGAGGTTATGCTTTCGGGAGAAAGCGTGTTGCTAACTGGTCCAGCTGGAGCCGGCAAGACTTTTGTGTTGAACCAATTTATCAGAATGGCCAAGAGCGAAGGCAAGCATATATCAGTAACGGCTACGACTGGTCTGGCTGCCACCCACTTAGGTGGTACTACTATCCATTCATGGAGCGGAATTGGTGTCTCTGATCAGTTATATTCTGGTTTTGTTGATAATATAGCCAAAGGTCGCAGGGAAATTATCGAAAAGACCGACGTATTGATTATCGACGAGATCAGTATGTTGCACGATTATCGTTTAGATATGGTCGACGAAGTCTGCCGTGCAGTGCGTGGCAAGGACGAACCATTCGGCGGCATCCAGTTAATAATGAGTGGTGATTTCTTCCAATTACCACCAATCAATCGTGGTGATTCACGGGCTGGTGGTTTTGTGGTTAATAGTAATGTTTGGCAAGAACTCGACCCAGCCATTTGTTACCTCGAGGAACAACATCGTCAGGATGATGAGGAATTATTAGATATCCTAAATGCACTTAGGGCTGGCGAACTACGCCGTAATCATGCCGAAAAACTATTAGCACGAGTCGATGTTGCACCTAGTGGCGATGAGCCATTAACCGAACTCCACACTGTTAATATTGATGTCGATCATCTCAATAATGAACGACTAGAAACACTGGAAGGTGATGAGATTTTCTATACCCAGACGACAACTGGCAGCAAGAATTATGTTGAGTCCCTGCAGCGATCCGTACTGGCTCCGGCTACTCTGAGATTAAAAAAGAACGCATTTGTTATGGCCGTCAAAAACAGCATGGATCGCAAATACGCCAATGGTAGTCTAGGTGTAGTGATTGATTTTGAACCAGGTACGGAATACCCAGTTGTCGAATTCAAGAGCGGCAAGGTCGTAACTATGTCACCTGATACTTGGGAATTACGTGATGGTGATAAAAAACGCGCTAGTATAACTCAGATACCGCTCAGATTAGCATGGGCTATAACGGTTCATAAATCTCAGGGCATGACACTAGATTCGGCACGAATTGACCTAAGAAAAGCCTTTGTTGAAGGTATGGGCTATGTAGCGCTCAGCCGAGTAAAAAATTTGCACAGTTTGTATTTATCTGGCATAAACCAGATGGCGCTGCGGGTTAGCGAGGATGCCCAAATTATTGATATAAATTTGCGTGATAAAGCCGCTAGGGACTTAAAACGCTTTGCGCATTTGGATGGCAATATTGAAAAACGTAAAACCGAGCTATTAAAAAAACCAGTCAAAAAAGCTAGTGGTTGGGCTGACAAGATTGCTAAAATGCGCGAATCCTATCCTAACGCCTATAAACCATGGGATGCTCAGCAGGATGCCATATTAAAGGAGAAATTTCAAAACGGAGTGCCCGTCAAAGAATTGAGCAAATTACTTGGTCGTCATGAGGGTTCGGTTGTTATGCGCCTACAAAAACATTTCGGCGAAGATATTGTTATAATAGATAACAAATGAACGAGCCTTTCGCCAAAAACGATATCAAAATTGCTGTGGTAGGTGGTGGTACTGGTAGTTTTACATTACTCTCGGCTCTGAAAAAGCACACTAAACAGCTGGCTGCTATCGTTAATATGTCTGATGATGGTGGTAGTACTGGGGTATTACGCGACGAACTGGGCGTATTACCACCGGGTGATGTACGCCAATGTCTAGTAGCCCTTAGTGATTCTCCAAAGGTTAGGGACTTATTCAATTATCGCTTCGAAGAGGGAACTTTCGGTGGGCATTCGTTTGGTAATATTCTAATCACAGCTCTAGAAAAGGTGACGGGTGATTTTAGTGAAGCGATTCAAACTGCCTCGGAGATTTTACGTGTCAGTGGGACGGTAATCCCAGCTACGCTTGATAATGTTAGGTTAAAGATGGAATGGCCTGGCGCAAGTATCATACTGCAGGGCGAACGAGTAATTGTGGCTGATTATTTCAAACACGATCCGCGCCGAGCTGTATTATCTCTTACCCCATCGGCAGCAGCTAACCCTATGGCGCTAAAGGCGATCGAGCAAGCTGACGTAGTTGTAATTGCTCCTGGTGATATGTATTCTTCACTTGGGCCGCTACTGGTAATCGATGGCATTGCTGAGGCTCTTAGAAAAACCGATGCTATCTGTGTCTATGTTTCGAATCTGGTAACAAAATATGGTCAAACTGTGGATTTTACGGTTAGTGACCATGCTGGTGAGATCGAGCGTTTCGTTGGTGAGTCTTTTTTGGATTACGTTTTTTATAACGAGCAAATTCCGACCAAGGAATTAGCCCGTAGATATAAAAAGGAAGATGCTTATTTAGTAAAAGTTGATAGATCAGCGTTAAGAAAAGCATCATACATTGCTATTCCTGGTAATTTCCTAGGTAAAATGGCTGGTCGTAGTAAATCAGACATTCTAATGGCAAAACGCCCATTAATACGTCATGATGCCGATGCAGTGGCAAAAGTTTTATTAGATTTGTATGATCAAACTAATAAACGTCACTAAAATCATAATAAATACACGTAAATAGCTATTGTAGTAAATAGGACAACAATTATCATTAGGTTTGGCATTGTATCCGTTAATTCATGAACTTATCCACAAAACTGTGAATAAGTGCCGACTAGACTATTAAAAACTATAAAAAATGGGGGTTGATGTGGGTAATGGTGGGTAGTATAGTTAACTCAGTGGAAAAAAGTGGGTAACACCACCAAAACAAACAAACACCACTAATATCAAAAATAACCTAAGCGGAGCCGCAAATAGAAAGAACAATATGGCAAGCGTAGATTATTTCGAACGAAAGCTTGATGACAAGCGACGGTTGACAATACCAACCGAACTTCGGAATGAATTTGCTAGCGGTGTTGTGCTAACTCGCGGTTTCAACCAGTACTTACATCTGTACCCGAAACAAATTTGGGACAGGGAAGTCGAACCGGCACTAAATGGCAGTATTCTCGATGAGAAAATAGCCGATATGAACGTACGGTTTAGACGTGGCAAGACTGAGGCTGAACTTGACCAAAAACAAGGTCGAGTTACAATCGAGCAGCACCTGCTAGATTATGCCGGAATTGATCACGAACTGGTCGCTGTCAGAGCTGGCGCATACTGGCGTATTATGCCTCCGACTGCTGACGTTTAGGCTTCCGAATTTTCGTAGCTCTTTAAAAATTCATACGTAAAAACAAGAAAAACTCTCGAGATCAACTATCTGGTAGTTAGGCAGTGGGCTACGGGACCACATTAAAAAACTCGCGCACCTTCTTCAAAAAAACACACCTCCCAAAAAAACTCCACCTCACACATAAGTCTCTCAACCGAATAATTACAGTTTGTGATTTGCTTTTGGCAACCACTTTGACAATTATTCGGACACTTATAAATAAAACAAACACACAACAAAAACAAACAGCCATAGCTACCAGTTAGGTGATCTCGAACAGCCGTTCATGTTATCATGATAGGCAATGAGTAAAGAACATCCACCACACAATCCATTACATGTTCCAGTCTTGTTAGAATCGACAGTTAGGCTGCTAGATCCAAAGTTGGGCGAGAGATATCTCGATCTGACTGCCGGGTATGGTGGCCACGCTGAGAGAATTCTATCTATAACTGGTAATTATGCCGAGTCTATCTTAGTTGACCGTGACGATTACGCCATCGAGCGTTTAGCGCCATTATCAGCAAAAGGGGCAAAGCTAATGCACACCGATTTTGTGACAGCTGCAAAACAGCTAGCAAAAGAGGGGCAGAAATTTGACATGGTACTGATTGATTTGGGGGTGTCATCACCACAACTCGATCAGAGTGAGCGAGGGTTTTCTTTTACAAATAGTGGTCCGCTAGATATGCGTATGGATCGACGTCAGGAAAAGAGCGCTAAAACGCTGGTTAATACTGCTTCGACCGAAGAATTAACGCATATCATTAACCAATACGGTGAAGAGCCGATTGGGCTATCGAGAACGATTGCAAAAACAATCGTCGCCAGTAGACCACTGTCTGAAACGAGCGAACTCGCCGATCTGATAAAACATGTATATCGTGGTAAATGGAAAAAAATCCATCCAGCCACTCGCACCTTTCAAGCACTCCGGATTGCAGTCAACGATGAGCTACGGCAAATCGAAGACTTGTTACCAAATTTGCCTCGCCTGCTAAAAGCGGGCGGGCGAGTTGGTATCATTAGCTTTCACAGCCTCGAAGACCGTATCGTCAAACGCTATCTAAAAGAGCAGTTTGATTCCGGCTACGAAGCTGAACTGTCGCCATTGTCCAAAAAGCTAATTGTCGGGAGTATCGATGATGTTCACAACCCGCGTGCACGCAGCAGTAAGCTACGTGTCGCAGTGAAAAAATAAAACAAACAAAAACGGGAAAGGGCAAAACACCATGCCAGTCCACATATCAGTACAGTACGCAGACATCGCTCAAGTAGTGACTGTTCGCGTAAAGTAAAAATTTTTATAACTCCGCCCATATTCTGTGGGCGGAGTACCAAAATAAACATAAACAGAAAAAATCCACCATAATGTCTTATCAACGTACCCAAACTTTTAATAGTCGACGTCAACAAAATTGGTCTCGTAACCAAAACACTGTTGCTTTTACTTCAACTGTCAAACTTGGCCCTGTAACTCATACGGTTATAATTGCCCTTATGATTACCGTACTTGGCTTGATATATTTGACACAGGCTACGCGTGCAACGAGTTATGATTATGCGACTCAAAAAGTCGACAGCCAAATTGCGGAATTAAACTCTCAAAAAAGTGATTTAGAGGTTGAAAACGCGCGATTAACTGCGCTCGAGACAGTCAAAAACAGCAATGTTGCCTCGACGATGACAACACCAGCTTCGACTCAATACGCTCAATAGCAAATTATATGAACTTAGAATTACAAAAAGGCAGTCGTTCCAAAATCTTAGCGGCCATATTACTCGGTATTATGGCTGTCTTTGTTGTTAGATTATTCTATTTACAGATAATCCAACATGGTTATTATGTTGGCAAGGCTAACCAGGAACAGATAAAGCGGTTAACTATTCCGGCTAAACGCGGTGTTATATATGCCTTGAACGATCAAACACCAGTGCCCATCGTTATGAACCAGACAGTATATACGGTGTTTGCGGATCCTCAGACGACGAATGATGATAATAAAATTATTGATGTAATCCGACAAGTCGCTGGTGGAAATGCCAGGTCTAATCTGAAAGCCTTGCTTAGTAACAAAGATAGCCGCTATCAAATTCTAGCAACCAGGATAACACGGGTTCAGGCTGATAAAATAAAGAGTAATAATCTCAAGGGTATTGGTTTCCAAGAACAATCTCAACGAGTATACCCCGAAGGATCGTTAGCAGCCCAAACCTTGGGTTTTGTTGATTTTAGCGGAGCTGGTCGTTATGGTATCGAGAGCGAGTTAAATAGTCGATTAATTGGTACGGATGGTTTATTGCAATCAGTAACTGATGTTAGTGATGTGCCGCTGACGATTGGTAATAACAATATAAATAAACCAGCTGTCGATGGCGATAATATTGTCCTTAGTATCGACAGTAATGTACAATCACGTGTCGAACAAGCTTTGGCGGATGGTTTAAAACGTACAGGTGCAACCAGGGGTAGTGCAATTGTCATTAATCCTAGTAATGGTAGGGTAATGGCGATGGCTAATTTGCCGACTTATGATCCATCTAAATTTAATGAAGTTCAGGATGCAGCCGCTTTTAATAACGGGGTTGTTTCGGCGCCATATGAACCAGGTTCGGATATGAAGACGCTCACGATGGCAACAGGTATCGATAAAGGGGTGGTCACGCCTGATGCTACCTATGTTAATACTGACCATATCCAAGTTGACGATAGAACAATATCAAACGCGGCATTAGGCCATACTGGGACTATAAGTTTTCAATATGCCCTTAACTGGTCACTTAACACGGGGTTTGTGACGGTTGCTGAACGTTTGGGTGATGGGCAAAGTATAAATCTAAAGGCGCGACAAACAATGTATGATTATTTTTATAACCGATTTAAATTAGGGCAATTAACAGGTATAGAAGTAGCTGGCGAGGCTGAAGGTACAATTATACCGCCGGAATCTGCCGATGGTAACGCCGTTAGGTACTCTAATATGGCATTCGGCCAGGGTTTGGATGTAACTATGATACAAGTCGCATCGGCATTTTGTTCACTAGTAAATGGTGGAAAATATTATAAACCAACAGTCTTAGCTGGTGTTGTGGATAAAAATGGTAAGTATATTGAAAACAAGATAACCACGCCATCTAACCCGATTGCAAAATCAACAGCTGATCAAATGCGGGTCATGACCCATGTAGCTAGAGGCATGTTTATTGGTGTCGACCCAGCTGGATATTATATTGGTGGTAAAACTGGTACTTCGCAGGTTATTAAAAACGGGACTTATACTAGCGACGAAACAGTTGCTACATATTTAGGTTATGGTGGTAGTGAAGATTTAACCAGGTATGTCATAATGGTACAGGTATCGGGCGACCACAAAGCGCTTGCTGGTAATACCGATGCTTTGCCGATATTTACAGATATATCGAACTGGATGCTTAATTATTTAGAAATACAACCGAAGGGGTAAGATATGGAACAGACGATCAGCAATTTAACTCATGAATTAACCGGTAATTTCACATTAAGTATGGGTGCTTTTTTGATAGCGATGCTATTGACCCCAGTATTTACATTTATGGCCTATAGGTATAAATTTTGGAAAAAACAACGAACAACTAGTACTACTGGCGAAAAACTAGAGGTGTTTAATAAATTGCACGCTGATAAATTCAAGCGCAATATTCCAACGATGGCGGGTATTATATTTGTGATTGCCATTACAGTTATAACTTTCGCTTTCAATCTAAACAGGGGCCAAACATGGCTACCGTTAGCCGCGCTTATTTGCGGTGGGTTTGTGGGTATATTGGATGATATTATTAATGTTCGCGGTAACGGTGATGGTGTTGCCGGGCTACGTTCTGGTATAAAGTTTGTTATGATCACGGCTATTGGGTTAGTTTTGGGCTGGTTCTTTTTTGCTAAGCTTGGTGCTACGGCGATTCACATACCATTCTTTGGTGATTGGATATTAGGGATGGCAATTATTCCGCTATTTGCCTTTGCAGTGGTCGCTACTAGCAACGCGGTTAATATAAGTGACGGTTTGGATGGTTTGGCTGGTGGTTTACTGGCTATTAGTTTTGGTGCATTCGGTATTATTGCACTGTTTCAGGCCCAAATTATGCTGTCTGGGTTTTGTTTCACGGTAGTCGGCGCGTTACTTAGTTATTTATGGTTTAATGTTTATCCAGCGCGCTTTTTTATGGGTGATGTAGGCAGCTTTGCTCTGGGAACTTCACTAGGTGTAGTGGCGATGCTAACAAATACATTATTCCTATTACCGATAATTGGGATAGTCTTTGTGGTCGAAGCTGGTTCTAGTCTGATACAAATTCTAAGTAAGCGCATATTTCATAAGCGCATATTCATTTCAGCTCCATTTCATCAACACCTCGAGGCATCTGGTTGGCCAGAGACAAAGGTAACTATGCGTTTTTGGATAATCGCCATTGTGGCAGCTTTTATGGGTATATTGTTAGCCTTGGCCGGGGGTAGTATTTAAAGTGTCTGCAACTAGCAATAAAGGGTACGTAGCGACTATATCCGAGCAAGCTCAGTTTGCTGATATGACATCGGTTCGTCGTCATCGTCCTGATTATCTAGTTGTTTTGTTTATGGGGCTATTGATGCTCTTAGGACTGGTTGTGATGTATGCTATAGGGCCTCAACGAGCTAATGTGCTCAATAATGCCTATGGCAGCAGCTATAGCGATACTTATTTTTTTGTTAAGCAGTCGATTAGTTTATTACTGGCTTTGTTGACGTTTATTATTATGGCTTTTGTGCCTTATACCTCAATCACTAAGCACGCAGGTAGGATATTATGGGTTGCGCTAGGGGCCTGTGCGTTATTGGCTGTTTCTGGCTGGTTACATCTAGGGATTGCTCAGCAATCTTTGGGTGCGACACGGTGGTTTAATCTAGGGGCTTTCGGAAGCCTGCAGCCAGCCGAGATGTTAAAGTTCGCTATTCTGGTATTTACGGCTGGTTTCTTAGGTGGTAAAGCCAGACAAGGTAAATTAAATGATATCCACGAAACGTTAATACCACTGGCAGTAATTACTGCTATTGCCATGCTATTTATCGTCGTAATTCAAAAAGATCTAGGTACAGGAGCATCGCTCGTTGGTATTATCATATCGATGTTATTTGTGGGCGGTATTAATAAACGAAACGGTGGTCTTATTTTAGCTGCAATTGCAGTTGTCGGAGCAGTATTAATAATTAGTGCGCCACATCGTGTCGACCGTATTATGACGTATCTCAAAGGTGACAACACCTCGACTAGCGATGATAGTAGCTATCAGATAGAACACGCTAAATTAGCAATTGGTAGTGGTGGACTGTTCGGAGTTGGTATAGGCAATAGTGTCCAAGCAACTGGTTATCTGCCAGAGGCAATCAATGATTCGGTATTTGCGATCATGGGTGAGACTTTTGGGTTTGTGGGGCTTATGACTATATTGGCATTGTTCGTGGCGTTAATGATACGTCTGCTTAAAATTATGGATCATTTAGTCGATATTAGATTGAAATTATTAACAGCGGGCGTGTTTGGTTGGTTTGGCTCTCATGTTATTCTAAATGTAGCATCAATGGTTGGTATTTTTCCGCTAACTGGTATTACTTTACCGTTACTCAGTTTTGGTGGAACTAGTATGCTATTTATCACTGCTGCCCTCGGAATAATATTTCAGTTGTCGCGCTATACCGTTCATTCGTCAAAATTAAAGGAGGTAAGCTATGAAAATCTTAGTAGTAGGCGGGGGATCGGGCGGTCACGTCACTCCGGTCGTAGCGGTTTTACGCGAAATTAAAAAAGCTAACCCAAGGTCTAATATACGATTTTGGTGTGATTATAAATTTGCCGAACAAGCTCGTGAAATAATGGGGCATTTCGACAAGAGTATCCCTGTTCAGGTTATAGTTGCTGGTAAACTTCGTCGTTATCATCATCTGTCGGTTATGCGCCAGTTATTGTGGCCATCCCTGGTGCTGCATAATATTTTTGATAGTTTTCTGGTTGGTGTTGGCTTCTTGCAGAGCTTAGCAAAACTAATTGTCTGGCGACCGAATGTCGTATTTACTAAGGGTGGCTATGTTTGCTTGCCAGTTGGCATTGCGGCACGGATTTTACGTATTTCGTTAGTAATTCATGATTCTGATGCTCACCCAGGTTTAACTAATATAATTCTAAGCAAATGGGCAACTAAAATCGCCACCGGTGCGCCTCTGGAGTATTATCCATATCCAGCTAGCAAGTCTAAATATGTCGGTATCCCAATATCAGCTGATTTCCATGAATTTACTAATGATGAACGCCTAGCTGCCAGAAAGCAGTGGGGAATCAGTCAGGATTATCCATTGATCGTTGTAACCGGTGGTGGGCTAGGGGCTCAGCGCATAAATGATACTATAGCCCTAGAACTCGATGATTTATTGAAATTAGGCTCGCTAGTGCTGATATCTGGGACAGGGCGATATGACGAACTGAGGTCCATAACTCCACCAAATAACGACAGATTCCAGCTCCACTCATTTATATCCAAAGATATGGCCACGTTATTAGGGGCTGCTGATGTAGTAGTAGCCAGGGCTGGTGCGACAACTATTTTGGAATTAGCAGCTTTAGCTAGACCAACTATCTTAGTACCTAACGCTAAATTAACTGGGGGACATCAACTAAAGAATGCAGCGGTTTATCAAAAGGCCGAAGCGGCTGTTGTAATAAATGAGGAAGAAATGATAGTTAATCCCAAAATATTACTATCGGCGATTAAGGATGTGCTATCTAACCCCGATAGATCTAATAAAATGGCACAATCGTTTGCAAAATTTACTCGCCCAGATGCTGCGCGCGATGTTGCTGATATGATAATTTCTAGCGCTAAATAGACTATAATAAACATTAGTGATATGAGTCTGTTTAATTTTAATAAAAAACAACCTGATATTCCCAAACGTAGGTTGTCTGGGGATGTGTCGCGTGTACCGGCTGTTGCCACGTCGGGTGTTTTTAGGCGTAATCGTACACTCACTGGGACTACCTCTAACCGTCTAGATAGTGTTAGTGCCAAATCTGATTTAGAATCAACCAGAACTCGCGTTCATCATTTAACTATTCAACGTCGCAAGATCGGTAGTATTTTCTCGATAATATTACTGGCTAGCATTCTCATTTGGACTTTGGTTAATAATTTTACTGCTACAGCCGTAGTGAGTGTGTCCGATACTAATATATCTAGACATATCAACGCTTTGACTTATGAAAAAGCCATCCAAGATTATCTAGACGGTAATCCTATCAGTCGGTTGTCCTTTCTGGTTGATCAATCATCGCTTACTGCTTATGTGTCAAATAAACTGCCAGAGGTTAAAAATATAGTTACTAGGGGCTCTGCGGGTGTTGGTTCGACTAATTTCGTTATTACTATGCGTACACCAGTGGCCGGTTGGAAAATAAACGACAAACAATACTATGTTGATTCAGAAGGTATACCGTTCGAACAAAATTACTTTTCTGCGCCGTCTGTTCAGATAGTAGACGATAGTGGTATATCACTTCAAACGGGTACGACAGCGATTGCTAGTAAGCGATTTCTTAGCTTTGTAGGTCGGGTTGTATCCTTATCAAGAGCTAGCGGCTACACTGTCGTCCAGGCAATTTTGCCATCTGGTACAACTCGTGAATTAGAAGTAAAACTAAAAGAGAGCAGCTCTCTGGTAAAATTATCAATTGATCGGCCAGCAGGGGAGCAAGTAGAGGATATGGCTAGGGCAATACGATATTTTACTAGCCATAGCCAATCGCCGCAGTATATAGATATACGTGTCAGCGGCAAGGCTTTTTATCGTTAACTCCACGATAGAATAGGGCTACACCCCGCTACGTTTATAGTGTTCTATATTTGTTCTAGTTTTTATTATTTACGCAATTATTTAAAAAAGTATATTTTAATACAAAAATACAAAAAAGCAAATATGCGGAGTAGAGTGAGGATAGTGTAGTGCTTCTTTTAAAATAAAATGTTTCTGTGGAAAACTCTAATAATGGCGGATCGTTAGTGTAATATAAACAATAGTGCGACACTTGATAGTACGCTTACGTCATTAGATAGTGTGATTAGTATAATATCAATCATAGAAACACTGGTGTGATGATAAATACACATAGTGCAATATGCCCATCCCCCTATTATAAGGGAATGGCACTACTTATGGGTCATCTGAAAAGGTATTACTAGTCATCTACCTAACATATACCTAGTGTCGTAAAAGATATATTGTGCGACGTTAAGTCTATGTATGAAACATGATTAACAATAAGTCTGCTTTTTGTTGATTTGTCGCCCAATCGTTCTGCTGCTGTCCTGTCTATGTATTGCTACTGCCGACGTTCATATTGCAATTGTTTCTATATAAATTTCCTTGTTATTTTTTTGATTTATAAATATTATAAATATTATAAAATGTTGATATTTGGGCCGACCCATAGTATTTCCTGTAAATCTCAAATCGTGATTTTGATAACATAATTAATGTTCTATATTTGTTCTAACTACATTACAAAAAAATAGGACACATGGCGTACATGTGCCCTTAGGGGCGTTATCTCTATACTACATCACTTATAGATCACCTATTACTTTTGCTAGTGTTTCATGCAATGTTATTCCTCCGGCTGGTATTGGGAATTTTACAAAGCCATGACGACCATCGTAGATTCCTACTATATTACCATCATTGTTGATAACAAAAGTAGCAAAACCAGTATCACCACCTCTGAACCAATCTTCGTTGTGTAGAATTACTAGGTCTGTTTTTTCATCAGATAGATCCCATATAATGACCGATTCCATGCACTTATTTTTCTGATTAAAAAAATAATCGACATCTTTTATAGTTCCACATCCCCTGACATTTTGGACTGTTATATCCCAGTTCTTGATATTTCTATCAACATCTCGTCTAAGGTTCATTGGCACTAACCTTTCGGTTTCGTCTGATTTGAGAACTACTAATTCTTCAACAACGGCTTCTCGTATTGCTGTATCGCGTAAGCTATTGCCTTCGCTAAATTTAGCAACACCGCCTGGCATTTTTAGCCAATTGTAACGTTCATCAAAGAGAGTGACGTATCCATTCTTTGTTTTTAACAATAATACACCGCCGCCTCTCCATAGTCCTGTTGGTGCCGTTCTTTCGAATACCGAGTTATCTTTGAGTACATAATCCTTTATCCAAAAAATATCTTCACTACCTATTGGCTGATAATATACGGGGATCTGTTCACCTTTGGACCGATCTGCAACACTATTGAGGTAATCACGAAATTCCAATGGAATATCGTTTAATGTGGTCTCTAAAAATTTCATAGAGACGCCTCCTTGAAAAGTACTCTTAGCAAAATACTAAGGCTGTGAAATAATACTACATTTAAGCATAAATGTCAATAGCGGCAAGTGATTCACTGTACTAATGTTTAATTTGTAATTCGCCGTCTGATGATGTGGATTCTGGTGTAGATGTGCTGATTTTTTTCTTGCGGGTACGGTTTCGTTTACGTTTAGGCCTTACATCTAAACTATCGGGCTGTTCAGTGGTATTTATAGGGTCAATAGGGGCTGTCTGCTGCACTACTGGGGTTGGAGCGGTATTGTTAGTGCTACCGACTGGTTGGATGCCTGTAGGCCATTTCATAGGCTTTGGCTGCTGTTGTTGTGGTGCAGTTGGACGGTTATTGCTACTTTGTTGAGGGTTGGGACTACTCAATAGTCCGATATTTGCAGCTATCTCTCGTTCGACTTCGTCGCGACTGCGGCTATAATTACGACGAGTGTTTTCGATTATGCGACCAGCGTTATCAGTCTGAGGTGTTGGCAAGGTTAATGTAGTGGCGTTAAAGGCCGGGGCTTTCTCGCCCTTTATCACCATATTGATAATAAAATTACGATTATGCATCTGTAACAGATCATTCGGCTCGAATTGAGGCTCGAACTGCTTGGCGAGTATAGGGGCATCGTCAGCTGACACGCGGAATGAGATCATAGTACCGACGTTACCGAATACCGCATCGCGCACATTTTCGCTCATCTGACTGATGTATTGATTAGCGACGGTTAGGTTAAGGCCGTATTTACGAGCCTCGGACAGAATAGTGGCGAATGAATCGGTTGCAAAGTTTTGAAACTCATCGACATACAGATAGAAAGGACGTCGATCCTCTACTCGTTCGATGTCGCTACGACTCATCGAAGCTAATTGGATTTTAGTTACTAGGAATGCGCCTAGGATTGCGGCATTGTCCTCACCTATTAGACCTTTTGATAGGTTGACGATTAATATCTTGCCTTCGTCCATTATTTTGCGGATATTAAAGGTCGATTTAGGCTGTCCGATGATATTTCGGATGATTGGGTTAGCGGTAAAGGCTCCGACTTTGTTCAGAACCGGCGAGACGGCTTCGGCAACAAACTTATCGTTCCAGCTGACGAACTCGATTCTCCAAAAGTTCAAGACAACTGTATCTTTGCAATATTCGAGCGTTTCTTTGCGAAAATTCTTGTCAGTTAGCATTCTAGCGATATCGAGCATAGTGGTTTCCGGGCGGTCCAATAATGCCAAAATCGTGTAACGCAGGATATATTCCAAACGTGGTCCCCATGATTCACCGAACATACGTTTTAAAACACCGATAACTTCCGAACTGATGTTTGGTTTCATGTGTCGGTTTTGATCAGTAACTTCGAGTGGGTTAAACCCGATCGGGAAAGCCGTATCGGCTGGGTTAAAATAAACAACATCATTCAGACGACTACCTGGTATGAAACGCATATTGTCGATTGCAAAATCTCCGTGCGGGTCAATTATGGCATAACCGTGACCATGGAATATATCACTAAGGGCCAACAGGGCTAATGTACCACTTTTACCTGCGCCAGTCTGACCAATAATATAAACGTGCCTAGAACGATCAGAACGAAGCATTCCGAACTGTTGATTGACTCCTCGGAAATTAGTCATACCAAATGCGCTGATATTTTCATCAATTGCTGGATTACCAGTGATTATTGGCAATTTAGATGGTGGTTCAGCAGTTTTACTACTAGCCCAGACGACGTTAGGGGTCTCGACGTTAGTGTGCGGCAAGTGAAAAACACTAGCTAGCTCTTCGATATTTAATATAAAACCTTCGTCGCTGAAATCTCGCGCATGGTAGCGGGCTAGGTCCTCTTTTTTGAAACTAGCGTTAGATATCTTGAAACCATTTAGATTAGTGCTATTGAATTGTTTAAAAGTACCAACGATGGCCTGCATGCGTAAATGGGCGTTGGTTGTGCTATCACCCAGGTAAACTAGGCGTATTTTAACTTTGTAACCCAGTTTAGTAGCTTTTTTTTCGGCTTCGGAAACTCGGGTTCTATCACGTTCAGATAATTCCTTCGGAGCATTACTGCCTTTATTAGCCTCTGGTGGGCGCCAAAGTGCTCCTAAAAATTCAGCTACCCAAGCAATGCCTGGGGTTGATTTGCCCTTTTTGATACCTTTGGCCCACTGTTCGGAATCTTTGTGCCAGTTATCTTCGATTGGGCGCGCTAGGATCTGTATCCAAACTTCTTCGCTGGTAAATTCTAATTTAGCCAAGGCTCCGGTAATACCAGCCAGTGGGTCGACTTCGAAATTCTGAAAAGTTTTTATCGGCAGCATTTCGTTAGCTGTCAGTGTTATTTCAGAGGAATAAGCCACGCTATGGTCGTCTTCGTGTACAGTGTAATCTTCGTCTGCTTTGCGGATCTGGACACTAGGATATTGGGAATAGATCTGTCCCTCGACGAAACTTCTGAGTGCTCTAGGTACCCAAGCATAAAAACGGATTTGCCCATTAATCGAGGCTATCTCGAAACCGAGGTGTTCTTGAAAGCCATTGTTTATCTTTAGCTCATTCTTGTCGCGCAGAATACCATGTAAACTAGCAAAAAGCTGTTCGGCCGCTAATTCACTCTTGTCGTTGGCTTTTGGGATCTCGAGAATTAACAAGTCGCTCTCTATATCTACGGGGTGACTCGCGGCTCGTTTATGGTTGCGCCAGGTTAGGTATACTAAAATCAACACAATTGGTATCCATACATACCACTGTAATAATAAATCTATAATTGTTGATAGTAGGCCCATGTTACCCTTTTATTGTCTCACCAGAGATGCGCCTTGGCAATGTATTAGTTTGTTTTTGAATCAAATGCGTAGGTTGCTTTGGCGACACGTTTGAATTGAGATTTGTTTTGTAGGTTCAATAAAATAGTTGTTTCTTTGACTTGGCGACTCTTGAGGACACGTTTGACGATCTCGTCGCGATGAAGCGGAATTGGCGATTCTTTTAACACACTAGCAATAATATCCGATACTGTTCCTCGGCTAAAACCCCAACTGCTAAGAGCATAAATACCACGACCGATCAATACAAAGCGTGAATCTTTGATAAGTTCGTTATGAATTGCCTGAGTTGTGACGTTTTTACGTTTGAAACTACTGCCTTTGATTGATTTGGCAATTTCGGAAAAATGCATAGGTTTGCCGTTCTCATTAAGGATTACATAGATTTTGTCGCGAATATTTTTTGGATTGACGGTTGGCCATTTTACTAGGCCCCAATTATCATTCAAATGAGCGAGTAGTTTTGAAACACTAGCTAGCGCGCGAACATGATTTGGGTGCTCGTATGATAACTGGTTATGTAATTCCTCGATAGTCAGTGGTTCACCATGTTTTTTAATGGTTGAGACGATTATGTCGACTTCTTGGCGAACTTTCTTTTCATCACCGTATTCACGGATGCCAACACTATTAAAATAGTTATCATTCTGTTCAATAACAGTTAACCCTGGGGCTAAATTGGCAATAAAAGATATGCGAGCTCTATCTAATTGGCTACTAGTTTCCCCTAGTAGGCGATTAGCTAAATCTTGGACACGAGCAATGCGCCCCATTTCCGATAGTTCGCGAATAATGGTTTTTTCTAGGCTATTGATTATTTCTACTTTGCCGTTTTCGGTTGCGGCCTTGAGTTTTGTTAGAATAGCCTTTTCTAGTTGTCGCACGCGTTCGCGAGTTATACCTAATAATTCACCAATCTGTTCCAATGTTTCGCGGCGGTCGTATAAACCAAAGCGGCGTGTGATAATTTCACGTTCACGCTCTTGATCAATAATGCTTAATATGTCATTTATACCAGCCTGGAGGTTGATGGTTTGTTCGGTTTCGGTCATGTGATTCATAGCTCCAATCTTGTTCTATCCAATTTTCAAATAGTTTTTATAGATCTATGTTGAATTATAAAATATTATCTTTATAATGTCAAGCAATTTATTTACTTACCTCATTATAGCATGAAATAGACATGTTATGTAAATAATGATGTGGGACGTTTATGCCTTCTTGCGTTTGGTTTTGACTGTCCTAGTTTTCTTAACAGTCTTGCGAGTTTTACTTGTGCTCGGTCGTTTTTTTCCAGCTGGAGCGGATGCAACCATCTGTTTAGCTTGCTCGTGAGTGATACTGGCTGGTTCGGTGTCCTTTGGTATTTTGACATTTTTTGCCCCATCAGTAATATAGGGTCCGAAACGTCCCTTTAATATTTTGATGCCATCACCGAAATCAGCTATATTTTTCTCGATTTCGGCTTTTAGTTTGGAATTATATAGTTCCAAGGCTTCATCGAGTGTAATAGTGTGTGGATCGAATGGTTTAATGCTGACGAATAATTTATCTATCTGGATATAAGGTCCAAAACGCCCAATATTAGCCTTGATAGTTACTCCATCAGGAGTTTGTCCTACTGTGCGTGGTAATTTGAACGCATGCAAGGCTTGGTCTAGTGTTACGGTCTCAATTTTACATCCAGCTGGCATTGGAGCGAACTGTAATTTGTCCTCTTTGTCGTCGCCATTTCCTAGTTGCAGCATTGGCCCAAAACGTCCAAAACGCGCTAGAATTGGCTTGCCACTGGCGGGATCTATACCGATTTCGCGGGCCTTTGTGACCGTACTGCGGTCAATTCCGCCTGAATTTTCAATTAGTTTATGAAATGGAATATAAAAACCATCCAACATAGTATTGCGGGCCAAGGCGCCAGTTGCTATCTTGTCGAAGCTAGTTTCAACCTTGGCCGTAAAACCATAATCCACGATCTGTTCAAAATGGTTGGATAGGAAATCACTAACTACTTCACCAGCTGGAGTTGGTACTAATTTGCCACGATCCGAGCCAGTTTTTTCCTGAATAACTTTGCGTTTTACTAAATTACTACTTAAATTTAGGGTTATGATGTCGCGTGAAGCGCCTTCATTTTCACCTTTTTCGGCGTAACCACGAACTTGGACGGTGTTAATTATAGTGGCGTAGGTTGACGGACGTCCAATACCTAACTCCTCTAATTTTTTAACTAAACTACCTTCGCTGTATCTGGCTGGAGGTCTAGCGAATACCTGTTTAGCATCAGCCGATTTAAGGGCTAGAATATCATTGACTGCAACTGATGGTAATATCTCGGCATCCTTTTTACTGCCACCGTAGACTTTTAGGAAACCGTCGAATAGGATAACTTCACCTTTGGCTTCAAAATATGGATTTTTTAGGTCGCCTTTTGATGTACTTTCCTTTGTAATTTTTATAGTAATAACTGTCTTTTCTAATTTAGCTGGTGACATTTGACTAGCTAGTGTTCGACGGCGGATCAGATCATATAATTTCTGGTCATATTCATTACTACTGCCACGTTCGCGTGACATATCAGTTGGGCGGATAGCTTCGTGGGCTTCCTGGGCGTTGGCACTCTTGGTTTTGAATTTTCGCACCTGGCTGTATTGTTCGCCAAAAGCGCTCTTAATGTAATCTGTTGCCATGGCGATTGCCTGACCACTTAGATTGACCGAGTCAGTACGCATATAGGTTATCTTGCCCTCTTGGTATAGTTTTTGGGCACTAGACATCGTCGCTCTGGCACTAAAGCCTAATCGGCTGTTGGCATCCTGCTGCAGAGTGCTGGTCGTGAATGGCGCGGCTGGATTGCGAGTTGCTGGGCTGGTTGTTACGTCGGATACGATAAACGTCGAATTAATTAAACCCTCTAGGAAAGTTTGTGCCTCAGCCTCAGTATTGAATCTATTAGGTAATTCGGCTTTAATTATCTCGCCATTATATGTAAATTCAGCAACTATTTTAAAAGAAAATGATCCATTAAAGGCCTCGATCTCGCGTTCGCGCTCTACTAGCAACCTGACTGCTGGTGATTGAACACGGCCAGCTGATTTGCCACCAGGGACTTTACGCCAAACGACTGGTGATAATTCAAAACCAACCAATCGGTCTAGGATTTGACGAGCCTGCTGAGCCTGGACTAAATCCATATCAATAGTTCGTGGGTGTTTAATTGCTTCTTCGATGGCGTTTTTGGTAATTTCGTGAAAAACAATACGTTTGGTAGTTTTTAGATCTAGTTTTAGAACTTCGGCTAAGTGCCAGGCAATAGCCTCCCCTTCGCGGTCTTCATCGGTTGCTAGCCAGACAGTGTCAGCGGTAGCGACAGCTTTTTTTAGACCGCTGATGATTTTTCGTTTTTCGCTGTCGACTTCATAGGTTGTTTTGTAGTTATTTTTAGTATCAATAGGTGGAATATTATCTTTGGATTTTTTGATGATGTTGCGGATATGACCAACACTGGACAACACCGTAAAATCACCACCGAGGTATTTTTCGATGGTTTTGGCTTTGGCTGGAGATTCGACGATAACTAAGTTCTTCATAAAAGTAATACTTGTGCTTGTTGGCTGAGTACAATGCCTTATACTACGCAATTTGTTTTATTTTGTAAACTGATTTTTTACTTGATAGTCCATTGGTTGCCGCCTAGCGCACGGATTGTACCGGATATTTCTAACATAGTTATAGCCTGCATAAATTCGCTTGTTTCGACTTTTGATAATTTGTATAACTCATCACCATCACGGATGCCCGATTGCATTAACTCGATAATTTTTGATTCTGTCGGATTATCACCCAGAGGTAACATAATCTGAGGTTTAAGCAGATCTGGGGCAATAATTTCCAAAACATCTTCAGCACACGTGATTGGGTGCGCACCTTGTTTTATTAGATTATTACATCCAGCCGACAGAGGGCTGGTGATGTTGCCGGGTACAACGAAAACCTCACGACCCTGCTCGAGGGCGTGCATGACGGTTGATAATACGCCACTTCTAGTAGCTGCTTCGGTTACTATGATCGCATCAGATAGACCGCTAATTATACGATTACGTTCTATAAATCTAAAGATACGGGCTTCGGTCCCTGGTAAGTATTCGCTAACAATAGCGCCGTCATTATTTAGAATATCACTAGCTAAACCTCTATTCGTAGCGGGATAGATAGTGTCAACCCCGTTGGCTAAAACGGCCAGAGTTATACCACCAGCATCTAGTGCGCCGCGGTGAGCTATGGCATCAACACCCAGCGCTAATCCGCTAACTATAATTACTCCATAACGCGCCAAATCGTAGGCTAATTTATATGTGACCTCTCTGCCGTAGTTAGTGGGTTTGCGTGAGCCAACTATTGCTACAGTACAGCGCCTAGTTTCAGGTAATTTGCCAATAAAATACAATTTTTTTGGACTTTTAGCAATAGTTCCTATGATCTGTAAGTAATTATTGTTAACTGGTGTTATTGCATTGATTTTCATATAGATTATGTCAATAAGTGTTGACTTTAAGTCAAATACGTGCTAATATCAGTCTCGATTGGTTACATTGCGAGATTAACCAAACGCACCTTATACCCCCTATTCTAACTTATGTTAGATTACATGCAATGTGTTTTAAGGTAGAATACCCTCCTTTCTTAAGACTATATAGCATTGCATGTATACTAACCCCTTTAACCGGCGAACATCTGCGATTCAATCGAGATCTGTTACGTTTACCCCTCGGGTGGGTTAAAGGGTAAAATACACCCACAGCGATGCCCACCCTTGCTGTGGGTGTTTTTTTGCCCGCTCTATTATTGACAAATTACGAATATGATGTTACTTTATATTCATTGTATATCCTATACAATGAATCTTGAAATTAGAAAAGAGGTAATACTATGTGGGCTGTTGTCTCTATTGTAGCTATCCTGTACGTGGTTAGCTTTATCCTTTTTATTCGTTATTTAAGAAATAAGTCTAAAAAGAAATTCAAGGCATCAAAACTAGACCTGGCTCTTTTGGCGATATCGTTTATCGTGATTATTGGGCTATCGTATTTGGCTGGCATAATACCTACACCGCTAATTACTGGCCTAGGGGTCTTTATGACTGTGTATTGGTTTTTTATATTCATTTTCGTTTTATTAACGGTTTTGGATAACTAAAATTCCAATCTAGTTACCTTTTTTTCTAGGATATAAATGTCGAGTTTTACTCCATTTATTTTTTCACTAAACACCCTTTCTAGGGTGTTTTTTCTTGGTTTATGATGAGTTTAGTAAATAGCTTATCATTGACAAATATTGACTAAGATGGTACAATCAGATTAGTTGCATTTATGCAATGAATATTTTACATAGGAAGAGGTGTCTAAGATGGGATTTGATATCATAAATATCATCGTTCTATCAGCATTAGCTCTGGTATTCTTTATTTTTTATTCCTTGAAACTTTCCGAGAGAAAGTTTGGTGCCAGTTTTTTCTACTTAGGTATGGTGGTCGTGTTATTCACTCAAGCCGCCAGGGTTGTTTTTACGAGAGTCGTAATAATAACCGCAACTACGCCTAACATAAAAAGCCTTGCGCCACTGGATACGATCTTTGGATGGTTAATGGCGTTAGGAGTTGTCCTGATTGTCATAGGCGGTCTAAAATCATTTCGTAGAAAGACTACCAAGCCAGCTCATATTGCGTCTATTAATAAACGCGACGTAAGCTAATATCCTCCCCCTTTTAAGACATAAATATCGAGCTTTGCTCTGTTTATGACTTAAACCAAAGCGCTTCTTTTTTCAAGGAAGCGCTTTTTCATTTTTTCATAACAATTTATGGCTGGTTGGTTCTAGGCCGTCACGATAGAATTTGTTTATTAATTCTATAGTCTGCGGAATTACTGACTCTTTTAATGTATCTAGTTCGTTAGCTTTGAATTTAGACAATACGAACGAGGCATCATTTATCCGACTATGGGATTCGTTTAGTATGCCTATCCTAACGCGGGTATAATTCGGTTCGATGTGTGAATTTATAGATTTTATGCCATTATTGCCAGCATCGCTGCCTTGATTACGAACGCGAATCGTACCGAATGGTAGTGCCAGGTCATCGTGAATAACTAACAGATCACTAGATTGATTTATTTTGTAGAAATCGACGAGTTTTCGGATCGAAATTCCGGTTTCATTATAATAAGTGGCTGGCTTTACTAATAATACTTTTTCATCGCCGATGACGATTTCGGCGATTATGGCGTGGAATTTAGGTTTAGTAGCCCATTTAGCTTTTAATTGTTCGGCCATAGTATTCAATACTAAAAACCCGACATTATGACGTGATAGCGCATAATCTGGTTCGGGATTACCCTGGGCAAAGATGATTTTCATTATTCCTCTTTTGATTTTTTAGCTAGCTTGGTTTGTTCGAGCTGCTCTTTTTCGCGGTTGGCTTTGATCTGTTTTTCGTCACGGAAACTAAATTTTATCGGGGTCCCCGTATAATTATAGGTTTCGCGAAGTTGACGTTCTAAATAGCGTTTGTAACTCCAGTGTAGGAATTTGAGGTTAGACCCGTGAATAACAAACCATGGTGGTGTGGTATCGGTCTGGACTATGTAACGAAGTTTAGGGTGAGTGTTTTTTAGACCAGCTGGTGGGTGGGCCTGAACGCTCTTTTGGAGCATGTCGTTTAAGATTCTGGTTCTGGTTTTTTGTTCTCGCCTGGCTTCGATATCTAGGGCTAGATCGAATAGTTTAGTAACATTCTGACCAGTTACGCTACTAGTAAAAATCAGTGGTGCCCAAGGCGTGAAATCAAAAGTTCGTGAAATAGTTGGGGCTAATTCGTCGCGGGTATAGGCATCTTTGCCTTCGACACTATCCCATTTAGTAACAACGATTGCCATGCCTTTGCCGGCTTCGTCGATAATACCAGCAATTCGTTGGTCTAATTGAGTATTCAGTTCATTAGCATCCATTAGTAAGAAACAGATGTCTGACTCTTCTATGGCTTGTAGGGTGCGCAATACGCTGAACTTCTCGATACCAACCTCTTGTTTACCGGGTTTTCGCATGCCAGCAGTGTCGAGTAATTCAATGTCACGGGCACCATAGCGAACAGATACGCGGTTAACGTCGCGGGTTGTACCGGCGATATTGGCGACAATCGCCTGTTGTTTACCAGCTAGCGTGTTAAATAGATAGCTTTTACCAACATTTGGTCGTCCAATTAGGGCGATTCGCAAAATGTCATCTGGGATATATTCACTTTTGGCAGGGATTAGACCAACAATAGCATCCAAAGTATCGGTAATACCATAATTATGTTCGGCACTGGTACGGATGATTTCTTTGATACCCAGGCGCTTAAATTCGTCATCTGGCAGGCTGTCTTTTAGATCGGCTTTGTTGGTTAGTAATATAACTGGTTTTTTACTTCGCAGAGCTTTTTTAGCGACGAATTTATCTTGGTCGCTGGAATATTGGCTGCTATCGACGACTACTAGGATAATATCGGCGGCTTCGGCTGCCTCTGTTATTTGTTCTTGGATTGAGGCCTCAAAGTCATCAGATGGATCCTTTAGACCAGCGGTGTCTACTAACCAAAAACTATGTTTTTTATACTCGACACGCCCTAGGACGTTATCACGGGTTGTTCCAGCCTCGCGGGCGACAATCGCCTGCTGCGAGCGTACCATACGGTTAAAAAGCGAACTTTTGCCGACGTTCGCTTGACCAATAATTGCAACTGTAGGAAGTTTTGAAGCCATAAACTAACGGTTATTATAACAGAGATAGGCCTAGCTTGCGAACATAACCATTATTAAATGTTTTTTAGAATTAAAATAGCCGACAGGGCGCATCGATTACGATGCATCAACCTGTCGGCTTTGGGGCTTTGGAACTAATAAAATAATTTAACGATGACTACCAGAGAATATGTGGGATGGTGTTAATTTTCCCTTATTTCTCTTGTACGGAGCATATTCCCTACCGCTACCATCAAAATGGAGCGACTTGGGAGGGTAACTTTCGAGGTAACTGCTGAATTGTGGATCGTCAGTTACGACGATCACTAGGTCAGCTAGACCCTCGTATTTATTTATCATCGCTGAGAGCGTGGCGATATCTTCGTATTCCGGTAATACACCCTCAAAAACGTTGAAATCACTACCTACTAGGTTGCATGCCACGATCGTACCTCCATCCCGTGATGCAACACTTTTTGTGCTGAGAACGGCAATCTTTTGTTTAGTCAACGGTAAACGAATATCGTCGACCAGGCCCTTTGTCAGTTCGTGGACGGAATTTGACCCCTTTCGATTAAGATGACCATCATTACTAGAGTCACACTTTTCGATGATAATTGATCTGATAATCATTAAAACAACACTTCACTTTCCCTCTCTTATTTATATTGTTTTTCGCAATATACTTCGTTAGATTAAATTATTAATCCGAGGGAGTATATTGCGAAACATAATACATAATCAAGGCGTGTTTTTGGTATTTTATTAGTTCTTAAGTTACTTTTCATTGATTAGTCACAAGGGTTAATAAATGAAATTAAGGATATCATAGTACGAAATTTGTTATAGCGCAAGCATAACCACTATGGCTAAAAACAACAATCAATAAGGTATATTTTATTAGTAATATACCGTCTATAGTATACTGACAATTTCAAATTTACCCGGCTGTATATCACCCAGTGAATAATTACCGAAGTTTGTTCTATGCAATTTTATGACAGTATATCCCAGTGATCCGAAAGTGCGACGGATCTGTCGATTACGCCCTTCATGCATGGTTATAATCCAGCTCTTACGATCAGTTTCATTCATGCGCTCAAGCTGTAATTTACTTGGACCATCCTCTAATTTTATGCCATAATCGCTGATCATCTGTTGGTGTAATGGGGCTAATTCCCTATCCAAACGAGCATTATAGATCTTGGTTTTAAAAAATTTAGGATGTGTCATCTGGTATGCAAAATCACCATCATTAGTTAGTAGGATCAATCCACTGCTATCCCTGTCTAGACGACCAACTGGCTTTAGATGATGATATGATTCAGGTAATAATTCGTAGATAGTTGGGTTATCACCCTGTTGTTTGCGTGAACAAACATAACCAACTGGCTTGTTTAAGGCTAAATATTGGTATTTTGTAGTATTACTGACCTCTTGGTCATTAACAATAATAATGTCGCCTTCGCTGAAACGAGCTCCGAGTTTTACTAACTCGTTATTGACTTTGACCTTTTGTTGATCAATTAGATCGTCAGCTTCACGACGAGAAATGCCTAAATTTAAGGCTAGATATTTGTTTAACCGTATCGAATCCGATTTTAATTCCATCTGCTCAGTATAACAGATTATAACGCTAGATTAGAACTGAGGCGGAGTTGGTGGCTGAGGGATATTAGGCATTTCGCCTAATTCCTGGTCGATGAGGGTAGCAATATCTGGTTTTGAAGTGTCTGACTGAAGAGGATTGATAACACGATCTCCCAGAGATGCTGGAGCTGGTGACGAAAATGGCGCCGTTGGGCGTGGCATCTGTGATGGTTCTACTTTTGGAGCAAAATCCACCGGTGCTAATTGTGGCATCGCTGGTTGTACTGGCTGAGGTGGCAAGGTTGTGGTTGGAACTGGCGCAACAGTGCTAGTATTTTGGAATACTACTGGTTCTGCTGGTTGTTGCATTGGTCGAGGTGGAGGTGTAGGAATATTCATAGTTCGTGGCATGGCTGGTGCGGCTTGAGGAGCCTCGGTAGGTATAGGCGCGCTAAAAGTCGTATCTGTAGCAGCCGGAGCTGTTGGAGCGGCTAATTCTGGCTTGTCAGCTAATACCTCGTGGACGGTTCTAACGACATCTTCGATACCGACTTGGGATTTAACTAGATAACGATTAGCGCCAAGCGATTCACCACGGCCACGTTGGTCTTCGCTGCTAAGGGCGGTCATCATGATAACTTTTATATCCTTAGTTTCTGGGGTGGTACGCAATATATCTAACATGTCGAAGCCACTAATTTTTGGCATCATTACATCGCTAAGTATTAGATCAGGCCTTTCCTTAACTGCCATTGCTAATGCTTCTTCGCCGTCACCGGCTGATGTTATTTCGTAGCCCTCTGCTGATAGCCGTACGCCGTAGATTTCGCGTAGACTCTTGTCATCTTCAACTAACATAATTTTTGTCATATATACCCCCATTGTAACTAAGTGTAATCAAAAATGCCATACTTCTAATGTTTATTGTTGATTATTCCTGCCGTTATGTTATTTCATCAACTATTTTCTTGGGAGGCGGCATGTTGTTGTGCCAGAGCATGTTGCTTGGCGGCATAGGCTGCGATTTGTTCTCGTGTTAGGGTTTGGCTGCGGGGTACGGAACTTACCTGCTGAATTACATTCATAGACTGTTCTTTGACGGTTGCTGTGGCGATAGGTACTTTTACTTGGTTGGCTTCTTGTTGGGTTTTTATAGCCTCTTCCTCGGCCAATTGGCTGGCTTCTTGGCTGCTTATTCTGGGTAGTTCAATGAAAAACGTACTACCTTTGGTATAAACACTCTCAGCCCAGATGCGGCCACCTATGGTCTCGGCTAGTCGTCTAGATAGGTATAATCCTAGCCCCGTACCACCGATTTCGCGCGTATCTTTGTTATCGACTCTATAAAATTTTTGGAACAAATGAGGCATATCCTCGGCAGGAATACCGACACCACTATCTTTGACACTAATAATTACATGTTCATCATCACTATCAACATCGATTGTTATGTCGCCAAACAAAGTATATTTAATGGCGTTTTCAACTAGATTATTGACTATTTCTCGGACATGATCGTTATCTAGGTTTATATAATAGGCTGGTGCTAAGAACTTTTCGGTCGCGTTTTCGGGCATTGGTTTATAAATTAGTTTTAGACCTTTGTCGTTGGCTTTTTGTTTTAAACCTTGGACTACGTCATGTACGAAAGTGATTATATTTACTACCTTGGGGTTATTGGATAGCCGTCCGTCCTCTGACTTAGACACGTCCAATAGATCCTGGAATAGTCGGCCTAAGTGTTCAGCCGAAGCGTGGGCCTTCATGATAAAATCGCGAGCTCGACTGTCGATTTGTGCGGTCTGCGGGTTCAGGGCTAGGCCTATATAACCCTCGATTGAAGCAACTGGTGTGCGCATCTCGTGGCTGGCTGTGCTGATAAATTCGGCTTGTTCACGTTCTTCGGCTTTTTCTTTGGTTATATCGTGAAAGACGATAATAGCGCCTGAGCCACTCTCGCCGATAGGCGAAACAACTAGTGACACCATAAGTTTTTTACCACTGTTGGTGGTTGCGACCAGATTATTGGTGCGTGTTTGTTGATTGTTATTCAGAGCTTGCTGGATTGGGTCGCTATTAACATCTAATTCTTCATCTTTTTGGTTAGTTAGCTTTAATACGGATTTGTAATTTAGTGATAAAGCATCTTTTTCGCTCCAGCCTATAATAGTTTGAGCGGCAGGATTAATTAAACGAATTACTCCGCGGTTATCGATGGCGACTACACCATCACCGATGGCATTAATGACAACTTCGGATTTATTAGCAACTTCGCTTAATTCACTGGATTTACCATGAATTGTCTTGTCGTCGCTAGCTTCGATTTTGTCTGGGTTACCGCGCCAGATTACAAAACCAACTATTAGTGGTAAAACGCTACTTAGCGTTATCGTAATTATTTCAGGGCTAGTTAATCCGCCATTAGTTAGCTGATAGATTATTAATGCACATGGCGTTAAAATTGCCGGTATCATACCGAATAGCCCAAAAACACTCGAGAATAAACCTATCAATGACCATAACCCGATAAAGATAGACGATACGCCGCCTGTTGTGATTGTTAGCGTTGCTATTGTGGCTGCTAGTAATAAATAGACAGCCAACGAAGCGATAAATGTGTTTTTCTTTGGTAATAAAAAGTACGATATTAGACAGACTATAGCTGTTATCCCAGCCAATATAACAGTTGGTAGGTTAATAAGTATTAATTTATTAATATCCGAGGTTATCAGTAGGTTCCAGACGTAAATTACGACTATAAAAATAGATATCAGAAAAGCAATCTCGCAAATACGGCGATGCCAAAAAATAGTTATCGTGACTGGTTTAATATTGCCCCCTATTATCTATAGTAGCCTAGTGGGTATTATGACGATTATGGTTGGTTTTTACAAGTGTGCCCTGTCGAAACGACACTTAATGGTTGGGCGTATTTAATTTGTAAAGTTTTTCGGACAAGTCGTATAATTTTTGAGTGCCGTTTTCGAGTTGGTAATAATGTCGTATATAAAAAAGTTCAGTGACTAATAATATAGCTGCAATAATCAAAATTAAAATATTCAAAAGTGTGTAGCTGTATGCTACTAGAAACAAACTCGCTACTGACAACAATAATAGACAAGCGAAGAAAAGAGTCACTATCAGATGGATTAGCCGTTCATGCTGGAAATCACGTACAACTTGGCAATGATATCTATATAGTTTGTTAATGCGTTTCTGTACTGATTCACTATCCTGATTAGTTCCGGTGGTTTTTAATTCGTTCTCGAACTTTTCAATTTCGGCTCTTACAAATTTATCATGAGCTAATAATTTTTTATCCATGAGGTTATTATATACCACTAGCGCAATACATAGTTAATCTGTTATAAAGCGAAAATGATTACAGCTGAGCTACTATTTTAGCTGAATCCATGTTTATCACCTCGGCGGTTTTTGGTCTGTTTTTTTGAAATTCCTCGGCTTTTACGAAGCGATCCTTTATATAAGCTAATTGGTTTTCTTCGTATTTATTAAAATCAAGACTGCCGATAGTATAGTCACCAGTATTTTCTCCTCGATCTGCACCACCTTTTAGCTTGTTAAGGGTGGTTTTTAATAGCTTGCCATCATCTGGAGCCTCTAATAGATTGAAAACGGATGAAATATCAACGTTACCTGATAATATATCGTCATCTGAGCGTATATCACCGCTAATCCTTGATAAATAGACAGTTCCCTCTTTGCATAGAATAATGATGCTGGTCGGGATAGCTTCGCTAATATCCTCTTTTAGGATTGAATAAGTCCTATTTTTTGAATCGACATCTCGGAGGAAAGCATTTGGATATTTTTTGGACAGTAAATTCATTACCTCCAAATTCTGCCTTTGAGTTTCAGTTAATTCAGTTTTAACCTCTAATTCCGGAGTAGTATTATCGACTACTAGTTCAAGGTGCCTCTCGGTTGGGTCGGGTGCTGGAGGTAACTCGTTCGATAAATTTGGGTTAATACTAGATTCTGGGTTTGGCTGTGGCTGTTGAAATTCGTGAGGTTGATTTTCCATTTTTTATCCTTTTTTGTTTTGGATTATGTATTGATTTTAGTTTAGTCGTAAGTATGAAGGAATGTCAAATGTTGATTATAATACCAAAATAAAATACCCATCACTAGGATGAGTATTTTATTCTGGTGATCGTACCGGGAATTGAACCCGGATTGCCAGGATGAGAACCTGGTGTCCTAACCTTTAGACGATACGACCATAGGTATATTGTACTTTGTTTGGGGTTTAATTCCTTGTAGGGAATTGGTCACCTGTCATTTTCTTTGAAAATGCAGTCGACCCCGCCTCAGTCGGTGACGTTCGTCATCCGGCTTCCGGCCTTGCGACCCGCCGACGTGGCGGGTCTCACCCGGATTGCCAGGATGAGAACCTGGTGTCCTAACCTTTAGACGATGAGACCATTACCTCGCGAATTACTGTAACAAATAACAGTGGTAATGTCTAGGCGTTACTGAGGTGTTGGATTACGGATATTAGCTTTTTGGGCGTGATCTCGGCCTTGATTAGGTAGGCATCGGCATGTTTTTGCATAGCCGAACGTGATTCGTCGTCTTGCTCGAAATTAGTCAGAATGATTACGTGAGTGTGTGGTATTAGGTCCTCTTTACCGCCGCGCAGAGCATCCAGTATTTCGGTACCACGACGTTCTGGCAACATAACGTCTAGTAAAATAAAATCGTATTGTTTATTACGGGCGGCGATCAAACCGTCATTACCATCGACCATCCAGTCGACTTCATAACCAGCTTTTTTGAGGCTACGTACATACATCTCGCCGATAAAGCGATCATCCTCGATACATAAAATTGTCTTTGCTGTCATTTTTTAACCCCTAAACATTGAATGGTTTTTAATCCAGCCATTGCCTTCGCTAATTAAACCTTCGTTACTATTATCCCCTGTTTTTAGCTTGTCTGCAACTGTCGAATAGATTGGTAAGGACACTGTAAAAGTTGATCCTCGCCCGTCTTGGCTGCGAACACTAATGGTCCCACCGTGTGATTCAACTATAGCCTTGCTAATATATAGCCCAATACCCGTGCCTGCTACGGTTTCGCGTGATCGATGCGATCGATAGAACTTTTGGAATAACTGACTGACAACACTTTCTGGCATACCTATACCGTGATCTTGGATTGAAACATCTACAAAATCACCGTTAGTTTTAGCGGTTACATTTATGGCGCCACCTTCGTTACTGTATTTTATGGCGTTATCGATTAAATTACCAAACACCTCACTCATACTAGCGCGATCAACGGCGATAGTTGGCAGATCCGCCGGTATACTAACTGATAATAGACGATTTTGAACGCTAGCTCTTAGCTGCATATCGTCTTTTATGATGTCGTAAACCGTTGCGACCGTATCTTCGTTCAAGCGTATTTTTAAGTGTCTGCGATCATATCGTGAGGTGTTTAATATGTTGTCTATGTACCCAGATAAGCGGCTGGATGATATTGATAGGCGGTTAAACAATTCGGCCTGATCATTTTGTAGTACATCATGTAATTCGTCTTGTAATATATCAATATATCCCTTGATGACTGTAATTGGTCCGCGTAGTTCATGGGCAGCAAATGATATAAAGTCCAAGTCCTCTTCCTCGGTTATATAAGAATCGGTTTTATCGACTAGACATAAGATAACTTCGATAGCGGAATCTTTTTGATATGAGGCAATGACATCGAAAAAGCGACGTCCTTCTTGGTTGGGTAATCGATCTGGTATACGCACCCAAACATGTTTGGCGTGTACGGAATTCTCAGAACACTCGTCTAACCAGGTGTTTAGGCTGTCTTTATCATTAAATAACAAATCCAGAGTCTGTGCGCTGTCGGTATCAATATGAGTTGGTGCTGCCTTGTTGGCGTATATAATTTTGCGATTCTTATCCATAGCTACGAAACCGCAGGTTGTCATATCTAGTGCTTCGGCTACGACGGATATTTGTGGTTTATTAGCCTCTTCATCTGCAGTGCTTTTTTTGGTTGATAGTTCATAGATTGTCTGCAATGCATCGCGAAAACCAGTTCGCTCGTTTTCGCTAGTGTTGGGATTTGGTGGCGTTAATGCTGATTTTTCACCGGATACGGTTATGATTGCTGCCATCAGATCTCTAGTTGGGCGGGCTGTCGATATGAATATTATGACATTTAGTATTAAGCTAACGGCAAATAGTGATATGGTAACTGGCCAGAGTATTAGTGAACTAATTGTTAATGTTTTCGATAAAACTAGCATCAATATCAAAGTGAATGCCGACATTAAGAATACTTGCGTAGTTATTAATACGATTAATCTTTGCTTGAAAAACGTAGGCCAGAATTGGCTAGCTAATTTAGTTGGTTTAATTTCTTGTTCTTTTACTGCCATGTGACATCCCCTCCATCGTTAGGTACCGCTGCAATCCAAGTTTGGCCGCGAACCAGTGGTATATTCTGGCCGTTTGCATCTGTGAAAGTAATTTGACTGGTTTTACTAGATTTATGCCATACGGCACTTGTGGCTATACCATTTTGGAAGATAGTGGCGTTGCCGCTACCTATAGTATTTATGGTTTCTCGATATCCATCCTCAAGTACGGTCGTTTCATCAACTCGCATGGCGATTACGACACTAGGGGTAATTTGACCTGATTCGCGGTCCAGGTGCGCTTCACCCGCCTGAGATCTGGCATAGGTATTTGTTGCCTTGTCGTAAGCGTAAGTGCTGTTATATAAGTAACTACTGATGACGATATTTATATTGGTAGCGTTTGGTGTCGCGCTAGGCTTGCCATCAACACGGCTAAAACCGGTAAAATTAGCAGTCGTATACCCTTTAGCGGCATTCAAAGCATCTAGCTTTTCGAAACTGGTATAAACGTTATGCGGAGCCCATCGATCAGTGGATCGCCAGAAACTGCCAGGATTAAAAAATTGGTCCAAGTCATGATAATTACCATTTCTTACCTCCGATAGGGCCGCCGCACTACCACCGACATGGGCGATGCCTGCACCAAATGCTGCTAGCCAATCGACATCATATAATCTGAGGCTTCGTACCGGTCCGATCATTTGTGGTTTTTCCGATTGGTATAGCACCAAGAACCTAGTGATGCCGCCTTCGGCGATAGCCTCGAACACCACCCCACTATCCTTTAGCCCGGATTGTGGTCTGGCATCAGGACTATTTTCGATCATAACGCCTGTAACTGTTTGCTGAGTTGCGGCTTCGCTAGCAACTAAGCTGCCGGTTAATGGTGAGTAATATTTGACTGGTTCGGGTTTTGGCGTGGTTTTCACGATAGTTTTATTAGCTACTTTTTTTGTGGCTGTGTTTGGTTTATGGGACAAGATTAAAAATGCAGTTAAACCACCAACGCAAATTATTACGACACCACCTATAGCCCAGGCTATTTTACGGTGTTTTGATAGCCACTGACGAAAGTGAGACCACGATAATTGTCGGTGTTTCAACAGTTTCATAACTTAAGCGTTATTATAGCAGAAAATTAGGTTGATGGTGTTAAATATAGCTGATTTGTTTGTAAAATATGTTATTTTATGTTATAATCAAGGTAAGTATAGCTAAAACTATATGTTCTTATCCAAAATACAGAGAGGAAGAAAGGTGTTGTCTGTGATGAAGGTATTTATGTTTATGTACCCAATCAAACAATTCTTTAATGAGGTTACTGGGCAGCTTTCAATTATGTTCGATCCGACCCGCGGGAATTTGGGTCCGGATGATCTTTATGGGATCAACAAAATTATCGATGCCAGATATAGGAGCGAAGGTTATAAAATTGTTTGGGTATTCTACGGAAAACCAGACGACAAGTACGCCCCTAACATCGACAACTTATCGGAATATGTAACCGCTCAACCAGATGATCTATTTATTTCTAGCGGAGGTTATGATGGCGAACCGAATTTTAAATTTATGTTCAAGCAACTTCCATGGGGAATTGATGAATTAGTAGTTGGTGGTTTTCATTGGATGTCGTGCGTAGCTTTTACGGCTGACTATGCGATTAATGCGCTAGGCTTAAAAACTTATGTCGACGAAGATACCACTCAGGCCTACTTTGTCAAAACATCGGCTGCTAGAAAAATGGCTAACCGCGATATCGATCTGGCTGGCGAGGATTTTCATCCATGGCAAATGGGCGAATCTTTTCTCATACAGCAGTTCTATTATCCCCATATAATTAAGAATCCGTGGATGGTACGACAAATGCCTAAAACTTCAGATGGTTTTACGTTCTATATTAATGAACAATTAATGACCTTTTCTGGCGTAGTAGTCAAAGCACTATTAAAAGATCCTGTACCAATAAAGTTATAAGAACAAGCCACCGTTTAGGTGGCTTTTTAACTTGGATTTATTTTGACCCAGTGTCGATTGCCAGCTGCAGCCTGGCTTGGATTTTATCGCTACCTATAATCGATATCGTGTCATTTAGTGCTGGACTGAACGGCGCCCATGATATCGCGAAACGAATTAGACTGAATAGTATACCTGGTTTTTGACCAGTAGTTTCTAGTAATGTGTTAAGTGTTGCTTGGAGCGATTCGGTATCATATTTGCTATTAAGCAGTGCTGACTTGGCTGTTTTTAGTAGTGATATTATCTCGTCGCGCGACAATTTAGATAGTTGTTTATTGTCGTCGATCATTTGCCAATCAGGGATTGGCTCGGTAAAGAAATACGAAGTTAATAGTGGTAGTTCGGCTAGGGTTTTTAGACGGTCTTGGACTAATATTAAAACTTGTTTTTTGAATTCGTCACTTGCCTGCTCGGCCGATTCTGGCCAAAAATTTCTAACTCGTTCAAATAGATCATCGATCGTCAATTTACGAATCCATTGTCCGTTCATCCATAACAAACGCTGCTCATCAAAGCGAGCGCCACTGCGTTGAACTCGGTCGAGGCTGAATTTTTCAATTAATTCATTAACGGTGAATATTTCTTGTTCAGTCCCATCATTCCACCCCATACTTGCTAGAAAATTAATTAAAGCTTCGGGCAATATTCCCTCTGTGCGATACTCATCGACACTTTTGGCGCCGTCGCGCTTGCCTAGCTTTTTCTTGCCGTCGGGCGCTAGGATATGGGGTAGACACGCCATTATTGGCGGTTGCAGTTCCAGGGCTTCGTATAATGATAAATATTTTGGGATTGAAGGGATATATTCGAGTCCACGAATAATATGTGTGATATCCATTTCGGCATCGTCGACGATGTGTGCGAAATTATAGGTTGGCAGTCCGTCACTCTTAATCAAAATAAAATCATCGAGAGCTTCGGGTCCGGCTGATAAATCACCCATGACTTCATCATGCCATGAATAACGCTTGATCTCGGGGACTTTGAATCGCAGAGGTTTGGTTCCATCCCAAATTGGTGGGTTTTCTGGACGGTAATCTCGGTATAAAAAAGCTTTTTTGTTGTTTTTAGCCTCGGTACGGAATGCTTCGACCTCGTCGGTCGTATATGGGTCGGCGTAAGCCAAGCCTTTGTCTATTAGTTTTTGAGCCCATTTCAGATAATGATCTTTGCGTTCGGTTTGAGTATATGGGCCGAAATCACCACCTATATCTGGTCCCTCGTCCCAGTTAATACCCAACCAACCCAAGGTATTTATAACTAATTCAGTGGCACCTTCGACAAATCTAGCCTGATCAGTATCCTCTATTCGTAGGATAAATTTACCGTTTTGTTGACGAGCCAGTAACCATGGAAACAGTGCACTGCGGACATTACCGATGTGAATATAGCCAGTTGGGCTGGGCGCAAAACGAGTACGAATGGTTTTAGATTGGGTCTTTTCGGGCATCATTATATGGTTATTATAACAGGTTACGAGCTAAGTGTTGCTAACCGGGTCGGCTAGAATTGGTTAAAGCAGCCCAGTGACTATTTTTTGGATTTGACCGATTGATAATGGCGCATTACCGGTTATGTTGTATAAAATTCCGTCGTTAATCCAAGCGGCATTGTTATTGTACGTGTATATAGTTAAACCGCCATCTTGGGTGGTTATGAACTCACCGTTAGAATCTTTGTTGACCTGGACTTCTAGTGCACTAGAATCCCAGGAACTCTTGGTTTGTTTGATTGAAAACTGGCTATTGCCGGTGTTAGCATGAAAATTTATTACAACTTGACCATTACTATATGATACGGGTCCGTTGATACTGTAGCCATCTGGGTGATAACTGGGGTATTTGGCTTCGATATTGGCCTGGGCGCTAGCAATGCGAACCGATAAAGCAGGCATATTAATGTACGCAAAATATCCAACCGTAATTAGCAATATTAAACCGATACTAAACGCATTTACTAGTTTAGGGTAACGCTTGAATAAATTTTTTGTTTTTTTAGATTTTTCGGCTGGTTTTTTGAGGGCGGCTGTTATGGCTTCTTCTTTGATGATTTTGGCGGGTTTATTAGTGATTGGTTTATTGGTTTGGTTTTTGGCGATTGATCTGACTTGTTCCACTCGGGCAGCCAAAGGGTGTTTTACTGGTCCTATATCCATTCGCTTATTATTAATTGTGGATTGATTATTTGGTTTAGTGTCTGTAGTACGGTGAGTGGCAAAATGAGCTATGCTCTTGCTGCGCGCGATGTCTATACTACGACCAATTCTACGCATTTTAGAAATACTATTAACAGCCGGTCTTTGGATGGCTCGATTATATAGGGCTTGTGATTTTTGAGCTATGGAATGAATATTCCTGATGTCGTTTAGCTTTTTGGATGCAGTTGGCATGTCTACTGGTAAACCTGCAGCGCGGTTATATGCTTGACTATTCATGTCAATATTTTTTTCATTTTTCATTGGTTCTCGCAGATCCTTTGTTTATAGTTTATGCCATTTTATGACATAAGCAATACTAATATCTTAGAAATATTTCATTAAATATACAAGGTTTTATACAAAAATAGGCACAACTTGATATAATGTAGTACAACGATTATGTATCACCAACCATCAAAGCGAAAGCGACTGATTAATTTAATTGCTGTCTATACTATTATGACTATAGCGGTGGTTGGTATAGTTACTGTGATTGTTCTATTTATGCTCGGGTTTAGATTCAACGCTAATGGCGGTAATCTAGAACAATATGCCTTTTTACAGTTTAGCTCAACGCCGTCAGGGGCAACGGTAACTGTCGACGGTGCCGTGATCGGTTCCAAGACACCAAATAAAACATCAGTTCCAGCTGGCAAACACGAAATTATGATGTGGCGCGATGGTTACGAGACTTGGCATAAAACCGTTGATATTAAGGCTGGTACTTTAACATGGTTAAACTACACTTTGCTCGTACCTAAGAAATTGCCAGTCGAGGTAGAGGCTCATTACTCGTCGATTTATGCGACACTCGCTTCGCCTACTGGTAATAGTATGTTAGTAGCCGAGAAATCCGATACCCCCACTTTTAACTTGGTTGATCTAGGCTCGGATACTATAAAAACCACTAAATTAGTAATACCAACTAATATATACAGTGAATCGACTACTGTTGGAATATCGCATACTTTCCAAATAAATAAATGGGATGATGGTGGACGATATGTTCTAATTAGACATATTTACGGAGCCAAGGATGAGTGGTTGGTGCTAGATACTCAGTCGGTAGCTTCAACTAAAAACATAACTCGCCTATTTGACGTTTCGATTAGTGATATTGTTTTCTCTGGTACTAGCGGTAATGTTTTTTATGCTTTGGTGTCTAGCGATATACGTAAACTTGACTTGTCGGCTGGTACAATATCAAAACCATTCGTTAGTAATGTAAATAGTTTTGATATTTATAGCGACTCGAACGTTATAACTTATATAGGCACAAACACCGACAGTGTACCTAAGCGAGTTATGGGTATATATCGGGATGGCGACGAAAAGTCGTCTGTTATTAGAACTATAGCTGCTACTCAAACCGGACCAATTCATATAGCGACCGCCCACTATTTCAACCAGGATTATGTCGTTATATCCGAGGGTAAAAAAGTCGACATATTAAGTGGTAGTTATCCTAACACTACCAGCGACAACACGACTACCTTGAAAAATATTGCATCATTCAATACTACCGAAGATGTTCAGAAACTAACCTTTAGCCCGATTGGTGAATATGTTTTTGCGCAATCTGGGGCTTATTTTGCGAGTTATGATTTAGAATACCAAAAGCTAGCATCGACAACTATTAGCGGCACTACTGCTATGTCGCAGTTGAAGTGGTTGGATAAAAACTATGTTTGGTCGGATCGTGACGGTAAACTAACTATCCGAGAATTTGACGGGGCTAATACTCACACTATTAATGATGTGACTGTTGGCCAAGATGCAACCCTAACTCATAACGGACGATACCTATACAGTATTAACAAAAATGCCACGGACTATCAGTTGCAACGTGTGCGTATGATATTACCTTAGTTTTTTATACCAAATAGTTTTTCGAGGAAAGTTAGTGAGTTGCCAGGCATACTGGTTGATTTACTAACTGTGGCTACATCAGATGCGGCAGTAGCGGCGCTAGGATCAGGGCTGACCTGTTCGGCTATGACCAATAATCGGTTTATAGATGTTCCGAGAGGCGTGCACGTTAGAAGTGTTAGAATCGGTTTAGTGGTTGGGTAAACTAATTTGCTAACATCGGTAGGTTTTACAACTTCTTTGCCTGTAACTACGTAAGTATATCGTTTGGAATTATAATTAGCATAGATAGTATCGCCGGCATTTAATTTATCTAACTGAGCAAAAATAAATTTATAACTACCAGAATCGAATAGATCATTGCTGCTATGACCGGCTATGACGGTGTTACCTACTTGACCTGGGTGGCTATCGGCACCAGGTATGGCAAATTGAGCTACTCCTTTGGCCATGGCTGCCATTTGTGAATTATAATCACTGCCAACGCCATATAAAACCGGTACATCAACATTAATCTTAGGAATGATTAACCGTGGTTCTGGACTGACAACTATGTCGGCATTGGGATCGATTACTATATTCTGAGGATCTATATTACCTGGGCTAACATAGGCTACAACATTCGAGACCAGTACTCGATTGTATTGCAAAAATAAAAACAATATAACTACTGATATTCCGGCGATTATTGGCAAGAAATGACGACTTTTACGAATTTTATGGGCTGATTGTTGGACTTTGTCGATTAACTGTTGTTTCAGATCAGATTCTAAGTCTTCGACGGAAGCGGTTTTTGGTAGTTCGGGGTTATTACTAAAATATTCGTTATCGTGGTCGTTATTAACCTGAGCTGCTTTGGCTAAGTGATGTTTATAGTACCCTTCGTAATATTTCTGGTAATAATTTTGCCAGGCGGTATGGTATTGTTTCCAATCATTAGTCTGTGTTGCGGTCGATTCGCTGTGAGTTTTTTGGTATGGGCTGTCGGCTCGTAATTGCGGTTGGCTGACTTCTACTTTGGTTTTTATATCATCATCGTTCGTATTCTGGTGGGCATAGATATTATCAATTTGAGAACGAATAACCTTTGCAGCCGCCTCTTGGGATTGATGATTGTGGTGTGATTCGTTGGTACTCAACATAGCCCTCTGTGGTAACAGTGGTATCCCACTTTGACTGCTACTGGACTCGCCTGGCTTCATTAGATATAGATTCCTACTTGGTTCTATTGTACAATATATTACCAGTAACTACTATTTGCGAAAATGAATTAGTAGGTGTTTATTTCAATTAAAAATCGAGATATTGTTGGGCGAGTGGCGGAATGGTAGACGCGCTAGACTCAAAATCTGGTATTCGCAAGGATGTGGGGGTTCGAGTCCCCCCTTGCCCACCAATATCTTAGTTTTTATTTATAGGGGTTAATTTGTGAAAATAATTATCTGCGGTAGTATTTCGGCTCACAAGAAAATGTTAGAAATAAAACAGGCTCTAGTTTATATGGGACATTCAATAGATATGCCTGGCCTGGGCAACATAAAACATGAACTCGATTTAGATGGTAATAGTGTCGAGTCTGCCCATATAAAGATACGGGACGATCTAATTCGTGGCTATTATCACAAAATCGAAAACAACGATGCCGTTCTAGTGGTAAATGAGGACAAAAAAGGCATAACTGGCTATATCGGTGGTAATACTTTTCTAGAGATAGGTTTTGGTTATGTCCTGAATAAGAAAATATTTATCCTCAATCAGTTCTCTAGGGAAATATCATATTCTGATGAAATAAATGCCATGGAACCTATCGTAATAAATGGTAATTTAAATAAAATTATCTAGTAAATCAGATTATTACAACTAGTGCATGTCAAACCGCGATAGGCGGTTCACGATAAAAGTATCGGATATATTGGCTATTATGTATGTTTCATTGCGGGGTTACGGTCCCTAGGACCGATCCCCCGCAATTATTCTAAAACTAAAATTTAAACGGTATTGGCACTCGATTGCTTACCTTTGTCCAGCTGACCATTTTAGCAAACCAACCAATTACTTTCCTGAATATAATCTGTAAAATATTTGGTTTTTTAACCATTGGTACTGAAAAAGCTAGCTCGGTTGCTCTTTGGTATTTTTTACCATCACCATTGCTGGCAATCCGCAAAGCTTCTTTGACGGCTTGTTCACAAGGTATTCCCTTTTCCTGACTTTTTAAAAAATAACGACGAGCCTTTTTGCAATATTTGTTCTTGAACGTGGGGTCGATCACTGATAGACCTCTGTAAAAACATATTTCATAATATCTTACCGTCGACTTGGTTGCCTTGGATTTTAGCATTGGATCCATCCTCCTTTTATTTGGGCTGGCTATATTAGCTGCCTAATTATATTTGGGGGCAGCGCGTGAATCAGCCATATAAATAATGACTAATTGATGCACTGCCCTCAATTTAGAGGTTGAAAATCACATAAAAGCACAAATTTTTCAAACATGCACTGTAATAATCTGATTTGTTAAAGATTCTCAATATCCATAAAACCGAAGGGTTGGATATTTGATAAGTTGATTATAGCATAAGTAACATTATACGTCAATAGCGTGACCCCTAATAAACTAAGCTAGTTGTGATACTTGCTAGGGGTTTTAGTGGAGTCCATAACCAATAAACGGCGGCTCGGGTGGCGGTTATGCCGCGCCATATTTCCATTGAGCGGTTTGCCCATGGCGTGCTAGTGACTTCCCCATTACTGGCAACTAGTAGTATATCTAGATGCATAACGGCGATGCTGACTGGATAAGTAATTGTGAATTTATGAAGGGCTTCAACTAGATTTATTAACTGCATGCTGAATGTTAGCACTTTTGGGTAGTAAACGGATTGGAATAATTTTTGTAATTGTGCGAAGGATGCTATTAATAAAGTATCTGGTCGCTCGATTAGCATTTGGTTATTATTTTTAATCAAATCAATGGCATCGCGAGTAATTGTTAGCGGTCCACGGTAATCGCGAATGAAATCCTCGTATAAAATAGCCGTTTCGCTGTTATTGCTGGTATCACCAATCATTAGAATGCCACTAGCCCAACTACCAAGTGCTTTCATTTCGGTTAGGGCGCCGCGCGCCAAGCCGCCAGATTGGTTCGATTCGCCATAAATAACGTCGGTCATAGTGGTCGGTATAGCCTTTTTTAATGTGTCTGGCAATAAAACACGAACCTCGCCTGCGCCGGTTTTGAGTGCCGTCGTGTAGCTATCAGCGATGCTAATGAAACCAAGTTTATTACCACCGATAATCCCTAAGCGCCCACGACTACTGCGTTGTTCGGGCTTAGACCACTCGATATCTGGGTAGAGTGGTTTATCAGTAGTTTGTTTATGCCAATAAGGGTGTTCCATACTTAGTTTAGAAATTATGCACGATATCCACGTTGTGTGAAATTATTTTATCGTTTTCGTCTAATTTAAATTGAGCATTGAGCTTTTTACCGTCCAAAACCTGTCGTAGCCAATATATATCATCAGGCCACATTCGGTCGAATGGTAAATTATTTTTATTAAACCACTGCGGTGACATTTCCTCGGATTCGGTTGGTTCGCCAGTCCACTCCTCGGTTGTAAAGACATGAACGTTCATGATTGCTGGTTCGCCTTTGAAAAATTCATCAAAGGTTATATTGGCCATTTTTTCGAAATTTTTAGGTGTAATACCGATTTCTTCCTGTGACTCACGGATAAGCGCCTGTTCGATAGATTCGTTGCCTTCGATTTTGCCGCCAACACCATTAAAACGACCAGCGCCAAAACCACGTTTTTTCATGGCCAGTAACACCTGATCGTCTTTTACTAAGAATAATAAAGTTAATGTTAGTTCTGTCATAAACTACTCCTTTATTTCGATACTTATTGGGCAATGGTCTGATCCTAGGATGTTTGGGTGAATTTTGCTAGATATAACCTTATCGGCAATGGTTTTACTAGCTAACCAGTAATCAATACGCCATCCTAAATTACGTGTCCTAGCATTGGCCCAGTGACTCCACCACGTAAAAGCATCGGATCTGTCAGGATATTTAGCCCTAAAAGTATCAACAAAACCGGCGTTTTCGTAGGCATCAAAGCCGCCGCGTTCATCAGCGGTAAAGCCGTGTTTGCCGGCATTGCCTTTTGGATTGGCTAAATCAATTGCGGTATGCGCGACGTTCAAGTCACCACAGAATAGGACTGGTTTTGTCTGTTCGAGTTCTTTGATGTGCTCTAAAAATGCTGGGTCCCACTGTTTATGGCGAAGGCCTAATCGCGACAAATCACCCTTGGAATTCGGAGTGTAAACTGTAACTACCCAGAAATCATCAAATTCAGCCGAGATTACCCTACCTTCGGCACTAGGATCACCATAGCTGTCGCCAGCTAGATTGTATTTTTCGGCAATCTTATCAGTGAACCCATTAATGATGGTTGATGGTTTGATTTTACTGAGGATGGCGGTACCGCTGTAACCTGGTTTGTCGGCACTGTTCCAGTATTCAAAGTATCCGGGCAGGTCGATCTCGAATTGATCGCGGCGAGCTTTGGTTTCCTGGATACATAGAATGTCTGGCTGTTCACTTTCCATAAACGGTATAAATAGTCCTTTTCTTAGGACTGCGCGTATACCATTGACGTTCCAAGAGTAAAGTTTCATTAGTTTAATTATAGACCATATTAAATATTTTTCATGGCGCGGCTGATGTCACGTTCTTGGTCGCGGCGTTTCATAGTTTCGCGTTTGTCGTAATTTTTCTTGCCTTTACCTAGGGCGATAACAACCTTGATAAAACGTCCGCCAGTTAGTAATTTGATAGGTACGATACTCATTCCGGCCTGCTTGCGCTCGTATAGATTATCGATTTGTTTGCGCTTTACTAATAATTTACGAGGTGAAGTATCGATAGATCTGGCGCCGATCTTGCCTTTTTCGTTCAATTTCAAGCTAAAGCTGGTGTTATTCAACCACAGCTCATTATCCTTGATGCTAACGAAAGCACCTTTTAGCTGGACATGACCATCCCTGGCGGCGCGAGTTTCCGGTCCAGTCAGTGCGATGCCCGCCACTAATTCATCGTCGAGCGCGTAATCAAACTTGGCGCGGCGATTGACGATGGATTTAGGGACGGGTTTATTGGGTTTAGTCATAATTATTTATCTCTTATATTATACCATTATCCGCTTGATTTGGTTTCTGGCGTATATGATATAATTGCACTTATGAAGATCCTAATCTCGTCAGATTTACATTGGCCCACGATTAACGGAGTGTCGATGTTTAGTCGTAATTTAGCGCGAGGCTTAGCGGCCCGCGGGCATGAAGTTTTAGTTATTGCACCTAGTCAAACTGGTAAAAAATACAAAGAAATCGATGATAATTATGTTATTGCTCGTACAGCTTCAGTTATATTCCCTTTTTATCAAAATTTTAGAATATCGCTCACACCTTATAGTGAGGTCAAGAAAATAATTGACGAGTTCAAGCCAGATATTATTCATATCCAAATGCTTCTAATGATTGGCCAAGCGGTTATGCGTTACGGTAATAAACACAATATTCCGATCGTCAGCACTAACCATGCTATGCCCGAGAATCTGATGGATAATCTAAAAATGTTAGCGCCATTGTCGCGACCGATTAATTATATGCTGAAACGATATGGAGTAAACTTTTATTCCAAGGCTGATTATATTACTATGCCAACTCAGGCGGCGATCGATATGTTCGGGCTTAGTACCAAAAGATCCAAAATTCCTCTCGAAGCTGTTTCCAATGGCATCGATCTGAGCCGATTCTCGGTCGGTAAAACATCCAAGGAAACGATCAATAAATTTAAATTGCCGACCAACATGCCGATTATCACTTATATTGGTCGAGTTGATGCCGAAAAGCATATATCAGTTTTAGTACATGCCTTTAACCAGATATTACCTAAACTTGATATGCACTTGTTGATCGTTGGCGATGGCACAGATATGGCTAACTTAAAAGAATTAGTCTGGGAATTGGGCTTGTCTGACAGCGTGACGTTTACTGGACGTGTTAGCGACGAGGAAATTGTTGATCTGCACAAGGTTGGTACGGTATTTTGTATGCCATCCCCTGCTGAATTACAAAGCATTGCAATGTTAGAAGCTATGGCTAGTGGCAAACCGGTGGTTGCAGTTGATGCTGGAGCATTAAAAGAATTATGCCAGGATGGTCGAAACGGTTATCTATGCAGCAAAGATGATGACAAGGCAATTGCTAAAAGCCTACTCAAAATAATTAATGACCCTAAATTACGCAATTCAATGGGTGAAGAGAGTGTCAAGATAGCCGCAACCCACGATTTACGAAAAACCTTGGAAAAGTTCGAAGAGATTTATACAAACCTAATTAATCAATAAATTTCTTGATTGCGCTGGCTACTTGGTCTGGTGTTTCGTAATGAGTTAAATGCCCGACGTTTTTAATGACTTTTAGCTTGGCGTTAGGAAATAATGTTACTAATTCTCGCTGTTTAGATAGAGGCGTAATATCATCGCGATCACCCGCTATTAATAGCGTTGGCACGGTGATATCAGAGGCTGCGGTTCTGACATTATTTTGAACTGATGCTTGGAATGCTTCGCTGACAACTTTGCGATTGGTAAATGAGCTAAAATGTTCGAGGTGTTGGTGATTTATGTATTTTTTAGTATCTTTGTCCCTTGTTTTGGTCATAACCGTACTCATGATTTGGACCACTGTTTTTGACGATAGCCACTTGGCGGCGATTGGCTCTGGCAGTTTATAACCCAGCCAGTAATACAAGATTGCTAGTTGAGTCATAATTGCCCTTGGCCCCTCTAATGCTGGTGCGCCTATGGGGTTAACTAGAACTAATTTTGCAATTGTATTGGGATATTTACTAGTGTAGCCACTAGCGATAATACTACCGAAAGAATGGCCTAATAATATTGGTAATTCGGTTAAATTCAAACCAACTATGAAATCATTTAGCCAATTAACATAACTTCCGAGCGAATGATCACTAGTCAGTGGTTCGGTTTCACCAAAGCCAGGTAAATCGGGTATTATGATTCGATATTTATCTAATTGTTCGGCGATTAATTCTAGCCCGTGATGAGTACCACGAAAGCCGTGGATCATAATTATTACTGGTAGTTTAGGGTTATCGTTATAGACCCAATAGGCGGTTTTATCGAGATTATGGTGTGAATTCATAACTAAATTATAAACTAAACTATAAGATTAGCTACTACCTATCCTCTCTCTGTGGTATGCTGTTACAGATGATTGCCGATATTGCTATTACAGAGAAGAGCTTTGGCCCCAAGATTTTAATGACTGGGATTAAATTTAGTATCAACGACGGCGAAAAAGTCGGTGTGGTTGGTCGTAATGGTGTAGGCAAATCCACGCTTTTTGGTATATTAACTGGCGAGGACAAGGATTTTACTGGTGAAATTATATTTAAACGCGGTACTGTTGTAGTGTCAACCGCTCAGGAACATCATAATCTAGGTGATGTGACGGTTTTGCAATACATTCTGTCTGGTCTACCTGAATATACGAAACTTAGTAATATCATGGAAACCTACCCTGAAACTATGGGCGATAATATGAAATTAATCGACGAATACACTCAGGCTTTGATGCGGTTTGATGAAAAAGGTTTTTATCAGATCGAAGACGTAATTGAACGAGAGCTTGATAACTTTCAGCTACCAGGGGTGGCTCATCGCGCTTTTTCTACCCTATCTGGTGGTCAAAAACGCCTAATCGAGATTGTCAAAGTCATGCATAGCGATGCGGATCTGGCGCTCATTGATGAGCCGACTAATCACATGGATTATGTAGCGAAATCCCAATATATCGAATGGATGAAGGGTGCGCGCGAAGCGATGTTAGTGATCACCCATGATCGCGAAGTCTTGAGCGAAGTTGATCGCATTATTGAATTAAAAGACGGCGATAGTGTTAGTTACAAGGGTAATTATGATGCCTATTTGAAACAAAATGCTGTCAGCACTGGTACTCAAATGAATGATTTCGAGATGATCGAAAAAAGAATCGTCAATCTAAAGACAAAAGTTATCGATTATCAACGACTCAAAGAAAAATCACGTAACCCTGGTACTATTCAGAAATTTAAACGCCTAGAGGAAAGGTCGCGTCAGGAATTAGCTGAATTACAGGCCAAAGAAAAACCAACTTTCTGGATTGACAAGGAATCGGCTGAAAATCTAAATTACAAGGTTGCGGCTCAGTATGATAAATTCAAGGCCAAAAATATAAGAATGAATATGAAAAACGAAGAATCGCGCAGCAAACACGTTCTAATTACGGCGCGAGATCTGTCACTGGGTTATGATCGCCCATTATTTAGTGGCGTTAATATCGATTTGCGCGAAGGTGAAGCCCTGGAACTACGTGGTAGAAACGGTGCTGGTAAAACTACGCTTATCAAGGCCTTGTTGAGCGATAAATCAGTCAATAAATTTGCTGGTGAAATCTCCATCGATAAACATATTAGGATTGGCATATACGAACAAGAAATTTCATCTACCTATTTTGATATGGACTTAGAAACTGCTATCGAACGAATGTATTTGGATCGCAGCTTACCAATTTCGACCACTAAAATTCGTAGTTTAATGAGTGATTATCTGTTTACTGAAAATGACGGCAAAACGCCAATTTCACGCTTGTCTGGTGGTCAAAAAGCTAGATTCCAATTAATTGCTATGTTAGCTGATAATCCACAACTTTTGATTTTAGATGAGCCAACTAATCACTTGGATTTACCGAGTATCGAAGAGTTAGAGACCGCTATGGCTAAATATAACGGCGCGGCTTTGTATGTTAGTCACGACGGCTATTTCCGTCAGGCTATCGGTGGTGAAACGCTACTGATTGGCTAAATAACTTATGCTATACTAAGGCTATGAAATTTCGGCGTTCAAGTGGATTCGCCCTCCCTACTGTGCTGGTCGTGTCTGTCGTAATGATGATCGTATTATTGGTGGCTGTGGCTTCAACCGCCTCTGTCCGTGTAGCTTTGACGGCACAATATTATAACCAGTTATCTAAAACAGCTGGCGAGGCTGGTGTTGCCTATGCCAAAGCCTGCCTGAGTGCTAATAATGGTGTTTCGCAGTGGTCAAACGCCCAACCGCTTAAACCAAATACCGATTGTACCGGTACTGCTCTCGCGGGTGTGACTTGTCCATCCGCCGATACGCATTGTTCGGTCGTGAACGACGGTAATATTAGCAGTACTTTTTCGGTTGGCTTAGACCAATCGACTACGCCTAGCGGTGGATGGAGCCAAGTGGGATCTGGGTATTATCACACCTGTGCTATCGCTATATCTAATAGTAAGGTTTATTGTTGGGGTAATAACAGTAGTGGCCAGCTAGGTGAAGGTTCGATTATAACTAGCCCTATCCCCGCAACTGTTGATACCTCTGGTGTATTGAGTGGATTAACGATCAAAGCAATCGCTGCTGGAGGTTATCATACTTGTGTTATAGCTTCGGACAACAAGGCCTATTGTTGGGGTAACAATGGCAGTGGGCAACTCGGTAATAGTTCGACTACTAACAGTTCAACCCCTGTGGCTGTTACTACATCCGGGGTATTAAATGGTCTAACGATCAAAGCAATCGCGGCTGGATATAATTTTACCTGCGCGATTGCCTCGGACAACAATACTTATTGTTGGGGTGATAATAGCTACGGAGGACAGTTAGGTAATAATTCTTCAACTAGTAGTTCAGTACCGGTTGCTGTCACTACCTCTGGAGTGTTGAGTGGTCTAACGGTCAAGGCTATAACAGCTAGTGATTATCACACCTGTGTGATTGCTTCGAATAATAATGCCTATTGTTGGGGTTATGGATCAAGTGGTAGTTATACGTTAGGTACTAATTCGGTAGCGCTCAGCCGTGTACCGGTCGCTGTAACTACATCTGGTGTATTGAGTGGTTTAACTATTAATTCAATATCAGCTGGTGGCGAGCATACTTGTGTCGTCGCCTCAAATAATAAAGCTTACTGTTGGGGTACTAACAGATATGGGCAATTAGGCAATAATTCAACTACCAATAGTTCTACTGCAGTCGCCGTCACTACATCTGGGGTGTTAAGCGGTCTAAATATAAAAGCGGTCGCATCCGGTGATTCACATACCTGCGCGATTGCTTCGAATAATAATACTTATTGTTGGGGTTTAAATTCTTACGGGCAACTAGGTAATAACTCGACCACTAACAGCTTAGTGCCGGTTGCTGTCACTACATCTGGAGCTTTAAGTGGTCTAACGATAAAATTCATAACGGCTGGATCACACCATAACTGCACAATCGCCTCAGACGATAAGGTCTATTGTTGGGGTTACAACAGTTATGGACAACTCGGTACTGGTTTGTATAATGCTAGTTCGGTAGCGGTTAGCCTGAATATTACCGGTACGATGAGTAATAATATAACTTCGGTTGGTACGACTAGTTTGTCGCGCGCAACCGACAGCACTGTCTGGCGACAATACACTCAGACGACACGATTTAATTCAGTTAAAAAGACATCACAGAGCCAGATTGTGTTACAAGCAGTAGATGGCGGGCTATTTCACACCTGCGCGATTGCTTCGGATAACAAGGCTTATTGTTGGGGTAATAACGGTAATGGACAACTAGGTATCAATTCTACTACTAGTAGATTTGTACCAGTGGCGGTTATTTCCTCGGGAGTTTTAGCTGGCAAAACCATCAAAGCTATTGCACCTGGGTTTTATCACACCTGTGCGATTGCTTCGGATAACAAGGCTTATTGTTGGGGATCAGGATATGATGGCCAATTGGGTGATAATACTACCGACCAAGATTATGTTCCAGTAACTGTTAATACCTCGGGAGTTTTAAATGGTCTAAACGTTACGGCGATCGCGGCTGGCGGCTACCATAACTGTGTGATTGCCTCTAATAACAAAGCCTATTGTTGGGGTGCTGATTGGAGTGGCCAATTAGGTAATAATTCAACAACCGACAGCTCGGTACCAGTCGCCGTAACTACGTCTGGCGTATTAAGTGGTTTAACGATCAAAGCGATTTCTAATGGCGAGAGTCATACCTGCGCCATTGCTTCTAATAATAAGGTCTATTGTTGGGGTGATAATAGTTATGGCCAATTAGGTAATAATTCAACAACCGACAGCTCGGTACCAGTCGCCGTAACT
>JBAXHQ010000002.1:0-76070 GCA_037138815.1 Candidatus Saccharimonadota bacterium
ATATTATGCTCCCAAGGACTGTCCTAAGAATCAGAGCAAGCTTGTCACTCGAAAACACTCATATTCTTGATAGGATTTATTATTTTAAAGTTACTGATAGTAATTTATTTAATGAAAAATTCGTTTTAGGAATCTTAAATTCTAAACTCATATCGTTCTACTATAATCATCTGTATGGAAGTACTAAAATTGGCGGGGGCTATTTCGATTTGAAAGGTGTTCAAATTAAGAAACTCCCTATTCCTCGCACCAACAAAGAGCAAAGTGATAGTATCGAACGACTAGTTGAGGCTATGATAGAAAAAACGAGCATATTAGAGATGAATAGCTCTAGATTCAAAAAATTACTGATCAATGAATTTTCCCTTGATAGCCTATCGGCAAAACTTAATAAATGGTGGGTGCTTGATTTTACCGATTTCGTCAGTGTTCTCAAAGTTAAACTATCACTTAGTCAAAAAGACGAACTACTACAGCTATTCGATAAGTATCGTGCCGAATGTATTCAGATTGACAGCCAAATTAAGCAAACCGATCAAGATATCGATCAACTCGTTTATAAACTCTACGACCTATCAGCAGAAGATATTAATTTGATAGAAACGCGATAGATCATGCCTTCAGTAGGCGATGCAAATTGATTGTATGGGAAAAACATTGGATGAAGTTTTATCGGAAATCGACAATAATAATTCGATTCAAGACTTATTAAAAATAATCTCTACACAGCTAGATAATAGAAATTATTTTGCAATGTTTGAGATTCCGCGACTTAGGCAATCTAAACTCGATTCGGATATTTTAGTTGCCTCAGTGAAAAAGTTACACGGTGATCTTGTCTTGGTTATTGATAAAAATATAAATATGTTCTCCGACTCCACCACTGAAAGTCTTTCTGGTAGGTTAAACTATAAGCAACTTTTATTTTACACAAAAGATATAGCAGGAAATATTATAAAAGATAATTTGGCTGATTGGATGATGATTTATATATTGAGAGAATCTAAGCACGGGATAGATGACTACGTTGACGCCTTTACGGATTGTAGTCTAACCCAAAACAGGGGGTTGTGTGTTGGTGATGACGGCATGGTTAGTCTCGTTGATCCTAGATTGGTTATCCATAATCATGCGATACAGCTTGATAATATCTCTACCGTATATCTTCATCCATTCTTGAGACGGTCTTTTTCGGGGAACTTTGTTGATATACCAGCGATTTTAAGACATGGTGTTGAACAGGGATATGATGTTAAAGCGAGACTTGATCCATATCGAGAAGGAGAAATGAAATATTATCGCGAAGTTGTAGAGTGTGATTATTGGCATGGGGCTCATTTCAATACTAGTATTCTGAATTCTAAAGCCAAAAATGAGAAATGGACAGTTCATGGTTTAGACGAAACCGATAGGCGTACTCAGGCTCTTGGAATGTCGTATCCAATATTACAAACGCATTTTCGTACGTCGATGATGGATAAGAATCTTCGTCAGTTTTCGATTGAAGAATATACACCAAGAACTGCTAGTTATGGTGTGGAGTCTCCCAATTTTGGTAAGAAATATTATATACAAAAATATGCTCACCTTGTTTATGACCAAAATGGGAAATTCATTCAGCATGTCGATTGTTCAGTAAGGGTATTCAAGGTTGGTGATTATCTGAAATTATTAAAAAGTGTTAAGTCTGGTAATGATCCTGGTAGACAAATTGGGAAGAGGTATAAGCTTTTCAAAATTAGCGGAGAACTAGAGCTGGATTATGTCCAAAACTGTTTGTACGAATTTTTCAGATGCAATCCTTTAATCATTGAGTATTTTACTGGTAAAACGTTTGATGAGACTTGGGATTATCTGCAAAGTTAACGAATCTGGTTTGTTTGTACTTGCGTATGATTATTAATTCGATTCATACTGCCTATAGTCGCCACTAGGATTTGCATACCAATAAATATAATAATTAATATTCCCCACCATGTTTTGTACCAAGGCTTGTGATAAAAATCTGTGACAGTCTGGTTTTTGTTGTCGTCTACTTCGACTTCTTTGCGGTTCGGATCTATTTCACGTTCCATAACTACGGCTATGCTATTTTTCTTTTTACCAAGCAGGGCTAGTGGCAGAAATATGCAACCGAGGCAACATGTATTAACAAAACTATAGTTTTGTTGTGACGTTTCTTTGCTCTTAAGCTCCCATCCTTCGCTTGCAAGCTGGTCGATAACCTCAGCCATTTTTTGCCGACCGCTTGAGCTGTCTGTAAAAGTTAAATTTTTATATTCTTTTGCCATCAATTTGTCCTCCTTGATTTTAGGGCAGCGTTAATAGGATTACAGCTAAGTAATCGTGTAATAGTAAGAATCGAGGCTAAAAATATATTATGTTTTTGGAATTTGCTAAGGGCGTATTGTGAGCAAGTGGTTTCGTAAATGCAATGAACGCCTCGTTCTGCTAGTTTTGGTGACCAATGTGATTTATAATATTTGATTGCTTTAATGGCTAACTTTTGCATGGTCTGATCTCCTCATTACAAGTAATGCCGCAATCCAGAGGGGAAGTCCATACATAAAAAAGGACAGCCACGCTAGATTGTCTAGATCCACAAAAGGGTTAAACCAGTTGCTTTCACGTAGCTGCCCGTTTTATGGTTTAACTACGCCAAAGGCGTTTTATCTTTTGTGAATCTAGACCCTTTGATTATATCATTAGTTATGAGCTAATAATCCCAGTCGTCTGGGTTAATTGGTTCGTGCGGTAGTCTTGGGTAAAAATGGCTAGTTGAAGGGAATACTAATCGAGGAACATTAAACTCGTCTCGGTGTCTAATGACCTGTTGAGCTACTAATACAAAAGCATCCATTAAGTCATCATGTTTTTCTACGCCGAAATGAACAATCTGGTCAATTAGTTTTTCACATCCCATTTTTGGGAATAGTATCTGACCACTTTCAATTTTACTTGCAACCGTGCTAAGTCGAGTGCGTTTGTCTGCCTTTGAAGCTACCCCAACAGCTGAAATGCCATAATCCTCAAGTTGTTCAACTACCGCACCTTGATACCCATTATTTTCAACAAAAATACGGGCATAATTGTATGCATTTTCTAGCTCCTTAATATATTCAATGGTCTTTAGAAAATTAAGTCGTTTATTTACTGGGTGTGGTAATACATATATGTACGGTTTTTCATCAACAAATTTTATCATTACTGAAACGAGGGCAGTGTAGTCGGCGGATTCTTTTTCAGACAAGGCGACATCAACTCCAAGTGCATAATCGCAGTTTCGATTCGGGGGTAGGAAGTCGTAATAATGAATCATGCCGTATGTTACTAGCTGGGCTTCATCGGATACGATATTCAACATATATTCACGTTCCCATGTCACTCGATTACCAATCCGTCTTTTGTAATCCATCACGTCTTGAAGTGAGGGAAACTGACTTGGCCACAATGGGATGTTGTTTCGGATAATTGGATATCGAAGATATTTGCCGTCCATTTCTTTTCGGTTCATCTTATTGATTAATCGCATAATAAGAGAATCTTCGTGAAGTAAATTTCCGATAGTTATAAACCTTGTGCTTCGAGGCGATCCGAGTGTCAAAATCTCCGACGTAAACCATTTTTCTGTGGAGTTTCGCTGGTCTTGTTGTTTGGTGCTACTAACGTCTTCAACGTCGTCGGAAATGATAAGTTGTGGTCGATATTTCCCATAACGCATACCACGGATACTTTGTTCCTTGAAGACGGCAATAATCTTCGCATTAAATTTTGGAAAGGTTAAAGCCGATATACCCCATTCATTCGACTCTTCTTCGAGTGATCCAAAATCGTTACGCAGTATTTCATTTTGTTCAACCTCGATACGCAAGTTTTTTAAGTGAGCTTGTGCCTGTTGCTGAGTTTGGCTAACAACTACAATGAATTTTATTTGTTGTTCGCCAATAATAGACCAAAGCGGGAAAGCGGTTGTTGCAATAGTCGATTTACCACTGCCACGAAAGGCTAGAATAACTAAGTGAGGAATACTTTGGTCTTCAAGGTTAATGAACATTTCCTTTTGAAATGGTGCAGTTTCGTATTCAACGTAATGCCCGAAGTATAAATGAAAGAACCAATAAAAACTCTTGCCAGTAATTGTTTGCCTGAGTGTTTTGTTGTCACGAATCTTTTGCCATTCGTTAGTCGAGAGTGTGTTGAACGGTTGTGTCGTCATTGGTATATTCCTCCTCAATGAGCAGTCCTGCCTTCGTCAGGGCTTTCATAACCAGTTCATTCTGTTCATCGTCGAGTCGGTTAACCGAGTGCTTCAATGAGCCAGTAACTCGTATTCTAGTTTCGTAGGTTTTGTGGTGGTTCTTGAGCCAGTATATGATAGCGGTGATATTCTTATCTTTAATTGCCGAGATGAGTTGCGATTCTGCTAAATCGTTAACGAGGCTAATGCTTTGATCCATTGCTTCATCGACCGCTTCTGAAAACTCTGTGTCACTGGCTTTCCATCTATATATCGTTGATCGATGAATCCCGACTTTTTCGGCAACAACCTGTACGATTGGAGTTTTTCTTAATTGTTCAATGACTAGTTGTTTCTGTTTGTCGGCTTTCATAATTGCACCGCCTTTTGTCCTGATAGCGATTCCCAGCGTTTTATAACCACGGCACAGTATTTTGCATCTATTTCGACGCCAATACATTTTCGATGTGTTTGTTCGCAAGCTAATAATGTACTTCCTGAGCCTATAAAACCATCAAAAACCGTGTCATTGATTTCGGTGCTGTTGAGGATTAGCCTTCGGAGCAAGCCAATTGGTTTCATTGTTGGGTGAACGGTATTTTTGGCAGTTTTTGGATAGACTAAAATACTTTTGTCTTTGCTTTTGTAAAACTTGTGCGTACCAAACCATCCATAAACCAATAATTCGTGTTGAGGAAGATAATCGAGTCGTCCAATTATTGCCTGTGTTTTTACCCATATAAGTAGCTGTGAAAATTTCCCTCCAGTTGATTTTAGCCCAAGAATTGTCGGTACTACATACTTATCTGCATTAAATATATAGACGCTATTTTTTGGAGCTAGGTATGGCCTTATGGCTTTAAGCCAACTTTCGGTGAAGGTTTGGTATTCGCTGTCGGTCGAAATGTCATCATTCAGAATTGGTTTATGTCCTGAATCTTTGTTTGCATCGAAACCACTTTCAACCACCGATACGCCATACGGCACGTCATTGAGAACCATATTGATCTTGCGTTCGCCAATAAGTTGCTTTAGCAGTTCACTGTCTGATGAGTCACCACAAGCTAGTATATGATTACCTAATTGCCAAATCATAGTTTTACTGCCTTTTTGCCTGTCATATCTTGCCAACGATTTACGATTAATTGGCAAAATACTGGCTCAATTTCACTGATTAATGCCACACGCTTTAACTGTTCACAGGCAAGGAGAGTGCTACCTGAACCGCCACATATGTCCAAAACAACATCGCCAATCTTAGTGCAACGCTTTAATGGTTTTTCGTGGAGACTTAGTGGCTTTTGTGTTGGGTGCATATATGATTGACCCGCATCACGTTTTGCTAGCCATATATCGAACAGGTCGATAATGTCATCGGTTGCTCGATTGCCTGTTGAAATATCTCGATTTAGTATTTCAGACAAGTTGTGCGTATTGGAAAGGTAGGGCTTGCCACGAGTGGCATATACGCACGGTTCGTAGCCCTTATTAAATGCAATTTGCGGTGTCACATTGAACGAATTCTTTATCCAAAGGCATACTCGGCGGTTTGTTAGCTCATGTTCTGCCATGAGTGATTGCACCATACCAACATAATTCTGGTCGCAATACATGAATACGTGGGCATCATCTTTCATAACGTCTAATGAGTTCTTGATAAAATTACTCAGCATTTTTCGGTATTCGTGATCTGGTTTTTTGTCGTCAGTATTGCCACCGTATTCAGCTTTTTGCCCAATACCTCGATTGTAGTCGAGGTCTATATTATAGACGGGGTCAACATATAAAATATCTGCTTTCAAGTCGCCAGCAAGTTTTTTGATTGCTTCTGAATCGGTGGAATCAGCACATATTAATTTGTGTTCGCCCAACTGAAACTGATCGCCGAGTCGGATGTCAGTAGTTTGGGCTTTTTTGATTGCCTTTTCTTCATCGAAATTATCATCCTCGATTTCAAGTTGTTCGTTCCAAATCGATCCAAGATCTGTATCGTCAAAACCTGTTTCGAGTAACAATTCAATGTCAAAATTGGCTCGCAGTAGTTCATCTATAAATTTTCCTCCGATGCGATTGAGCCTTAAGGACAAAGCCTTTTCTTGCTCTAGGGATAGATTCAAGAAAATTACTGGTATGGTTTTTAATCCAACTTCTCGGGAAGCTCGAAGCCTTTGATGTCCAGCGATCAGCACATTGGCTCGCTCGGGGTTGGAATTTGCGAGTAATGGCTGAACTACAGAGTGAATTTTTATACTTTTGACCAAGTTGGCATACTCGCCGTCATCAATAAATCTCGGGTTGTAACCACTTTCTTTTAATATGTTTATGTCAACGTCCACAATCTTGAGTTGTTGGTTATTTTTAACCATAGGGAATAAACCTTTCATTAAGTTTGATTAGTGGTGTCAAGTAATAGGCCAGACGGCTGGTACTTGATTTCAATTGTTTATGGACTCAAGGTCAAAAAAGGCGTTCGTTAGCTCAAAGCGACACACGGTCTATGGGGAGCTTTATCGTTGCCTGTAACTAAAGCCAATATAGCACAAAATGGGTATAAAATCCAGTCAAATATGCCCTTTACATCTGGTGGATGTAAGCTAAGATGTGAGCATGAACGATTTTTCAGTTTATCTTACAGCTATCGGCGGAGGCGGTTATAACGCTTTTATCCAGAATAATTCTTCAGACGCTGATTTTATAAGAATTATTATTGGCTATACGGAAATATTTGGCGGTAAACGAACAGCAAAAGTCATAAATAGTTGGATTATATCGCCACTCCAGTCATCTTGCGACCCTGTATTTATTCAACGTATTCATCAAAGCATGATGAACGGCAGGAGAGTGTGGATAGCTTTTGAATTAATGAAACGACATAAGCCACGATCGATACCGCTTAAAAGTTTTGTGGCTTTAACCCCATCCGCAAGTAAATGGAAAAAGACTATTGGTTCATTAACCAACTGTGATATCCAACCCATTGATTCCGTTAAGCGGTTAGATCATTTAGCTTTACTAGACTGAATGGCTTTTTCTTCGTCTATCACATCAGCTATGTTTGGATTTTCTTTTCGTACAATTATCGTGGCTCCGTGGGGGATTTGACGGACTTTTATTTTACCTTGTCGGACGAGCTTCATGATTGTCTGATGCTTAAGATCAGTTTTCCAGCTGAGACTACTAACTGTGATACATTTCTCGTTATCATGGTCACGACACAAAGAGCCGGGGATAATATGTTTATTGACGGCATTCTGACATTCAGGACATTTAAAGCCCCATTTGTCATACCAACCGTCTCCCCCATAGACGCTTCGTTTACACAAAGAACAATTACGACCATCGCCAGTCATAGAAAAGCCATTTGGCTCTTTTTCGAGCCGAGCCTTTCGTTTTCGCTCTTCCATGTCAATGTCGACCAATATGCCCACAAAATCCACTAGATTTTGAGCGGCACGTTCGTATTCTCCCTCGGTCTCGTATTTAATGCCTTTTTTATCGCAAAGTTGCTTGAACTCAGCAAGATGTTTGTCTGAAATTCTATGTAACCCCATGTTATAATTCCTTTCCATTATTATTGCGACACCCCTTTTTATAGTGTCGCATATTGTCGCATTTTTTACCCCACACCTCTGTTGGAAGGTTCTTGACCTGTATGCGGAGCCAAAATTATATATCTATAGAGAATCCAGTAAACATTGGCGTTACTGGATTCTCTTTTTACTCAATAAGATGAAAAATAAGTGTGGGGCTAATTAAATATTAGTATTGGGTTAGTGCTAAAATAATATCAATGGCTTTTTTAATTGCAATATTAGTGGTGCTGATTTTATCGATAAATATAGCCTACATTTTTGATAAAAGAATTGAGTATACGCTACCAATAACTAGCGCGTTAGTTAGTCTTGTGTTGTATGTTTTTACGTTTTTCGGCGCTAGATCGATGGGCGTTATATTCTTGCTTATGTTGCTTGTATTATCTATTGCATACTCTGTATATAAAATAGTTCATCGGCACGATTCAATAAAAGAAGTTTTCAGGTCAGCCGGACTTATTTATTTTGTAGTGATGATTATTGTCACCTTTATTATTGCTCATGGTTTTATGTTTAGTTCATGGGATGAGTTTTCTCATTGGGGTCTAATACTAAAGGATATTTTTATATCCAATGGTTTTGGTAATCTAAGTAGCGCAACTACGTTTTCGTATCCACCGGGCGTTTCTCTGTTTCTGAGTTTTTTCACGCATTTTTCCAATGTATTTCTGGAACAGAATGCTCTTCGCGGCATTATATTATTAGCGTGTTCTCAGATGGCTATAGTGTTCGTTGGGGTAAAGCATAACGACTGGAAGAAGATATTTTTATTGTCGACAATTCTATTTATATTGCCCACGATATTTTTCAGCAGTTTTTATAGTACGATTTATGTCGATGCTTTCATGGGGCTGATTTTTTGTAATATATTATATTTTAATTATCTATATCGCAAAAAAGATCTATTTTATGCAATCTATATTGGCCTACAGTTTTATTTACTAGCAAATACCAAGCAAATTGGAATAGGTATGGTTATGATCGCTTTTATAGCTATTCTCATTGACTTTATATACTCAAACAAAGTAAAACACATAAAATCGTTTCTGATAAATAAGAAAAATGAATTAATATTTCTACTACTACCGCTATTAGCCGCACTTCTAACTAATATTTCTTGGGCGATATATATAAAATGCCAACATATCTCGGAAATAGTAAAAGCTTCTGATATCAAGCTTTCTGATGTGCTAAGTTTCTTTAGAGGTGATATGTTGGAATATCGTAATACTACTGTGGTTAATTTTGTTACTAATTTTTTTAGTGAAAAGCAATACGGTGCAGTGTTCTTTTCGTATTTTCTAATAGCTACAGCTCTGCTACTGGTGATGTATTACTTGTATAAAAATGATAGAACAGATAAGCAAAAAACATTCGCACTTCAGTTGTTTGCCTCTCTGGGTTTATTCGTATATTCCGGTGTTATATTGTTTATGTATTTATTCGTTTTTTCTGAATACGAAGCCATCCATCTCGCATCAATGGATCGATATATTGGTACGTATATCTTAGGGTTACTGGCACTAAGTGTGTTTCTTTTAATTAATTATATTATTAAATCGCGCGGCAATCGATGTTCGCCTAATTTTAAAATTGCATTCCTATTTATATTATTGATGTGTTTTGTGCCAGTTAAAGATGTCGTTAATGATACTATTTTATCTTCATCTACAAACAAGGTTAGACAACAAAACAGGACTCCATACTATAGAGCCGAGCAATTTAGCAAATCCTTAGACCCAAAAAAAGATCGGGTATATATAATTTCTCAAATGAATAACGGGGAGGATTATTGGAAGGCTGGTTACGCCCTTACACCTATTCAAACCTCTCCTAATAATGGCGCATGGAGTTTAGGTATGCCTTATACCCCAACTGATATATGGACGGTTAATAAAACTGCGAAAGAATGGTCTGATGATCTAAAAAGTTACAGCTACGTTTATTTACAATACATTGATGACAGGTTCGTAAATGATTACGGGCAGTTATTTGAAAATATTAGCGACATAAGGAGCAGGGATATATATAGTATCGATAAATCCGGGGGCAGAGTTATTCTAAAAGACGTGTCTGACTTGATGATGGTTAAATAACGATAATATCGTATCAACTTCAAAAAAGGAAAATATATAATGCCAGAATAGGTAACTTTTTTAAATTTGACTTAAATATTTACCATCTTCCAAAGCGTAGGCTCATGATCCCAGAAAAAATCGCCATTTTGAGTAGGTAATTCAATGAGGATGGCTGGCGTGCCGTATTGTTCGCCAGCCCACTCCTCAAACTCTCCAGTTATTATATATCCCATTACTTCGTCGGCGTGACCTATCATGCTGGTATAACCTACGTTTGCTGCGTAAAGCAGGCCGATGTTTATAGAATCACCATATTGATTAGCGCCCACTAAACTACCTTGAGCGTGAAATGATACCTCGAGTCTAGGTTGTAGATTAGTTGTGAGGTTAGCTAGGGCTATAGTTTCTGGCTCGGACATAGGGGATGGTCCACCGCCACCAGCCATAATTCCAGTGCCGATATCTACATTAGATTGCCAATTAGTCGATGCGAAATTTCTGTCGATATTTACATTATTAGCGTTGTAGCGCGTGGATGCAGCGAGCCCATCTGGGTTTACATTTGGCACGATAACCACTCTGCGGTCGGCTGGTATTTTATAAGCATTAGTGTCGAGGTAATCTATCCAATTCTGCATAATATATGAACCGCTATGTTCATCACCATGTATACCACCTGTAAATAATATCGTTGTCGAACCACTGCCGTAATAATAAGCAATAATCGGTCGACCCATAACCGAATAGCCGATTACTTCAGTTGCGCGACAGCTAACTCGTGATACGTACGACCAGTTGGCACTTGAGCCGATATCGTATTGGCTATTTAGCCCCCTATTTATATTTATCGAGAATGAACCGCAACGTGGTAAATCATGTAACTGGAACATTATCTGATTATTGGATCGGCTAATGGTCGAACTACCGCCAACTAGGCTAACGATGTTGGATATATCTTGGGTTTGGGATATGGGCTGATCAAAAGTAACCACAACTCTAGTATTGGCATCGATGCCACCATTGCCAATATTGATATTAGTGACATTTGGGCCACCAGATGTCTGGAAATTTATAGTGTAGGGTGATTCCAGTAGACTACCGTCCTGACCTTCGGCTCCATTCAGAGTTAGCCTGTATTGCGATTCTCGTTCCAGATCAGTTGCAACTGATATTTCGATCGTTGATCCAGTAATTTTAGTGGTTGAAACTATTCTGGTAGCTATGTTGTTATCTATTTTTTCTAGGATCGCATCGGCTGTAATCAATGTCTTGTCGGTCTCGAACGTGAAAATCTTTGGTTTAGAATAAATTACCTCACTATTTACAACTGATGTTTTTGTAATGCTAGTTGGGGATATTAAACTCAAATTTCCCTCTATGGCGTTGGATATGTTTTTGTTATTAAAGATTCGAATTAATTTATATGGGTATTTAGTGCCTTGTTTTAAACCGAGTGATTTAATGTCACATTTTATTTTGTTTAAATCGTTGGTGCATTTGTTGGTTTTGTTATTGATTTCAATTTTGTATGTAAATATATTATCGGTTTTATCGAGAGTGAACTCTAATGGTTTCGTTAATGCCACTGGCTTATTTATTGCAGCGCTAACTTTTGGCTTATCGCCGACATTTATGGTGTAATTATTTTGGAAAACTAACCATCCAAAAGGGGAGTAGCTGATGTTTATATTTCCAGCTGACGGTGATTTAACTGGCATAACACAAACTTTGCTTGAGAATAGGGCTAAATTACCTATTTTAATTTCATTTTGTGTTTGTAATTTGAAATCAGATCCGCCTGATTGTTTCTGTATTTCAGACAGTAGAGTTAATTTACTAATACAACTGCTATTTTCGGAGTATGAAAAGACTATGTTTCTAGGAACTACAAAGCATAAAACATAGCCGCTAATTATGACGAGATATAGTAAAACAATCCAAATCTTAATAGGGATTTTTGATAAACCAGATTTGATGTTTTTTATAACATATTTAATTTTATGTTTTAACATACGCTCTCAATATAAACACTAGCGCTATTTACATTGTATCCTAAAATGTAGCTTTAATGTGAGATGTGTTTTTATGTATTTTATCGCTGGGCGTTATATAATAAAGCTATATTGAAGCTTGGGGGAGTGGTGAAGAAAAAGGTCAAGGTAAAGGCCAAATCTCATGATGGCAAGAAACGGCCATTCTATTCTAGGCTCAGTCATCATATCCAAAGGGTAAAAACCGCACTAGGTAAATTAACTAGGTTATCTCGGCGTAAAAAATATTGGCTGTTAAGTATTCTAATTATTCCGATAGCTGGTTTGGTTTGGTGTTTGTCGCAAACTTGGGTGGTTAAAACTTCTTTTTCGCAAGCCATAACTTATCCGAAAGTTTCCGTTTTGGGTAAAAATTTAGGTGGGCTAGACGTTAATAAATTAAATAACCAGCTTACTCAAATAAAATCTGACTTTGAAGCTCGAAAGGTTACTTTGGTGAACGGCAAGAGTAAATGGGTGTTTGATACTAACAAACTAGGTGTGACTTTTGATATCAAATCTACCAGTCAGGCGGTTTTGCATCTAAATAAATTAAACCCTGTGGATAAATATCGGTTACTTACTGGCAGTATTAGTCCAGTGATTGCGCCGACGATAAAATTTAATAATGATACGTGCATTAAAGCGCTATCCATTATACCTACTGTCCAGGTAAATCCCACAGATGCTTTGGTCTATTTCGACACAGTAGCCAAGATAAAACCAGACCAGGCTGGCAGTAAATTTAATGCCATTTCTACTTGCAAGGAACTACCCAATAGGTTGGCTAATAACTCATTTGTCGCCAGTGTCTCGTTGGATATTATTCCTGCTAATCTAACCAAGTCTGACCTAGAGTCGAAAATCCCTCAGATTCAATCTATGGTTGGTGAGGCATTAATATTAAAAAGTAGTAATTATCAGCAAACTCTTACACCGCAACAACTGTTTGCGTTGTTAGATATAGCCAAAGTTAGTTCGAGCGTGGGTGTTAATTGGTCATCTGATAGGTTAGATAATGTCGTTAATGATATTGCGACCAAGGTTAACACATACAATAGCACCCCTGCCCTAGGGGCATGCCAGTATATATCTAGTTCGGGTGGTTATTGGCTGGATAAAGCTGCTACTAAAAAGATATTTACTGATCTAGTAGCTGGAAAGCCACGTTCTTATGATTTGCCTATCGCTTTTCATGCGTTATCTATCGGTAATCGTACTCCTGTAGCACCTGGCGGTCGCGGTACGATCTATCTCACCTTTGATGATGGTATGACATACGCTGATCGGATCATGAATTACGCAGCATGTTATGGTGTTAAAGTTACTTTCTTTGAGATTGGTGAAAGAGTTGGCACTGATGCAGTTGCCCTCCGTAGGGCAATCACCGAAGGTCATGCCGTTCAATCACACGGCCATTATCATGCAATATATGATTACGGTAGTCGTAGTTATGATTGGCAGAATAATGATATGAACCAATCGATTATCGATATCATGAGTGTGACTGGCGTGCGACCGACATATTTCCGTCCACCTGGTGGCAATCGAAGTAATCTGACTTATCAAGCAGTAGCTGCCAATAGCCTGAAATTAATTTTATGGGACGATGCATCCGCTGATGCAACTGTTGGAGGTATTAGTTCAGCAACTACTTGTGCTAATGTTCTGGCTGGGGCTTATCCTGGTGCTAGTGTGTTAATGCATTCTACGAAATATTCTACCGCCGAAGCCGTTCCGTGTATTATCGAAGGATTGGCGGCTAGGGGTTATAATATGCAGGCACTACGCTAAACCCTTTTAATTTTGGCTTTTTTATGGGGCAATAACTTGTAATGTTACTACTTTTATTGTATTATTTGTTTATAGGCTAAGTAATGTGTGGCCTAGGTTGGAGCGAGAGGGAATACAAGTGTTATGCTTGTATTCTTTTCAGTAGAACGAGGCGTAATTTCTCTGCTCTTCTTTACAATTCGGTAAAAACAAAAAAAGGAGGTGATTTTTGTGTTTTTGGAACGTGGTGCCGTTAAGTATTTGATTGGTGATATGGTCGCAAAGTCTGTTTCGTACAATGTTTATATCTGTAAGGATGGTGATGGAGGACAGTATTTGCTACAAATCGCTACTAATATCGAATACAACGGAGAACTCGATCGAGCCGCCTATATTTTACGGGAGTTAAAGCGAGTATCTAATTCTTATGAGTTAGAATACGCAAAACTTTTCCCTGATAAGCGACTCAACTATGACCGGCTGTTTCCAATTTTAGTCGATAGTTTTATCTGTAATGAACAAGGTGGTCGCCGGATAAATATTCTGGCACTCAAGGATGTTGATAGTATTTACAAAATGCTACCATTATCTAATCTTTTAGTTAAAGACAAACTACGAATTACTCTGGAAACCAGTGGGTGGATTATGGGAAGACTTCTGAAGTTAATATCGTTCGTACACCCTCAAGGAATCTCATTTCGACAGTTAGATGGCAATAATGTGTTAATTGGTCTCGAACAACATCATTTAGTGGTGTTTGACTGGCTATTATCACATTCTTACCAAGACGTAGTGCCAATAGAAGTTCGCAAAGATGATATATCGAATGCCGCGAAAGCTGTATTTATTGCCATCGGAGGGGATATCAGAAGTGGTAATTATGTCTATGGTGAGCAAAATCAATATATTAAATTCCTTTGGGGTTTAGTGTGTCGTCAGGAGAGTGATGCGGAAAGAGCGCACGAACAATTTTACGAAGTTGTCTATGGACTTTTTGGTCGGAAATTTTATCCGTCAAAAATACTACCGCTTTAAGCGATTCGAGAGGAGAGGTAAAAATGGGACACGAAACACTTTCGCGAACTAGTTACGACTCAGCAGTAAGCAAGCATGTTCCAATATCAGGACCAGTTACGAGACGTGGTGCAGAAGAAGTACGCAAAACCGGTAAACTAAATCCATTAGTTGATCCAGCGGGGTTTGATGTTATTCGTCGTTCTTTGCCGCGTATGGAAAAACAGGACGTGTCAGGACTTTTTAAATTGACAGTTGGAATTCCAATGCCAATCGAAATAAGGTTAGACACTACTGGTAGTATGGGTGACAATGTCGAAAAGGCCATGAAGAATTTACCAGATACTTTTGGTCTCTGTAGTGAACTCCTTCCTGGGTATGATGTACAAATGGCTATTGGTATATTTGGTGATTGCGATGATAATTTTGTACTTTGTCGACCTCAGTTTGAGATGACGGCTGCAAAAATTGTCGAACAATTAACATTAATGGTGCCCGAAGGCTGTGGCGGAGGTAATGGTGGAGAAGATCCTCAATATGGTTTATTTGGCGCGGCATATTTAACTGCCGCACATATTAACCGCATTGGCTTAAAGGGATATGATTTTACCATTTCTGACGAACCAGCACGTAGCCGATTAAGTAAACAACAGCTAAAGCGAGTTTTTGGTGATGAGGTATTACAAAAAGTCACCGATAATAAGTTTGAATTTAGTGAAGAAATGTTGGATACGAAAAAAGTCGTCAAAGATTTACTAAACAGAGCGCATGCATTTTTCTTAGAGCTTGATAGTCAATATAGTAATATGCATAGTTTCTGGGTAGATTTGTTTGGTCCAGAGCGAGTTGTAATATTACCGAGTATCGAGCTATTACCTTATGTTCAAGCTGCTATTATTGGTTTGACAGAAGGCACGCTCGATTTAAGCGGTGTTGCTGAGTTTTTAAGAGAAAATAAAGTAAACGATAACGACACTCGTAGAATTATCCGTTCAGTATCTAATATTCCGATTGGAGCTCAGGCAACTCTCAAGGCGAAACTTGATAGGCCTTTGCCTCAAAAAGGTGACCTTTTCTGGGAAAAGACTGACTTGTGGCCAGTTAATCCTGATGAAGTCATAACAGATACAACGGAAGCAGAGTCTGGAAATAACGAAGGTCCGAACTGGCTATAAGAGTAAAGGAAGGTGATGATTTTGACTAACAAAATTTACGTCATCACCGACCTTGGTCCTGGTGATGGTGGTAAAGGTGGTGTGGTGCATAAAATTGCTTCGGCAATGCATGCTCATACTGTTATTAAACGGGGCGGAGCGCAAGGAAGCCACGGTGTACGTACGTCCAAAGGTGAAAAATTTAATTTTAGCCAATGGGGGTGTGGAACGCTCGAAGGGATACCTACGTTCATCTCGAATCAATTTATTGTTTCACCAGAAGGTCTCTTGAATGAAGCTGAAGCTTTGCGATACCAGTGTGGTGTTCACGATCCATTTCATTTACTAAGCGTTAGTGAGGATGCTTTATGTGCTACCCCATTCCATAGAATCACTTCTCATATTAAAGAATTAGCAAGGGGTGATGATCCGCGAGGGACTATTGGTACTGGTGTTGGTGAAGCTTATCGTGATTACCAAAATATGCCAGAGATTGCCATAAAGGTTAAGAATTTATTTGATAATAACCTTGATGAGCGGTTGGCGGCTGTTTTTGATTATCAACGAGAAAAACTGAGGTCGGTAATAGAGGATGGTATTTTTTTGAATAGTGATCGCGAGATTATTGAACAAGAAAAAATCTTACTTTATGATGATGGGTTTCTAACCTATACCATAAACCGCTTTAAAAAAGTGTCGAAACAACTATGCATATCTAATATGGAGGATATCCTTCGTAAAGATGGCGTAGCAGTAGTTGAGTGTTCGCATGGAGTTTTAAATGATGCCGTGATTGGTTTTAAGCCACATACCAGTGCTATTAGAATATTGCCGTGTTTTACGCACGACATGCTTCGAGAGGCTGGTTATATTGGTCAGATTATTGATCTTGGTATTACTCGTGCTTATGCCATTAGGCATGGTGCAGGCCCTTTACCTACCAATAACCCTAGTATGGCTGAATCTTTGTTACCTGGCAGTAACAAAGATGAAAACCGTTGGCAGGGAAAGATTAGGGTTGGGCCGTTAGATTTTGTACAACTACGTTATGCGATTAAATCATGTGGTGGTTCGTCGTTCTTTGATGGGCTTGCCGTTACTTGGTTTGATCAAATTAAAGCCAATGGTGTCTGGAATGTTTGCGATAGATATATTAATGGCGTTCCAGAGATTACCTCTATCCCAGTTAACCCATCATTCAGTAATGACGAGCTATATGCTGTCTGCGCTGGCGTAATGGAAGAACGACTGGGTATTCCAGTTAGGATGGTCTCTTGTGGACCAACCGAACTGGATAAAATATTAAAATAAAAATAAAAAAGTGAAAGGGGAATCATTATGTCTACGAAAAAAGATTTAATGGTAGTAAAACTGCAAGAATTTAATGCATCAGAGGAGGCTATTTCGGCTATTAAAACCCTCGGGGCATCAACGGTGGAAGATCTGTCAACTTTGACAGAGACAGACTTAACTGGAGCCGGCCTTACGTTAGTGTCGGCGCGCAAGTTAATAACTTCACTTAAACCGGTAGCACCCGTTGTTGATCAGTCAGCAATTAATAATGTCAACTTTGATGGTATTTTGCCATCCGTGCCCGATGATGGGTCGTGGCTCGAAGCCCTCAAGGCAGGTGGTGTTCTGAAAGTTGATCAATCATCTGTTATTTCGGCCGTACGGGCAGCTTTGGCTTACAGAGTTGGCTTGTATGACGTACCAACAAAGATTGTTTCGGCTATGGAAGAATTTGCAGAAAAGAACGAAGATCCTGTTGATTCGTCATATTTTAGTTTGAAAAAACAGCTTACTCGTAGGAGCTATGCTGAGATTTTTGCTGCTATTGACGGCATGGATGGGAACTACGTTACCGAAAAGGCAAAGAAAAAATTCTTTGACCGTATGGATTCGTCTTTCTTCCCGGCTATCTTTAGTTTCTATGTACAGCTTAAATCATGGCAAGAAGCTTGGATGCAGGGGGCAGCAAATCCAGCTGTTCTAATGGCTGCGATTGCTGGTCGTGGTGCAGCTCTACCTCCGGGTATGATGCAGGCGCCCGATACTGGGATGTTGCGTGATCAGGGCGATGCTGTTGCGGATGCTATCAATAAGGCATTTGCTGGTATTGGTGTCCAAATTACGGCGGCATTAGCTTATGATGCGGTTCAGATTAAAAAGACTATCTCCGATTCAAGGCTTCCAGCACTTATTGGTGCGGCTAATCGCGACCAGATGCTTAGGCAACTTGGCGCAGCGGTTAACCCAACCTACCCAAGGCTCGAGACCAACCTGACAAAATTTGTCCTTGCGACAATCCAGGCGAAGGATCAACCATCTGGCGAGGAGGAGCTTCAGTATTTTGGAACTCTCTTTATGCTTGGTAGTCAGATCCCCTGGGATCAACTTGGAGCTTCTAGTGGCATTACCGGTATAGGTGGTCACAAACTCTAAGTCGATTATTCGTACCTTTCCATAGGCCTCTTCGGAGGCCTATTTTCTTTGTGTTTATGGTTTGCATTATATATATGACAAAACTGCAAAAATATGATAATGTCTAATCTGGTGGGAGTAACTTTACAATTTGAACGACTATTTTTTGGAGGTGATAAGTGTGATATTGGTAAATGGGTCCAATAAGTACTCAGTTGGTCATTTAGTAGCTAAGAGTGCTAACTCGAATTTTTACATCTGTAGTGATGACGAAAGACAGTATTTTTTACAAGTAGCAGCAAGTGTTGAGCAAAATGTGAAACTCGATTTTGCAGCCTATACTCTCAGGGAATTGAAGCGGATCTCGGATATTTATGAAAAGAGATTTCGTGCCAGATTTCCGGACAAACATCTTAATTATGATTGGTTATTTCCAACCATCATAAGTAGTTTTTTACCGAATGACCAAGGTGGCAGAATGGTTAATGTTCTCGCTATTAATAATGGCGATTCATTAGACCAAATGGTTCCGTTGTCGAACATTCTCAAAAAAGATCGCAGGATTATTGATTTGGCGACGAGTGTTTGGATCGCGGGCAGGTTGTTGAAACTTCTAGTACTAACTCATGATCAATGTATTTCTCCGGTAATCGATAGTGACAATATAATTATCGAGCCAAAAAAGCATCATGTTATTGTCTTAGACTGGATTAATGCAAAGATGCACCAAAACGAAGTGCCTGAGGATGTGCGAATGCAGGATGTGGTGAACGTAGCGACTATAACCTTAGCGGCTATAGGTGAAACCAATGAACAGTCTAGTAGATATCAGGACAATGTTTATGTTGATTTCTTGAAAAGTCTAGTAGACAATCCGAGTGGTGATACGAAACAAGTTTATTCTGACTTTGAATCTGCACACGGCGAGCTTTTCGAGGACAATATTTTTTATCCATTCACAACATTCCCAATATAAAAAAAGGAGAGGTGATAGACATGGGTGGCAATGTTTATACGGACGATGATTATTCTCGGGCGGTTAGCAAGCACACTACTGATTCTCGCAATATTACTAAACGGGCCGAGCAAAGAGCTATCTCTACAGGCACTCTTGATCCGCAAGTTGATCCTGCTATGAATGGGGTTATTCGTAATTCAAAACCTCGCTATATTCATAATGAAAAGTTGAATCTTTGGGAATTAGAGGTTGGTATCCCTATCCCTATCGAAACCAGGTTGGATACTACTGGTAGTATGGGTGATAATGTCGATAAGGCATTAACGGCACTACCTCAGCTATATAAAATGTGTAGTAGCGTAGTTCCGGGACTTCAATTACAGCTGGCTACCGGCATATTCGGAGATGTTCAGGATAAGTTTGTTCTGTGTCGTCCGAAGTTTGCCGATTCAGCCGATAGATTGGTTGAACGACTAACCTTGATGGTTCCAGAGCGTATGGGTGGTGGCAATGGTGGGGAAGACCCACATTATGGTATTTTCGGAGCAGCATATCTTACCGATGCACGCATAAACAAGTATGGTCTAATGGGCTATGACTTTACTATTTCTGATGAGCCAGCAAGGTATGAATTAATCGATGATCAATTAATCCGAATATTTGGTGGGGAAGTTTTCTCTAAGGTTGCTGAAAACGGGTTTAAAATCTCAAAAACGGATTTACCATCAACCAAAGAAGTTATCCAGGATTTGTTAAAACGAGCTCATGCTTTTTTTATACAAATTGATAACGATACTAGAACAACTAGATTCTGGGTAGATGTTTTTGGTAAAGAGCGCGTTGTTTCCTTGTCTGATATTAGTTATTTGCCGCATATTCAAGCGGTAATTGTTGGACTGACGGAGGGTTTTTTAACTCTGAATACCGCGGTTGATTTCTTAGTTAATAATGGAGCCAGCAATATGGCTGAAAAAATAGTTCGTTCAGTTGCACACATTCCAATAGGTGCGCAAGCTGTGCTTAGGTCAAAAATGGATAGATCAATACCTAAAAAAGGCGATCTATTTCGTGAAAAGACCGATCTGTGGCCGATAGAAGATATCGATATTGAATCGCAACAGAAACTGCCAGCCGCAAAAGAAGCCAATATTAATTGGCTGTAACTAAAATGGAATAAGGCCCCTTCGGGGGCCTATTTAAATGGGTAGAATTTTAGGTATAAAAACTTTATCAATAAATAATTTTGTGGCAATCTGCCGGTACCCAGAATCATAGAAAACACTCTGTCCGTCGATTTCATAATCCTGAGGTAGACGTTCATTATATGCAGGGTAATGCCTGGCATATCCTTTGTGCATTAGCCTGTATTGCAATAAGTCCTGTTCTAGTCTCTCGATACATTTTGCTCTAGTGTCAACATTTTGCTCATTAAAGTAGCATGTGATGAGCTTGTGCTGAATGTTGGCGATAGATTTTTCGTCACCAATCCAGGCAGTATTAAATAATTCATGTACCCAACGTTCTTTTGGGTCGGCCAATTCATTATTGTCTTTAATTTTTATTTTATTTAGGTTATAATTCAAAAATTTCTCGTCAATTACAGTTTTTTCATATTCAGAAATATTAGAATCCACGAATACGCAAACATCCACGTCTGAATTGGCATCTCCATAACCCTTGAGTTGTGATCCACCCAATAAAATTACCGGGTATATTCCTTTAATATAGTTAATTAATGATAATTTATTACTAATATCATCAACTTCTGTTGTTAACTTATTTAAATTGTCCGAGAAAGGACCGCTCAATTTTGGCAAGTTAGCTATTGGTGTATTCTTATTTGGTCTAGTGATGTTATCATCTAGCCCTTTGGTATCAAGCCATTTTTTTCGACTTTCAGATATGAATAGCGGTGCTTGATCTTCTTTGGCTGGAATTGATGCTTTGATTCGATATAAACTTTCTTTTTCGTCAGCACTAAGTAACCCTATATTATCTAGGATCGGTATAGTGTCTGCTACACTTCTTTGTAATACAGGGTCTATATCATTTATTAGTGCTGACACTTCATTGACATTTATAATACCGCGTGACATCAACCAAGGTATTAAATGAGCTGCTTTGACCACTCTAGGTGGATCGCTAGGGCGTGCTTCTGGTTCTAAAACGTCGCCGTCAACGAAATTTGCGCGCATATCCTGAACATTAAGTAGGTTATACCATGCGCCTAAATATGATTCTTCGAATTTATCTATAGATTTACATAAGGTAGTGTTACTAGGGACCCATAACTTGTTTGGCAAAACTTCGAATGGCAAGTATAGGGCTAGCCGCTGATAGTCTGTATCTTGCAATATATCACTGAGCGAATCATAGAAATCTATTGCTTGGTGATCATTAATGCAACCAGTCTCGAGTGCTAGTTGTGTATTTATCGTCGGGCTGGGGATTTTATCAAATACCTCAGATATATGCCTAGAACTTCTTTTTCGTGATTCGATCTGTTCGATGAATTGTGGGTTTTTATATTCTTCCGGCCAAGTATTTCTGTTTTTTTCAACATCAAACACCAGCTCACTTATTGGTGCTTCAGATGTAATTTTGTTCGGACTTTCAAATTCTAAGCTCCGATTTATGCGTTCCATGACTATGATTATAACATAAAAGTTAATTATACGCTAGGCTAGTAAGGTGTTAGCCTATACTTTATAAAAGAAAACCCCTCAATTATGAGGGGGTATACTAGCGACCCGTAGGGTCTAGCTAGCATGATAACTTTTCTATTTTAAGTGAATAGTCTAATTGCTCGTAAGCTTTCTTGAGTGATGGGTTGCCAAATGATGTGTCGCAATTATAAATATAAATTAATTTATTACGCGCTATCACATCACCTTTTCTGTAGTCCTGTATGAGGTCTACTTCCATTCTTGCCCATGCCTCTGGGTATATAATCTGACCGTCGGGCTGCTCGATTGGTCTACCGAGTAAATTAGCTATCTCTGGAAATGAGGGATTGTCGGAACGAAAACCATCGACAGTTCTCTCGTTAATTATAATCTCGATTCGGTCATATTTAACTCCATTGATAATCACGGCATCTCTGTGATCTATGGTTTGATAAACAACTTGTCTCAGACTCTCGCGGTGCCATAAACTATGGTGGCTAAATCTACCTATGTCGGATATCACTGCATAAGCGGGGATTAGTGCCTGATGAGCGTTATCGCTATAGGTAAAACAATACTCATCGAAACGTAATGAGATATCACTATTACTGCTGATATCTTTGTTGGTTTTGACGAGTTCACGTATCGGATTATCCTGTTGCTGTTCAATATCCCAAGTTGAATTATTATGTCGAATATTGAGGTAGTTTTTAGCTTGATTGTGTTTAATCCCATCGTTGTAGTCTCGTGCGACGGCCATCATAGACACAATTTTTCCGATTCTAGCAGACTCTTTGTCAAAGGAATCCATAATTTCCTGGTAAAATTCGTCGAGCAACTGATTAGCTAATTGATATGAATTATTATCTAGGAATCTTTGGGCTTCCTGTAGAACCTGTCTAAAGTTTGCGATTTCTTTGATAAAATAGTCACGAACTAATTCAGGTTTTAACAAGCCATCTACTCCTCTCGGCAATATATTGGGTAATAACCGGCGAAACATTCCACGGATTGGCTCTGATTGGGTATTTGGGTGAAAGCTAACTAGGTTATCAGGCATTAAATTAATCTTGCCTGAATCTCGATAGGCTTCGGCCACATGGTTGTGGGGAAATGTGCCTGAGAACACATAGGCTAACATACTTAGTTTGTTATTTAGGTCTCCTACCAATACAGCTTCGGCATAATCTGGATCGATTTTTATCGCATCAGATCTGGTTGGTGTTCCAATCACTTCGCATCATCATCCTTTCATTTAAAATAGATAGGTCCAAGAGCGACTTGTGGTCGCTTTACGTTGTTTATAATATAATAATATACCCAAAAAGTAAATAGTATTGAATGCACAGTACGTACGTCTTAAAGAGAACGCCAAGTTTGTCATGTTACCAAGTTAATAGTATTCTAATATTCATATGAATCACAAAAAACGTCGATCAAAGAAGCGCATAAAGCGTATTTCTAATAGACGGCTTTACTTCATTATCTATACCGTTATGATCGCGTTATTTATAATAGTTTATATTCTGATGTTACCTACATCGTTGGTGAAAAATATAGGTAATGTTAATCAAAAATCAGCCAAACCCACCACCGTATCTCTATTAGGGTTAAAGGTGCCTGACCAAAAATCAGCCAAACCACTACCTGGGTTTACGCCAGATTATGCAATACCGCCAATTCAGAATGGTATGGCCCCAGTTATTACGAATATTCCGACTAAACAAAACGTAGTGTTTTTGACAATAGATGATGGGGCATTCAAGGACCAGTCGGTGGTGGATATGATTAAACAAAATGGGATAAAAGCATCATTATTCTTATCGAAAGTTTTTATCGACAGCAATCCTGATTTTTTCAAGCAAATAATCTCGCTAGGGTCATTGGTCGAAGACCATACGATAGGTCACGATACTAATATGGTTAAAAACCAGGGTTATGATCAGCAAAAGGCCGAAATCTGCGACATGGCTAATTACGAGGTTGAACATTATGGGCGTCGACCTATATTCTTTCGGCCACCTGGTGGGGCGTATTCTGATACTATGCGCCGGGCAGCTGCTGATTGTGGCATGAAAGCCGTAGTTACCTGGATTGCCAAGGCGAATGGCGGATCGATGCAATATCAAATAGGTAGTAAATTACGACCAGGTGATATTGTATTGATGCATTTTAGGCCAGAATTTAAACAAGACATGCAGGCGTTTTTGAATGCGCAGGATGCAGCCGGGCTACATACGGAACTGCTCGAAGATCTAGTGGTTAATTAATCTTATTTTAAATTGTTGAATTGGTTGTAGCGAACTATTAACGATGACATATTCTTTTCGGTGTCGAGCGTAGTATCACAATTGTTGATTCCGTTAAAAACCGCCAATTGATCAGAACAATTTCTTAGATTAGTGGTGCCACCAGCGAATAAACTCTGGCCAAACATTAGTTGATTAGTTTTGATACCTAGTAGATCTAGAATTGTCGGTGTGATATCTAAATGAGTACCTTGGTTTGCGTAGGTTTTACTAGTAGTGTCGCTTGGCAACTTAATTATCAGTGGCACCTCTTTTTCCTGAACAGTGGTAGGCTCGTATTTAATTGTGCCAGCCGTAAACGCAGATAGAACTGGGGTGTGATCGCCGTAGACTATAATCAAGGAATCATCATACAGCCCCTCTGATTTTAATTTAGCAAAGAATTCGCCTAGCATTCGATCGGTGTAGTTAATGTCCTGTAAATATCCACCGACTTGCTCGGGGTAGTCCTGGGCATTTATATTTAAACCTTTCGTTTGGTCAGTTATGTTAAATGGCACATGAGAAGAGAGTGTAATGACGTAACTCAGGCTTGGTTTTGGTTGAGATTTTATATATTCAGCTGTTTTAGATAGGAAATCGCCGTCATTTAGTCCCATATTTATTGCCACGCCTTTTGGATAATTATCGGCGGCGTAAAATTTCTGATAACCTAGCGATTTTAGGGCTATATTACGATTCCAAAAATTACGGTTAAAGCCATGGTAAGCGTAGGCACTGTAGCCACTGGCGGCCAAGGTCTTTGGCAGGCTAGAAAAATCATCATGTCCGTAGCGCACGAATACGGCCGAATCAGTTAATGGAAAGAACGACGTGTTGGCTACGAAATCAGTGTCCGAAGTGTGTCCAGCCCCGATTACGAAACGATCATTTGGAAAAAATTGTGAATTTTTAGCTAAATTATTTAAATTAGGCGTAATTTCCTGGCCATTAACTGATTGGTTAATTACAAAACCGCCCAGGGATTCGACTTGGACCATAATGACATTCTTGCCTTTAGCTATGCCAGTCAGGTCGTTAGCCGACTGAGCTGGTTTATTGTTATTAACCCAGGTTACTAACGTTCGGGTTTGGTCGGATGACAGACTAGTAGTTTCTTCCCTGATAAAGCGAGTTATATCTATGGCGTGTGCTAAAAATATTCCATAATATTGTGAAGTCGAAACAGTGTCATAACCTCGGTCGATTACCTCATTTAATTTATTAATTCCACCCATCGGTTGTAGGGCAAACCAAAAGCCCGCGATAGTAATAAACAGAATCACGAATGAAGTTTTATATCCAGATTTTTCAATAACGAATCTGGCTTTATATTTATCAAAAAATGATCGAATTGATTTACTAAATAATATAACAACAATAATATCGATAAAAAATAGGACATACCACCAACTTAGCAGTCCAGCGATCGCCGGTCCAACTCCTGCTGCTTCACTTATGGAACTAAGTAAACCTATTGTAGGCAGGGTTTTGAAATACGAAAAATAAACCATATCAATCAGCAATAAAATAGTTAGCAAAGTGGCTAGTATTATCGTTATTTTGTTTTTATGTTTATGTACGAAATAGAGTGGCGAGAATATTAATGACGTACTTATAAACCCGATTATAATACCGTCTAAATATTGATTAGTAGGCCAGGTTAGTGCCAGTATGAAGGTATTTATAACGAACAGTTTCAGCCCAATACTTAATACAAAAAACAAAATCAAGTATTGTTCGCTAATGAATGCAATTATATGTTTAGCGAGGTTTTTAACTATTCTGACCATTGGGCTCCTATTCTAATGTTCCTAGCTGAGTTTTTGTTTAATGGACGGTTTTGCCCAATTCGTAATCTATTTTGACAGCAAACTATCATAAAATGCAAATTACACTTGGCTGGATTATATCTATGGTCCAAGCCTTCTGCTAGAATGGGGTATAAACAACAGGGGGTCCGATTGCTAAACTATCCAATTGATAAAATTATTTTATTCTTTATAATCTATGCCTTTTTAGGTTGGTGTTTAGAAGTTATCGTCTCGACTATACAGACTGGAAAGTTTGTTAATAGGGGTTTTCTAAATGGCCCATTTTGTCCAGTTTACGGGTTTGGAGTTATTGCGGTGCTAGCTCTAGTTGCTCCATTCAAAGATAGTTTTATGGTTATCTTTGTTGGGTCAATAATATTAACCACTATAGTCGAATTTATTACGGGATATATTTTAGAAAAAAGCTTCAACCAAAAATGGTGGGATTATTCCAAAGAACCATTAAATATTAGGGGGTATGTTTGCGCGCAAACCTCACTGTTGTGGGGTGTGGCTTGTGTCTTTTTAATTTATGTTTTACAACCGCCACTCGGTCACCTGGTAGGTTACATACCAGTTAAAGCTAGCATTTTTATAACTGCGATACTAGTGTTTATTATGGTAGTTGACACTATAATAACTATAATAGCGCTAGCAAAACTCAAACGAAAAATATATCTAGCCCAAGACATTGGTGATCGTATCAAGTCATTATCAGATATTATGGGTAAAACTATTCATGAAAATACCATGGCTGCTATGAAAGTGGGCGATAATAATCTAAAAGAGCTTGAGACCCTAAAAAATAAATATCAGGCTATCTTGAACGAAAAAACCTTTAAATATAATAGGATACTGAGGGCTTTCCCTACGCTTAAATTAGCTAAGCCCAAGATTAGAAATAGGTTCAACAAAATAAAGTAGCATAGTTATTGTTGACATACTTTTCATACTCTAATATAATGTAGTCATATGCAGCATGACAAAAAGTTATATGGCACTACAACTGTGGGCACCAAAGGTCAGGTAGTTATTCCGGCATCAGCACGCGAAGACCTGTCAATTAATACTGGTGATAAGTTGTATGTTATAGGATCGCCCATAAAAGGTGTTGTTATGTTGTTGCAAGAAGACAAGTTAGAAAAGCTTATCCAACACATGGATCTCCATGTCGAAACACTAAAAACATTAAAGAAACTCCAAGATCGGAAATAATTTATATGCATCACCACTTGGGTCTTAGGACCAAGGTTATTATTATGTTGTCTGTTATGGCAAGCCTATTTTTAGTAGCGCTTGACCAGATGATATTCACGACCGCGTTAGGTAAAATAGTCGAAGATTTTAATGCTTTTTCTTCACTCGGTTGGGTAGTCACGGCTTATTTACTGACTTCTACTATGACCGTGCCTGTGGCCGGTAAATTATCTGATCTATTCGGTCGTCGCGTAATGTTACTGATCGGTATTGGCATTTTCGTAGCCGGTTCAATGATGGGTGGTATGAGTGGTGATATGTCCCAATTGATAATCTGGCGCGCCGTCGAGGGTATTGGTGGCGGGATTATCACAGCTAATGCCTTTACGATTGTCGGTGATTTATTTGCTGCTCGTGAGCGTGGCAAATGGCAGGGTGTTGTCGGAGCAGTGTTTGGGCTTTCATCGGTCGTTGGACCGCTACTGGGAGGTTTTTTGACTGAATCACATAATATATTAGGCCTAGTCACAAACTGGCGTTGGACTCTATTTATTAATGTTCCGATTGGCATTGTTGCCTTTATTGTAATCACCATGTTCTGCCCAAGTCTAAAACACGACAAGCACCCAAAGGTAGATTACGCTGGAGCAGCCCTATTAGCCTCGGCGCTAGCTATATTGGTTTTGGCTATTGATAACACTAAAACTATCTTTGCTGGGCTGATGAGCTCTACCGGACTAACATTAGTTGGACTACGTATTATTATGTTCAGCCTAGTAGCTATATTAGTGGCTATATTTATTCGTGTAGAATTTCGTGCCAAAGAACCTATTTTGCCGATCTATTTCTTTAAAAACCGTAATTATGTGTTAATAATGGCTATTGCGACATTATTTGGGGCGGCGTTCTTGGGTTCTGTGATGTATTTAACGCAGTTTAATCAACAGGTTTTCGGGGCTTCACCATCCCAATCTGGGTTGATGTTATTACCTATGGTAGGTGGATTAACATTGACGAGTATTGGTTCGGGTCAGATTATATCTAGGACTGGTAAATACAAGATATTTATGAAGATTGGATTTAGTATAGCTACGATTGCTGTTCTATTTTTAACAACACTAACGCCACAATCTGGCTATCTATATGAGGCGATAATCATGGTATTTCTAGGCATGGGCATGGGTGTGGCTTTGCCAGTTATAAATCTAGCAGTACAGAACGAATTTGAGCTAGCTGATATCGGGGCGGCTACCAGCTCTAGTCAATTGTTCCGTGGTTTGGGATCGACAATAGGCATTGCTATCTTTGGTGCTGTACTAACAACTGGTATAACCTCTGGGTTTGGTGATATGAGTCATAACCCTTACGTCCAAACGCTCAGTCAGAACCCTTCGGTATCCAAAATAGGCAGCCTAAAAGATTCCGATACATTACTAACGCTGAATACCCCTGACGTTAAAAAGGAAATTAATAAACAATCCACCGAGACGTTTACTAAAATACCAGAACCTGTACGTGATGTAGTCCAGAATAAGTTCAAGACTCAACAAGATGATTTTTCCTCGATTGTCGTTCGCGTATTTAGTAATAGTTTGCATAATATCTTTATTATGTCGGCAGGGCTGATGCTGTCTGCTACGGTGTTAGTATTCCTAGTCAAGGAAAAACCGTTAAAGTCTGCCAAACCATCAGACACCCCAGGCGAAATTTAACAAATTATCTACTTGTGCGCCACGTAACAGTGGCTTACAATGTAATTAGTAAGCGTTATCTATATAGCGTATATCTTGACGTGTCGGTCTCGGGCTGATAATATGATTGATGTGTCTCGCGCCAAAACTATATTTTAAAGGTCGAAGCGCGTGAGGCTGTACATAGTACAAGGAGTGAAAAAATCACATGCCAATAGCCATCGAATTTGTGCCTTCAAGGCGCAAAAAGATAGCAGTGGATGTGGTGCCTGCCGAATGGCAACTGTATATCGCACAGTAAGAGTCGTTTGACTCAAATCCAAGTCTCGTTTCTCGGGACTTACAAAAAAGAAAACACCCCAAGGCACCGGGGTGTTTTCGCTTTTTTTAGGCTATTATCTTATTCGGTTATGGTTGGTGGTGTAATGCCGGCCTTGTTTAGCTCATCATTCAAGGCTGATTCTAATTTCGTCTTGTCACTCCATATAGCGGGTTCTAGTTTGGCCCCATTTAGGTAAAATGTTGGTGTCGAGTTAAGCTTTAATTTATTACCCAAAGCCTGATCATAAGTGATTTTGTCATTAACCGCAGTTGATGCCATATCGGTTTTGAATTTTGCTGTGTCTAATTTAAAGTCACCAGCGTAGCTCGAGAACATATTGATCAAGTCGTTACCCGATAGGTTTTCCCAATCAGATTGCGAGGCGTATATTTTGTCATGCATTTCCCAATATTTACCCTGTAGCCCTGCAGCTTCGACCGCACCAGCGGCTGATTTAGCATTTTGGTGTATAGAAGTTAGTGGGAAATTACGGAATATAAATTGTATTTGATTTTTGTAGGCGTTAACAACAGTCTCTATAGTTGGGTTGATCTCGCCACAACCAGGACATTGATAGTCGCCATATTCGATTAAAGTCACTTTACTGCCAGATTTGCCATTTATATGATCACCGATATCACCATTTTGGCTATTAGCTGTTTGTACTGTGTCAGTATTAATTTTACTAACATCTAAACTAGTATTTTTAGAAGACACGACCAGTAGCGCTAATATACCAACTATTAAAACTGTAAAAATAGTCCAAGAAATTTTATTCAAAAGATACTCCCTTACTTACTGATAGTAATTGTATCAAAAAAAGGCTTAGGTCGACAGTGTAGACGGTTATGATATGAGTTACAATAGTGACGGAATGTTCGCTTTTTTGTTGATATTAACGATTACCAGTTTTATCCTGCTATTAATTATGGCCGCCGTCAGACCGCATCATAGTAGGATTAATATGTTTGAATTGGAACGTCGTGCTGGTCTAGGCGATAAATATGCTGAAAAGACCCTTGTTCGTGAAAAATTATTAACTGATGTAGTGTCGCTACAGCGTGTTCTGGTTGCTATTTTGCAAGTTGTTGTCGTTCTATTATCCGAACTAACATTTGGTTTCGGTTTTGGTATAGCTGTGGCATTTTTAGTGGCGTTGGAATATGGTGCGATTGCACGCCTAAGGGTTATTAGCAAACTATCCCATAAAATATATTGTCGTCATGAGGAACGAGTTCTACGTTTTATTCAAAAGGCGCCAACCTTGATGAGGCTGTTGCGCAGCGCACCAAACGGTGTTGGTTCGTCAGATCTACATATCGATTCTCGTCAAGAACTACAACACCTAGTAGCTGAATCGGATGGCGTTTTAACTGATGAAGAGAAAAAACTAATCGTCAACAGCTTGTCGTTTAACGATCAACTGGTGCGCAAAATTATGACACCACGAGCTGAAATTGATACTATCAAAAAAACTGAGTTTTTAGGTCCACTAACCCTTGATGATTTACATAAAACCGGGCACAGTAAACTGCCAGTTATTGCTAGTGACATTGATCATATTATCGGTATTTTGCATTTAGAGGGTTTATTGGCTCTGGATATTAAACGTTCTACGACTGCCGAAAAGGCGATGGAGCCAAAAGTTTATTACATTCATCAGAACCAAACGTTGCAGCATGCATTAACCGAATTCCTCACGACACGTCATTATTTGTTAATTGTGACTAACGAAAATCGTGAAACGGTTGGCTTAATTACTCTTACTGATGTAATCGAGGCGCTGCTAGGTCGCGAGATTGTTGATGAATTCGATTTTCATGACAATCTGCGCATAGTGGCATCGCGTAAAAAGTCCTAGTTTTATAGGGGTAAAAAGTGATATACTAGACAATAATTATGGATAGAACATTAAGTCGAGAATTAGCAAACAAAATTAGCCAAACAGTTACAGTACGTGGTTGGTTGCATAAAAAACGCCTGATGGGTGGTTTGAATTTTATTACCATCAGAGACCGTAGCGGCTTAACTCAGACATTAATTGATAATAAGGATGAATTAGAAAAGCTTCGCGGATTACAAGTTGGTACTGTTCTAGCTATCACTGGTACGGTTATAGCTGATGATCGTGCCCCCGGTGGAGCCGAGATTCACGATGTACAAGTTGTTGTCGAAGAACCGGTTAGGGACGAACCACCAATCGAAGTTGATAAACCAATTTCTCATAAGTCCGAACACCTGGATATGTTGTTTGAAAACCGAGTCCTAAACATTCGCAATGTCCAAGAACAAAAGATTTTCAAGATTCGTGCTGATCTAACGCAATATATTCGTGAATTTTTGCGTAGTCAGGAATTTATCGAAATTGATACACCTAAATTACTAGCCGAAGCCACCGAAGGCGGTGCCGAAGTCTTTAAATTAGATTATTTCGGTAAAACTGCTACGCTAGCCCAGAGTCCTCAGTTTTTTAAGCAGATTATGGTTGGGGCTTTCGAGCGTGTTTACGAAATCGGGCATTCCTATAGGGCCGAACCTAGTGCTACGACACGTCATTTAACAGAGCTTACGATGCTAGATATCGAAATGGGCTTTGTGAGCGGTCATGATGAGGTTTTGGATATGGTGGCTGATATGACTCAGAATGTTCTAAGACGCGCTTATGACGAACATGGTGATGATCTAAAGAGCCTAAATGCACCTGAACTAAAATTGCCCGAGGACGGTAAAGTACCTAGGTTTACGATTTCCGAGATCCATGAAATGTATACCAAGGCAACTAAAACCAATACGATCATGGAAAAGGATCTGATCCCAGACGAAGAGCGCTGGATTAGTGACTATGCCCGTAAACAATTAGGAACCGATTTGGTCTATGCGGTTCGTTTCCCGATTGAGGCTGGTAAATTCTATCATAAACTTGATGTTGATGATGGTACGGTGTTATGGGGCGACCTATTAATGCGCGGTCTAGAAATCGCGACTGTGCCTTTGCGCGAGAACAATTACGACAAAATGATCCAGCAGATGAAAAACAAAGGTATGGATGTTGATCACGAAGGTTTTAAATATTATTTACAGGCATTTAAGTATGGTCTACCTCAACATGGTGGCTGTGGCTTTGGTATTGATCGTTTAGTACAAAAAACCATTGGTCTAGCCAACGTCAAGGAAGCCACGTTATTCCCGCGTGATATTAATCGTCTAACACCATAAACTAAATAAAACAAGGAAAAACAAAAAAACATGGACCAAAATACCGGTATCGATATCAAACCAACGGTCGAAGCTGGTAGTGATAATCCTAAACCGGCAACCCCAAACAAACAGCGCCACTTTTTGGCCGTATTTTTCCTGAGCTTTATGTGGGGAATGTTCGGTGTTGATCGGTTTTATTTGGGTAAAATCGGAACTGGGTTCTTGAAGTTAATAACACTTGGTGGTTTTGGTTTGTGGACGTTAACGGATTTTGCACTGATTACATCCGGTGGAATGCGTGACAAACAAGGCAATGAGATGTTGGAATTTGCTAAATATAAAAACTTTGCCAGCAGAACTGTCTCGATATTTACGTCGGTACTGGTGATACTAATTATCCTGTCGGGGGTGTCGATATATTTTGGTGTCAAACAGGTGATGGATAGTGGTGCTTTGCAGAATCTACTAAAAGGCACTAATAGCAGCCAGACTATGGACACCAACCAAATAATGAAACAATTTAATATAAACCTGTAAAGTTTGACCAAACGGGTCTATTCGGTGGATAATAAGTCGTATGAAATTTTTACCAAAATTAACTATCAGTTGCTTGGCCGTCGCTGTAATCCTGGCGGGTGTGATATTTTTGAGAGTTTCAGCCCAGGATCAGTCAATAACTAGTCAACAGATTGATTTAATACGTGGGAATTGTGTGTCTATTAAAAACACATTAAACCAATTACATGCTAGTGATGCGCTTTTACGTGTTAATCGTGGACAAATATACGAATCGATCGAAACTAAATTAATGAATGGCTTTAACGGACGGTTGTCTAATAATAGTTTTAATAATTCTAATATAGTATCGATAACTAATAATTATGAATCAACCTTAAATAATTTCAGGTCACACTATATAGTTTACGAAGAACAATTAGCTACGACTATTAATATAGATTGTTCAAAACAACCAGCTGCTTTCTATGAGGCTATTTCATCCGCTCGCACCAAACGCGGTCAGGTTCACGCTGATGTCGTTAAACTAAACCAATATATTGACCAATATCAGGCTGCCGTAGACCAGTTCGAAAAAGATTATCAAACTGCAGCTAACGGGATGAAACAATAATGGAAGAATTAAAAATAGTCTCGGCAATTAATAGTAATAAGTTCGTTGGCAGACATCGGCTATTAGTTTTTATCATTATGTCGATTGTGATTGCGACGGTGTTGGTTGTTATTAGTATGGCCATGTATAACAGTAGTGGTGCTGCTCAGTTAGACCTAAGTAGGCCTGGCTATAAAAGTGTGCGCTCTCAGGCAATAGCTAGTGACGGTGGTCTGCAGACTTATTCAGCCGTAGGCACGATAAGCCAGAGTTCTATCACTGAGTTCAAATCATTATTTACAAAACAAGTCGACAAAGTTAAAACCGTTGATGCTTTTGGTGGTGACCCACTTAGCCCAGATTCTCTGGGAATAGGTGCTGGTACTACGGCGCTTTAATATTTTAATTAGCGCCAGATAGTCTGTTACGTAGCCATTCGTCGATTTGTCCAGCCCCAGCTACTAACACTAGTTTGCCGGTATTGCGAGCTTCTTGAATTGCATTCCATAGCTCGTCATTGAAATCGGCTATATGGACTCTATCTCGATTAGTTATATTCTCGGTCAATTCAGCAGGGCTAAGTATTGGTAATTTTGGGTCTTCGCGTGATAGATATGTCGGTAGCCAATAAATTGCTTCGGCCAGTTCGAACTGGTTGGTGTATTGGTCGCGAATCTCGTGTTGTCGGATATTTTGGTGTGGTTGATATACTAACACGACGTGATCGGATACTTCGCGGGCGAGTTGCAATGTAGCGGCAATCTCGACTGGGTGATGACCATAGTCGGTGTATAGATTATCGGCTAATTTCTCGAAACGTCGATCGGTACCTGGAAAATTAGCGAGTATAGTGTCGGTTTCGGATTTAATCCCTAATTTATCTAGGGCTATTTGGACTAATGTTGCGTTACGGCGATTATGTTTACCGTGAAGCGCTAGGTTATTTCGGACAGCTGACTGGTCAATTATTTCAGTGTTAGTTAATCCACTAAATAGTTCGCTATGTTGGTCACTCCAGGTTATAACTTGGTTGCTCTGTGAGGCGAATTGGTAAAAGGCATCTAAATAATCCTGGGCAGTAGGGTAGGTGTCGGGATGATCGTAGTCGATGGCGGTTAAAACTGATAGATATGGCTTGAAATGTAAAAAGTTGCGGTCGTATTCATCGCATTCGTATACGAAATATTCACTGTTAGGGCTATATTTACCGCTTGGTCCGAATGATACGGTGGTGCCAATTGAGTAACTAACGGGGATATTTAACTGTTGTAAAGTCCACACCATCATACCAGTAGTAGTGGTTTTACCGTGTGTGCCAGCTATAGCGATTAATTTTAGATTTTTATCACTTATGATGTAATCTAGTAATTCATCGCGTTTAGCCGTCCTGATCCCTAATTCACGCGCTTGTAATAGTTCAGGATGGTTGTCTGTCAAAGCTGAAGTGTAAACAAACCAATCTATTGGTGTCTCGTTGTGTTGTGATTTTAAAAAAGTACCGTCCTGCAGGTTGCTGATTATAATACCTCGATCACGTAATTCTTTGGTTATAAGCGACTCATTTGGGTCGGAACCGATGACGTTATAGCCAGCATCATGAGCAATTTCAGCTAACGGTCCAATACCAACTCCACCAATGCCTGAAAAGTAAATATTCATACATTCAGTATATCAGTTCTAGCTTTATCGCGGGTAACTCCGTGGTATACTAGGCTTAATAGTTTGGTGGGATTTAAGAGTGGTTAATAAGAAACAAGTTAGATGGAGTCTCAAACATCTGCAATATGTCAAAATATGGCAGCTGGTTATTTTATTGATCCTGGCTGGATTCATATCGGCGACGTTTTTGAGGTTGAATAATATAGGTATGGTCGAACGTCGTTCGGCGGTAATTGCGGCCGATAATGTCGGTGATGCCAAAGCTGTAGAAAATAGGTTATATGACCTACAGCGATATGTTTCGGCTCATATGAATACCGATTTAGGCAAGGGGGTGTTCCTCGAATCAACCTACAATAGCGATCGCAATAAACTGGTCGCTGCTGCCGCGAATGACATTAATCCAAATGGTAATATTTACGAAAAGGCTCAGGAAGTTTGTGCACCACAGTTCAATCATTATTCGTTCGCATATACGCAGTGTACTTTGAATGAACTAAGTAAATATCAATCCAGTAGTAATTTAGCTAGTTCGGTAAAATTGTCACCCAATGCTTACGTACATGATTTTACCTCGCCCCTTTGGTCACCCGATTTTGCGGGGTGGTCAGTGGTGGTTTTTGTAGTGATTTTGATAATGATTTTAGTGCGAATTACAGGTGTTGTTATCTTAAAGCTATTGCTTCGCCAGCATCGCAAAAATATTTAGCCGTTGACACCGAGCGCGCTACAATGTACGCTAACTCTTGTATAGCACTAACAGGAGGTATAAGGATCTTATGGCTTACAAGCACACAAACTCAAAGGGTATTACATATTACTTGCACAGCACCGAAGTAACACTTCGTGGTGGCAAAAAGCAAACTATTTACTTTTTTGCAAAAGTAGAAAAGAATGCTAAGGGCCAACCAGTTGATCTACCTGAAGGTAGCATCGTCAAAGAGAATCCACGCAATGGTTTCTTGACCGTTTCAAAGAAAAAATAGTTCATTTCACACTTGCATCATAAGCGCGTTTGGTAGTATAGTAAAACCAAACAAACAGGTGCCAAAATACCCCTTTTACGAGGGGTATTTTTGTTGGGGCTGTGCTAATATTATTTAGGAAATGAGGATATTATGAAAATAATGGTTAAAGTGCGCAACCTAAAGAAGCGCTATGATGACAAACAGGCCGTAGATGGTGTTAGTTTTGATGTTCACGAAGGTGAGATATTTGGGATTTTAGGTCCGAATGGCGCTGGCAAAACTACTACTCTGGAAATGATGGAAACGCTTCGTTCGATTGATAGCGGTTCGGTAAAAATTAACGGTATAGACGTCGAAAAGAATCCGCGTGATATTAAATATCTGATTGGTGTTCAACCACAATCACCAGCTTTTCAAGATAAAACTAAATTAACCGAAGTGATCGAGATGTTTGCTGCTGCTTATGGTGAAAAGGTTGATCCGATGGAATTCTTGCGTGATGTCGAACTAGAGGACAAGGCTGATAATTATGTCGAGGATCTATCTGGTGGTCAAAAACAACGCCTGAGTATCACCACGGCGCTCGTACATGGTCCCAAGGTATTTTTCCTAGATGAACCAACGACTGGGCTTGATCCGCAGGCCAGACGTCATTTGTGGGATCTAATTAAAAAAGTGCGCGACAAAGGTATTAGCGTGATTATGACGACTCATTATATGGACGAAGCCGAAGTGTTGTGTGATCGAATTGCTATCATGGATAATGGCAAGATTGTCGCTATTGATACACCTAGGGGTTTAATAAAACAATTATTAGCCCGTGGTTTCAAGAAAAAACAATATGTAGAACAAGCCAACCTCGAGGATGTCTTTATCGATCTGACTGGTAAGGGTTTGAGGGATAACTAAGATGAATAAATCAATATATACCATTCTCACGTTTGTTAGAATTAATACCAAACGCTTTTTTCGTGACAAGTTAGCGTTATTTTTTAGTATCGGTTTTCCGTTAATATTCTTGTTTGTTTTCGGTAGCCTGAATAGCAGTACTAGCAGTGTGTCATTTAATGTGGCACTAATTAATCAATCCAAGAGTTCTTTTTCGACTGAATTCGTTAAAAATATCAACAGTAGCAGTTTTATGAAAGTTAATAAAAACATCACTACGATCGATGCCGCCAAAGATAAAATGACTCGATCCGAATTGGATGCGGCGATCGTGTTACCTGCGAGTTTTGGCGATGTGGCAACTAGTGACACTTATCCAAGTGGTCAGGCCGAAATAATATACACCCAGAATAATCAACAATCGGCTCAGGCACTTAGTGGCATTATTGATGCACAGTTTAAGGTGATTAATGCCAAATTTGTCAAAAATGTAACGCCATTTACAGTCAAAACTAATCAGCTAAATGAACGTAGCTTATCGGCGTTTGACTATACCTTTGCTGGGTTGCTAGGCTTTGCGATTATCGGTATGGGTATATTTGGACCAGTTAATGTTTTTCCGGAGCTTAAAAAGATGGGTATATTGCGCCGTCTATCAACCACTCCTCTGAAAGTTTGGCAATATTTCCTATCAACTATGGTTGGGCAGGCGATAATTGGGCTAATTAGTCTAGCGATTATGTTTGCTGTTGCTATTACGGTATTTCATCTGAAAGTTGTAGGTAATTGGGCGGAATTAGCCGGTTTCTTGGTATTTAGTATAACTATGATTTTAGGCATAGGTTTGTCACTAGGTGGTTGGGCTAAAAACGAACGCCAAGTTGCGCCCCTAGCTAATATCGTTGTATTTCCGATGATGTTTTTGTCGGGCACGTTTTTCCCTAGGTTTTTGATGCCAGAGTGGTTGCAAAATGTTTCTAACTTTTTACCACTAACACCGGTTATTGATGGTATTAGGTTAATTGTTACCGAAGGTAAGCACTTAATCGATATATTGCCACAAATAGGTCTAATTGGTCTGTGGATGATTATAATTTACCTAATTGCATTCAAAGTATTCCGCTGGGAGTAGGTTGACTTAACTAGTAATCTGTGTTATAAAGTGTTTATGTCCAGCTTTGAAAGCCTTGAACAGTTTGTACGAGAATACGACTTTCCTGCCTCTGGTAATGTGTCTGAACGCGTTATAGAGGAATATGCCGATCTGCATGAGTGCTCTTATGATGAAGCCTATAAACACTACGGGATTGATCCGAACGAGTTAGAACAAACCGACATAGAACCTAGCTTAATTGGCCCCTCTGTCAATTTAAGTGAGCGAGCCACGCACCTAAAAAATGCGCTGCATGAATATTCCGAGAGCTCGAAAATCGGTGGTTTTAAATATGCCTCGGAAAATGAGAATAGCGATATCCATAAACGCTACACCAATGACCAAATATCTAGGATAATTAGCAGTTCTGAATGGCATAGAGGGGAAGGTTATAAGGAGTTTGCCAAGGCTTTTGGCACTGTTGCATTAATTAATTCTGGTTACGACACGGATATTATCATGGATGACACCAAGGTTTCCGAACGTGAATTCATTAACAAATATGTCGGCAAAGACAACAAGAGTAAACGCGATAAGTTTCGAGAAGTCCTATCAAAACAAGAAATTAATAACTGAGTTATTTTTTGTGTTTCTTGATTAGGGATATAGATAAAAATGATGCTACTAAAAAGGCTGAAAAGTTAACAGCGGTATTTCCCCAATTTATTGGAGTATCCATAGTCCCCGCGATACCTCCTATTGATCTGGTATAGACCGGTAGTGGCCACCCCATTACATAATCAGTGCTACAGTCGTAACAGTTCGAATAATCAACGCCCGACATGGTGTTTTTAGATTGTATAAACATTGTGGACAAGAGTAGTAATAATAACGCAATGCCGATCGAGATGGTGAAGATGATGGTATATTTTTTTAAATTATTCATAAGCCCAGTTTAGCATAAGGTATATAATCATAAAAAACAGAGGCTAATAGCCTCTGTTTTTACTAATAATTTTGGTGGGGGCGGTTGGAATCGAACCGACTACCAAATCGTTATGAGCAATCTGCTCTAACCGATGAGCTACGCCCCCATGAATGATATTATAGCCTATTACACTCTGTTGAGCTATAATATTTGACAGGTTATTATGAAAAAAATAAACATTCGCCGTATATATTATCTATTTCGCCACAAATATTGCACACTCAATAATGCCGTGATTGCGATTGCTTTTTTGATTGCGGCTGGCTGGGTTTGGGGATCATTGGGGGTGATGCAACGTAATTACAATTTACAGAAGGAGTTAGATGATAAATCTCGTCAATTAATCGTTGCTCAGTTGGATAACGAAAATGCTAAATTAGCCCAGCATTATTACCAGACCGATGAATACAAGGAACTGGCGGTTCGTGAGCGTTTAGGGCTAGTTGCTCCAGGTGAGAGTATTCTAATATTGCCTCCGAATTCCGAAGTGGCTAAAAATGCCGACAAAATTACGACGGTATCATCAACTCCGATTGAATCAGTTAGTAATTTAAATCAATGGATGAATTTTTTGTTCGGCGGTAACAACAAAAACATTTCTGGCTAGTGTTATGGTTGCCTTGTAAATTTTATCCACATCTGTTAATATTATATGTATGCTGCGGGGTGGAGCAGCCTGGTTAGCTCGGATGGCTCATAACCATCAGGTCGTTGGTTCAAATCCAACCCCCGCAACCAAAATAAAATACCTATCGGCTGATAGGTATTTTATTTTGGTTATTTTTTTATTAAAACGAGCTCAATTTACTGGCAGCGACTCGGACTGCTTCGCTCCAACTGAGGAATGCGTGCGGCGTGCTGGCAACGTTTGCTGCGGTTAGGCTGTGTTTAACAGCTAGGGCGAGTTCATGGATAATCTCGGCGGCTGATGGTGCAACTATCGAAGCGCCTAGTATAACACCCTTTTTATCAGTGATTATTTTAACAAAACCATCCCTGAAATCGGATGTGTTGCTGCGAGCGATAATATTCAGTGGAGCAATTGCTTTGTTGATAGGTAGGTCACGTTTCAAACAGTCATCCTCAGATAATCCAACCTCGGCGATCCCAGGGTTAGTGAATATAATTGCCGGTGTGGCTGTATAGTCTGGCACGATTTTCGTACGGTGAAATATATTATTAGCGGCTACTTGGCTTTCCATTAGTGCGGTATGTGTATAGATATCTCGTCCCAAGACTTCGCCAGCGGCAAAAATATGTTTAACATTCGTTTGTAAATATTCGTTAACATCGATACCAGCTGGTGTGTATTTAATGCCGGCATTTTCTAGGCCTAGATCGACATTTGGAACTCGACCAGATGCAATTAACACTTCATCAACACGAACCGATTTGTCGGTGCCGGCACGCGATATGATAACGCGTTTAGCTAGACCATCTTTTTCGACTGACACAACTCGTGAATGGGTTAGGGCGGTCACGCCTTTTTGTTCGGCTAATATATGTTCAATGGTTTGGCCAACTTCACTATCGTAATGGGGTAGTAATCGCTCGGCTTTTTCAACGATATAGACTTTGGTACCAAAAGTTGCCATTAGTTGAGCAATCTCGATACCAGCATCACCGCCACCTATTATCAATAGACTTTTGGGTGGTTTGATAGCCTCGAGGATGGTTTTTGGAGTTAGGTATTTAATCTTGTCCAGACCTGGTATTTCAGGAATATCCCATTGTGAACCCGTGGCCACTAGGAAATAATTGGCCGACAGATGTCGTCGGTTAACGCTAATTTCATTTGGTGATAGGAAATGAGCCGCGCCACTAAATGTGCCGATACCTTGGCTCTCGTAATAATTACGATTACCGCCAGCGCCAGTTCGTTTGACGGCTAGATCTTTCCAGGCTCGGATTGAAGGGTAGTTATAGCCGAGGGTTGATGAACGTAGACCAAATTTAGCGCCATGTATAGCTTCATCGTACAGATTAGCGGCATGTAATAAGGCCTTGGTTGGGATATCGCTCCAGTTTGGAGAATCGCCGCCAAAAGCATCGGATTCGACAATGGCTACTTTTTTGCCCTCTCGGGCGGCGATGGTAGCCGCAGCGCTGCCGCCAGCACCACTACCTATAACGATCAAGTCATAATCAAATGTGTGTTTTTTTGCCATGTATTCCCCTTTAACTAAATTATTAAGTGATGTTGTTCGTGTAAATATGCTGCTTCGGGATGATATCGTTTTAGGTGCTTAACTGAGGTAGCGCGAATATCGCGGCTGGTGACTTCGGGATGTTGACGTAGCCATTTTTCAACTTCGTCGCACACCGAACTAGCAATGGTTTTGGCTTGGCCTTCGGGAGTACGGGCACTTAGGCATGTTGCCATGATGCTAGCGTGAAGTTTACTACGATCGAACTTTTCAGTTGAACGTTTGCCATCATGTTTGATTATATCCACCGTAAAATCCATATTAGACACCGCCGACAATATTACCTAAGACTTGGCTGGTATAGACGAATATACTGAGTATTATCAATCCCGAACCAGCAGTGAACTGTAGGAAATATTTATTTGATTCGCGCCATTTTTGGATAGAGCTTAGTTTATGACCGCTACTAATTAAAACCCAGACTATTAGAAGTGAGAGTAGTGATATGACGGCGTAGATAGCAATTCCAACTAACTGCCAAATCGATGGTAATTGTACTAATACTAAGGCAGCAACGGTTAATGGCGCGATAATGAATAATAATTCACCGAATACACTGCTGAGGCCTAAACCGAAAGCTTCGGCACTGAGTTTAGTCGACTTGGTGCGTTCGGTTAAATATTCAGCCATACCCCTTGGAATCCATAACGTAGTTCCTTTTTCGCGACGGTAATAGAACATCCAGACTGATATGGCTATACCAACCAACATTCCGCAAGCTACCGCCCAGGCTAGAGGTGATATGTTAGTTCCTAGTAAACTCAATACGACTAATGACACGAATGATAATAACAATATGGTCATAATTCCTGCACCAATAACAAAACTGGTGGTCAGGCGTAGTAATTTTGCCTGTGAATGCTTGGCACCTAAGGTGTGGCTACTAAGGATTACCAACACACTAACACTCAACTGAAAGCTGGCGTGGATTAACGCAGCGAAAGCGACAATTGCTAGAGAGCTAGGGACGTTCATGTGTTTATTTTTTTAGGTTTCCTCACTCTAATTTATACCATAACCACTACTATAACGTCAAAGATGTGCATAATATTGCAATAATTAGTATTGCTTTTTTATAGCATTTATGCTTAAATGTAATTATAAAACAATAAAAACAAAAAGGAAATAAAATAACAATGGAAACGCAAGGCATGATAGGGTCAGCTACTAAAAGTGACGAGTTGGCTACTTGGAATAGGCAACGCACTACTGAGCAATTAATTAGTTTTATTGCTCGTCGTGAAGCTGAAATTGCCAATACCAAAGACGATTTTTAGTCGATTGCCCGCGTAAACCTATAAAAGTTATTGAAATATCACGTTTTTTGGCGTGATATTTTGTATTTATGGCTATTGACAATATCGTTGGTTTGTATTAGAATCTGTTATCGGTAAGACACTTTTTCTTGTGGGTCTGGATAAGTTAAATATCAGCAAATGGTATCTTAATTTACTTGGGCTTACTGGTAAATAATAAGTGGATGTGTCGGTCAGTATGTGCGGTTTATAGATTGGTGAAAAAACACCTGTTAGGATGTTACTGAAACAAAACGGTAGTGTTCAGATGGGATGGGCCTTTCTCTGTACTGCATAAATATCGGAGGTTCGATTCCTCTCGTCCACGCCAGTCAATTCCACCCGAAAGGGTTTTTATACCGGGTAGATTCAGCTGATCCGCAGCTCTACCCTAATTATCCACCATAAAACCGGCAAAAACTGGTTTTATGAGCCGATAAAGTGGTGTTGCAGCCCAAGAATAATAATCCTCTCTTTATTATTCCAGAGGCCGACATCGCTACAACCAAAGCCCTGAATTCTTTATGAATTCAGGGCCTCTCTATTTTTCAACCATTTTTGGATTACTATAGCGTTTATGCTAATCTTAGGGTATTAAATATTCAAAGGAATAACATTTTATGTATGAAGAAACGCAGAATGTGCATACGGACCCAGTTCTGGCCACGGAACCGCCAATAACAGAGCTAGGGCCAAAAAATGATCCAACTATACATAAAATGGGGTCCAACCGAAAAAAGGCCTTTGTTGCCCTGGCTATTTTATTAGTAATTATTCTGCTAGTTGGTGTTTATTTGTGGCGTGACAAGGTAGCAAATGATCTGGTCAGTCAAAAGAACGCTAGTATCCTATCACTAGAAAAGGCAAAAACTGCTATGGATGCTGATTTGAAGCAAAGGGATACTAATATTGCTTCGCTCAAGATTACAAATTCGACTTTGGTGGCTCAACAAAAACAAAAAGACAGCTATATAACTACGCTAGAGAAAACGAATGCTACCCAGGCTGAAAAAGCGGCGGCTGAAACCCTAAATAGTACTGCTTGGCGTGATTTTACCTCGACTAAATTTGGTTTTAATATACAATTTCCTGGTATTCCTTATGAAGACAGTAGCCAAACGCTGAGTATCAATAGTGTGGCAGCACCGATGACTGCTTATTCTAGATCGAACGAGAATGGTTATTATGTAGCCGAAGTCGCAACTTATACTACTAGCTACATAAAATCCTTGCCGAGTGGCGATAGTAAATTAAGCGTTGCGATGCTTAACGCTGTTGGCTTTGAGGACGGGGCAAGCACCGTATCGAGCGCCTTGCTGGATTTTCACGGATATAGGGCGATGGAAAGTGTTTTGTCGATAGATTATGGCAATGGTTACAAAGCGGATAAATACGGGTTGGTATTTTTCAAGGATAATTATCTGTACGTGCTTTATGCCTACGGAACGCAAAAAGCTGATTTTGATAAATTTATCGGTTCGTTTAGCTTTAAATAGATTAACCCCGTTATACACTGAATAATTACAGCTAGAATTTATTTATTTGCTTATTAACCATTACCTTGATAATATTAACGTAGACACCATGTTCATAGGATGAGAATAGAGGCTAGAAATGTATTACTAACCTTGGTATCTCCCGAAAGACATATCACTCAACCTTCTATACATTTTCTGGTTGGAACTGATGCACGGAATTGATCCAGGGCATTAACCAGTAAATAAGAAGGAAAGCACATGAGAAAACTCCACAAACAAGTGTTCGTTAGCGGCATAGTAATAACTGTCAGCGTATTTGTTGTCGGCCTTATTACAATAATGGCGCCCAATGCGTATGCTGTTCAACCAACGGTTAACCTGGGTGCGGCATCACCTTTTGCTATACTTGCCGGTACTCCAGATATTACCGATGCCGGTAACGCATCTGTAATTAATGGCAATGTCGGGCTAAGTCCTGCGACGGGTGCTGGAATAGGCCTATTATGTTCACAAATAACTGGCACAATTTATTCTGTTGATGCAGCCGGTCCTCTACCTTGCCGTGTTACAAATGGTCCACTCATGGTTATTGCGAAGAATGATTTAACGACTGCCTATACTAATGCGGCGAATCGCGTTCCTGTCACGACTGTCCCAACTGAATTAGGCGGTACGACACTAGTTGCTGGTGTGTATAATTCTACTTCGACGACATTTGGTATTACTGCTGGTGCCGGACTGCTAGTCCTGGATGGTCAAAATGATCCGTCTTCGGTCTTTATTTTTGAAGCAGGTTTTAGTGGTACCGGATTAACTGTTGGCTCTGGTAGTACGGTGTCATTCATTAATCAAGCAAAGGCTTGTAATGTTTTTTGGCGAGTTGATACGGCTAGTATCGGCACGACGGCTACATTTGTTGGATCTGTTCTGGCGCTAAATTCAATCTCGGTCGCGAACGGCGCTACGATTAACGGACGGCTACTTGCCCGTAATGGTGCAGTGACCTTGATTAACGACACTATTACGGCATCTATTTGCACGGGGAATGATTCGGTTAGTAATACGCCAGCCTTGCCTAACACTGGTATTTTTGCGAAGTCTAATATTATGTTAGCTATTGTTGCTGGTATAACACTCGTAATCAGCATTGTGCTCACTATCGCTATTCGTAATAAACGCCTGATTTAAGATTAGGTGTATGCGCAGAGGGCGTATTAAAAATGAATCTCATCGGATACCATCATTGTATCGATTGTTTCTAATGGTTAGTATACCCGTTAGTGCGATGTGTGTAACTTTTTTGACCCTATGTATTTTTCCGCCAGTTATCTACAGGCTACCAGTTGTCGTGTCGCCGGTGATCGCAATTAATGGGAGTATGCCTATGATTACGAAATCTACGGTTGGACGTCCGATTCGTTTACGTATTGATACCATTAATGTTGACACAAAAATTAATCCTGTCGGCCTGACGAGTAGTGGGGCAATGGATATCGCCGAAGATCCAGATACGGTCGCGTGGTATCAATTCGGGGCGATTCCTGGTCAAGAAGGTAATGCTGTAATTGCGGGTCATTATGGCTGGAAGAATAGTCATGGTTCAATTTTTAATGGCCTGCACTTAATGAAGGCTAATGACGATATATATGTATATGACACTAATGGCGTGATGAGTACGTTTACTGTGCGCCGGACAAAACTGTATGATCCATCGGCGGATGCTGGCGAAGTGTTTACGTCTAGTGATAACAAGATACATTTGAATCTAGTAACATGTGAAGGCACATGGATAAGTTCAAAAGACAGTTATTCGAATCGATTTGTTGTGTTCGCTGATTTAAAAGAATAATAGGCGACGGGGATCGGCGAGTCACAGTTTCGATACTTGTAGTGTTTACCATAAAAAACACCCCACTTTTGGTGGGGTATTTTTTATGGTAGTAGCGACGGGGATCGAACCTGTGACCTTAGGCTTATGAGTCCTACGCTCTAACCAACTGAGCTACGCTACCACGTCGAAGCTCGCTGACAAGGTCTCGTTTTGCCATAAATGGCAAAAGCTTCGACTCGTCGCGGCTTCTCCTTTTAATAAAACAAACAGCTTTCAGGCTTGGTTTGTTTTATTAGATCGCTGCAAAATGCAGTAATCGTAAGACTGATTGTAGCAAAGAACAGGGCGCTTTTCTAGATGAAGTGTGAAATAGCCCGAGGCTATGTATACTAGTTTATATGAATAAGACCGTTATATTGTTTTTTGCGACTATTTTTGAACTAGCTGGTAATTCGATTCCAATGTTGTTTGGTGATAGTGGTTTTCTGAGCCTTTGGGGGATTGTGGGCGGTCTAATTGGCGGTTTGTTTGGTATTTGGGTTGGTGTGGTAGTTTCCAAAAGGCTAGGCTGATGTTGGATTGTTTGCATAATGGTCGCTATGTTTTGGCGGTTAGCGGCGGTGTTGATTCGGTGGTTTTATTAGATATGTTATCACGTCAATCAGGTCTAGAATTAGTTGTGGCCCATTTCGACCATGGTATTCGTGGCGATTCCGTACAGGATGCTGTATTTGTGTCTGATTTGGCAAAAAAATATAATCTGCCATTCGAGACTAGACGTGAAGAATTGGGTATTAATGCCAATGAAGAGACAGCTCGTGATAGGCGTTATGATTTTTTACGTTCGGTTGCAAAAAAACACGATGCCAAACTAATTACGGCTCATCATGCTGATGACGTGATCGAAACGATAGTTATTAATCTATCTCGTGGAACTGGTTGGCGGGGATTGGCGGTTCTGGATTCGGATATTATTCGCCCACTAACTAACCTTACAAAAGTGGAGGTTATAAATTATGCCAACGAGCATAATCTAACTTGGCACGAGGACAGCACGAATTCCAGTGATGTCTATTTACGTAATCGGATTCGTAGTAAATTAGTCGATTTTGATAGTGATAAAAAATCACAATTATTAGGTCTGTGGGCTGAGCAAAAATCACTTAAACGGTCAATCGATGGCGAGGTGACTAGGTTGGTTGGTGATGGTCCTGTTTATAGCCGATATTTCTTTACGTGTATTGATCAATCGACTGGTGTGGAATGCCTGAGGTATATTGTGGGGGCTAGGCTGACCCGTCCGCAATTAATCAGGGCATTATTTGCTATTAAAACTATGTTGTCTGGCAAGACTTTTCAGGCGGGTGATGGTGTTAGTTTTAGGTTCGCTTATCGTAATTTTATGGTTGAACTGATAAAATAGGTAAGAAATACTAAACCGAGATGACTGGCTGAAAGGAATCTAACTTTTTTATGGCAATGAAAGCCCCGATTATTAACAAAAAACCTAGCGATATAGTTCGTCTAACCTTATTTTGGGCGATAATTATTTTTATAGTCTTGGTTGGTGTGGCTTTTTTGTCACCGCATGATAACTTAAAGAGTGTTTCAATCTCTGATGTTATTAAACGAGCCAATGCTGGGCAGATTACTAGACTGGATATCCAAGGTAATGACGTGACTGTCACACCAAAAGGTAGTAGCACTCCGACTGAAAAATCGGTTAAACAAGGTGATAGTAGCATTCAGGAACAAGGACTAAAAGTCGATGCGCCAGTTGAACTAAAAGTGATTCCGCCGTCAACGACTGGTGATACGATTTGGAGCTTGGCCACCATAATTATTCCTGTTGTTTTGATTGCTATGTTCTTTACTTTTATGATGAAACAAGCCCAGGGCCAGAATAACCAAGCTATGAGTTTTGGTAGGTCCAAGGCTAAATTATATGGGTCAGACAAAGAAAAAGCTGTATTTAGTGATATTGCGGGTAATGATTCAGCTAAACAAGATCTGCAGGAAGTTGTCGATTTTCTGAAACATCCTAAAAAATACGAAGCCTTAGGTGCCAAGATTCCAAAAGGTGTGCTGCTAGTCGGTAGTCCAGGAACTGGTAAAACGTTACTTGCTAGGGCGGTTGCAGGTGAAGCCAATGTACCATTCTTTTCAATATCGGGTTCAGAATTCGTCGAGATGTTCGTTGGTGTCGGTGCTAGCCGAGTTCGCGATTTATTTGCCAAAGCTAAAAAGAACGCTCCGGCTATTATATTTATAGACGAGATTGATGCTGTCGGTCGCCGCCGTGGTAGCGGTATGGGCGGTGGTCATGATGAACGTGAACAGACTTTGAATCAAATTCTAGTCGAGATGGATGGCTTTGATAACAGTGCTAATGTGATTGTACTAGCGGCTACTAACCGAGCCGATGTCCTAGATCCAGCCTTGTTACGTCCAGGTCGTTTTGATCGTAGGACTAATATTATGTTGCCAGAACGTAAAGACCGCGAGGCAATCTTGAAAGTTCATTTCAAAAACAAGCCAATTGATAGTACGGTTAAAATTGATTCCCTAGCCACTAAAACAGCTGGTTCGTCTGGTGCTGATTTAGCTAATATTGCTAACGAAGCAGCAATCGTAGCTGCTAGCCGTAATGCTAAAAAAATCAGTAATGCTGATTTGACCGAGGCATTCGAAAAAATAGCGATTGGTCCAGAACGCAAAGCTAAAATTATGAATGACCAAGAAAAAGAGATGACTGCATATCACGAAGCCGGTCATGCGATTGTCGGTCATGTCTTGCCAGACAGCGACCCTGTCCATAAAGTTACGATCATTCCACGCGGTGGTACTGGTGGCGTTACTTGGTTCTTGCCACCCGAAGACAAAAACTACACTAGTGTTATTGAGTTCAAAGACGTTCTAGCTAGGGCTATGGGCGGCCGAATTGCCGAAAAAACTATCTATGGCAAAGATCGTGTTACGACTGGCGCTGGTTCTGACCTAAGGCATGCAACTGGAATCGCCAGGGATATGGTTATGGAACAAGGCATGGGTACTAAATTACGTGATCAGGTTTTCCACGAAGATAATGGCGGCATGATGTTTGACCGTATGACACACGAACGACCATATAGTGATGATACCGCCAAAGAAATCGACAAGGAAGTTGCTGATTTGATCAAAGAGGCATCTAAACGAGCCGAAGCGGTTATTGAACACAATCGAGCTAGCTTGGATAAATTAGCCAAGGCTTTGATCGATGAAGAAACTATCGAAGAGGATAGAGTTGTCGAGATATTAAAAGACGCCACACTACCAGAGGAGGCTAAGCTTTACTAGGCCTAGCAAAAGATCTTTGTATGGGGAACTTTAGAAGCACTGTCGCTAGGGCCAACATCAAATTGCCGGTTCAGGTAGCGGCAGCGCTACTAGCTGGTTCGACACTAGTCTCTAGTGTTCTAGGGTTATTCCGAGATCGTCAATTAAATGGATTGTATTATACAACTTATCCGCAAGGTATTGATGCCTACACGGTAGCTTTTACTATTCCGGATTTCATGTTTTTTATTCTAGTTTCTGGTGCGTTAAGTGTTACTTTTATCCCGATATTTAATCAACGTTTAGCTGATGGTAATAAAAAATCAGCCTGGGAGTTGTCGACCAGCATCTTGAACTTGATGGCAATATTAACACTAATTACTAGTGTCCTAATAATCATATTCGCCGAGCCTCTGGTTCGATATGTTGTTGGCCCAGGTTTGGATGAATCCAGCCGTTCGCTAGCTGTCAGTATGATGCGTGTCATAGCCGTCAACCCATTCCTGTTTTCGATTGCAACCGTAATTTCCAGTATGCAACAGGCTGTTGGCAGGTTCGTGTTCTTTGCTATGGCACCGACTATTTATAACGTTGGCATAATTATCGGTGCTATATTTTTCACTAACGGTATTAATTTATTTGGTTGGCAAGTTTTTGACGGTGGAATTATGGGTGTTGCCCTAGGTGTAGTGTTGGGATCAGCTATGCAATTATTAGTTAGCTGTATTGGATTATTTGGTATGGGTTTTGACTATAGGTTTAAGATATATTGGCGCAATCGAGGGTTCCGTAAATTATTATCAATTTTGCCCGCTAGGTCATTGGATCAAGGGATTGATTATATAAATGGCATTGTCGAAACCAATATGGCATCGCGCATGGCGGCAGGTTCGATTCGTGCTTATCAGCAATCTTCGGCCTTGTCGAATGTGCCAATAAACTTGATTGGTGTAGCGATCAGTACGGCAGCTTTTCCTAAGATGGCTGAACGTTTAGGGCAGGGCAGACCAGATTTATTCAAAAAAGAACTACAAGCGGTGCTGCGAATCATCATTTGGATAGCGTTGCCAGTCACAGTGATAACGTTTTTTGGACGTGGATATTTAGTTAACTTCATTAAAAACGGTGGCGATACCTTAATGGCTAGTATATTGGGCGTTCTGGCGATTGCGATATTATTCCGTTCGATTTATCATATATCGGCACGTAGTTTTTACGCTCAACAGGATACTAAAACTCCACTATATATTTCTTTTGTAGCGATTGGTCTAAATATTAGTTTGGCAATCTGGTTCACTATGGGGTTGAACATGGGGACTTATGGTTTGGCGCTAGCGACATCAATCGTATCAATCGTCGAAGTTGGTATTTTATTTACAATAATGTCCAGGCGTATTAACGGATTATTTGATAAGGTATTCGTACACGCGATTGCTAGAATGGCTAGCGCGGCTGGTTTTATGGCGATAATTACCTATATCTGCATTACGTTTTTGCCTCTGAGCGCAATCGATCAGGGCTTTTTTGCTAGCTTCCCTAAATTCTTGATCGTTGTCTTGATTAGTGCCTTATCATATATTTTATTCAGTCGATTATTAAGGTTGCAGGAAGTTTACCCGATCATAGCCCGAGCTAAAAAGCTGCTATTCGGTAGATTTAGGCGAGTATGACACTAGAACGTATTCGTAATTTTTGTATCATTGCGCATATAGATCACGGCAAGTCCACACTAGCTGATCGTATGTTGGAGTTAACTGATACTGTACAAAAGCGCGATATGAAAGCGCAACTGTTAGATAGCATGGATTTAGAGCGCGAAAAGGGTATCACGATTAAATTAGCCCCAGTTAGAATGAAATACAAGGGTTATGATCTGAATCTGATCGATACACCAGGACATGTCGATTTTAGTTATGAGGTTAGTCGTTCATTACAAGCCTGCGAAGGGGCGGTTTTGGTAGTGGATGCTAGCCAAGGAATTCAGGCTCAAACCTTAGCGAATGTCTATTTGGCACTTAACCAGAACCTAACAATTATTCCAGTACTTAATAAAATTGATTTACCAGCCGCCGATATACCAAGGGTTAGTGCCGAGATTATTAATCTGTTGGGCTGTAGCGAAAATGACATTCTAAAAATTAGCGCCAAAACCGGTGAAGGTGTCGAAGGGGTGTTGGATGCTGTTATCGAACAAATCCAATCACCAACTGGCGATGAAAATGCGCCAACCAGAGCCTTGATCTTTGATAGTTATTACGATGATTATCGTGGCGTGATTTTATACATACGAATGGTCGATGGTATGATCCAAAAAGGCGATACTACCGAAATGATGGCTACTAATGCTAGTGGGATTGCCCTCGAAGTCGGAGCGTTGCAGCCAACTATGAAGTCAGGGATTAGTCTAATGACGGGTGAAATCGGTTATGTCGTGACTAATCTAAGGACTACGCGCGATGCCAGGGTAGGTGATACGGTTACAACTAAACGTTCACATACCGAATCACAATTGCCAGGCTATAAATTAGTTAAACCATTTGTTTACGCTGGGTTTTTCCCAGTCAGTAATGATGATTATCAGGATTTAAAGGATGCAATTGAAAAACTAAGTTTGAGTGATTCGGCCTTGCAATTCGAACCAGAAAACTCGCCTGTTCTAGGATTTGGTGTGCGAATTGGCTTTTTGGGGCTTTTACATATGGATATTATTCATGAACGTTTGGAACGTGAATATAATTTAGATCTGGTTGTTACTAACCCATCGACTGATTACCAAGTTGTTTTGTCGAATGGTGATGCCTTGGATATCAAAAGTGCTAGTAGCTTGCCTGATGTTAGCCGTATCAAAGAAATCCGTGAACCTTGGATAAATGGCGAGATTGTCGTACCCCAGAGTTATATTGGATCTGTTCTACAATTAATTATTAGCAAGCGTGGTCGTCAAAAAAACCTTAGCTATATTGACGAGCGAGCTTTGATTAGTTTCGAGGCGCCACTTGCCAATTTACTGACTGATTTTTATGACCAATTGAAATCAGTCACTAGTGGTTATGGATCATTTAATTATGAATTAGATGATTATCGAACCGAAGATTTAGTTAGAGTTGATTTTTATGTGGCGGGTAATATTGTCGATGCCCTAAGTGTTATGGCGCACCGCAGCGAAGCGCAGGGTTTGGGCCGAGAAGTCGTTGATAAATTAAAAGAAGTCATTCCGCGCCAGAATTTCCAAGTTGCTTTGCAGGCAGCAATTGGTGCCAAGTTTATCGCCAGAGCTGATTTGTCAGCTTATCGTAAGGATGTCACAACTGGTCTATACGGTGGCGACGTATCACGTAAAAAGAAGGTGCTAGCTAAACAGGCGAAAGGCAAAAAACGTATGAAACGTTTTGGTAAAGTCGACATTCCGTCCGAGGCGTTTACTGTGATGCTAAAACGCGGTTAATTCTAGGGGTTCGTCTGATGTCTGAAATAATATTAACTTGTTTACCTAGGGCCGTTACTTGTTTTGGACGATTACGGAACCACTCGGCTGGCTGAACGGTGGTTGGACGATGATGAATTCTCTGAACGTCCATGACGTTTCGCCTGGCAGTGTTGGCTGGCATGGCATATACATTGCCCTCACTAATTAACTCGGCGGCAATTTCATCAAAAGAAAAGTTAGGTTCGGTCATAAACTCTTGATCGAACTCTGGTTTAATTATTACGGCTCTGACTTTTGCTCGTGCTTTGCGTGCAACCCTGGCGTGCTGAGCGGCTACTAAAATGATTGATATGTTATATTATATAGTACGACAATTGGTAGGGCTATAAATAGGCAAGTCATTAAATCAAATGCAAACGGAACTACGGCGGCGATTATCAGACTGCCTAATATTACCCATTTTTCCATTTTGAGCATTTTCATTGGCGGTATTGGTTTGATTCTATCTGCGAAGACAATCAATAAAGGTATCTGGAATACAATAACGAAAGTGATGATAATATTGGTTACAAAATTTAGATAACCGTCGGCTGATATAAGAGCCTGCAAACCATTAACCTGAAATCCACTAAAAAATTTCAATGTGCCTGGTATGATACAAAAATAAGCAAATATAGCACCGGATGTCGCCATTATTATAGAGTATATGGTTGTTAGATATACGCGTGCTGTAGGTACTGTTTCTTTGAAAGCTGGTCTGATAAACATTATCAAGTTGTAGATCATGACGGGGGTTGTTATGGTTATTGCACTCATTAGACAAATCTTCATAACGAAAGCAAAACTGCCAGCAGGGTTACTGTAATAGAGTGGTGCGTTTAATGGTGAACGTAGGATTGTTAAAATTGGTTCATAGAAAAAATAAACAATAAAACCAGAAACAATTAGCACGGCTAGACATACAAAAAAGCGCGTTCGTAATTCGCGTATGTGATCAAATAGCTTAGTCGCCTGTGGCGATTGTTTATTTGAACGTTTCATTTACCACCCTTTTTATGATTTCTTGGATTTGTCTTTTGTTTCGTCGTTATCGTCATTGAATCCTTTACGGATTTCTTTACCTGCTTGACCGATACCACGTGCTAATTCTGGAAGCTTTTTACCGCCAACAAATAGTACGATTATAACTGCCACGATTAAGATAATGATTTCAGTTTTACCCATACTCCCTCGCCTTCTCTTTTACGATACTACTTAAATTATAGCAAACTACAGCGGTGATACAAGCCTCTTATGATTTGATTTATACTCAGTTTTCAGATATTATTAACCGTAATAAGTATCGAGGGGATTGAGGGTAGCTGATAATGTTGCTAAATAAGGATATAGTTCAAGCCTTGCAGGATAAGGATATGGACCGTAAAACCTTTTTGAAATATAGCGGGCTAGCGGTCCTGAGTTTAGTTGGTTTAAAAACTGTCGCTACTTTACTAACGAAATCTGATGATAAAAAATTACTAGCTAATAATAATGAGCCTAGTCCTCGTGGCTTTGGGAGTGGTAAGTATGGAGCCTAGTTTATGACAGAACAACGACTACCGATTGTAAATAGCGATGACGGTGACTGGGGCAATGTGCTTAATCAGTACCTTACCAAAGAGCATTACAATACTGGTATCGACAACACTGCTAACGGTGGGCACAAGTCAATTACACTTAGACCTGGTACTAATACTGCTGGTACTGCACCGTTGAAATTTGCTAGTGGCGCATTACTTAGCTCGCCTGAGGTAGGGGCTGTAGAATATTTGACAGATGCCTATTATGGGACGATTAGTACGGGTACGGCTAGAAAACAGTTTGCGTTTACTGACGACGTTTTAAAATTAGATCAAACGACACCACAAATCATATTAAATGGTGCGTTTAAATTAGATAGTCTAAAGAGTCAATTATTATTAGGTACTGATTCTGAAGGCAAAATTATAGGTGGATCCGAGACCGATCCTTTATCGCTGCACCTAGATCAAACTGTTCCACAGATAGTTACCAACGGTACCTTAGATGTTCAGGATGAATCGGCTAAATTATTTAACCTAAAGAGAACCAACGATGTTTTTAATAGCATTCAGTTTTTAGTAGCTCCATCGACCTATACTGACATTACGACACTGGCTTCGACATCGGGTAATATCACAGCTGATGTTTTGAATGTAGTAAATGATTTCTTTTATGTTGGTAAGTCTACGACTTTTACTGGAATATTTTTCGATTTTTATACAATTATGTCGGCCGGTACAAATAGAACCTGGGAATATTCCACTGGTGAGGGTACTTGGGCGACTTTGACTATAATCTCTGATGGGACAAACCAATGGCAGCAGGACGGAGTTGTTACTTTTAATGCCCCTGTAGGTTGGAATTCTGCAACAGTCAACGTGACCGCTGGGCTGTATTGGATTCGTGTTGGGACCGAGAGTGGAACGTTCACGACTGAGCCAACGCTAAGGTTATGCCTGCCGTCCAGCGCCACTCCAGGAACGGTTGCAGAAATTTACGCTACAAAAAAACGATACATTACCATCCATGGCCATTGATAAAAACGGTGGGTTGGCAGTAGGTTATGCGGATGCCTCGACTTATAGATTAAGGGTGAGTGGAACTGGCTATTTCAGCTCAACGATATCTGGTGGTGCAAGTATCTCGGCGGGTTCATCCATTGCGGCGGGAACTTCTATGTCATTAACTACGACTCTGACTGATACCTTGACTACGACTGGACAGACCCATGTCGGCGGCCCCATATTAAACGGTCCTGTTGCGACAGCATTGCTGCCGTCACAAAACTCACCAGTTACCCGTTTTTCGTCTCAGGCGTGGAATGGGTTTGCTACTAAGATTAATGCTATGGATATATACGTTAATCCAGACTCCGAGGCTATAACTAGGGCTAGGATGGCATTTAAGACAACTACAGTTAATGGTTATGCTGATGCGTCGGAGATCGTGAATATAACTACAGACGGGGCTCTAAATGTTATAGGTCGAGCTCAACCTAGCGGAGAGGTTTTTGATTATGTCGCTGGCTCAATTACTGCTGTATATACTGACGTGACTAATTTAGTCTCGAGTTTTGGTAATATAACTGGCGATGTGCTAAATGTGACTGGAGATTGTGTGTATTTTGGTAAACGCGACACTTTCTCGGCAATCCAGATAGTTATAAGCACTGCGAAGAGTACGGGTGGAACCTTTGCCTGGGAATATTCGACAACGGGCGATACGTGGTCTGCCCTTACGGTAACCGATGGAACTGTTAGTGGATCATTGGGGCCTCTATCTCAGAGTGGGACTGTATCGTTTACTATCCCTGGCAACTGGACTACGTTTAGCTCTATCAACTCAGTCGGGCCGTTGTATTTTGTGCGGCTTCGAGTAACTGGTAGTGCATTTACGACTGAGCCTACATTACAATTGGCGCTACCTAATAGCAGCACGTTTCTAACTGGTGAAATATTTTCGGATACTACCTTTGATGTTGGAACCTCTAAATGGGCGGTGACGGGTGATTGGGCTTATACGACTGGTGATTACACTTTTACTTACGCTACCGGTGTAGGTACGCTATATCAGACTTCTGCTAACTTTAAAAATCCCGCTAAGCCAGATACTTGGTATAGGTTTAGATACCAAGTAGGTGTAGCTGGCCCAGCTGGGACTACGGCCTGGATAGGACCTGAATTTGCTTGTGATAATACATATTTTCAGGTCTCTTCGACCACCGAAGTTGATGTGTTCTTTAAATCAAATTATAATCCAGGCAACTTTGTAATATATACAACTGCGACTACAACCTCTGGACTCATGCTTTACGGAGTATCCTTAACGGAAATGAAGGGTGGGGATGTTACAGCTACAGGCAAAGGATATTTTATTGCTGGCACAAAAACGCCTAGTATTGAGACAAATGCCGTAACTCCAACTGACTTGACTATAACGACAGGTGCTGCGAAGACATTGGTATTATCAACACCGGTCTATAATGATATTTATATGGGGGTTGCGGCTGCAAAGATACCAGCTACTAATTACCCAGACTGGTCAACTTTTACGACTAACACTAGTGCATATGTATTTAAAATTGATGATCATGCTGATTTATCAACAATCGAGATGGTGCATGGCTACAAAGAGGGCACGGATATTGAGGTCCACTTGCATATTGCAACAAATGGTACGAACGATGCTACTGCTAGAAAGGTGAAATACACGGTTTACTATACCTGGGCTAATCCAGGGACGGTCTCTAACCAGTTCATAGCCGAATCGTCATTAACCGCCGAGCTTGATATACCAGCTAATACTTTAGATAAATCATCGCTTTATTTAACCATGGGTAATATAACTGGCACTAATATGAAGGTTGGCGCACAGGTTAAATTTAGGATTAAGCGTGTAACTGGGACTGGTACTGAACCGATTGATAATCCATTTGTGGATATGGTAGGCATTCATTATCAAACGGACACGATTGGTTCAAGACAGCCATCCGCTAAATAGTGCAGGTTAATTGTTTTTTGATCGTTAATCTATTAGGATGGCTCTAGTGTGAATTCATATTATATCTCACGTAACCACTTAGCCTTTATTAGAATTTTATTGCTAATTGTATTTTTTGTTATATTGAATGCTAGTTTCAGCGTGTCTAAAAGTGTTATTGCCAAAGAAAATATAACAACACGCGAAAAAGGCCTAACTGTTGCGCCGCTTAGGAGTGAATTATCAATAGCACCTGGTACATGTTTAAGTGGTGAGGTTACGGTCAAAAACCTAACTAATCAGTCTATGACGATTAATTTAAGTGCCGAAGAATTTAGTGTGACCAATCCACAGTACGATTATGCGTTTTCTTCATCCTCTGATGTGAGTAATTGGGTAAAATTTGAGCCCGACATGGTTACATTAACAGCGGGTTCTAATCAGATTATAAAGTATACCGTTAATGTGCCGATTTCGGCCGAGCCGGGTGGCAGATATATTAGTATATTTGCTAGTACTAATACTAAAACTCAAGATACTAATATCAGCTCTTTACAAAGGGTTGGGTCGCTATTGTATGTTGATATAACTGGGAACACAACCAGAATTGGTCATATGATCTCTATATCTATGCCATGGGTAATTAGCGATAATGCCAAATGGGTTATGTCATTACAGAATATCGGCACAACTCATTTCCATAGTCGATATAGTGTTAGTGTTCAAAATATATTTAATGACAGTGTTATCAAAAAGGTGTCGAGTGATTCGTTGATATTGCCAAATACCATCCGTGTGTTATCTAGCGAGTTACCGCTACCTAGGTTCCCAGGGCTGTATAGGGTTGTGTTTATGATTGGCCTTGGGGACACTCCGGCATCAATTAGCACACGCTATATTATATATTTACCCACGACTGTAGTCGTAGGTATCTTTGTCGTATTGTCGTTACTGGCATTAAAATATATTAGTGTTCGTAAACGTAAGGGTCAATTAGTTTGTGGTACTGCAGTATAAACGATAGTCGCAGTATAATTACCGGCTGGTTTAGCTAAGTCTAATTTCATCCCATAAGTTATGTGGGTTATATCGCCAGAGCTAGCTGGGCCGACTAATGATTTTATCATTGTGTCATTTATAGTGATGCCTACGAAATTATTTGATGCATCGGTGTTATATCCCCATGTATTTAGCGCAAGGGCTGCAGGGGAGTTGTTAGCTGAGGCTGGTAGTGGTGTTCCCAGATTATCCATATTCGTGTTGTTTAGGGCTCTTATATACAATTTATAACCGGTGACATCGGTTGAAGTAATTGTTACGTCGCTAGTCCCTGTTGCTAGGGTACCTGTTGTTGTTGGTGTTATTGGTACTGAAACATTTCCACTAGTCGTAATCGACAAAGATGTTTGGCTGCCGTATGGTACGGCTGAGTTATATTTTCCAGTGCCGTATGGTTGAGCATATACTTGCGATGCGAGGCTTAATATTGTGAAAAATGATATGATAAAACTAATAAGTGCTATTGTTGTTCTTTTCATGCTTATGTTATTATAACACTTGAGTATTATAAGATGTACTGTATAGGAATAAAAAGGCAAAATGACGAAAATTAGTGAATATTTTTCATCCAGGCGGATAGGCTATATCCTTTTCGCTATTTTGTTCATATTTACTTTATATATCCCAGACATAGCCTCGGCGGCTCCTATTATGAATCGAAAAGTCTTAATCGGCACTTCACTAGCTAGTGCGGCCACAACATATTCTTTTACGTTTACTGTGCCATCGGCGACCGTTATTCAGTCGGCTTCATTTACTGCTTGTACGACAGCTAGCGGTGCTTGTACGACTCCGGCTGGTTTTTCGGTTACTGGTGCCACATTGACGGCTCAGCCTACTAATTTAGGTGATGCATCTGGTTGGACGGTTAATACCGCAACGGCTGGGTCACTAAGATTAGCAAAATCGGGCAACGTAGCTGCTCCGACTGGTAGCCAGACTGTTGGCTTTTCTGGTGTGACTAACCCAAGTGCAACCAACTCGACATTTTTTGTCCGTATGACTACATATTCTGATGCCGCTTGGACTACAGCTATTGATACTGGCACCGTAGCATCATCAACGGCTGGCCAGATAACAGTTACGGCTAGTGTTGATGAAGCTTTAACGTTTACTCTAGCAACGGCAACTGTGACTATGCCTACATTAACTATCAGCTCAACTGGTACTGGAACATCATCTATGACAGTGTCTACTAACGCCAGTACTGGCTATTCGGTGGCTTATAGTGGTATTTTACATTAACTTCTGGCACTAATACTATTACGGCGATGTCTTCACCTGCCGCTTCGGTGCAAAATTCGAAACAGTTTGGAATTAATTTAATGTCCAACACAACACCGTCAATTGGTTCTGCGGTTAGCGGATCGGGTACGGGCGTGCCGTCGGTGGGTTATGGCACTGCTAATCAGTATAAATTCTTACCAGCTGGTGAAACGATTGCTTCTGCTTCGGTTCCGACAAATACTAACACTTTTACTACTAGTTATATAGCTAATATTGATGGATCAACGGCTGCGGGCGTATATTCTACTGTCATAACTTACGTAGCAACTGCCAATTTCTAGGAGGTGATTATGAGTATAAATACGATTAGATTGCGACTCATGATATTCCTAGTTGTTATCGTTAGTGTTTTACCGATCGTAAATATGTCGCTAGTTAATGCGGTACCGATTACTAGTAGATCTATGGTACTGTCTAGTTCGGCTGGCGATGCTAGTGGCGTATCATATTTGTTATCAACCGCAGCACTGCCTACTTCTGGAACGGCAATTAAATCAATGCAAGTTCAATTCTGCACGTCGCTAACCGGTGGTTGCGTAAAACCAGCTGGATTCACTAATGCCAGTTCTACGTTAGTATCACAACCGACTGGGCTTGGTGCTGCATCTGGTTGGACGGTTAACACGGCTACTGACGGATCGTTGAGGATATTAAACGCGGCTAACGCGACTACGCCATCGGGCGCCGTGTCTATCTCTTGGGGTAATGTACATAATCCAACAGCTACTAATACGACTTTTTATGGAATTATTACGACCTATTCTGATTCTGCTTGGACGACAGCTATTGACACAGGTTCAATTGCTCTTAGTACATCGTCAATCATACAGGTGGCGTTAACTGTCGGCGAAACGCTAACCTTTTGTACTGGTACGAGTATTACTGGGCAGAACTGCGGAACGGTATCTGGCAGTTTAGTTAATCTAGGAACTGGCTCGACTACGACAACTGCTAGTGGGACATCGGTTATCGCAGCCTCGACTAACGGTAATACGGGGTATTCGATAACTGTTAATGGTACAACTTTAACCTCTGGCTCTAATACGATTACGGCTATGGCAAGTGGTGGTGTATCTACCGTTGGGTCTAAGCAATTTGGTATTAACCTAGCTGCGACCAATACAACGCCAGCTGTAGGATCGGCAATCACTGGTACTGGTACTGGTACGTATGGAACAAATTATGGGACAAATAATAATTTTAGATTCGGCACTGGCGAGACAGTTGCAACTGCCAGCGGCCCAACCAATGCGAATACCTTTACCGTTAGCTATATCGCTAATATCGATGGAATAACGCCTGCTGGTGCCTATACTACGAATTTGACTTATATCGCAACAGCGAACTTCTAATGAAAAATATACGTTTATATAAATTAACGTTCGGTATCATATCGGTAGTAACTATAGGTGGTTTATTCTCTATTCCCGTGAGCGCTCAGGCTGCCAGTCCAAATGTAGGACAGGGTTTAGAAATTAGCCCAGCGTTAGTAGAACTAAATGCCTCTCGTGGCAAGACTTATTATGTAAATTTAAATGTTTTAAATGTGACCACATCTGATCTGACGTATGATTCAGCGGTGAATGATTTTAATGCAACTAGCGAAACTGGATCACCACACGTAATTATGGGTAATAATTCGATGCCATCAACTGCATCAGTTGTAACTTGGGTATCCGTAATACCGGAATTTACTCTACATTCTAGACAAAATAAGGCTGTTGCAGTACAGATTAATATACCTGCAAATGCCGAACCCGGCGGCCATTATGGAGTTATACGTTTTTCGGGTCGCGCTCCAGAGGTTACTGATACCGGTGTTGGGTTATCTGCCAGTGCAGGTGTCTTGTTGCTTATTAGGGTGGACGGTGTTATTAACGAGAAGGCTAGTTTGTCTTCGTTCTTTAGTTCTCGGAATGGGGAACAGAATTTCTTTTTCGAGAATAGCCCTATAGATTTTGTTACTAGGATTAAGAATGAGGGTAATATACATCTAAAACCAACCGGTAGTATTGCTTTGCGTGATATGTTCGGTAATGTAGTGACAACTATACCGGTTAATAATGATAAGTCTAACGTGTTGCCCGCTAGTACTAGGCGATTTGAATCTCAGTATAAGAGTTCGTGGATGATTGGTCGTTATACGGCAGACTTAACTATAGGTTATGGTACTACTGGACAAGCTATAACTAATACGATTAGTTTTTGGGTAATACCATATAGAATAATACTGAGTTGTTTATTTATACTGGCAACAATTGTCTTTATTTTCAGTAGACTAATTAAAGTGTATAATAAGCATATTATTGAAAAAGCTAAAAATGAAAACAAAATCGAAAATAAAAAAGATACCAAAGAAAAGCCAAAAGGTAAAAAGTAGACACAAGCCGTCTGCTTCTGTTAAGTATTGCTTTTTGAGCCATCTAAAATTAATCGAGCCTAAGCACACCGGTAAGCTAATACATCATAGACATACCTCGCACCTAGCCTTATTCATCGTTATAGTATTGGTTGGTATATTTTTGTTACTAAACCAGAGTTTTGTGGTTGCTGAGCCGTTTACTCAACCAGATAACAGCCCAACTACTAACAGTGGGTCTGTGTCGGTAGGCGTTATTGTGCCTGGTCCGCCACCCTCTATTGGAGCAAAGATTACGTCGCCAGCTAATGGTGTAAATTTGAGTGATGATATCATAAATGTTAGCGGTACTTGTGAAGCCGAGACGTTTGTTGTTATTAAAAATAATGATATCACAGCAGGATCTACTATATGTACCAGTGCTAGTATATTTAATCTACAAATACAATTACACTTCGGTAGTAATTCACTTAGCGCTTTGAATTACGATAATATGAACCAGGCAGGTCCCAATACTGAGGTTGTGGTCGTATATGTAAACTCGTCATCGGTGGCTGCGACGACAATAAAGACTATATCGCCAATAATACCCTCCAACCCCTCGATTATAACCGGAGTAGATTCTAATGAGGAGTGCGGTAATTATAAATCAAGTAACGTATCGACCGGCGGAGACCCCCATATAGCAGTAGTTTGTGTGCCACGTTTAATTTTACCAAATACAAATCACTTACTGGGTGTTATGGCTTGGGGTGGGGCTCCGCCATATGCTGTTTCTATTGATTTTAAAGATGGATTGCCTGAGGATGATTCAGCATCGGACGATGATATGTTATTGAGTCTGTCGGCTCCTGGATATAAAGCTATCTCGTTTAATTATGGAGTTCCCAATATATACAAAATAGCATTAAAACTTACCGATAGTAATGGTAAGACGGCGATCGTTCAGACCGCGGTTCAGGTTTCTGGCAAAATAGCTACCGCTCCAGCTGCAACTATAATTGATGACATATTTGGGTCTTCGTGGTTTCAATCGCCAGTACCGTTCTATACGTTAGCGGTTGCTATAACATTGGGTTTTTGGGGTGGTGATATATTTGATCGACAGTTTGGGATTAGCAATTATCAACGCCAGAATAAGAGGGTGATCAGACGTAGCTAATTACCGGCTACATCCAATAGGGAATTGATAATATTATTTGTTATTTCATCACGTGCACCCTTGCCGTCTGTCGTAAGTAACATACCTAATTGTTGATAATAATCTAGTACTGGCAAGGTTTTATTATCAAATTCCGTGAAACGGACATTTAATATTTCTTCGGTGTCATCATGGCGGTTTTGTCGATCGTTATTAATTTCACGTGCTAGCCAGCGTTTGTGTGATTCGTCATTGGATATGTCTAAATAAACTACTGCTTTCAATGGGTGGCCAGCGGCTTTGACGGCTTGGATAACGCCATCTTCTTCGCCGTGCCATCGACCAACTGAACTCAAAATTAATGGTTTATTGGCTAGATTTTGTTGGCTTAGAAATGGTAGGACAATGTTAACGTAATCATCACTGGGGATTAATTTACCGTCACGCATATGTTGTTTGACGTGTTCTGGGATTTCACTGCCGCGTAGGATTTCGCCACCACCAACCAGGTTGCCGCCAAATATCTCGGCTAGCCGTCGACCTTGACTATCTTTGCCAGAAAAAGGTCTACCGAAAATATTAATAGAGCCCGTACCTAGCCACTTTTTTATTAGGTCGATTTTATCGGTGTCGTTCATTAGCCTGAGTATAGCTAAACTGACGATTAACGGCAAGCTAACGGTGGCAATCAAACCGCTGGCACTCGTTGACATGGAGTGCTAGGCCAAGATATAATGCTAGTATGACAGAACGTCAGATTCAGATTTTGGCCGCTATTATCGAGCAGCATGCCGAGATAGCAGCCCCGATTGGTAGTGTTATGCTGGCCAAGCTTTTTAATGTTTCCAGTGCCACGATTCGTAGCGAGATGGCTAGATTAGAGGAAATGGGTTTAATTGCTCAGCCTCACACTAGTGCTGGGCGAATACCAACCGATACTGGTTACCGTTTTTACGTCAATATGTTAAATAATATCCCTGATAGCAATCTACTTCCTGAATTCGATCGCAGTGCGAGAGCGATTGAAGCCAGAGTTAATACTCACAGTAGTCATGCCGACAGGGCAATACGTAGTGCCGTCGATAGTTTAGTTGAATTAACTCATAATTTAGGCATAGCTACGATTGGCGACGAGCTTTATATGAGCGGTATTGGCAACTTATTTTCTCAACCAGAGTTTGCTAGGGCAAATCATGCTCAGTCACTAGCTAGATTGCTAGACAACCTAGAACCTTGGTTGCGCGAGGCCGCGCCGAACGAACCGTTGAATGTTTATATTGGTGCCGAAAATCCAATCGGCAAAACTAGCGGAGTAAGCTTAATCATTAGTCGTTTTCGTTCGCCATATAGTGACCGTAGTTATATTGGCGTTCTAGGCTCAACCAGGCAAAGTTATGCCAAGGTAATGAAATTAGTAAAACACACAGGTGCGATGTTAGAGGAGATTTTATAATATGACAGATATGCCAAAAGCTAAAAAACCTAAGAAGAATATTGAGACTGATCAAAAAATAAACGACCTAACCCAGGATCTTCAGCGGACACGGGCTGATTTCGAAAATTATCGCAAACGAGTAGAAACCGAGAAAATTATGTCCCGTGATGCTGGACGGACGAGTGCTATTTTGAAACTTTTGCCGGTTATCGATAATATAGAGCGGGCGATAGCTTACGTCCCAGAAGATTTAAAGGACAACAAATGGGCGCAAAGTGTGTCTGGCCTTACTAAAAATCTCGAAAAATCACTCGAAGATTTGAATGTGAAGCGCATCGATGCTAAAACGGGGACTGTATTTAACCCAGATCTGCATGAAGCAATCCAGCTAGACGAAGATGCCGAAGGTGATCAGGAAATTATTGCCGAAGAAATGCAAGCTGGTTATATATTAGATGGCCACGTAGTTCGTCATGCTATGGTAAAAGTTACACGTCAATAATCTGGGCGTGTTATTATTAAAGTAAATATTGTTAAATTGGTATTAAATTACCGGAGATAAATGTAATGACAGCTGATTCTTTGATACTTGTTGTAAATCCAGGCAGCTCGAGCCGAAAATACGCTTTGTTTGCTAATAATAAAAAACGGGCCGTAATAAATTTTGAATTTGAAGACAACAAAGTTACTGGCAAGGTCGAATTTGAGGGACAGAAATATCCAGCGAGTTATGATGATACTGATCTAAATTCCGTATCGGGATACGTTCTGCCGCTGCTTCATCAATATAAAATCATCAGTGATGACGAAGTCCTGACGGCTATAGGTATTAGATTAGTGGCGCCAATGATGCGCTTTACCAAAGACGAGCTCTTAACTGACGAAATGGAACATGCTATGGAAGCAGTTCAGAGAAAAGCTCCATTGCACGTCTCGACCGTTCTAATGGAAACAAAACAAGTTAAGGTTCATTTCCCTGGTACACCGATAATTATTATTTCTGATTCAGCTTTTCATTCAACTAAACGTGAAACAGCTTGGTATTATGGTGTTGACCCCGAGTTAGCTGATAAATACGAGATTAAACGGTATGGCTTTCATGGTATATCCGTTGGATCGGTTGTTAGATGCTTGACCGAGCAGGACAAGGTCTCACCAAAAATGATCGTTTGTCATTTAGGCAGTGGTAGTAGCTTGACGGCCGTAAATGACAGTAAAAGTTTAGATACGACAATGGGATTCACCCCTCTCGAAGGGCTAATGATGGCAACGCGTAGTGGTAATATGGATATTTCAGCCGCGCTAGCTATCAAACATGCTTTGGATTTGACTGATGAAGAACTGGAGCAATATTTAAATAAAAAGAGTGGTCTAATCGGTGTTAGCGGTAGCTCAAATGACATTCGTCAATTATTAGCAAGTGAAGAACGAGGCGATAAAAGAGCCAAATTAGCTCTGGACTTATTAGTCTACCGTATCCAATTGGCGATTGGTCAAATGGCTGCCAGCATGGGTGGCGTTGATAGTATTGTTTTAACCGGTACTGTTGGCGAGCGTTCTAGTATTATTCGTAGTCGTATCTTAGCCAATTTAAAATATTTAGGATTTGAGTGCGATTCTGAATTAAATAATGAAACTTTCGAGCCTGAACAGGCAACTAATGTCGCCGCCGCTTCAAGCAAGCCAATCCTGGTTATCTCAACTGACGAAGCTGCCGAGATTGCTCGTCGCGCTGAAAAGTATCTAGTCGACCATAACTAAAAGGTGCAATCACCTCTCGTAATAAATTTATTATTAGCACTCTTGACATGAGAGTGCTAATTTATTTATAATGAATATATTGGCAATCTACATACTAGAGTGCTAAAATTGTAATTAATATAGATAAAAAATATAGGAGATATAAATGGGTAAAATTATTGGAATCGACCTAGGTACTACGAATAGCGCCGTAGCTTATATGGTTGCTGGCAAGCCAGAAGTCATCGCTAACGCCGAAGGTAATCGTACGACACCTAGCGTTGTAGCTATTAATAAAAAAGGTGAACGTCTAGTTGGACAAGTGGCTGGTCGTCAACGCGTTACTAATGCCAGTAATACGATTTACGGTGTAAAGCGTCTGATCGGTCGTAAGTTTAGTGATCAAGAAGTTCAAAAAGATATCGATATCATGCCGTACGAAATTGTCAAAAAAGGCGATGGCGTAGCAGTTAAAATGGACGGCAAGGATTACTCGCCCGAAGAAGTATCGGCTATGATTTTGTCGAAGCTAAAAGCTGATGCCGAAGCGTTTCTTGGTGAAAAGGTAACCGAAGCGGTTATCACTGTCCCCGCTTACTTTGACGATTCTCAGCGCCAAGCAACCAAAGATGCTGGTAAAATTGCTGGGCTAGAAGTAAAACGCATTATTAATGAACCAACTGCCGCTGCCCTAGCCTATGGCCTGGATAGTAAAAAAGAGGAAAAAATTGTTGTCTTTGATCTAGGTGGTGGTACGTTTGACGTATCCGTTCTAGAACTAGGTGATGGTGTTTTCGAAGTCAAATCAACCAACGGTGATACTCACCTGGGTGGTGAAGATTTCGATAATCGTATTGTTAACCACTTCTTGGATGTGTTCAAAAATAACGAAGGTATCGATCTAAAGGGCGATAAAGCAGCCATGCAACGCCTCAAGGACGAAGCTGAAAAGGCTAAAAAAGAGCTTTCATCAACTAATGAAACCGAAATTAATCTGCCATTTCTAACCGCTGATGCCGAAGGTCCAAAACACTTTGAATATAAACTAACTCGATCAAAACTCGAGGAATTAGTCTCGGATTTAATCGATCGCGTAGCTGGACCTGTCGAAAAAGCCCTCAAAGATGCTGGCCTAAAGGCTAGTGAAATTAACGAAATCGTCCTAGTCGGCGGTATGACTCGTATGCCAGCAGTTGTCGAGAAAGTTAAATCGATTTTTGGCAAAGACCCACTCAAAGGCGTAAACCCAGACGAAGTCGTAGCAATTGGTGCTGCCGTTCAAGGTGGCGTTCTGGCTGGTGACGTCAAAGACGTTTTACTGCTAGACGTTACTCCCCTTTCATTGGGTATTGAAACTATGGGTGGTGTTGCAACTAAATTAATCGAGCGTAATACGACTGTCCCAACTTCGAAATCAGAAGTATTTAGTACTGCCGCTGATAGTCAACCACAGGTTGAAATTCATGTAACTCAAGGCGAACGTGAACTAGCGGCTGATAATAAATCACTAGGTAGATTTACGTTAGACGGTATTGCTCCGGCTCCTCGTGGCGTACCGCAAATCGAAGTTACGTTTAATATTGATGCCAATGGCATTTTGAATGTAACTGCCAAGGATAAGGGCACTGGTAAAGAGCAAAGTATCACTATATCGAACAGCGGTAACCTCAGCAAGGATGATATTGCCAAGGCTCAAAAAGAAGCTGAAGTGCATGCCGACGAGGACAAGAAAAAGCGTGAAGCGATTGATGCTCGTAATGGTCTAGAAAGTGCAATTTATCAGGCCGAGAAAATGCCAGATGAATTCAAAGACAAGATTAGTGACGAAGATAAAAAAACTATCACTGATGCGATTGCCGAGGCAAAAAAGCATCAGTCTAGTAATGATGTCGAGGAATTAACCGCCGCTGGCAAAGCATTGAACGATGCAATTATGCCAATCGGTGCCAAGATGTACGAAGCTAAGTCCAAGGAATCAACACCTAATGACGAAGCTAAAAAAGACGGCGAACCAGTAGAAGGTGAAGTTGTCGACGACAAAGATAAAAAATAATAGCAAATTGTAACTAGAATTGCTTTCAAAAAAGGCCTCCCGCAATAGGGCGGCCTTTTGTATATATATGGCTATAATCTAGCTATTTCGATAATTATAGTATATAATATTAGATTAGCACGCAGGTGGTGTTGTGTTGTACCTCATTAACATCTTTGGTCCGACCTATTCCAAATTAAAAAAGGAGAGGATGATTATGGCTTCGTTCATGCAAGAGCTCAAGAAGGACTGGAAAGTGCCTCCTAATCTGCTAACGGAGGCCCGTTTAATTCTATGCCCCCTTCCCGGTTTGTTGATAATTGGTCTGGTTATGACGAATTCACCTCATCGTTTAGTTGTGGCCGCCATAGTTTTTGCTATTGTTGCAGCTACGGACAAGCTTGACGGTTGGTGGGCTAGAAGATTCAATATGGTAACCAGACTAGGAACTATATTGGATCCGATCGTTGACAAGTTTTTAGTCGGTTTTACGCTTATTGCTTTGTCGATTGTTAATCTATATGTAATATTACCAACAGTAGTCATACTAGTTCGTGAGATTTATGTAGCGATTATGCTGTCGAATGCCAGAAGGCTCAATCGTAAGGTTGAAGTAATAACTAGCGGTAAGGTTAAAATGGTGGCTCAGTGTGTAGCTATATTCATGTTAATATTGCCGATGCTCTATGTATGGCAAATGGCATTAACGTGGTTAGTAGTTGGTGTTGCAGTCGATTCGACTATAACATCGGGGTTAGATTATTGGCGAGTATTTGCGCAAGCGAAAAAAGGTGATTAATGAGAAAGCGGCCGTGGTGTAATACCCGGCCGCATTTTAATTTTATGGAGATTAATAGCTAGCACTCTTGCAATAAGAGTGCTAATTTATTACAATATTAACAGATGACAAAACGTGATTATTATGATGTCTTGGGTGTTGGTAAAAATGCCTCGGACGATGAAATTAAAAAAGCCTACCGCAAGGCCGCTGTTAAATATCACCCCGACAAAGAGGGCGGTGATGAAACTAAATTCAAAGAAGTCAGTGAAGCCTATGAGGTCCTAAAAGACAACTCGAAACGTCAACGCTACGATCAATTCGGTCATGCTGGAGTTGGCGGTAATAGCGGTTCTGGTTCTGCTGGTAACCCATTTGGTGGTTTTGGAGGTCAGGATATTCACTTCGATTTCGGTAATGGTGGTTTCGGCGATATTTTCAATCAATTCTTTGGTAGCACTGGTAGTAACAGACAAGGCCCAAGGCGCGGTCGTGATGTCGAAGTTACTTTGCAATTATCATTCGAAGAAGCCGTTTTTGGTGTAGAAGAAAAAATTCAATTAGAAATGGATGATGAATGCTCGCATTGTCATGGCACAACCGTCGAGCCTGGTTACGAAATGGTGACTTGCCCAACCTGTAAGGGTGCTGGCCAAATTAATCGAGTCATGAACACGATATTTGGGCCTATTCAACAGGCAACAACTTGTGATAATTGTGGCGGGCGTGGTAAAGTCCCAGAGAAAACCTGTACTGTGTGCCGTGGTAAGGGCGTAGAGCGCCGTGAGCGTTCAATTAGCCTAAAGGTCCCAGCTGGTATCGATGATGGGGCGACAATTCGTTTGCGTGAGTACGGCGAAGCTACCAGTAATGGTCAAAAAGGCGATTTATATGTTCATATCAAGGTCAAAGCTCACAAGAAATTCACTCGTGAAGGCGATATAATTCTATCCGAACAACACATCGGTATGATTGATGCTGTATTGGGTACTGAGATCGATATTGATACTGTGGATGGCAAAGTCCGTATGAAGATTCCAGCCGGTACTCAATCTGGCACTGATTTTAAATTATCCAACCATGGCGTGCCGCATATGAAAAGTGATCGTCGTGGATCGCATATTGTTAATATTATTGTAGATATACCTACTAAATTATCACGAAAGCAAAAAGATCTTCTGGCGCAATTCTAAAACATTGACAAACTGATAATACTATGTTAATGTAATAAGCAAATTACTTAATAAAAACACCAACAATTCATTATGGAAAATCACGACAATCTCATAGGCATACATATTATTAAAAAAGGGTTAGAAAAGCCTAATGCTTTTGGCAATGATATATTACGTAGAGAGTTAGGCAGGTTAGGCGTTGGCATGGCCGTTATAGGCGGTGATTCTCCGTATTTAATGGCCGGTGAGGGTATAGTTCTTGCTCATCCAACGTTTGGTGATAATCAAATGGAGCTTGGCCCGAGACGAGAATACCAGATAGGTGCGGGTGGTATTGAAGCTGTACGTACAAAAGTTATAACTCCATTCGAACTCGAAGAACGGGTATCGGTCATAAATGGTCCAAAACTTTGGAAGTTCGATAACAAATGGGAACAATATCAGGTGATTTCTGATTTTTCACCAAAAACAATAAAAGTTGGCGTTGGTCAAACTCCAAGTAGCGAATTATTTGATGGCCTAAACGGAGACTTACTTGTAGTCAAGGCTGATTCGGCTATGGGTTCTAAATATGTAGATATATGTACACGCAATGAAGCGACTGCGGATATTATTGGTATGCGTGATAGATTTATTGATGAAGAAAAAACCAAAGAAAAGGTTCGAGCAAACAAGGATATTATCGTTCAGGAATATGTTCCTGGTTTGGCATGGTCGGGAATAAAAGGCGTTGACGAAGAATCTAGACGAAAATTAGCCAATAATGCAGATAATACCGAACTTCGTGTTTATTGTTTTGTTGATCGTGAGAGGAAAATCCCATTTTCTCAACGATATTATGCAACTGGTCGTGTTTTTGATAAAGATATGAACGATGAGTGGGCTAGTGTTGATCAGGATAGTGTTCCGTTATCGGTTTGGAATATTGTTGACAGTGTTTCCGACAAATTACTCAGGAAGGCTAATGTTCCTGGTGGTTTCTTTGCGATTGATTTAATTCAAGGCGATGCAAATGATGGTCTTGGCAAAAGAACCCTTATTAGGGAAATTAACATAAAAAACCCGATCATGGTTGCTGAAAAGTATAATGAGAATGATTCTTTAATGCAGCGTAAGCTGCTTGCTAATTTAATGGCAACAATGGCTAAATCGACTGGGTTGACTATAAAATAGAACGGGTAATTTTTTACCTACGGCGCGCCTGTTTGGTATTGACAAAATAGCACATATAATGTTATTATATAGATAATATTATATTTTAAAATTCCATTTTGTTAATTAATTAGTATTTGTTAAGCAGTAGAAAGGTGGTGTTGTATGAAATTAACCATTATTGCTGAATCTAATGGTCTTCACCCGAATGACTTAAAGCTTGCAGCTGAGCGTAAGGGTATTAATACATCGATTATTGATGTGAGCTCATTAGATATAACTACGAAAAAAATAAACTCGAAGCTCGGTGATGCTGTTATTTGGCGTAGCTCGGGACTTGATATAAGAGCAGAGCGACCATCCCTGAAACCTATTTTGAAGGATAAAATTGTTGTTAGTGATTGTGTTTTTGAATCACCTTTGATCTATCAAAAATTTTATCAACAGCAGATCCTACGCCAAGAACCGGCAACTAGTAAGTGGAGTATCCCTACTTTTCGCTTTGTGACTAAAAAATCTTTTGTTAAAGCTATTGATGCTGGCCTATTATCTTTTCCAGTTATTTTAAAACCAAACGCAGGATCTCGTGGCGAAGGTATCGTTTTAGTTAAAAATTTAAATGATATAAATCAACTAAAGAAAATAAAACAATATGTATGCCAAAATTACATTAAAAATAATGGCGATTGGCGGATTATTGTTATTGGTGGTTCTCCTGTTGGTGTATTGTTACGCAAAGGTAAGAGCGACCAATTTATAAATAATATATCCCAAGGAGCGGATGGTAGTGTCGAGACTGATGCTGAGACATTGACGATGTTACGTAAAATTTCTACAAAAGTCGCGTCGTTGTTTCATTCAAACTTTTGCGGCGTAGATATTATAAGGGATTCTGCAACAGGAGAGTATTTTGTTCTTGAGTTAAATACAGCTCCTCAGTGGTTTGGCGATCAAGGGTTTCAGTCTATTACTGGAGTTGGGGTTGCGGACTTAGTCACTGATTGGATAGTAGATCGTGCTGCCGCCAAGGAAATGTCGGTGTGCGAATCTGTCGAATCATATTACAAAAGTCGCATTAGCCAAATTCCTTCTGAGGCTTTTCATTTTGCATCACGTCTATGGTTATGGACTGGTGATGATTGGGCGCGCGAACAGCTTGATATCCTAAAGGTTGATTATATTGGTAATAGCCCTGAAGAAATTGATTTAAGTATCAGAGAAATCATTAACGGAGCAGGTAAAACTAGGAGCGTTAACCAGAGAAAAGCATATCGTAATTCTGCATACGAAAAATACGACAAATTATCGATCTATAATGCGCTCTTATTTAAGACGGTTTTTTGTGATAGCATATACGATTTAGATATTCGTCCATACATCAAAAAATATATCTCAGATGAAGATTTCATTGGTTTATTTAATAACCTTATTGATGATGGTGATTCAATTCGTTTACTGTCGACTCACGCTATAAATTTTATGTATTTATTAAAAAATTATTTCAAGAACAAGATTAGCTTATCTAGCTTGGTTCTAGTATCGACAAGTGAAATAACAAGGCTATTAGGTGGTTATAAAAAATTAGAACAGTCGGGCATTATCGACAAAAGAAATAGTGTTAAATTGCAAATATATCTTTTGACTCATGCGATTATTGGACAATCTAGATTCTATGCAAGAAACGTAAAATCATCCGAGTATACTTTGTTGTGCAAAAAAGTCGAACGTATTATCAAAGACAATTATTTTGATATTTCACTTGATAATAAATTGGAGTTTTTAGTATGTAGCCAAGTATGTGGCTATGATACAGAATTACGTCAACTTATCGAGCAAGAGGCTGAAAAATCTGTTTCTTGGGCGGGTAATTTTCTTGTTGATACGCTTTGTCTCGGTGGCGGTTCAAAGACTGGCCATTGTTTGCGCATATCGGAACATCGGAATGTGCTATATTTGATGTCCCAGAAGGATTTTGTACAGAATAAGTCTAAAAAACAACTAGGTCCAAAAGGGAAGCTTCCTACGATTGGTCGTCTTGCTCGTGTAAAAATGCAAGATTATGGCATAAGGCGAGCAATCGCGAGAGTGGACTCGGGTGCAACGAATTCGTCAATTGCTGCCTCAAATGTGCGTGTCGAGGGTGATAAATTACATTTTATACTTTTTTACAAAGGTCACCCTATGTATACTGGCGATGAGTTTGTCTCGGATAATTTCAAGGCCATCAATGTCCGCAATACCACCAGTGAACAGGGTCGTTATGCGGTTGTGTTAAAATTTGAATTAGGTGAAAAAAAATACAAAGCAACGTTCAACCTAGCCGACCGTCAGCAAATGATATATCCAATTTTACTAGGTCGGGATTTTTTAATGGGACGATACAAAGTTGATACTTCAAAACAATTCGTCGAGGGACGAAGAAAAAAGAAAGAGGGTAATAAATTATGAAAATAGCAATTTTATCTAATGGTCCTGGAAATTATTCTACTAGACGTCTCAAAGAAGAGGCTATTTTAAGGGGACATGAAGTAAGGGTTATAAAATACAAGAATTGTTATGCCTCTATCGAACAAAGCCATCCTACGGTTAGTTATAAGGGCGAAGATCTAAATAGATATGATGCAATCATACCGCGTATTGCTTCTAATATGACTAAATACGGTACCGCTATCGTTCGTCAACTTGAGATGCAGGGTGTTTACACGGTTTCAAGCTCTATAGCTATTAGTCGTTCGCGTGATAAGTTACGTAGCCTGCAATTATTAGCGAAATACGGAGTTGGGATTCCTCGAACAGTAGTTTCGCGCAATACAGTTGATATTGATAGCTTAATCGAAAGAATAGGCGGTATGCCTATCATTATCAAGCTCGCTCGTGGCACTCACGGTAACGGGGTAGTATTAGCCGAAACTAAAAAAGCTGCTAGGTCAGTGTTACAGGCCTTTTATCTAACTAATGATGATGGTACGAATATTTTATTGCAAGAATTTATTGAAGAATCAGCTGGAACTGATATCCGTGCTTTTGTAGTTGGTAGTAGGGTTGTTGCTAGTATGAAGCGGCAGAGTCTAGATGATGATTTTCGTTCAAACCTGCATAAGGGCGGCGAGGGTACGGCTATAAAATTAACCGAAGAAGAAAAAAAGATTGCCGTTAAAGCCGCCAAAGCCATGGGGCTTAACGTTGCTGGTGTTGATCTAATGCGCAGTAGCCGTGGGCCGTTAATCCTCGAGGTTAATGCTAGCCCTGGGTTTGGAATTGAAAAGGTTACTGGTCGTAATGTTGCGGCCGAGATCATCGAATATGTCGAGATGAATGCTAAACGTCGCAATAAAAAAGACAAAGTCGGTGCATAGTATAGTTTTATATTATTGATATATACTGTATGTATATGAACACAAAAAGGAATATTGGTACGCCACTAATAGTGTCTTGTGTTGTATTGGGTATTTTGGCGACGTTTATGTTTGTTATACCGACCGTTTCGAGGTTATCTACTAATTTACGACTTGGTGATGGTGCGTTTAAAGCCCAAATGGCCCTAAAAAGTAGTGATAGGGACAAGGGGTTGTTAGGTACCTCTGGGTTAAACTCAGACCAAGCCCTTTTATTGGCGTTTCCTACCGAAGACCAATGGGGTGTTTGGCCTAAGAGCACAACATTCTCGATTGATATTGTCTGGCTAAACAAAGATAAAAAGGTTATATATATAGTCAAAAATATATCACCTGGTAACACATCCTCTGTAGTGTTTAAACCAAAAACTCCAGCCAAATATATAATTGAATTTCCAGCAGGTACGGTTGATCGCGAATCTATAGAAATTAACCAGTTAGCGACTTTTCAAATTAATACGGATGATATAAAGTGACATGGACGTTTTTATAGTTTATGTAGTTGTCGCTATAGTGTTGTTCATGGGTTCGTTTGCGACTAAACGAAGGTTTGGTCTGTTGGGTCTAGCGATAGCGGCAGGATCGCTACTGAGCAGTATTTGGAGTTATGGCGTGGAGTTGATGATTAGTGGCGTGGGTTTCCCGTCAGGGCCATTAACGACGGCTATAGTTCAGTCGATAATCATAATATTACCGGCCGGTGTGTTGTTATTCCATGGGTATACTTATAAAACATTATTTGGCAGAGCAATCGGGGCTGGATTATTTGCTATATTGGCGACGGCTTTTCTAGTTGAGCCACTAGGGCATGTATTAATGCCTCACGGTTTAGGTACTAACATTTACAATTGGTTAGTTAATAACCGAGACATGATTATCGGTGTTGGCTTGACTTTGGCGGTGTTTGATCTATTTACAACCAAGCCAGTTCAACTAGCCGATAAAAAGCGCTAACATTGACAGATCACCTATAAAAATGGTACATTTTTTAGATATGAGGCCATAGCTCAGCTGGTTAGAGCACCTGCCTTTTAAGCAGGGTGTCGTGAGTTCAAGTCTCACTGGCCTCACCAAGTTAAGTTGACAACCAAAACACCCCTGTTAATTCAGGGGTGTTTGTTATTTTTACGAACACGATTATAGAACTATATAAAGCCTATTTGTCACTACTTTAAATATTATTACGATTATGCTTCAATAGATATACGTATATAAAATCAAAGGGAGATATTACTAATGGATTTCGCACCAACCAACAACAAACCTAACGAACGACCAGAAGCT
>JBAXHQ010000003.1:0-61859 GCA_037138815.1 Candidatus Saccharimonadota bacterium
TGGCCGCTCTCGAAAAGCGGTAAGGTGGCAACACCTTCGAGGGTTCGAATCCCTCCCTCTCCGCCATAAAATAGAGACGGCCTGATGGTCGTCTATATTTTATGGATCAGGGGATGATTCAACTATCGAGCGCCAAATTTATTTGGCGCAATCGATGGTTTGGCGCAGCGATTGAAGCGAAAATGTGTTTACATTTTTTCGCGAATAAGCGGAGGAGCGAAGCGATATCCCTCACATTTAACTAATTTTCGGGGTCGCCGAAGGTGACCGAACCACCTGTTACGATATCCCCTACTACAATAAATTGATCTTATGCTTTGATATATAGGTGATTTTACGTCTGGCGGTTTCCAGGCTCGCTATAATTGCAAAAAATAATGCAATATACAATACGTCGCTAGATGTTCTAATCAGAAAATGATTACCTACTAATATTCCTAGCATCAAAAAACCAACTCCAAAACCTTGCAAGATTAATTTGATTTTACCGAAAACGTTTGCTCCGATTGGCTTGCCGATTGCGAATGAAAATATCGATCCCAGCAAAACCGCGCATAGCTCGAAAACTATGAATACAACCATAATTTTTACGATGAAATATTTAAACCCAATACTGACCAGAACTGTCATGATTAATAATTTGTCAGCAATTGGGTCGAGTACTTTACCTAGATCTGTTATTTGGCCTCGGGTACGGGCCATTGCCCCATCGATAAAATCGGTTGAAATCGCAATAATGAATACGATTAAAGCTAAACCGAACTGGTGTGTTGTCAGTAACCAGTAAACTACAGGCGTTAGAATTAGGCGGACGACAGTGACTTGGTTTGGACGTACGCTACTAGGAATAAACCTCAAGAAAATTTTATCAATGAGACTATCGAGTGTCTTTTGGGTGTTTAGTAGGTTTTTCGTTTGCATGTTTTAGCCGATCGACTGTTGTTTTTGCTGTTCCTTGTTATTATACATTCGCTGATCAGCTCGTTTCAAGGTGCTATCCAGGTCTGATTCCTGCGCCAGATCATACACGGCGACACCAAAAGCAAAGTCTACGTCTTTGTTCTGTCTATCTTCGTCGGTTTTTTCTAGCCTATGGTTTAAATTACTTTCAAAATCCACGTCATTATTATCATTGTGGCAAATAACGACGAATTCATCACCACCAAGCCTAACGACAACATCATTCTTGCGAAATTTATTTTTTAAAGTGATTGCAGCTTGCTTTAACAGTAAGTCACCGAAATCATGGCCCATAGTGTCGTTCACTACTTTTAGATTATTCAAGTCAGCATAAACTAAACCGATCTTTAGGTGGTCACGTTTCGGGTCGAAGTTATCTGTTTTGTATTTTTCATAATAATTTCGGTTATAACAGCCAGTTAAAGTATCGACTATACTGTTTTCCATAGCTTCCTTGGCTGCTGCTTCGGCATCGGTGATCCTTTTATAGATTCTATTGCCGGCATCTACGGCGGGTATTCCCGTCTCACCTTCTTTGGGCTCGATATTAATATCAGCCTCTAGGCCTTTGTAGTTGGAGTTGCTGAAGGAGAATTTTTCACTCATTTGTATGTATTATATCCTATTCCGGTGTCGGCGCGCTAAAATTTTGTTACAATTGATATCATGATAGAACCATCAGTCTTTACTAGAATCATTAACGGCGAGATTCCTGCGTATAAAATTTATGAGGACGATCGCGTAATTGCCTTTTTAACTAATCATCCACTCAGTGATGGACATACCTTGGTTGTGCCGAAAAAACAAATTGATCAGATATGGGATCTCGAACGAGATGACTATGACTATTTATGGGAGGCTGCCCAAAAAGTCGCCGCGCATCTGCGTGACGTGATGGGTGTTGAGAGAGTTGGCGTTGTTGTAAAGGGCTTCGAGGTACCTCATGCTCATATTCATCTGATTCCAGTGCCACGCGATTCGCGAGTGTTTTTTGACCCCGAGCCTGAGCCACCAATGGCTGGTGGTGACAAACTAGCGGCCATCGCCGAACGTATTCGTTTCTAATTATGCCAATCCGAATTATTGCTATCGGTAAAAAGCACGAGCCTTGGGTGGCGGAAGGTATCGAGCGCTATCAGCAGCGCCTAAAACGCCCTTTTGATATCGAATGGGTCATTTTGCCACATTCATCGTTAAACGATGTTGCGGCTCGTCAAAACGAGTCACAGCGCATATTTTCACGCCTAAATGCTAATGATTACGTAATTCTACTGGACGAGCGCGGAAAAATCATTAATTCGCCCGATCTATCTAAGATATTAGCCACTCGGTTAGATGTCTCACGCCAAATCGTAGTTATTATCGGTGGTGCTTATGGTGTTGATGATACAATCCAAAAGCGGGCCGATTATATCTGGGCATTATCATATCTGGTGTTTCCTCATCAATTAGTCCGCCTAATTTTGACCGAGCAGCTATATCGCGCTCAAGAAATCGCTGGCGGCAAGCCTTATCACCACGAATAGCGGTTAGATTTGTTTATCTAAAAGAGATTTTGTTAAATATGTCCCCATATTTACTCGTCTAATATAGTTTTGCAAGGCTGGGACTAAATTATCACCCTCTAATTTTGATAAATCTTCCTTACGAACAGTTAATGTATCCCTCAAGAATGATTCACCATCCATTACGGCCGACACTTTTACGCCTTCTGGCAAGACAACTCTCAGCACAACCCTGACCTCTAGAGTGTTATTTTTCTTATCCATGTAGGAAATGCCCCTAGCGATATCAACAACTTCTCCGTCTATTTTAGTGTAGATAGTGTCTAGTTCTTGACCCTTTACTTCGGCATCGCTGATTTTAATTAGTTCTAGGTCTTCGATGCCATTAAACTTGGTTAATGCTTCGATTCGCTCTTTGTATTTTTCTTCGCCAGTAGTTTCATATTTGCTTTTTAGCGCTTCAATATTGTCTCTGACTTGCTCGATCTTTTGTCTGGCTGTTTCTTCTTTTTCGTCGTCATCTTTATAAAAGGCTAATAACCGCGTACTATCACTTTCGGTTTGCAAAAATATAAACTCTTGATTCGTTTCGTTGATCGATGTTTTCGATAGTACCTCTCCGCATCTACCAGCAGCACCAGTCAAACAGTTTGAATCAACGGAGGCTTCAGAATCCCGTCTTAATAGTGGCAAAAATTCGTTACCTTTATTATCTTCGATCCAAATCCAAGAGCCGCCAGATACTAGTGATATTTCGCTATCACCAGCCCGTACCTCTGGTACCGTAGGTATGTCGTATAGTCCAAACTCTTGCCTGGATTTGTCGTTCATTACTACGGTGGGGTAAGAAGAATCGACGTTTATCTCCCACATATTTGGACTAGGGTTCGTTACGTTAGCGGTGATAAAAATACGATCGTCATAAGGGCTTTCACGCTCGAACGGATTGCGGAGTAACTCGGCTGATTTATGTATTCGAGCTTCGTTTGGCAAAATTTCGGGATTTTTCGTGGAATCAAGTTTTTCCATTAATTTATTACCTGTTTATTTTTTGTAGTTAATAGATAGTTTAGCAGCTTTTGACGTTTTTGTCAAAGTGTTTATGTTTTGATCTAATCATATAAACTTGACATAATATAAAACTTATGCTAAGTTATTATGTGATAACACCGTAAAAATAAACAAAAAAATGATACCAACAATTATTAATCGATTTTTCCTCATCATATCCCCCCTCGTTATATCAGGGGTGATTGTGCATGAAGCCCAAATTGACGGTGTTGTAGCTACTGCTATATCGGCGCCTTTTGCTGTGGTCGATAATAATCACGTAATGAATGATATTAGGGTTGGTAGCCAGCACATCCATGCCGATAGTAGTTTTTCTGGTGGTTCTTATAATGTTAAAATTCAGCAACCGGCTACTCGTCCACGTGACGAAGATGATAAAAAGTATGTTTTACAAAAGCGCGTTACTGGTAACGGACACAATAGCGAATATTCGTGGCCGTCTATTTAAGGATTTCTAATTCATGTTCCAGGCGCTTAATCAGCGCCTGTTTTTGTTCTAACTGAGCACGGGATTCTTCGACTAGTTTGGCTGGGGCTTTACTGACATAGCTGTCGTTGGATAAGCGCGCATCTAGAGTTTTGATCTGTTCGTGAGTTTCATTTAGACGGTTTTCGAGGTTGGTTTGATGCTCTTTGATTGTTTCGGCTGAGATATCTAGCCAGGCCTCTCGCCCACTGTTGGCTAGGCGCAGACCGCGAGCTTGATCGACAGGTTCGACACTTTTTAGTTTAGCTAATTTTTGGATTAACTGATGGTTATCGGCTATCAGGCTGTCGTTTTGGTACAACATACCATAGCGGTGATTTCCAGGCAGTTCAGACATAACATAGCGGGCTTCGGTAACTAAATCTTTTAGGCGATCGAATTCGCCAGCGGCTAGGCGATCGAACTTGGCTTTTTTAGGCCATTTAGTAGTTATTAACAGATCATCATGCCATGATAATGTTTGCCAGATGGTTTCAGTAACGAATGGCGCAAATGGATGGGCGATTTTGAGGCTGGTATCTAGCACCCAGGCTAGCATAGCTGGGTTGTCCTGAGATTTGCTGGCCTCGATATACCAATCGGCTACATCGTCCCAAATCGCGTGATAGACTGTCTCGCTGGCCTCTGAAAAACGGTAACTTTCAATCTGTTGTTCGATATTTTTGATGGAATTATTTAATTCACTAATAATCCAGTGGTCGGCCAAGGTTTGAGGTTGAGGGGTGCTGGGGTCGTAGTTGTCGCCTATCCTATCCTCAACAAAGCGAGCGATATTCCATAATTTATTGCAAAAGTTTCGTCCCGAGATGACTTTGTCGGTGCTAAAAGCTTGGTTCTGGGCGGCGCTACGGTTAGCGACTAGACCTAAACGCAAAGCATCCGATCCATACTCGCCGATCGCTTCCATCGGATTGATGACGTTGCCCTTGCTCTTGCTCATTTTTTGACCTTTGCTGTCTAGAACTAGGCCGTGTAGATAAACGTGTTTGAACGGTACTTGGTTAGTGGCATATAGACCCAACATAATCATGCGCGAAACCCAGGCGTATAGGATGTCGCCAGCGGTTTCCATAACACTGACTGGATAGAATTTTGATAATTTACCGTCACTCAAGTAATCTGTGGTGATAAATGGCCACTGTCCGCTGCTGAACCAGGTGTCGAAAGTATCCTCTTCGCGCTGGTAAGTAACACCATTAACGGTGATAGTTTTCTGATCGACACGCTCGTCAAAAATCCAATCGTCGGGATCATCGACATTTTGAAAAGCTGGGATCGGTATCCCCCATGGGATTTGACGTGATAAATTCCAGTCTCGCAAATTGTCGAAATAGTTTATTAGATTTCGCTTATGACTATCTGGGGTAAAGCTGATTTCGCCATCGATTATCGCCTGTTTGGCGCGCTGAGCTAGGGGTTGAATTTTGACAAACCACTGGTCTTTGATAAGCGGTTGAATAGGCAGGCCGCTCTTGTAGTCATAGCCGACGGTATGTTCGATGGTGGTTTTGCCACGCATTAATCCCTGAGCTTCTAGATTATTTAAGGCTAATTTACGGGCGGCTTCGGCGGTTAGACCTATAAATTCCTTTGGTGTGTTTATCATGTTGCCGTCGAAATCGATTACCTGAATATGGTCTAAATGATGGCGCTGCCCCATCTCGAAATCGTTTGGATCGTGGGCTGGAGTAATCTTGACCGCACCTGTACCGAAATTAGGGTCGACATATTCGTCAGCAATAATTGGGATTTCCCTATCTGTTAGCGGTAATAGGACACGAGTGCCGATAAGGTCTTTGTAGCGCTCGTCGTCAGGGTGGACGGCAACGGCCATATCACCAAATAATGTCTCGGGGCGAGTAGTAGCAATTACGATTTCGCCAATTTTATCGTAAGTTGGGTAGGCGATTTGCCACAGTGTCCCCTTCTCTTGTTTGTGGTTGACTTCGATATCGGCATAACTAGTGCGGTATTTGGTACTGTAATTTACGATACGTTCACCTCTGTAAATCAGGCCATCGTCCCACATTTTTTTGAATGTGCCATAGACGGTATTAATCACCTTTTTATCTAGGGTAAAGACTAGGTTATCCCAGCTAGCGCTAACACCTAGGGCACGAAGTTGTAGCTCCATATTGCCACGCTGTTGATCGACGAAATCCCAAACCTGGCTGTATAACTGTTCGCGTGAGAAATCGAAACGATTCCTCCCCTGTTGTTCGAGGATTTTGTCGTAAACAACCCATGTTTCGAAACCGGCGTGATCGGCGCCAGGAACGTAAACCGTGTCATAGCCGCGCATTCGATGATAGCGGGTCATAATATCCTGTATAGCGCTACCTAGGGCATGGCCAATATGCAAATTTCCATTAGCATTTGGCGGCGGCATGATAACACTAAAAGGCTCGCCTACCCCTGTCGGGTTAAAGGCACCACTATCCTCCCACATGGCATAGATATTCGGTTCGTACTGATTGGGGTCGTAGGTTTTAGCTAGTTTCATTTTAAATGAATTAAACTCTCATTTTATTGTATTCACACGTGAAAAATTTGCAAAAAGATAACTAGAGCTTTCATGCGAAAACACCTTAATTAACTTCCAGGTTTCACGTGTTTGTTTTCACCCTTTATTATATCACAATTTGGCAAGACAAAATAAGCTGTATAATAAACATATGATGACACTAAAACAGTGCACGAACAGTTCAGATTGGGATGACCATGTATTAGAGCATGGCGGTCATCCATTACAGCTGTGGGGTTGGGGAGAGGTAAAATCTGCTCATGGTTGGTCGGCTTGTAGGCTATATTTATATAATGACGAGCAAATCATAACAGGGGCGGTGCAGGTCTTGTTCCGCAAGTTACCCTGGCCATTGAAATCTATGGCGTATGTGCCACGCGGACCAATAGTGGAAATGGGCGACAGGGCAGAGTTATTACAATCGCTAACTGACTATATAAAACAGAGGTACAGTTCGGTAGTTCTAATGATTGAGCCTGACGATATTGAATATGATATTACGCATGGTTGGGAGAAATCGGATAACCATATTTTGCCTGCTAGAACTATTATTTTGGACCTAACTAAGCCCGAAGATGATTTATTGAGCGATATGGCTAAAAAAACTAGGCAGTATATCCGTAAATCGGCCGGTGAAGCAGTCATAAAGCAGGTGAGCGACAGGACCGAATTGAATAAATGCTTGGATATGTATCACGCTACCGCCGAGAGGGCTAAATTCGACCTGCACGGTGATCAATATTATCATGATGTTTTCGACAAGCTAGGTGATAATTGTCAGGTGTTTGCGGCCTATTCCGATGGTCAGCCAGTGGCTTTTTTGTGGTTGGCGATTAGCGCCGATACGGCATTTGAGCTGTATGGTGGTATGAATGAAGTCGGGCAACAATTACGATCTAATTACGCCCTGAAGTGGCACGCTATTCGCAAATGCCAGGAGTGGGGCTTAACCCGTTATGATTTTGGTGGGCTGATCGAAGGCGGTGTTTCGACATTCAAATTAGGCTGGGCTAGTCAGGAAACTGAATTGGTTGGAACTTTTGTACGACCTCTGTCGCCGTTTTATACTGTCTGGAATAGTGGATTACCACTGGCAAAAACAATTGTTCGTCGTATCAAATCTATTTTTAAGTTTTTTTTAAGTTAGCAGCTGATTTGACCATTGATAAACTAGGAATAACCTCGAGATCAAAGGGGTTAGTTGGCTGTTTTTGTTGGGCGTAATAATAACCCAGACTGGCGACCATGGCGGCATTATCTGTGCACAGATTCATCGGCGCGTACTCGATAGGTAGGGGTAAGCGTTCGGATAATTGTCGGCGTAATTCCTGGTTGGCGGCAACTCCGCCAGCGATGACGACTGATTTTGGATTGTAATCATGAAAAGCCTTTTCGGTTTGGTCGACCAGGGTTTCTATGGCGATTTGTTGGAAGCTGGCGGCAAAATCATGCCTCTGTTGGTCGTCTAGACACGCTGCTAGCTGTGTAGAGGGAAAAGTAAAGTCAACGCCCACTTCGCGTTGAACCGCCCTCAGAGTGGCTGTCTTGAGTCCAGAAAAGCTGAAATCGTATTTGCCAGACAGTTTTGCCTTTGGTAACTTGTAGGCATGTGGATTACCACTCAGGGCTGCCTGGGCGATTGATGGGCCACCAGGGTAGGGTAGGCCGATAATTTTAGCGACTTTGTCAAACGCTTCGCCAACAGCATCATCACAAGTCTGTCCTAACAATTCGTAATCACCGTGACCGCGGAATAGTACTAATTGACTATGTCCACCGCTGACGATTAGGGCTAGCATTGGGAATTCGGGTTGTTCGCCTTTTGACACAATTTCCTTCGTAATCCTGCTTCGCTCCAGGTCTGACGAGGGCCCCGGCGCCTGGTCAGACTTGGGCTGCAGGGGATTACTATGGAAACTGGTGCCAGCGGCTTGGCTGCTCCCGAATTCGGTAATAAAATTGGCATAAACATGGGCTTCGACGTGGTGAATAGGGTAGAGCGGTTTGTTTTTCAATAGTGCTAGGGTTCGGGCGGCCAGTGTGCCGATTAGCAATGATCCGACTAGGCCTGGCGCATAGGTGACGGCGATGGCATCGATATCATCCCAGGTTAGATTAGCATCTGTTAGTGCCTGGTCGATTACGGGGTTAATCACCTCGATATGGCTGCGGGCGGCTACCTCGGGAACAACTCCGCCATAAACGGCGTGAATATCGATTTGCGAGTTAATGACGTTACTAAGCAATGAACGTCCGTCCTGAACGACGGCCGCTGCGGTTTCATCACAACTACTCTCGATTCCCAATATTTTCATCTGTTATATTCTAGCATAAATCTAATTACTTAGTAGAATCTTAGAATATATATAGTACAATGAGATTAAACTAGAAGTTGGAGTTTTGAAGGTGTTTAATACTCGACCGAAATCACGGTATATAAAATTACTAGTCGTAGTGTTTTGCGTATTTTTGTTGACATTTTTATTCTTTTCGAAAACCGTAAAAGCTGATACTTCAGATATAGCATGGTTATGGACTAATAATATTCCGACTATATTCTCATCTAAGCCTGTAACTGATATGGCTCAGACTTATTGCCCGACTATTTACAGCATAGTAAATATTGATGGTGAGGTTGGGTCTAGAAAAGCCTGCGTAACGACAGGTGGTAAGGTAAAATTTGGTATATATCACAATGATTGGTCTGGATATGGGGCGGCCATTAGTTTTCCTTACGATTCTAAAATGTATAAAATAGGCGGAGGTTGTCAACCTAGCACCTGTTTATATATACCGGCCAGCGACACATTAGTTATGAAGCAATTCTTGATTAATAATATCGTGCAGTCGTTAGTTATATATAAAAATTTCACTAGTCGATTAAGGCTAGAGATGAATGGATTATCACGGGTATATGCTCTGGACGCCACTAACCCGGATTATATATTTCAGGGGTCTGACGGGTATGCTTGGCCAGTAGGTGGTATTGGGGCTTCTGCGAATAGTAAATGGTTGGCGGTTGAATTTCTACAGAGGGGCATAGGGTTATTAGATCTTGATACTATGCGGATGAAACGAATCTCAAATATGTCGTTTAGTTATAATCAGGGGACTAATTCCTCTGTTGAATTGGCTGTTAGTAATGACGGTGAACATATTGCGCTAATGGGAATGAATGCTGGTTTTATGGTTTTTGATATTAATTCTAGCTGCGGCGACGAACCGACAGATGATAGGATGATTACTGTTTCGCCAGTTGCAAATACTTGCCCTAGATCTAATATTAGCCCTTGGTATTTTATACCTAATTTTTATACTGCCTATTATCCAAGGTTTGATAGTGGTGGTGGGGAATTGAGTTTTTATGCCACATCATACACTGATGCGCCACGCGAGGTGATACTTCGAGCTTACGGATATGCTGGTCAGCGGTTGGATTATTTAGCACTAGGCGATTCATATAGCAGTGGTGAGGGTGAGACCGACGATATATATTATTTACCAGGTACAAATGACCGATTCGAAAAATGCCATGTTAGTAGTCGATCATATCCGTTTTTAGTAGCTAATCTCCAAGGAATTAGTTCGAGCTATGCGAGGAGCGTTGCGTGTTCGGGAGCGACGATGGGCGATGTGGTGGGTACTTCTATTAACTATTCTGGCGAAGGCGAACGTTTAGGTTTAAAAAAATTAGGTTTAGATCCTATAAATATAGTGTCAGCACAGGGGCAGGCAGAGGCGACATTTTTACCAGGTAGAGTATATCAAGAAACATTTGTTAGTAGATATAAGCCGAGTGTTGTAACTATAGGCATAGGCGGAAATGATGCGGATTTGGTAGGAAAACTACAGATTTGTGCTGGCAAGGACACATGTAGTTTGGCTAGCGACACGAAAGAACGAGAGCAAGTCGCAGTTGAAATAAAAAATCTTTTTGGAAAATTAGTAGAAACTTATAAACAGCTTCAATCTGATTCACCTAGTTCTAAAATATATGCTATTGGCTATCCTAAGATTATTGATGAAAATGGCAGTTGCGATCTAGTAACTGGTTATTTATTCGATAATGTCGAGAAGCGTTTCATGAACGAGAGTATTATTTATCTGAATCAGGTTATTGAAGCGGCCGCCAGAGCTGCTGGTATAAAATATGTAGACATCCAAGATAGTTACGGCAACCATGTATTGTGTGGTAGTGAATCACCGAGTGCTATGAATGGTGTTAGAACTGGCGATGATAGCCAATACGGCTGGTTATTAAACCTGGGTAACGAAAGCTTTCATCCTAACCCATTAGGGCATAATTATGCGGCCTTATCAATAAATTCCGCAGTTGGCAGTCTGTTGGATTTCAATTACTGTAGTAATGACGTACCCGCTTGTCCGGATAATAGTGTAGTTGCCCCTGAGCCGTCATCTTATTGGATTCCCGATGGTTATCACGATTATCCGACACAAAAGGCAACTGATTTTCTGTCAGATCGTCAGATCGCTGTCGATAATCAGAAACAGATAATTCTAGATGACTATTCGCTAGAACCGAATTCATCCGTCAGCGTTGGAATAACTTCAAACCCTAGGTTGTTAGGACAGTTTACTGCTAGTGCTAACGGTTCGTTAGACATTGTCATAACCTTGCCAGCTGATCTAGAGTATGGCTATCACACCGTACATTTATATGGCACTTCCTATTCGGGTGAATTGATTGAGTTGTATCAAATTATTGATTATAAAGAGCGGAACATAAAACAACCTAGCGACCAAGCCAGGAAAGAGCCTGTCAGTAATGCTAATAACGTAAACTCAGCAACTGCTAAGGTCAGTAACGACAGCGAGAATGCGGCTAAGAGTGTTAATGAAGACACTAATCCTATCAATTTATCTTCCGCAGAAAAAGCAACGGTGACGACTAATGAACCAACGACATCCGTAAACGGGAATTATGATTACGTAGTAGTTATTGTAATAATATTGATTGTCATTCTTACAATTATAATTACGAAGATAACGTGATTTAGACCTAGTAAGCTTACTCTCCTGGTATTAACGTACTTGTACTTTGAATGTGTGTATACCAAGAGCCTCTGGCTGTGTCTTCGCATCGTAGGCTAATTGTGGTTATTCCTATTCCCGTATTTATATTAAGCCCATACGAGTAGTTCATATCATACGATAATGAGTTGTCTCTAGTCGATTGGTTAAGTTCGATTAAGTATCTACATACTGCTTTAGATTTCATCTCGTAGTAGTCTTTAAACGCGCTACTCACGACAAACTTTTTACCGAAATCATTTGGCAATTCGGGGTCAAGCTCAGTTTTTGCCCTTAGTGTGGCGCTATTATCTATGATTGGGTAATACTTTGATTGTAAGTTATTTATCACATCAACTGACGTCGCTGTTTTTACTGTAGAAATCGAAGTTACGCAATTATAATCCCCGGTAGCCCAATCTCCGGTATGGTTTGGGCTACAAACCGCCATATATTTCCAATCATCAACCCCATTAGATGCGGTTTTGATTTTTTGATATAAACTTTGCATTTGCGTGTCGAGTTTTATGAATTTGTCCTTGTCGAATTTATCAAAAATCGGGTTTGCGATTTGAAAGAATAGAGTAATGAGCAAAATAATTATTATTGGTGAAAATAATATTATCAGCGCTATCTTTAAGATTTTTTTACCACTATTTTTTTTGATGTTTGTGGGTTTATTATTCATAAGCTTAATATAACATGAGCTTAGACTTTTTATAAATACCAAAGATATAATGGGTTATTTAGCCGTCTGCGTGTTATCGCTCAAACCCTGAATCGAATCACGGGTTTCGCAGCAACTAGGTAGGACTTTGATGGCGGTTATTGCTAGGATGACGGCAAAGCCGCACATGATTGATGGTATGCCACTGATCGTTGATGGATACACTATGTTTACGATTGCGGTAGGTAGGACGAATGCTAGGTAACCTATTGCCATGGCTTGTAGTGGCTTTTTATATTTAGGCATTTCATTTCGCCAACGTACGGCTAGGTAGATGCCAGCCAATATCCATACGAAATAATAGATCGAGAATGGCAGCGCAATCGCTGGATAAGCACTAAATACGGCATAATTAGGCATACATTCCAATAATGTTACCGAACTGCTGGCGAATAAATAAAAACCAATGAATGCTACGCAACTGGCGTAGGCTGCGCCCAGTAGAATCGGTTTCTTCTTGCCCACGGTTTCGATAATTATATGAATACCTAGTGGAGGTAATAGGGTGATTGCCATGTAACCTATGCGAGCCCATTCGACGTTTGATAAACCCATACCGCCGCAGAGTAAATATTCAGATAGTTGGAATGTACCCAGGGCGCATAACATTATGACTATTAATTTACCGATTTTGTTCATTTTATAACGCCAAATCGCATAAATAGCGATACTGAATTCAATCACGAGCGTTGCCAACATGACTGGGGGTGAAAAGCAGTATGTTTTTCCTTGGTATTTCTTGAACATAACTATTTATATTATATCCTATTTGTTTTTCGGACTTCAATTGATAATAATCGTGATTAGAATTATGCTTTAAGGGTAATGATTTAACCTCGGGGATTGATGTGAATATTATTGAGACTAAAAAGCTAACCAAATATTATGGCAAATCACTAGGTATCGCAGATGTTGATCTGACCGTTCAAGAGGGCGAAATATTCGGTTTTATCGGGCCTAATGGCGCTGGTAAATCGACCACGATTCGTACACTGCTAGGATTAATCCATCCGACTAGCGGCAGTGCCAAGATATTTGGTCGTGATATTACAAAATTCGGTCCTGAAATCCTAAACGAAGTCGGGTATTTACCATCCGAAGTTTTTTACTATGACGATATGCGGGTGATTGATCTATTAAAGTATTCAGGTAGTTTCTATAAAAAACCATCGACCGAAATCGACAAACGTATCAAGGAACTGGCGAGTTATTTAGACCTAGATTTGAAAAAGAAAATCGATGATCTATCATATGGTAATAAAAAGAAAGTCGGCATTATTCAGGGGCTGCTGCACGAGCCGAAACTAATTATTCTGGACGAACCGACTGGTGGATTGGATCCACTAATGCAACAGAGGTTCTTTGATCTGCTACGTGCCGAGAACAAAAAAGGCGCAACAATCCTATTTTCATCACATATCCTGAGTGAAGTACAGAAACTATGTGATCGCGTGGCGATCATCAAGGATGGTCGGATCATTAAGGTCGAAAAAATCAGCAGTCTAGCCGCTAATACTCATAAGCGATTCAAATTAGAAACATCAAAACCTATCGACCAGAAAATATTCGACGAGCTACGCGGAGTTAGTGACCTATCGATTATCGGTAATTCGGTCAGTTTCTTGTACCGAGGTGATATCAACGAAGCTGTCAAAATTATTGCCAGAATTGATCTGAGCAATATGTTGATCGAAGAGCCTGATTTAGAGGAAATATTCATGCATTATTATCAGACGGACGATAAATAATCGATGAATGTGTTTATCCACGAATTAAAATCATACAAAAAATCGACATTAATTTGGATGATTTCATTATCGGCTATTGTCGTGGTGTTTTTGATGATGTTTACGGCATTCACGAAGGATGTCGAGACTTCGCGTAGTATATTGTCTCATTTGCCACCAGTGGTTCGCAGCGCTTTTGATATTTCGATGCAGAACTTTTTTACGATTTATGGATTTTTTGCCTATTTATTTACTTTCGTGGGTTTGGCTGGCGCGGTTCAGGCGATGAACCTGGGTGTTGGTGTAATATCAAAAGAGGATAGTGGTAAAACTGTCGATTTTTTACTGACCAAACCGATTAGCCGAATGCGGATTGTAACTAGTAAATTATTAGCCGTCCTTAGTCTGTTATTAGCTACGAATGTCGTTTTTAGTGCTATCGCTCTAGCCACCGCCAAGTTTGTGTCAACTGCGCCGTTTAGTTCGAGAACTTTTCTGATGATTTCCGGAATACTACTACTGATTCAGTTGTTTTTTATGGCGCTAGGGGTTTTGATGTCGGTTATAATTCCAAAGATAAAATCAACTATCACCGTGGCGTTACCGACCGTATTCACATTTTTCGTAATTGGTACGCTAGGGGCGATTATAGGTAATGATAACGTCAGATATATCAGCCCGTTCAAATTTTATGATGCTAATTACGTAATTAGTCACAATAGTTATGAATTGAAATTCTTGGTGATCGAGGCGATTTTTGTAATTATCGCCGTTGTTGCCAGTTATGTGATCTATATTAAAAAAGACATCAAAGCGGCTGCGTAGGGGATTATGATGAATGTATTTTTTCGCGAATTAAAAGCACATAGAAAAGGGATATTGTTCTGGTCCATCGGTATACTCTTGATGGTTTGGACTAGCATGATTAAATATTCCACACTCAGCTCGACAGGGCAGTCGATAACTGATTTAATGGCTCAATTCCCGCGGTCAATTCAAACGATATTTGGTTTGACTGGTTTTGATTTGAATACTATTAGCGGATATTATGGCGTTTTATTTATGTATTTGGCACTTATGGGCACGGTTCACGCCGTTTTGTTGGGTTCGGGAATTATATCCAAAGAAGAGCGTGACAGGACCTCGGAGTTTTTGTTCGTAAAGCCAATATCGCGTGCCAAAGTTATCACCGCAAAGCTGTTAGCGGGAATTGTTAATATCGTGATTTTTAATCTAGTAACTATGGGCTCGTCACTGTATTTTGTCGGTTATTTTAATAAAGGCAATTCAATTACTGGCGATGTCATGTTACTTATGTATGCGTTGTTATTATTACAACTATTATTCTTTTTCATTGGAACGGCGATAGCGGCTATTTCCGGTCGAGCCAAAGCCGCCACATCGTCTGCTACCTCTGTATTATTATTCACTTTTATCCTAACTTTTTTAATTAACCTAAATGCTAATCTAGATAATTTAAAATATTTAACGCCGTTCAAGTATTTTGAAGCAAAAACCATCCTAGCTAGCGGTCATTTGGATTTATTTTATGTTTTATTATCGATAATAATTATGGTCGTTGCGACCTTTATCACGTACAAGGCATATGCCGCCAAGGATTTGAGTGACTAGGCTATAATAGTTCTATGACAGATATTCGAAAAATCGTTAAAAAATTGATTCCTTATAAATTATTCAAACAAATTGAACCAGCTGGGCATCTGGCCGAGGCGGTACTGGCCAATATTCGATACGGTTTTCCATCACGCGATATGCACGTGATTGGCGTAACTGGGACTAATGGTAAAACCACTACGACATTTTTAATTGCCAAGATGTTACACGAGGCTGGTTTCAAGGTTGGTATGTTGAGCACTGTGGCATTCGGGGTAGGTGATAATATTCAGTCTCAGATTGAACATATAACTACGGCTCAGGCTAATATCTTGCAAAAACGCATCAGGGATTTTAAAAGGGCCGGGGTTGAATGGTTGGTTTTGGAAACATCCAGCCATTCGTTGGCGCAATATCGTACTTGGGGTATACCGTACGAAATCGCCGTTATGACCAATGTCACGAACGATCATTTGGATTATCACGGCACGTTCGAAAATTATTTGCAGGCTAAACGCCGATTATTCAAGATTGCTGGTGGCAACGGACGTCAGTTTGGCGTAGTTAATGCCGATGATTCTAGTGCCCAGAAATTTATTGATAGTATTCCACGTTCAGTGTCGTACGGTATCGATGCTGGAAAATTGCGAGCCAGTAATATTAAATTAGCAGCCGATCATTCTAAATTCAAAGCGACTATTGGTCGTGATTCATATGATATTCGTGTGAACATTCCTGGAGAGTTCAATATCAGTAACAGCTTAGCGGCTGTAGCGGTTGGACGAGAAGTCGGCTTAACTAAAAAACAGATCGAAGACGGCATTGCCGCACTAGCTGGAGTTGAGGGTCGCATGACAGTAGTTGACGAAGGTCAATCGTTCAAGGCGATAGTTGATTTTGCTTCAACCCCAGATGCTTTTGAGCGACTATTTAGTAGTGTTCGTCCAGTTACCAATGGCAAATTAATAGCAGTATTTGGTTCGGCTGGTCGTCGTGACGAAGCGAAGCGAGCTATTCAAGGTGAAATAGCCGGGCGCTATAGTGACGAGGTTATATTAACCGAAGAGGATGATCGCGATATAGATGGCAATATGATTCTGGAACAGATTGCCGAGGGCGCTAAAAAGGCTGGCAAAACTATCGACAAGGATATGTTTTTAATACTAGACCGTAAAAAGGCAATTGATTTTGCTGTACGTAGGGCAAAAACGGCCAATGATACAGTAGTTTTCCTAGGCAAGGGTCACGAAAAAACCATCGAACGAGCCGATGGCGCACATCCTTGGAGTGAAATTGAAACTGTCAAAAAAGCACTTCGCAAATTAGCTAGTCGATAGTCAACGTGACGCAACGAATATAACCGCCACCTTTGGCGAGTTCGGTAATTTCGGGCGTTAATACCCGTAGCCCATGTTGTTGCAGTGTAGCGGCTAATTCGGGGGTGTGGGCGCTCATTACAACCGTATCGCCGGTCGAGACTAGGTTAGTGGCAAAGCCTTTTTTGGCCTCATTGATCGATACTTCAATCTTGTCGACGGCATCAAATGAAGCCAGTAGTGCACGGCTGGATGGTGTGAAAGCTTCGGGGCAATAGGCAATTAAACCCCGCTGGTCGGTACTGGGGGCTTTTATTATAGCCAAGGCTAGATCTAGATCGTAAAAATAACTGTCAGCCCAGCCAGATTCGTAATTGATTATTTGGTTACCGTCAGAATCGAGTAGTGGAATGGTTTGTAGCTGGACTCGTTCATATCCTAAGGTTTCGGCGGCAAACTGTTGCGCTTCGGGATCGCTACGGTAATTACTACCACAGAACAAAAAATTGCCACAAGCCAGAGCATCACCTTGGCCGCTGAATTTTAACCCTGTCGGTAAATGGATTACTGTTTTACCTAGGTCGGTTAGGATTTTTTCAGCATAGGCTTCCTCGTTTTGCCGAGCGTTTGGTAAGCGAGCCAGAACGGCCTTGTCACCACGCACCAATGCCCAGTTAGCGGTATATACGCCGTCTTGGCTATCTGTTGGCGATGGGACTGTAGTTATTTTTACACCAGCATCGATAAGTAAGCTTTTTATGGCTGAATGCTCGCGACAGGCCTGGGCTTTATCGACCGACTCCTGTTGGTAATATGGATTGATTGGCTGGTCTATGCTGAAATTTTCAGCATCGGACATTAGAATGTGTTGGTTGATTAAAGTCATGGTTTCCTAAATTGCACCTAATAGTACAGATCGTGATTTTGTTGATAATAAATGTGGTGGGCGATTCGTTCGCCGATTTTTTGCCAAAACTTGTAGGCTAGGGGTTTGATTACGATATCATAGCAGCCTATATAATCGGTGATCTCGGAATTAAAGCCAGCTTTGAATGTTCCAAAACCGTAATATGGGTGATCGGGATTCTTGATTTGGCTAGATGGCGGAGAACCGTAGAGGTCGTAACTAGCGATACCTTTTTCTTTGAGATATTCGATAGCAGATAATTCCAGCAGAGCGCTAGCACCGCGAACAGTGTGATCGCGCGTGCTGGCGGCATCTTTGCGAGTGGCTTTGGTGCCGAGTATCATTATGAAGTCCATAGATAAAATATCTTTGCCTGATTTAGCAAACATAAAAATACCAGTTCCAGCATCATAGTGTGATTGCCAGAACTTTTTGAAATAATCTAGGCTACGAACGTGTGATCGGCCGCCAATTGTTTGCGACATCATGTCGTAAAAAAAGCTACAGTTCTCGTCTGTTATGGGCACTATTTCGGTTGTAACTTCGGCTTTCTGGGCGGCACGGATATTACCTCGGGCTTTGGATGAGAAATTAGCAACTATTTCATCGATTGGTTTCGAGATATCGACTACGACCGTATTGGCTGCTTGAATGGCTTTGGATTTTTGCAGTCCTAGTCTGGCTAGTTTTTTTATGTTGTCAGGTGTTTCTAATAGTTCTGGTTCTAATTTAACAGTGAAAACGCCTTGGCTTTTTGCAAAGTTTCGTAGAGTCGGTATTACCTTTTTCAGTTCACCGATCGATGATATACCTGGCCCTTTTGGGATATACCAGAACGCGCCGAGCAGTGGTATTTTTCGCTGTAAAACCAAAATATATAAATTATCGGCGACTATATATAACGGATTCCAATTATTATCGCCTTTGATCGCGGCAAATTCCTTGGCTTGGAAAATATTTCCACCGTCTGGGTTGGCAATAACTAGGTTATCCCAATTATCTATCTCGGTTTGTGATGCGAAGCGGACTGTCATTGATATCTATTGTACCGCAGATTAGTAAAAACCAAAATTGGCACTCGGTGCTTGCAAGTGCCAATTTTTTTGGCTACAATAATATATACAAAATGAATGGAGGAGTAACTAATGAATGCACCAATAAAACCATTGGCGGATAGGGTTGTGGCTGTACGTGAAGAAGTTCAGGCTAAAACAACCTCAGGATTATACCTACCTGATAATGTCAAGGAAAAATCAGTTATTGCCAAAGTTGTGGCGGTTGGACCAAAAGTCACCAGTCTAAAAATCGGCGATAGGATTGTATACAAAGAATATTCAACAACTGATCTGAAAATTGATAACAAAGATTATTTAATCGTAAAAGAAGAGGACGTCCTAGCGACGGTTTAGGGGTGATATATGGCTAAAAGAGTTTTTTATGATGATGATGCTCGCGAACGAGTATTAGGTGGTGCGAAGGCATTATATGATGCTGTAAAGGTAACTTATGGCCCGAAAGGGCGAAATGTAGTTATTGCAAAAGGCTATGGCGGTCCAACTATTACTCATGATGGCGTGACAGTTGCCGAATCAATCGATTTGGCTGAAGATGACGACAAGACTTTGGGCTATAAGGTCGGAGCTGACCTAATCAAACAAGCTGCTACTAAATTAAATAAGGTTGCCGGTGATGGTACGACTACTGTTACAGTGCTAACTTATAATATTTTGAAAGAAGCTAGCCGCTTGATCGCTGCTGGTCATAATCCGCAAGAGTTACGTAAAGGTATCGAATCGGCTGGTGCTGAAATTACGGCTGAGCTAGACAAATTGAGTGAAACTATCGAAGGCAAATCCGATCGTGTGGCCGAGGTTGCGACTATTAGCGCTGGCGATGAAGTTATCGGCAAGCTGATCGCATCAGTTATCGAGAAAATTGGCAAAGACGGTGTCGTAACTGTCGAAGCTAGCCAAGGTTTGGAATTAGAGGCTGAAGTGGTCGAAGGATTCACTTTTGACCGTGGCTTTGTTAGCCAATTTTTCGTAACAGATATTAATCGCCAAGAGGCAGTTTATGAAAAACCAGCGATCGTAATTACTGATAAGAAAATCAATAATGTCACTGAATTTTTGCCAATTTTAGAAAAATTAGCGGCTGCTGGTAAAAAAGACGTAGTTCTAATTGCTGACGAAGTTGAGGGTGAAGCGCTCAGCATCCTGGTTTTGAATAAACTAAAGGGCGTATTTAATACGGTTGCCGTCAAAGCACCGTCATTTGGCGATCGACGAAAAGAAATTTTGGACGATATTGCTATCTTAACCGGTGCGACTATTATTAGCGAAGAGCACGGTTTGACGTTTGAGACTGCCGAACTGGATGTGGTTGGTAGTGCCAGAAAGGTGATTGTCAGCAAGAGTGAGACTACTATTATCGAAGGCGCTGGCAAGGCAACTGATATTAAAAAGCGAATTTCCCAGATCAAAGCTCAGGTTGAAAATGCGCCTAGCAGCTATGACAAAGAGCAATTAGTAAAACGGGCTGCATCACTAAAAGGTCAAGTGGCTGTTATCAAAGTCGGTGGTGCAACTGAAACTGAAATTGATGAGAAAAAGTTTCGAGTCGATGATGCAGTGGCTGCAACCAAAGCGGCATTGGCCGAAGGTATTGTTGCTGGCGGTGGTGTTACCTTGATAAATCTATCTAATAACATCAAAGTCAGTGGATCGGATTCGATCAGTGCTGGTCGTCAGATTTTGAAAAATGCGTTAAAACAACCATTTCTACAGATCGTTGCTAACGCAGGTTTAAATAGCGAGGCTTTGTTAGCACAGGTAGAAGCCAGTCAGCCAGGATTTGGTATCAATGTAAATACTCCAGAAAAGGGTATTATCGATGTCAAAAAAGATGGCGTGATTGACCCGACCCGTGTTGTGCGTGAAGCGGTTCAGAATGCGGTTTCGATCGCTTCGACGGCTGCAACTATGGGGGCATTAGTAGTTGATATCCCAGAGCCTAAGGGTGCGAACCCTAATATGGGCGGCGGTATGGACTATTGAAATTAGTCTCTGACTAAATAAAATACCCACTGATTAGTGGGTATTTTTTGTGATCTATTTAGATTAAATTAATCGGCTGAATAATTGATTGTAATTGTTCGATAGGTAATCGATTTCTTTGATGATGTCCAGAATAGCCTGGGCTCGTCTAGCTTCGTCTTCGATACCTTGGGCTGCTTCATATGCAGGTGCGATGATGGTTTTATCATCTGTGCTGCGAAGGATCAGTAGATAGATATCGAATTTTTCTTCGGGTATTAGATTGAGGTTATCAATTAATGGTCGTAATTTGACGAGAGCGTCTTTTTTGATGTTTTCTAGACTACCGGCGAGGTCAAAGTCGGCTACAGGAGAGCTGTCTAGGCTAACTGGTTCGTTCGTAGGGACATTACTATTTCGAGACCTCATAATAATTGGGTCCAAACCGTCGGCAGGCTTTGGTGCAGGTGCTGCAGGTTTAGCTTCTGTGATTATGCCATTTACACCAGCCAAGGCTTCGGTTAGCTCTTGGTCGTCGCTGATTGGTTCCGTTGTCTGTTGGTTATTATTGTTCATTGCCCACCCCTGATTATGTTTATACTTATTCATAAATACTGTATCATAGATGCAGATAATAGATCAAGGAGGTTTGAAATGCTAGATGATGTTAATGTTCTGAAACAGCGTGACCCGAGCGGTGCACTAGAGATTGTTAGTTCGCAATATGAACAAGCTAAGTTTGATGTTGATATAAAAAATCCAGATCATGATCAGCGACAAATTAATAATATTGTAGTTGCTGGTATGGGTGGTTCGGCTTTGGCGGCTATTTTAGTTAAGTCATGGCTTAAATTAGAGCTGACTATACCAATGGAAGTCGTTCGGTCGTATGATTTGCCGGCATATGTTAACGAAAACACTCTAGTTATAGCCAGCAGTTATTCGGGAAATACCGAAGAAACCGTCAATTGTCTGGATCAAATTAAAAATAAAGGTGCACAGATAGCTATTATTGCAGCTGGCGGGCAACTAATTGGTCGGGCGAATGATGAACAGATTGCCTATGTTCAATTACCAGCTAATTTACAACCGCGAATGGCAGTTATTTATAACCTTTGTGCGTTAGTATCGTTATTAGCTAATTTCGGTATTGTGTCCGAGGACAAGATTAGTGAAGTCGCCAGTCAATCAGATTGGTTGCAGAGTGAAACTGCTAATTGGTTAGGTGATGTGCCAACGGAAAATAATTATGCAAAACAGCTAGCCCTGCAGGCGGCTGGAAAAACAGCGATATTTTACGGCGGGACTTTAACAGCCCCAGTTGCCTATAAGTGGAAAATTAGCTGGAATGAAAATGCCAAGAACGTAGCGTTCTGGAATGAGTTGCCAGAATTTAATCACAATGAGTTTATCGGCTGGACTAGTCATCCAGTTGAAAAGCCTTTTGCGGTTTTTGATATCGTTAGCAATCTTGAACACCCAAGGATATTAAAACGATTCGAAATTACAGACCGTCTACTTAGCGGTAAACGGCCAAAAGCAATAACCGTTAACTTAGCGGGTGAATCGGCTATCGCACAATTACTATGGGGCAGCATCTTGGCCGATTTTGTTAGTATTTATGTCGCCATGTTAAATGATGTCGATCCAACACCTGTGCCACTAGTCGAAGAAATCAAACGCGAATTAGTAAAATAGCTAAATTCTAATTATATTGATGTAACGATTCGATTGGGTCTTTGCGGGCAGCACGTATGGCTGGATATATTCCAAATATAGTTCCTACGAAGATTGCTACTGTAATAGCTATACCAGCAATTTGCCAGTTCATAATTGGGTCGAATGGTAATAGGGTACTAATTACAAAAGCCACTACATAGCCACATATATATCCTACGATGCCACCTACGATTCCGATAATCAGTGATTCGATTAGGAATTGCCATAGTATATCGTTATTAGTTGCACCCAGGGCTTTTCTAATGCCAATTTCACGGGTTCGTTCGGCGACCGTGACTAGCATGATATTCATAATACCGATTCCTCCGACAACCAATGATATAGCAGCAACTGCGGTCGTGACACCTGCGATTGCATAAAATAGTTGACTGGTTGGTTGTGATATCTGGCTACCGGTAAGAATCGAGAAATCATCCTCACCGGCATGGTTTTGTTTGATAATTTTATTTAAGTCAGCTACTGTTTGACCTAGATTGTTAATCGAGTCGACCCTAATGTCTATTTGCTGAATTTGGGCGACGTTTTGGTTGAGTTTTTTACCGACAACAAAGTTAATAATTGCTGCGTTATCGAAATCGACAGAGTTGTAATTTATGGGGTTATCAATACGTTTTAATACTCCGATTACTGTCAGTTGGTGTCCTCTGATAGTTAAAGTACGGCCGATTGATGATTCTGTGCCGAATATATTAATCGACAATTGAGTACCTATGACGACTGTATTTTGATCAGTTGTGGTGTCTATGAATTGACCCTCGCGTAATTTCAAATTAGATACATCAGCTAGACCTGGCGTTGTGGCTATGATTGGTGGGTTATTAGGGGCTACAGAATCGGCTTTTATTGTTCCACCTAGGATCATTAGTGGGGCGACGGACTGGATATGTTTAACGCCTTTTATATAAGCAATGTCGGTTTCGGTAATAGTGCTAGTTGTGTAGTTGCGATTTAATTGAGTCTGGGTTATGTCGGTTATGGGGTCAATATTCTTGCCCGGACGGACAACTATTAAATTACCGCCAAGTGAATCGACCTGGTCGCTAACGACTTTAGTGGCACCACTGCTAAGGGCTAGAATTGCAGTGATGCTAGCTACTCCAATAGCTACTCCTAGCATAGTGAGCATACTGCGAACTCGACTGCTTTTTAGGGATTGCCTGGCGTTTTGAATATGGTTTATTAATAGGAAGCGCATTATTTTTTCTTCCTCTTGGTTTTATGTATTTTATGGGTGGTTTTTTTATGGTGGCGACTGCCTAATGGTCTCTTTTTGACGGTTTTGTCTGTTTCGACAACCACATCCTTGGTATCGGTGTCGATTTGGCCATCCAGCATCGTGATTATCCGACTAGCATACGTTGTTAACCTGGGGTTGTGGGTCACCATGATGATGGTGTTGCCGCGTTTGTGCAGATCAGATAATTCTTCCATTATGATATGGCTGGCTCGTGAATCTAAATTACCAGTTGGTTCGTCAGCTAATATAATGGATGGTTCGTTTACTAGAGCTCGCGCAATAGCAACTCGTTGAGTTTGTCCGCCTGACAATTGATGCGGCATATAGTATTCACGTTCATTCAGATGGAAATTGCGTAGCATATTACTAGCCATAACTAGCCGGTTAGTATGGCTAATACCTTTGTATATAAGAGGCAAAGCTACATTTTCTATAACACTTAGTCGTGATATTAAATTGAAATTTTGGAACACAAAACCTATTTGCCGACTGCGTATTTTTGCTTGTTTGCGCTTTGACATACAGGCCACGGATTGGCCGTCTAATTCGTAATCACCATCAGCCCAATTGTCTAGCAGCCCTAGTATATTCAATAATGTTGTTTTGCCACAGCCACTTGGCCCCATGATGGCTACGAACTCACCCTTATCGATAGTTAAATTAACGTCATCCAATGCGAAAATCTCGGCATCACCAAGCCCAAAGCTTTTTTTGATGCCTTTTAAATTTATGACTGGTATGGAAGTGGTGGGAGTCATTCCACCTTATTATGAGATTAAAAATTATAAACTGCAACTAACGTACAAAGTTAAAAAAACAACTGTTATAATAAATCACATACGGAGAGATGGCCGAGTGGTTGAAGGCGCACGCTTGGAAAGCGTGTGTGGCAGCAATGTTACCGCAGGTTCGAATCCTGTTCTCTCCGCCATAAAAAACAAGTTATCATGTGCCGAGCTTTAACTTTATTGAGGGGTAAAATATGCAAAATGACGTATACCAGAAATCATTAGAATTACATCAAAAGAATCATGGCAAGATCGAGACTGTTAGCAAATTAAAACTTGATTCGGCCGAAATGTTGTCGTTAGCTTATACCCCAGGTGTAGCTGAAGTATCACGAGAAATTGCCAAGGATCCATTATTGGCTCGTGAATATACCCTCAAACATAACACCATAGCGGTCGTCTCGGATGGCTCGGCTATATTAGGGCTCGGTAATCTGGGGGCTTTAGCGGCTATCCCTGTAATGGAAGGCAAGGCCGCGATATTCAAGGAGTTTGCCGGTGTCGATGCTTTCCCGATATGTCTAGATACTCAGGATACCGAAGAAATTATCAAGGCCGTCAAACAAATCGCACCAGTTTTTGGCGGTATTAACCTGGAAGATATTTCGGCGCCACGATGTTTTGAAATCGAGGAGCGTTTACGTAAAGAATTGTCGATTCCGGTCATGCACGATGACCAGTGGGGTGCTGCGACGGTAGCTTTAGCGGGGCTGATTAATTCGATTAAACTTACCAACCAGACCAAAGAAACTATCAAAGTTGTGATTAGTGGTGTTGGTGCGGCTGGTGTGGCGACAGCTCGTTTATTATTGGCGTATGGGATTAAAAATATCCTATATTGTGATAGCCAGGGTATTATCCATAGCGGTCGGGGTAGCTTAACTAATGAAAAACAAGAACTAATAGATGGCAGCACTGCCGAATCGTTCGAAGGTGCTCTTGCTGATGCTGTTAAAGGTGCTGACGTGTTTATCGGCCTATCTAAACCAGGTTTATTGACCAAAGATATGGTTCGTTCTATGTCGGCAAAGCCAATTATATTTGCACTCTCTAACCCAACACCTGAAATAATGCCAGACGAAGCATACGAGGCTGGAGCATTTATCGTTGGAACTGGTCGAAGTGATTTTCCGAATCAGTTAAATAATTCAATTGTTTTCCCTGGTGCTTTTAAGGGTATGTTAGATGCTAATATCCCTCAGTTCAAGATAGAGATGTTCAGTGCTATCGCTCAAGCGGTGGCTGATTCTGTAACTGATTTGTCGCCCAAAAAGATATTGCCGACCATGTTTGATAAAAGTGTCGTGACCGTCGTTTCCGAGACTATACAAAGATATAAATAGCGTAGAATAAACAACATAGCACGCTAGATGTAGTGTAGTCCATACTCATTGTGCTAAAATGAAATCCCATAGGGGTACAAGAGGTGTATGAGGGAAAAACAAAAATATGTATTTGTAACTGGAGGTGTTTTGTCTGGGGTTGGAAAGGGCGTTACTGCCGCTAGTATTGGTGCTGTTCTGCAGGCCAAAGGCGCTAAAGTCTCGATCCAGAAATGCGACCCATATCTGAATGTAGATGCGGGTCTGTTAAACCCCAGAGAACACGGTGAATGTTTTGTTACTAAGGATGGTGCTGAAACTGATTTAGATTTAGGCCATTACGAACGTTTTCTAGATATCGAACTAACCCAAAAGAGTGCTACTTTGGCAGGTAGGCTTCTTTTTGATTTGATAGCTGATGAGCGTGCTGGTAAATTTGGTGGCAAGACGGTTCAATTAATACCACATTTAACTCAATCTATTCAGCAGGCTATATTGCAAGCGGCTGATGGTAGTGATTTTCATATTGTCGAAATCGGTGGTACGGTTGGGGATTATGAAGGGCTTAGTTTTGTCGAGGCTATCCGAGAATTCTCTCAAAAAGTCGGTCGCAGCAATTGTTTGTTCGTGCATGTTGTCTATGTTCCATTTATCTGTACTAGTAAAGAGTTCAAAACTAAACCAGCTCAGAATGCCCTAAATGATCTGCGTGGGTTTGGTATTGTACCGGATGCTGTAGTTGTTAGAACTGATTATCCAGCGCCAGATAGTGTCGCGGACAAGATTAGTTTATTCGGTGGTGTTGCCAAAGAAAACATCATTATGATGCCTAATGCTGATACGGTTTTTCGCGTACCGCTGATCTTAGCTAAAAGTGGATTTAGTAAATTACTATCTGATTTTTCAGGGCTACATAAAAAGCCTAATTTGGCAGCTTGGGAAAAGATTATTAGCCAACAAATGAGCAAACCCGAAAAAACCATCACAGTTGGTTTGGTGGCTAAATATATCGATAACGAAGATACTTATATCTCGGTAATCGAGGCATTGAAGGCGGCAGCTTGGCATGAAAAGGTAGGATTAAAAATCAAATGGGTTAACGCTGAAACGGCGACCAAAAAAGATTTTAAAAAAGTCGATGCGATTTTAGTGCCCGGTGGTTTTGGCTCTCGTGGTGTAGAAGGCAAAATTGCCGCAGCTCGTTATGCTCTAGATAACAACGTACCTTATTTGGGGCTATGTCTAGGTTTACAAGTAGCGGTTATTGCAGCGGCCAGGAAAGCGGGGCAAAATGATGCTAATAGCACCGAATTTGCTCCGCAATGTGACTGTGATGTCGTCTATATTATGGACGGTCAAGCTGGCAAAGAATCAACCGGCGGCACACTGCGACTAGGCGATTATCCAGCTAGACTTGTTAAGGGTTCATTAGCCGAAAAGATTTACGGCACTACTAAAATCATTGAACGCCACCGTCATCGCTACGAGGTTAATCAGCAATTCCTGTATGAAATTAGTAAGGGCGGGTTGGTAATTAGCGGTACTTCGCCAGACGGTAGGCTAGTTGAATTTATTGAAGCGCCAAAAAATGATTATTTTATCGCCACCCAGGCTCATCCTGAATTTCGTTCGCGGCCAATCAGACCATCGCCGTTATTTGTTGGTTTGATCAGAGCAAGTCTAAAAAGTAAATAATAGGGAAGGTTGTAAATAATTTATGCAAAATCCGTTTGATAATGCGATGACGCAGTTAGAAAAAGTCGCCAAAATCAGGAATTTCGGTGACGAGTTTATATTGAGGTTAAAACAACCAGATCGTGATATTAGAGTATCTATTCCAGTCAAGATGGATGATGGCTCACTTAAGATATTTGAAGGTTATAGGGTTGAATATAATAACACGATGGGGCCATACAAAGGTGGTATCAGATACCATCAGGATACTGAAATAAATGAAGTCAAAGCCCTGGCGTTTTGGATGGTATTGAAATGTTCCGTTATTGGCATACCAATGGGCGGCGGTAAAGGTGGAATTACGGTTAATCCAAAGGAATTGTCTAAGGGTGAGCTAGAACGACTTTCGCGTGGTTGGGTGCAAAAACTATCGGACATTCTGGGGCCTAACAAGGACGTGCCAGCCCCGGATGTTAACACTACACCAGAAATAATGGCCTGGATGGCAGATGAATTCGCCAAAATAACTGGCGATAAAACTGGTGCGGTTATCACCGGTAAACCAGTTGGCCAAGGTGGCTCATTGGGCCGTGATACGGCAACTGCCCAGGGCGGTTTCTACGCTTTTGAGGCATTGCGACAAGAGCTAGGTCTAAGCGAAGGTTGCAAGGTTGCTATTGAAGGTTTCGGTAATGCTGGTGCAAACGCCGCTGTAATTTGGGACAGGGCTGGCTATAGCGTTGTTGCTATCTCTGACTCCAAAGGTGGAATTTATAACCCAGATGGTCTAGATATTGCAAAATTATCAGATCATAAAAAGACTACTGGATCAGTTCTAGGTTTTGCTGGCGGTACTGATATTACTAACGAGGAACTAATAGGTGTTGATTGTGATTTGCTTATCCCAGCTGCATTCGAGAATACTATAACCGAGACTAATGCTGATAAAATTAAGGCCAAGGCTATTTTAGAGCTGGCTAACGGTCCTGTTTCGCCAAAAGCCGACGAGATACTATTCCAAAAAAACATTCCTATTGTGCCAGATATATTGGCAAATTCCGGTGGTGTAACCGTGTCTTATTTCGAATGGGAACAGAATCTTAGTGGTAATAATTGGACTGAAAAGGAAGTGTTTGATAAACTCCGCATAATGATGGCAAGTTCGGCTAATAAAATATCCGAAAAAGCCAAAGAATCACAAACTAGCCTACGTATGGGGGCATTTATCGCGGCGCTTGATACGATCAAAGCGGCTTTATAAACGATTTTCACGGTATTTTGATATAATACTGAGAGCAATGGATAAAGCTTCTCTAATAATTTCAGAAATAATACACCAACTGTTTGATATTGATCAGGCGGCTCAATTGAGTCGTCCTGATCCGCAGTTTGGTGATTATTCAACTAATGTGGCTATGCAGTTGGCTGGAAAATTATCTAAAAATCCACGTGATATTGCCGAGCAATTAATTGGCAAGTTACGTGAAGTTGGTGATTTCTCGGAGGTGACCATAGCTGGTCCTGGGTTTATAAATCTAAAAGTCAAGGATAATGCATTAACGTCAGAACTTGAAAATATCATCAGCAACCCTACTAGTTACGGTAAGTCGCAAATCTATAATGGTAAGGTAGTTGTAACTGAATACTCCGATCCGAACCCATTCAAGGTTTTGCACGTTGGTCATTTCTATACCAGTGTTATCGGTGATGCTATATCGAACTTAATTGAATATGCCGGTGGTAAAGTCCATCGAGTTAATTTTGGTGGTGACGTTGGTCTACATGTCGGAAAAACCATGTGGGCGATTATCAATAAATTAGGTGGTGAAAATCCTGATAAATTAGCTGAAATAGAAGAGAGCGGTCGTTCCGAATGGATGGCGGCTTGTTATGTCGAAGGCACCCGGGCTTACGAAGATGACGAGAAATCGAAATCAGAAATTATTTCTATAAATAAAAAAGTGTATCAGTTGCATACCGATAATGATCATGAATCGGCTTTTGCACAAATTTATTGGACATGTCGAACCTGGAGTTACGATTACTTTAATGCGTTTTATAAACGAATCGGTACGACATTTGAAAAGTATTATCCAGAAAGCGAAACTGCGGCATTAGGTTTAGCGACGGTTATTGAACAAAAAAATAATGGCGTATATCAGGATAGTGACGGGGCAATCGTATTCAAGGGTGAACCGTACGGGCTGCATACTCGTGTTTTCGTAAATAGTGAAGGGTTACCGACCTACGAAGCCAAGGATGTTGGGCTGAGCATTAAAAAATGGCAAGATTACGAATTTGATGAATCTATAATTATCACTGGCAACGATATTATCGAATACATGAAAGTTGTGTTGAAGAGCATAGAACAGTTCAAGCCAGAACTGACGGCTCGGACTAAACATATAACGCACGGCAATGTTAAATTGGCTGGTAGCGTTAAAATGAGCAGTCGAAAAGGTAATTTTTTGCGCGCGATCGATGTACTCGACATGGTAGCTGACGAGAATGAGGCAGTGCAAGGAAACCGCAACGAAGAGCCGGTGCTAGGTGCTATAAAATATGCCTTTTTGAAATTCCGCATTGGCGCTGATAGCGTGTTTATCCCGCAAGAATCGGTGAGTTTGCATGGCAACAGCGGTCCATATCTGCAATATTCACTTGCCAGAGCAAATTCAGTTTTGCAAAAGCTAGGCGACGTTAACTCGGCCGTTGATATGACAAATAATCAATACACTCAATACGAGAGAACCTTAGTTTTCAAACTAACGGAATATCCTGACGTAATAAATCAGGCTACGGTTGAATTCTCTCCACATTATCTATGTACTTATCTGTATGAATTAGCTCAAGTTTTTAATCGTTTCTACGAGAACAGTAAAGTGGTTGGCGATGATAGGGAACAGCTGCGCTCACGTTTGGTTGTGGCTTATACTATAGTGCTAGGGAATGGTCTAAAAGTGTTAGGTATTCCAACCCCAGAACGTATGTAGCATACGAATGGTATAATACATACAAAAGTTAAGAGGATTTTATGCCAACACCCAAGAAACAGCTAATCCGTAAATCAAAAATAGTCAAAGCCGCACAGCAAATTGACATCAGACCGATTACTATCGTCAAAGCTGGTGGATCGCAATTAAAGGCATTTCTTGATTTTATCCGTACCCAAGGCGTAGTTGGTTTGGCTGTCGGTTTAGTTTTAGGTGGTTCTGTCAGCGTTCTAGTGAAATCACTGGTCGATAATGTTGTCATGCCACCGCTCGGATTATTACTGGGTTCGGCTGAGGGGCTAAAAGGCCTAAGTTGGACTATAGGTAAAACTAACGGTGGTCAGGCGGCGGTATTGCATTACGGTGTATTTCTAAATGATTTTATTAATTTCGTTGTTATTGCCCTGGTGGTTTATTTCATCGTTAAATTACTAAGGTTCGATAAAATAGACAAGCCAAAACAATAATATGGTCAAGAGAATTACAAAATCAGACCGAATTTTGTGGATCGATTTAGAGATGACTGGATTATTATCGCCAGTTGACGATCTAATATTGGAGGTTGCAGCGATTGTGACTGATTGGGATTTTAAGGAGATTGCAACTTATCAAGGAGTGGTTAGTAGTAAGCCAGCCGCAGTTCGTAAGCGTATGGCTATTAACGCATCGTTTTGGGATGCCCACCCTGATTCTCGGGATGGCCTATTAGCCCAAAATGAAACTGGCAAATCTTCATCAAAAATAGAGGCCGAGCTACTCGATTTTATAAATACTCATTTCAAGGCTGATGCGCCGGTTCTACTGGGTGGTAATTCAATCCACATGGATAGGCGATTTATAGTAGCAAAGTGGCCTAAACTTGATGCGCGCTTACATTATCGTATGTTGGATGTTAGCGCCTGGAAAGTTGTTTTTGAAAACAAGTTCAAGAAAAAATATGCAAAACCCGATGCGCATCGTGCTCTTGATGATATTCGCGGCAGCATCGAAGAATTGAAATATTACCTTACCAAGGTCAAGTAGTGCTACAATAACAAGCATAATGTTAGAGGTGAAACTTCGCCGTAATAGCTTTCTAATCTTTTTGGTGTTAATAACGTTTTTGTTGATTGGTGGCTCTGTAATGGCTGTTTTGTGGCCGACCAAAACTATTGCGCCGAATTTATCCAAAACCACCCAAACTGTTAAAAAAATTGCTCAACCAAAAATAGTATCATCGAATATTCTTTTTTTGGGTAATACATTCTGGGGCAGGTACATCAATGACTGGTCGATGGCTAGCCCATTAAAATATAGTTATCCGTTTTCACGGCTCAATGAGTTTAATCGTGATCAATATGATGCTTGGATTTCGGGCATAGAGTGTCCGCTAGTGGCTGGTGTTAATATGACGTCAGCCGAAGAGGATAATACACTGCAATTCAATTGTTCCCCCAGCTATCTATCCGAAGCAGCCAAGTGGTTTACAGCGTTTACACTAGCTAATAATCATACGGATAATCAGGGGGCTGATGGGTTTACGGAAACCAAACAGCAACTTGATAAAAATAATATTCAATATTTTGGCAATTATGATCCCAAAGTAACAGGTGATATTTGCGAAGTGATCGGGTTGCCAGTCACAGTGACAAACGATGACAAAACAACAACGAAAGGTAAACTTCCGGTGGCAATGTGCGGTTATCACGGTGTATTCCAGATACCGCCGCCTGAATCGGTGGCTGAGATTCAAAAATACAGTCCTTATATGCCCGTTATTGCCATGCCGCATATGGGTGCGGAATATAAATCATCGCCAGACCAGATTAAAACTGATTTCTATCGAAGTTTGATTGATGGTGGCGCTGATGTTGTTCTGGGTGATCATCCGCATTGGATTCAGCCTGCCGAGAGTTATAAGGGCCATCTGATAGTCTATTCAATGGGTAATTTTATGTTTGATCAGCAAGATACTTTTGAAGTGGTACGCTCGGCGGGGATTAGGGTTGTGATGAAAACTAACGATCAGAGTTTTTCGTTACTTAAAAAATGGCTAAATTTGGGCGAAACTTGCGTAAAGTTCAAGGATGATTGTTTAGTTCAGGCTATAGAGCAGGGGCTTACTAAACTCAATATTAGCTATCAATTTGGGGTTGTCGGTACGAATGATGCCGATAAAATAGTAAAACCAGCTACAGCTCAGCAACAAGCTGATATTTTACAGAGGTTAAAATGGCAATCCGCTATGGATAATTTGCAAGCACCATACAGTAGCCTGTAGAATAGGGCTATGACACACACTGAAATTCACGAATATTTACTAAGTTTTCCGAATACTTGGCTGGATTTTCCGTTTGGCGAGAGCACTTCGGTCTATAAAATCGGGCATGCCGAGAACGGTGGTGGTAAAATGTTCGCTCTAATCGCCGAGGGGACTAAACCGCTTCGGATTAGCCTAAAATGTGATCCACTGCTGGCTGAAAAATTACGCGAAGATTACGAAACGGTTTTACCTGGTTATCATCTGAACAAAAAACATTGGAATACGATTATCTGTACTGGCCAAGTGCCTGATGATGAAATGAAAAGCTTGATGTCTCTTAGCTATCGTTTAGTTGACGGCGAACCGATCGGATCCTAACTATTAGCTGCGTTGAAATCTGCAAACTGTTTTTGGATCGGAGTTAGATTAGCTATGGCATCATTTAGATAGCTTTTTAGATCTTTGTTTCCGGTGCTGCTATTAATTTGCCGCATCAGTGTTATAACGGTATCTAATTTATAGGCCATCTCGCGGGCATAAGTTCGATCGTAGACTGCGTTTAGTCTGGCGTCTTCGAGTGTAGCTAGTAGGTCCGCGTTAGACTCGGCAGTGGTTACTTTTTTGTCTAATTTTGTAATATCTATACCATCCTTGGCTAGAATAGGGGTGATATCGCGAACGGCGTTGGTCAGGTATAGTTTCAAGTTACTATTAAAAGCCCGTAATTGAGTGCTTTTGATGTTGGTGGTTGCACTGTCGGCGGTGCTAGCGATTGTTGTTAGGCGAGCGGCTAGTAGCTCGGTCGATTTAGGCTGGCTAGAGGCGATTGTTGATATAATCGTCAATAATATGGCAAAACCTAGGGCGGCGCCGAGTATTATTGGTTTTTTAAATAGATTATTTACCTTTGGCGGTGATTTGGGTGCGATTTGGTTCAAATAATCCAGAGGTGGTGTTGGTTGATTACTATTAGGATACATACTCCTGTTATTTAACCATAATCGGCTTTAATACTCAAATTTAGTTGTCTTTTGGTGGGTTGTTTTGAGTTCTACCTTAACAGAGGTATAATAGCGACATGCAAGATGCCAAGGAAGAAGTGCGGGCTAGGCTCAATATTGAGGATGTAATTGGTGATTATGTCCAGCTGAAGCGTGCCGGGCGCAACTTCAAAGGTGTCAGTCCCTTTACTAGCGAAAAAACTCCTAGTTTCTATGTTAGTCCAGATAAACATATTTGGCATGATTTCTCATCTAATAAGGGTGGCGATGTTTTTGCGTTTGTTATGGAAGTTGAGGGTATAGATTTTAGGACAGCATTAGAACATCTAGCGCGCAAAGCGGGTGTTGATTTGTCGATATATGACAGTAAGGGTAATCAGGAAATTGCTCGACTAAAAAAACGATTGCTAACAGCGCTGGATTTAGCTGCTAATTATTATCAGCAAAGTCTGATAAAGAACCAGCATGCTTTGGAGTATGTTTTTAAAAAGCGTAGCTTAAGCAAACAGATCGTCCAAGATTTCAGGATTGGGTATGCGCCAACTAGCGGCGATGCTTTGGTTCAATTCATGACTAAAAAAGGTTTTACCGCACACGAATTAACTCAGGCGGGATTAACTAATCGTTTTGGCGGTGATTTATTCCGCGGTCGTATGACTGTGCCTTTGATGGATGGCACGGGGCAGGTGATTGGTTTTACGGGGCGTATTATCGTTGATGATCCAAATGCTCCAAAATACTTAAATACACCTCAAACTTTATTGTATGACAAGGGACGTCACGTTTTTGGACTATCACAGGCCAAAGAAGCGATTAGAGCCAATGATTACGCAGTAATCGTCGAAGGCAACCTAGATGTTATTAGTAGTCACCAGGTCGATATATCACAGGTTGTAGCCACGGCTGGAACGGCTATGACCGAGAACCATTTACGAGCCTTAGTTCGCCTTAGTAATCACGTACGACTAGCCTTTGATGGTGACAAAGCTGGCCTAGCTGCTACTGAGCGAGCTATCCCAATAGCTCAGAGTGTCGGTATTGACCTGACGATAATATCCATGCCTGAAAGTGCCAAAGACCCCGATGAATTAATCAAACAAGATCCGAAATTATGGTTGCAGGCAATTGAAGCATCCGAACCGGCTGTTGATTGGCTGCTGAAACAATATTCGTTGCGCGAAGATTTGAAAACTGCGGCCGGTAAACGTCGGTTTACTACGGTGGCATTGGATGTGGTGCGTATGCTGCAGGATTCGGTCGAACAAGAACATTATATTGCCAAGATTGCTGAATATAGCGACTCCTCGGTTGAAGCGTTAAAAGAAAAGATGAGCAGCGGTGGCGAAAACTCTCAAAAAGTCTACAGAAAATCCGCTCAGCAATTCGAGACTGCTCAAAATTCGTTATCTTATCAGGATAATCTATTAGCGGTTGCCCTGATTGACGGCGCTACCCACGATCTATTTCGTCAGTTTGATCCTAACGCACTAGTTGGCGAGGAACGTCAGGCGGTTGCCAAATATTTAGCCGATAATGGCGGTAAGGCCGTCAAAGATACACCTGAACAGTTGCAAGATTACGATATCTATGTAAAAATACTACTATTAAAGGCCGACGCTCGCTATGCTGACTGGAACGACCAAGATCGTTACTTTGAAACAGCTCGATTGCTCCGCCAGGTGACCAACGAAAACAAGAAAAAACAAAAAGACACCCTAACTAATGAACTGCGTGATGCAGAGACTTTGGGTGATGATGTCTTGGCGAACGAGATCCGTGCCAAACTAAACAAACTAATAAAGGAGATACAAAGTGGCCAAAGATAACGAAGAAGAAATTGTAATTGATCCAAATTTACTTGATGTAGATGGTTTTTCGCTAAGCGACCTAGAAGAACCTGCGCCTGATGAGCTAAAGGACGAAGAAGAAGACGACGAGGATACCCTTAACAAGGGTCAATATTTCGATGATGCCAGCGATGATAGTGTTCGTTTGTATTTGCGTGAAATTGGTAAAATCCCACTGCTTAACTCCGAGGAAGAATTGGCTCTAGCTAAACGAGTTGTCGAAGGCGATAAAAAAGCCAAAGACAAGATGGCCGAAGCGAACATGCGTTTAGTAGTTTCGATTGCTAAACGCTATAGTGGTCGTGGACTTGATTTCTTGGATCTGATCCAAGAGGGTAATACTGGTTTGCTACGTGCAGTTGAGAAATTCGATCCAGACAAGGGCTTTAAATTTTCAACCTATGCCACTTGGTGGATTCGCCAGGCGATCACGCGTGCTATCGCCGACCAAGCCAGGACAATTCGTATTCCAGTTCACATGGTTGAAACTATCAACAAATTGCTACGCACTCAGCGCCGTATGACTCAGGAATTAAACCGCGAACCAACCATCGAAGAATTAGCTGTTGAACTCGAAATGGAACCTGCCAAAGTCGAATATGTTATCAAGATCAAACAAGATATCACTTCACTAGATGCTGGTGTCGGTCGTGATGGTGAGGATGAGGATTCAGTTCTCGGTGATTTTATTGAGGATGGCGATAGCGCCACCCCAGAAGAATCAGCCACTTCGCAGCTACTAAAAGAACAAGTTCAATCGGTCCTATCAACACTCTCTGATCGTGAACAAAAAATTGTTAAAATGCGATTCGGTCTAGAAAATGGCAAAAGCCACACCCTAGAAGAGGTTGGTCGTGAGTTTGCTGTTACTCGCGAACGTATTCGTCAAATCGAAGCCAAGGCACTAGCCAAACTCCGTAAGCACAAAGATGCTAAAAAATTACACGAGTATCTAGGTTAAATTAAATGTTAAATTTAAAAACTCCGCCTATTGTGGCGGAGTTTTTTGTTATTCGTAGAATTTAATTTCGTTTAATATATCGTCAACTTGTTGATGTAAATGATCCATGTCGCCGCTATTCATAATATAATGGTCGGCGATAGCAATAGGACCACCTTTTTCTAAGTTTTCTATCTCAGACCAATCACGTTGATCAGCTTCGGACTGGGTTAGTGGTCGAATTGGTCGGTTAGCCAGGCGTAAATGGCGTAATCGTTTTGGGGTTACGATTGCAATAATCATTAATTCACCTGGAAACTCATGTTTTAGAGTTTTATATTCAGTCCAAGTATATAACCCGTCGGCAATAATATGATGTTGGCCAGTGTTGATTAAATCATTGATCTGAGCGATGATGCGTTTAGCAACGAAGTCCTTGCCCTCTTTTTGACGTAATTCTTCGCGAAATGGTTTTTCATTTTCTTCGGTATGTTCCAAACCTGCTTTGGTCATAGCATCTAGTACGACTCCGCCAAAATAAACTCTAGGGTAGCCTTTTTCTATTATGTAATCAACGGCAGCGCTTTTGCCAGAGCCGGTTAGTCCTACAAAAGCCACAATTTTGATATTTTTATTGATAGTCATATCAGTTATTGTAGCAGATTATCACTGACGATTGCGGTATACTAGTAGCATGACAAAACGTTTGGCTGTAATTGATGGTAAGTCTGTATTTTATCGTGGTTATTATTCTATGCCGAATTTATCAATGGCCGACGGCACGCCGACGGGTGGTGTTTATGGGTTTGCTAGTCTAGCAATTGAATTAATTAAAAAACTAGAACCTGATTACGTGGCGGTGGCTTGGGACAAAAAAGATACCAATATTCGTAAGCGCTGTGAGATATATCCCGAGTATAAAGCTGGTCGTAAAAAAGCGCCTGATGACTTTTACGAGCAAATTCCTATCTTGCACGAGCTGCTTGAGGCTTTTGGTTGGCCATTATACGAGCTAGACGATTATGAGGCTGATGATATATTAGGTGCTTTTGCCAAGGAAGCGACCGAAAAGGGGATCGAGACTTGTTTATTAACTAGTGACCTGGATGCTCTGCAGCTGATTGGGCCTATGACCAAGGTTTATGCGCTGAAAAACGGGCTATCTAATCTCGAAGAGTTTGATGTTGAATATTTTGAAAAAAAATATGGTATCGGGGTTGAGCAATTTCTAGACCTTAAATCATTAGCGGGGGACTCGTCGGATAATTTACCTGGTGTACCTGGGATTGGTGATAAAACTGGTGTTCAACTATTGCAACAATTTAACACTCTGGATAATATATATGATCATCTGGATGATATTAAACCAACTGTCGCTAAAAAATTAATTGCCGGTAAAGAACTGGCATATATGACAAAAAGAATAGCGCGAATTTGGGTTGATGCTCCGGTCAAACTAGATTGGGATGTTGCTGATGTTAACGATACGGATTTGGATAAGGTAGCGGCTATTTTGAAACGACTAGAATTTTCATCGCTAGTAAAACGCCTACCAAAACATATGCAGGCTAACGACTCAGCCGGTGAAGTTGTTGATACTGGGGTTAAACCTAATTTATTAACGGAAACACCTTGGCCTGATAACCTAATGGTAAATGGTCCGATAGTTTTATATGTTGATAATGACACATTGTGGTTGTCGACTGATCAAAAAACTATTTCGCAAACTAAGGTTAGTAGTCTGGATCGTAGCGTTTGGCGTGTTTTTGAATTAGCAATGGTGATTGGTTATGATACTAAAATTCTATATCATCAGTTGGCTGATCAAAACATCATTGTAGAATTTAGTGAACTGCATGACATCAACCAAGCTACATTTTTACTCGATCCGCTAAGGCGCGATAGGTCACTAGCTAGCTTGGTTGGGTATGAAATTGATTCGCCACAGACCGCTGTAGCCGCGATATGGCATATATATGACCAACAAGTTGAACTATTCAAGGCCGAGCCAAAGTTGGCTAAGGTAGCGCATGACCTGGATTTTCCTCTGACACATATTCTATTTTCCATGGAGAACCGCGGTATAAAAATTAATCCGAAAATATTAGAATCAATGAGCAAAGAACTGGGTGATGAACACAAAAAGCTTGAACAAGAAATGTTTGCAATGGTTGGCTACGAGTTTAATATTGGTAGCCCAGCCCAATTATCAGAGGTTCTGTTCACTAAGTTGCAATTACCAACTGGCGGTATAAAAAAAGGCAAAACAGGTTTTAGCACTGGGCAAAAAGAGCTAGATAAATTACGCGGTCAACATCCAATTATCGAACTAATTGAACGAACTAGGGAACTGGCTAAACTAAAAAATACCTATGTTGATACTTTGCCCAAACTTGCTGATGAAAAAGATCGAATCCACACTACGTTTAATCAGGATGTAGTTAGTACTGGCCGACTGAGTAGTACCAACCCAAATTTACAGAATATTCCGATTAAAACTGAATTGGGCCGTCGAATTCGCGAAGCTTTCGTGGCTGATGGCGATAAGGTATTTGTTAGTGCTGATTATTCACAATTCGAACTTCGTTTAGCGGCAGTCCTAGCGGGTGATCAGAATATGATCAACGATTTTAACAGTAATGTCGATATTCATACTAAAACCGCTAGTGAAGTTTACGGTATAACGATGGATGATGTCACTAAATCTCAACGGCGTAATGCCAAGGTTATTAACTTCGGAGTTTTGTACGGTATGAGCCCACATGGTCTAAGCGCGGCGACGGGTATGAATTTTACTGAATCTAAAAAATTCATTGATGAATATTTTGAATTACGTCAACCAATTCGCAAATATATCGATAAAACTATCGAGGATGCTCGCATCAAAGGTTATGTCGAAACTTATTTTGGCCGTCGTCGTCCAACACCTGATGTGCTCAGTAGTAATTTTATGGTTCGTGCTTCGGCTGAACGGGCTGCGGCTAATATGCCGATTCAGGGTACCGAGGCTGACATTATGAAATTAGCCATGATTAGGGTTGATAAGAAATTGGTCGGTCTGGGTGAACAAATTTTGCAGGTTCACGATAGTATATTAGTCGAATGTCCAGCCGAGAATGCCGACAGGGTTGCTGATGTACTGAGGGACACACTTGAAAATATCATTCCAGAACTCGGGGTTAGGCTAAAAGTCGATGTTAATATTGGCAAGAATTGGGGAGTATTATAAATGAACGACCTGAGTGTAAAAATAACGAAACTCAAAGAAAATGCAATTTTGCCAGCTTACCAAACCGAACACGCCGCTGGCATGGACTTGCATGCTTGTTTAGATACACCAGTGACAGTGCGGCCAATGGAGCGAATAAATATACCTACTGGATTATCGATTGAACTACCGCCCGGTTATGAATCGCAAATTAGGGCTCGCAGTGGTCTGAGTATTAAATACGGTATGACCATGGTTAATGGGGTAGGTACGATTGACGGTGACTATAGGGGAGAGTATGGTGTTTTAATGATAAACCTGGGTAGTGAACCGTTTGTCATTGAACCTGATATGCGTGTAGCTCAACTGGTGATTGCAAAATACGAACATGTAGCTTGGGACCAAGTTGATTCACTTAGCAAGACCGAACGTGGGGCTGGTGGTTTTGGTAGTACGGGCGACGTTTTAAATAATAAAAAGGATTAAATTATGGCTATAAAGGCAATTATTTTTGACTGTTTCGGTGTCCTAATTACTTCGGGACGTAATTTATTGTATCAATCATACCCACACCTCATAACTGATATAAACAATCTAGAGCATCAATCAGATTACGGTATGATTTCACATCAGCAATTTGATGTTGCCATGGCCGAGCTTATCGGTATAACGCCCGAAGAGGTCAGGTCGCGTTATTATGATGTGAATTCACAAAACAAAGCGGCTATCGATTGGGCACGCGAATTAAAAACATCAAATCAATACAAAATAGGTATGCTTAGTAATGTTGGACATGGTTGGCTGGATAAATCCCTAATTGCAGGTAACGAAGATCTATTTGACGAGATAATTATATCTGGTGATGTCGGTATGGTTAAACCCGAAGTGGCGATATTCGAGCTAACGGCTGATAAATTAGGCGTTGAGCCATCGGAATGTGTAATGATCGATGATATGGCAGTTAATATTGACGGAGCGATTAGTGCTGGTATGCAGGGTATTATATTTAATACCGTCCAACAGGCAAAGGTTGAATTAGCTGCACTTATGAGAATAAATAATGCCTGAATTGCCCGAGGTTGAAACCGTCAAACGCGGCCTACAACGATTGATTGTCGGACGTAAAATTATGTCTGTTAATCACGATAACCCCAAAAGTTTTCCTAACGCCACGGCTGATGTTAAAAATTTTCTAGTAAACGCCGATGTCAGTGAAGTTCGCCGTCGTGCCAAAGTTCTGCTGATTGATTTATCAACGAATTATACATTAGTAATCCATCTCAAAATGACTGGGCAATTAGTATTTGTGGATAGTAACTCGCGATTTGGGGCAGGGCACCCAAGTGACAGTTTAATTAATAATTTGCCAGACAAATCAACGCGTGTTACTTTTGATTTTGCTGATGGCTCGCATTTGTATTTTAATGATCAACGCAAATTTGGTTGGGTAAGATTATTGCCAACGCCCGAAGTACCTAATATTGATTTTATGAAAAAGGTTGGTCCTGAGCCACTCGAAGCGGATTTTACAGTTCTGGAATTTATTAGTCGATTTAAACGTCGCCCTAGGACTAGTATTAAGGCCGCTATATTAGACCAGACAGTAATCGCTGGTGTTGGTAATATATATGCCGATGAGTCGCTGTGGGGTGCCAAGATCCATCCGAAACGTTTAGTTGAATCTATGACTGATCAGGAATTTAATGATTTATACACCGAGGTTCGTGCGGTCATGAACCTATCGATCGAAAAGGGTGGTAGCACTAATCGTAATTATGTTAACGCTGAAGGCAAAAAAGGCAGCTATATGGATTTTGCCCGTGTTTTTAGGCGCGAAGGTTTGCCTTGTCCACGTTGTGGCACGGAAATTATCAAAATTAAAGTAGCGGGTCGCGGTACTCATATCTGTCCGCATGACCAGTTGCTTTAGGCTATACTAGATATAATGATTACTTTGTTGGTTGGTGATAACTCTTTCGAAACTGAACGTGCTTTGGCGGAAATTAAAGGTAACTTTGTAGGTGAAGCCGAAAAGATTGATGGTAATGATCTAAATCTGGCGCGGTTGCCAGATATTCTAATGGGGGTGAGCCTGTTTGCCGAAAAGCGACTATTGATAGTTAGGGGGCTTAGTGAAAATAAGACAGTTTGGACGGTTTTCGGTGATTGGCTAGACAGAATATCTGACGATATTAATTTAATATTGATCGAGTCAAAGCCTGATAAGCGTACTACTACGTTTAAATCCTTGAGGGATAATGCTATTGTTCGGGAATTTCAGCCATGGTCTGATCGTGACACTGCCAAGGCCGAGCAGTGGGTTATCTCGGAGGCCAAGAAACTTGGTTTTACGTTGGATAAAAAAAGCGCTCTAATTTTAGTGCAGCGTGTTGGTGTTGATCAGTGGCAATTATTCCACGCTCTCGAAAAACTAGCGATGGTCGACGATATTTCCGAGGTAACTATCAAAAATATTATTGATGCCAACCTGACTGAAAACGTTTTTAACCTTTTTGAAACGGCGCTGAGTGGTCATATTGACGATTTAGTACAAATGATACGAGTGTTAGAACAATCCGATGATGTTTATCGTTTATCGGCGTTGTTGTTTAGCCAAGCTTTTCAATTGGCGGCGATTGTATCGGCAACGGATTCGGATAATATCGCCAAGGACTTTAGTATTCATCCTTACGTTGTCTCGAAATTAACACCGATTGCCAAGCGAATAGGTAAGGGCGGTGTCAGTAAAATAATCTCGATTTTTACCGAGGTTGATGATGATATGAAGCTGTCAAAAACCGACCCGTGGCTATTAGTCGAGCGCGCTTTGATTAAAATCGCGAATATCTAATTATTTTTTAGCGGCTGTTTTTTTGACAGGAGCTTTTTTGGCGGTAGCTGGTTTAGCAGCTGGTTTTTTAGCAGCGACTTTGGTAGTAACTGGTTTAGCTTCGGCTTTTGGAACTGCTTTAACAGTTTCTTTTTTAGCAGAGGTTAGTTTAACACCTGCGTTTTTAGCAACTTTTGATAATCGTGATTTACGACGAGCAGCGGTGTTTTTCTTGATCAGGCCTTTTTTGACAGCAGTGTCAATTTCGCTATAAGCAGCACCTAGAGTTGTAGCGCTAGGCTTTGCGACGAAAGCTTTGTTGGCTTCTTTGATGTCGTGTTTAATGCCGACGTTTCGTTCACGGCGTTTAATAGTTTGCTTGGCGCGCTTGATAGCTGATTTGATGATTGGCATGTTGCTTCTTTACCTCTTTAAATAATAATACAATCAGTGAGTGATTATAAGGTAAAAACCTAAAATTGTAAAGAGTACCGCTATTATTCTATATGTAGTCGACCTGTTGACGGGTATGAAACACTTATGGTATATTATCATTAAATTCTAGACAAAATAAAAATCAGGAAAAATATCAATGAATGATGCTGACCTCAAGATAAAACAACAAATTGTCGACAAGATCAAAAGTTCGACGAATATTCTAATCACCGTCAGTCGTGACCCGTCAGTTGATGATTTATCGGCCGCTCTAGGCTTGACAGCGCTCTTAAATAAGCTAGACAAACACGCCACGGCTATTTTTAGTGGGGCAATTCCGCCAGCTATTTCATTTTTAAACCCAGATAAAGTGTTTGAAAATAGTGCTGACAGCTTGCGTGATTTTATAATTGCTCTAGACAAAGAAAAAGCCGATCACTTGCGATACAAAGTTGATGGTGATGTGGTAAAAATTTTTATTACGCCATACAAAACAACTATCACTAGCAATGACTTAGAATTTAGCCAAGGAGACTATAACGTTGAATTAGTGTTAGCCTTGGGTGTTGCTAATAAAGACCACTTAGATACATCGTTAGAGGCGCATGGACAGATATTACAGGATGTAACTATTGTTACATTTAGTGCTGGTGATAAATTTAGCCAGCTAGGTAGTCTAGATTGGCATGATGGCTCTGCTAGCAGTTTGAGCGAGATGGTAGCTAATATTAGCGACAGTCTAAAAACTGACAAGTCGTTGTTGGACAAACAAATCTCAACTTCGTTATTGACTGGTATTGTGGCGGCTACTGATAGATTTAGTAATATACTGACATCTCCTAGCACGATGAATGTTGCTGCTCAATTAATGGCGGCTGGGGCAGACCAACAACTGATATCTACGAAACTAAGAGAGTCTCACGAAATTAATTCATTAGAAGGCAGTGGTGCGGTTAATACTAATACAGTTACGACTAATATCACCAACCCAATCCCGCAAATTACGGCTGAACCATCGGTTTCGACGTTGCCTACGGGTGATCTAACTATCAATCATCAATTAGAAAAAGCAGTCGATGTGCCGATTTCTTCGGTTGCAACCCCGCCAATAAAACCCGAAGTTGTCGAAAACCATAATATCGAGCCAATAGTAATCCCAGCTACAACTCCAATTCCAGTTGCGGCACCGGCACCAATATTGCCGCCTACTTCAACGATTGCGCCGCAAATTGCCACGACTATTCCTAAGGCTGTTGCCGAACCATCATTAGGGGGCACATTAAATGCTACGGCCGAACAAGCCGCAGAGCAGGCTAGACGTGATATAGAAGACCAACAGAATAAAACGATATTGTCACATTCCTATTTAGGTGGTTCGTCTACTTCTAATACCCCAATAAATAGTGCTGGACAGTCCGAAGATTCATCACAATCAGTTGACATATTTAGTAGTGGCCCTATGTCAAATGCACCGTCAGTTGTTGATTTGCCTTTACCGCCACCACTACCAGATTTTTCGACTTTGCCACCGCCAACAACAACGGCAACTATGCCTAATATACCTATAGTAACGGCAGCATCGACTATATCGACAACCATGCCGGCTATGCCGAGCTTTGGCGCGCCCGTAGCTGAACCTATCACGCCAATGACCAGCACATTACCGCCATCAAATGCTAACGATCCTAGCCAATTTAGAATCCCTGGCCAATAGGGCATCGATCGCCAGCTGTTATACTGGTTTGATATGAAAGACGGCATTTTACTAATTGATAAACCAGCTAATATGACTAGTTTTGGTGTGGTAGCTCGTGTTCGACGGGTTCTATCGCAACAGCAAGGTAAAAAAGTCAAGGTAGGGCATACTGGCACGTTAGATCCCTTTGCAACCGGATTAATGATACTAGTAATCGGTCAAGAGTGTAAAAATGCCGGATCCTACAGCAAACTCGATAAAATCTACGAAGCAACAATCCGTCTGGGGCAAACTAGTACAACTGGGGACCCAGAGGGTGAGATTATTGATATTTCAAATAGAGTACCAACTAAATTAGAAATTAATAAAACACTCACAGAGTTTACTGGCGAGATTACTCAACGCCCACCGATTTATAGTGCTATTAAAATCAATGGTCAGCGAGCATACAAACTGGCGCGTAAGGGTGAAAAAGTTGAGATGCCAGAACGTAAGGTTATGGTTTATGTGATCGAACTAATCGATTATACATATCCTAATATCAAGATTAGGGTGAATGTTTCGAGCGGAACTTATATCCGTAGCTTGGCCGAAGATATCGGTACTAAGTTAGGGGTAGGGGCGTACTGTAGCCAGTTGCGACGAATTAGTATAGCTGATTGGAATGTAGGCTCAGCCCAAGAAAACTATCTGAATTTGGATTAGAGGCTATAGCTAATTCGAATAAATTGCTGAACGAATTAATATTAGAGTAGTTTTTCGAGTTCTTCTTTGACGTTTGGTTTGAGCTTGGAACTGGTCGTCTCGTTTTCCAATAATTCTTTAGCGATTTTCTGACTAATACCACCACTCTTGATAGCTTCTAACTGTGAAGAAGCTTTCATGCCAGCAATATCAATCGCACTGAGGTTATTCCAGGTTGTCTTATCTTCGCTAACATCTTTGATGCTTCTGTTGACACGACTCCAGTTGACTATATCTTCGGCAGCAACGTTGAGTGTTGAGCTGATATTTATGTAGTCTTTGACGTCTTGTAGTTGTTCCGTGACACTTCCATCAGGCGCTCTCAATCCAGTGTCTACGTCTGCTATGACTTCTCTCAATGCCTTGACACCTGAGTTTCCAGCTACTGATAACAGATCGACGTATGCACGAATAGTGACTGAGTCTTTTTCGGCCACAGCCTCTCTAATGCGTCTAACCATCTCGTCAGTGTTGCCGGCTGGAATATCTGAGGCTTCTTTGACTTCGTTAATTTCTTGTATAACAGCACGTGTAACGGCAGCGGTAGCGTTTGCCTGTACTCGTTTAGCGCCGTTAGCCAATGTACCATTGATACTACCAGTAAACTCGGTAACTAATTGACCGTTGATTGTATCGATGTTTGTAGATAGAGACTCGGATACGATCTTTTGCTGTTGCTTTTTAGCCATACTGACAGCGATTGCGCTGATAGCGATATCGCGGGCAGTAAGCTTGGCTCTGTAATTTAATCCGCTCATATTACCTGAGTTCATAGCGCCAGCGCGTAGGTCTTCGTAAACCTTATCCAAATGAGCCTTCGATAGGCTGGCCTCGTCAGATAGGACACGTACTTCCATTTCTCTTTTGAGCATATCAGAATTAACCCTGATTTTATCTTTCAGGTCACGATCCAGAGTTTGTTCGATCTTGTTTTTAGCTGTTTCGAGTTTGTAGGCATCCTCGTGCAGTGATTTATAGTTTGGAGAAGCTTTGAAAATATTCTCGGTTCTAGTATTCACGTTATCGAGTTTTTGTTTATTCTCACGCAAACGCATATCTAGATCTTGGATGTGGCTGCCGGCAACATTCTTTTGGCTATTGTATCGTAATTCTGAACGACCCTCGCCAAGAGATTTGCTACTAGATGCTTCGCGTGACATCTGATCGATATTGCTATAATCTCTGGAATTAGCCCAACGAGCATCGGCCATACCGGTGCGTGCACTTCGTAGACCTTCGCGTTTACGGCGTCTGTGATCTATACTTTGAGCTCCTCGTTTAAGGAATTCACCACGCTTAGCCGTAGCGCCTAATCGTTTTGCCATGATATTCTGGGCACGATCATCGGTAAATTTGCGGGTTCGATCAATGAGACCTTTGTTAGGATTATTAACAATACCAGCGACCTTGCCTAATATAGACCCGCTCATATTGATCAACAACGGCGTAACGAATAGTGGTACCACTTGGATTACCATGCCTAGAATTATTAGGTTAATTGAATCAGCATTTTGGATAATAGCCGCCGCTGCTAATTGAGAACCACCGAATACTATTGAAAAGGCGGGGAATAAAATTAACATAGTCATAAATGTTGATTGCCATTTTTCGAACCATTTTTCTGTATTTGGTAACAGATATGCTACAAAAGCTAGTGGAGCCAAGATAATTAATATAGTGACTAATGCCTGACGAGCAGCCATAATTAGCAGCGCGATCAACACAGCGACTAATCCGGCCATTAAAGTCGGCAGTAGCAGGAATAGTGAACCAGCTATACCGTAATTCATCAATGTGAAACCTAATCCTACTGCACCGGCAGTTGCGAGGGTTCCACCTGATAAGATAAAACTAGAAATACTACTAAAACTAATTGTATTCCAATTATTACCTTCGGACCCAACCAGGCTATTGCGCATATTTATAAATACATCCTGTAGGGAATGTCCTAATATATTAGATATATCAACAGCGATAGCGCATATATAATAAGACAAATTAACTAGTAGGGCGGCGACAATTAGTCTTGGTAATAGTTTTTTGATTCCGTAATTGCTAATACCTAGATTTGTTAATTGTGAATATATAATGATCAAAAAGGCAGCAACAAAGGCGACATTAGCAAAGCTGCGCATATAAGTCCAAGCTCGGAAAAGGGCGCTATCCGAATTAGTCCCGACTGGTCTCACGGTCAAGAAATTACTTAATATGCCGAATATATGATCCATACCGTTAGCTATGAAATTAGTTATTGGGCAGATTATCCAGCCTAGACCACCGTCAACTACGCAGGATGAAGTTCCTGGGTCAGGGGCGGCCGACTGTAAACCGATGACTATATCGGTAGGTGATGACGGGTTAGAGAAATTACCCGGACCGTTATATAAAAAGGTTTTATACTTGGCGCTGGTTGCTGAACTAACATCGACATCAGGTGTAAAATATATAATATGTATTTTTTGTGGGTCAGTAGAGCTAGGATTAACTAGGGTAGGGTCGGTATAAGTATAAGCTTTGGCGCCCTTAGGTAATCCAAGCTTTACATTGTCGGTTTCATTAACTGGACCGAGATAGATGTTGCTCTCGTAGTTGATTGCGGTTTTATTGCTCCAGCTAGCGTCGGCGGCAAAAGTATCAGAGGTAAAAACAAGCGCCCACAAAAAAGCAGCTGCGATGGCAGCTATAAAGCAAATAAAAATCTTCCGCATGGATATGGATATATATCGATGCGAAGGTAATCTCGCAAATTCCCACATTACATCTTCTATAATAGCATCTAACAGATAAAAAGTCAATGTGGGCAAGTATTACATAATAGGTGTTGAAACCTGTGCAAAACTTTGCTACAATACACACTTGATGATTACAGCAGATAATAAAACCAAAGCCTTTGCTTTGACACAGACCCATAAAAATGATGTTGGTAGCCCACAAGCCCAAGCATCAGTTTTAACGACTCGTATCAAAGAAATCACCGAGCACCTAAAGACCAATAAACATGATCATATGGCTCGTCGTGGTTTGATTCAGATAGTAGGCAAGCGCAAGAAATTGTTTAAGTATCTTGAGTCCAAGAACTTTGACGGTTACAAAGAAACCGTAGCAACCCTAAAACTCCGCAAATAATTGCGGAGTTTTTCTATGGTACAATAGTAATATCGCACGCTAGGCCGAAGAAGTGGTGGATAGAGTGATTTGTTTGAACAAATTTCTGTACCCGTTACTTATTCGCCTGAAAAAAATAAGGCGAGTGAATAAAAAAAGGAGGACATCAAATGTCTACTATCAACCCTAATGGTAAAGAGATTTTCTCAGTTACCACTGATTTTTGCGGCCGTCCGCTCAAATTAGAAGTAAATCGTGTCGGTTTTCGAACAACTGCCAGTGTTATGGTAATTTATGGCGATACTGTCGTTCTAGGTTCAGCTATGGTGGGCAGCCGTCCAGTCGTGTTGGATTATTTCCCACTTAGCATTGACTATGAGGAAAAGTTTTATGCAGCTGGCAAAATATCAGGCAGCCGCTTTATTAAGCGCGAAGGTCGTCCTAGTGACGAAGCTATCCTAATTGGCCGTTTAATCGATCGACCAATTCGTCCATTGTTTCCAAAGGGCTATCGCCAAGAAGTCCAAGTAGTATCAAGTGTTCTATCATTAGACCCAGCTTTCCGACCAGATTCGATCGCTATGATTGCTGCTAGTGCTGCCTTGATGCTAACTGGCACACCATTTGATGGTCCGGTCGCTGGTATTCGTGTTGGTCGTGTTAATGGCGAGTTCAAGGCCTTTTTAACACCCGAAGAGCGTGAAGCAAGTGATTTAGATTTGGTTGTTGCTGGTATCGCTAGTGGTATCACTATGGTAGAGGCTGGCGCTAACGAAGTCAGCGAAGAAGTTATTGCCGAGGCATTGGCTTGGGCGTTCAAAGCTTATCAGCCAGCTATAAAATTACAGAGTGAACTAGCTAAGAAAGTTGCGCCAGTAGCCTTGGAATATGAGTTAATCCTACCTAACGCTGAAATCCAAGCCTCTGTTGATGAATGGGTTGACGGCAAATTAGGTGATGCTCTGCGTAAACCTTATGCTGAACGCAATGAACTAGTATCGACTTTACGCTGGGAATTCCATGCTCAGATGAGCGAAAAACTAGGTGCTGATGAATATAAAACCATGCATGATGAATATGACGAAGCTTTCACTAGTGCACTACACAAAGATGTGCGCAAGGGGATTGTCGACAAGAGTGTACGCCCAGATGGTCGTAAATTAGATGAAATTAGACCATTATCATCAGAGGTTGGCGTATTGCCTCGAACTCATGGCTCTAGTATTTTCACCCGAGGGTTAACCCAGGCTATGAATATTATTACATTGGCACCGCTTAGTTATGCCCAGTTAGTCGATAGTATGGAAGTTACCGAAGGCGAACGAACCTATATGCATCATTACAATGCGCCAGGCTTTACCGTTGGTGAAGTTCGTCGACTTAGTGGCCCAGGACGTCGCGAAATTGGTCACGGCTATTTGGCCGAGAGGGCGCTCGCCCCAGTCTTACCAGCTCGTGAAGACTTTCCATATGCGATTCGCAGTGTTACGGAGATCATGAGCCAAAACGGTTCGACTTCGATGGCCGCTACTTGTAGTAGCTGTTTGGCGTTAATGGATGCCGGTGTACCACTAAAAGCGCCAGTATCTGGCATTGCTATGGGTTTAATGATGGACGGTAAAAAACCATATGTTCTTAGCGATATTGCCGATGCCGAAGATTTTGCTGGCGATATGGATTTCAAAGTAACTGGTACTGAAAAGGGCATTACGGCTCTGCAAATGGATATGAAAGTCCATGGTCTGCCAGTCGAAGTTTTACATGAAGCTTTGACCAAGTCTAAAACTGGTCGTGCCTTTATTCTAAAACACATGCTAGAAACACTATCAGCACCACGTACAGCGCTCAGTAAATACGCTCCACGTATTGAAAAGATCCAGATCAACCCAGATAAAATAGGGGCAGTTATAGGCAAGGGTGGCGATGTTATCAAAAAAATCACTGCCGAAACAGGTGCTCAAATTGATATTGCTGAGGATGGTCTAATTACAGTTGCAGCAGTTGATACCGCTGCGATCGAAAAAGCTATGAATTGGATTCGAGCATTAACCGAAGAGCCAGAAGTCGGCACGGTCTACGAGGGTAAAGTTGTCAGTATCAAAGATTTCGGTGCTTTCGTGAACATTTTACCTGGTATTGACGGTATGGTTCATATTAGTGCATTATCCGATAAACGTGTCGAAAAGGTGACAGATATCCTAACAGAAGGCCAAATTATCAAGGTTAGATTAATCGGTATCGATGACCGTGGTCGTCTCAGCCTAAGTGTTAAGGACGTTTAGGTCTTGTATATAAATACTCAAAATGCTAATATAGTGACAATAAATTTTGTCTTGTAGTTGGTAATAGTGAATAAGAAACAAGCCCTTCTTGAACAAATTAAGGCAGATATTATCAAAAATAATATCTGCCCAGATTTGGCTCGAGAAGCCAAAAATCTCGTGATGGGCGATGGTAATATTAATACAGATATTATCCTGATCGGTGAAGCACCAGGTAAAAACGAAGACGAACAGGGGTTACCATTTGTTGGCGCTGCTGGTAAGTTTTTGAGCCAGATGTTGATGGATGCTGGTATTGCTCGTAGCGACGTATATATAACAAATATCGTAAAGTATCGTCCGCCTAATAATCGCGATCCTCTGCCAGAAGAGAAAGCGGCATTTTGGCCGTACTTGGTACGTCAACTGGATGTTATTCAACCGAAAATCGTTGTGACATTAGGTAGGCATAGCATGGAATATTTCTTGCCTGAACAAAAAATTAGTATGATCCACGGTCAGCCAAAGCGAATCACGTTTGGTGATACAAAAATAGTGGTAGTGCCACTGTATCATCCGGCTGCTGCGCTTTATAACGGCGGTATGCGAACCACACTAATCGAAGATTTTATGAAGTTACCAAAAATAATAGATATTCTAAACCACGAAAAGGAGAATGAATAAAATATGGGTCAACAAAGACTCGCTAACGCTCAGGGGGATGACTTGTCAAAGCGTCCAAACCAACAGCCTAGGCAAAAATCAAACAATACAGTCTTAAATAACACTACTGTCCGAAAAGGCGAAGCGTTCAGAGCGCAACGCCGTACTAGTGAAAACGTAAACATGCGTGCCAGCCAGCACGTTATTAACGTACCGGTTAATAAGTCGATCTATAACGGATATGGTGGTAAGCAATTTAGCCCAGTTGAACAAAAAAAGCAGCCAAGATTCAACGGTCCAAAACTCAAAATCATGCCAATCGGTGGTTTGGGTGAAATGGGTATCGGTAAAAACATGATGGCGATCGAATATGATAATGAAATTATTATTATCGACTGTGGTTTTCTATTTCCAGGTGCGGATTATCCAGGGATTAATTATATTACCCCAGATATTACGTATTTAGAAGAGAACAAGCATAAAATTCGTGCGCAAATTTTTACGCACGCTCATCTAGACCACATCGGAGCTTTTCGCCATATTGCACATAAAATACCAGCGCCAGTTTACGGATCGAAATTCACCTTGAACATGGTCCGACGAAATATGGAAGAAGCCGTCAATGACGGTTACGAACCTCAATATATCGAAATGAATCCCGAAGAGCACGAACGTATTCAGGTTAGTGATAACTTTAATATCGAACTAGTTAGGGTTAGCCACTCAGTGCCTGATTGTTCGGCTATTGTTATCCGTACGCCACTTGGTGTACTGATTCACACTGGTGACTGGCGTATGGATAATGCACCAGTTGATGGCAAAAAGTTCGATATGGAGCGTTTGACTGAAATCGCTACAACCGAAGGTATTTTAATGCTCATGAACGAGTCGACCAACTGTGAAACCGCAGGGACTCATATGCACAGCGAGCAGGATATTCAACACAGTATCGGTCAAGTTATGGAAAAATACCCGAACAGTCGTCTGATTCTCAGCTGTTTTAGTAGCCATATCTATCGCATGCAACTAATTCTGGACGAGGCCAAACAATACAATCGCAAGGTTGCTTTTGCTGGTTATAGTATGATCCAGACACTCGAGGTCGCACTACGTTCAGGTATCCTCAAAATCCCCAAAGACGTTGTCGTCAAAATGGAAGACATAATTAAACTACCAGACAACAAAGTTACGATTATTTGTACTGGTTCACAGGGTGAGTTCAATGCCGTACTTAACCGTATGGCTAGCGGTAGTCATAAATTCATAAAAATCAAAGACACCGATGTTATCGTATTTAGTTCTAACCCAATTCCTGGCAATGAAAAATTCGTCGTTCGAACAGTTGACGGTCTAATGCGCGAGGGTAGTGATGTTATCCAAAACGGTAAAACTCACTTAACTGGCGTTGGGCCATTACACCTTTCGGGGCATGCCTATTACGATGATCACGTTCAATTAATTACAGCGCTTAACCCAAAATATTATTTACCAATTCACGGTGAATTCCATATGTTAGTCCATAATGCCGAATTAGCCGAAAAAGCAGCAGGCATAAAACGAGAAAATATTTTCGTTTGCGACAGTGGTGATGTATTAGAAATAACTAGTGAAGGCACCAGAAAAGCTGGTCGTATTCCAGCCGGCGGTATTATGTACGATGATAGCGGCGCAGTTGTTTCCGAGGTCGTTCTAAAGGATCGTATCCATATGGCTTCTGAGGGTATGTTCGTAGTAGTCCTAACTGTCCAGCGCGGCAGTGGGCGACTGATGACTAGTCCTGATATTATTAGTCGAGGCTTTATCTATCTTCGTGATAGTGAAGAATTGATGGGTATGATCAGACAATATCTAAAGCAAAAGGTAGCTCGTTCTTTCTCGGGCAAACATGTTGATTTAGATGTTATCAAAAAAGAGCTCAAGGACGAAATTACGCATATTTTATACGATCAAACCAGACGAACACCAATTGTTATCCCAGTTATAAATGAAATTGGCGGTGGTAATGGTAATAACAGCGGGCAGAACTTTAAACGTCCAAACGAACAGAATCGAAGGCCAGAACAGAATCGTCCTCCGGTTGTCCCAAAAACCTTCCCAGCGCCACAAGTGGCCGATAACGAAGCGGCTGAAACTTTGGCTAAATTCGACCGTCGCGAATACTAAGCTTAAGCTACTTGCAAAATGTAGTAAATTTTGCTATAATATACCTATAGAATAATAACAAAAACGCCTATAATAGAGTAAGTTATGCCAAAAAAGAGAAAATACTCACACAAAAAAAAGTCGTCAAAACTGGCGGCACCTCAGCATAATTTGCCTAGTGGCTTTTGGTCGCAAATTTGGGCAGTAGTTTTAATCGCTATTTCTTTATTATTTGTGGTTGCATGGTTTAACGCTGGTGGCCCAGTATTACAGTGGTTATATGATGCAGCCTTATCTAGTGTTGGCTATGCACTATATGTTATTCCGCCACTATTCATATATGTAGCTATCGAAATATTCAGGGCAGAGGACAACCGTTTGCCAATGGTTATGAAACTAGCCACGGCCTTGATAATTGTTTGGCTGGCTGCATTGTTTGGTTTATTACAAAACAAAGATGGCATGACAACCGGTGGATTTATAGGTGATTTTGTTAACAAGGGTATGCTGGCGCTAGTCAATCGTAGTGTTGCGGCATTTATATATGTATTATTAACTGCCATAACATTGTTATTTATATCCCGTGTTTCGCCATTTACGGTTATTAAAAAATTATGGTCACTTAGCCGTCGCGATACTTCCGAACACGATGCTAATGTCAAAGTTATGCGTAACGCTGCAATTATCGATAGCCCAAACGACATAATCGGTAATTTTAAGTTAAACGCTAGCGTACCAACGCTCGATAACATGGAATCTGGTTCTGCTGATAGAAAACACTCCAGATTATCTAGTATCAAGGGTAGTATCGTAACCGACAAGGCTGCCGAGGAACAGGCGGCGCTAGTCACAGTTAGCGATCCTAATTGGCAACCACCAAGTGTTGATTTGCTCGAGAAAAAGCAATCTCCGGCTGATGCTGGCGATGTTCAGCAGAATGCTTTAATAATTAAAAACACCTTGAACGAATTCGATATCGATGTCGAGATGGAAGGGGCTAATATTGGTCCACGCGTAACTCAGTTTACGCTTAGACCACCTAGTGGTGTTAAATTAACCCGTATTACTGCGCTCGAAACTAATATTGCCCTAAATCTAGCAGCTCAGAGTTTACGTATGGAAGCGCCTATCCCTGGCCAAAAAGCTGTTGGTATCGAAGTGCCGAATCGCAAAGCCGCCGACGTGCGTTTATTCTCGGTTATTTCTAGTCGTCAATGGTCCAAGAAAACCGAGCCATTATCTTTTGCGATCGGTAAGGATATATCAGGTGAAGTAGTGGTTGGCGAACTTAATAAAATGCCACACCTTTTGATCGCCGGTCAAACTGGCTCTGGTAAGTCGGTTATGATCAACACATTACTAACTAGTTTGTTATACCACAATAGCCCCAGCGACATGAAAGTCATCCTAGTTGATCCAAAACAAGTTGAAATGGCACCATACGAAGATATTCCACATCTGTTAACGCCAGTCATCACTGAACCTGATAAAACAATCAGCGCCCTCAAATGGGCGGTCAACGAGATGCAACGGCGCTATACTTTATTGGCTGAACACAAAGTCAAAGATATCAAGACCTATAACCAATTAGTTGCTTCATCTGGTAAAAAAATAACCGTAGCCGACGAGGCTGGTATCCCGCAGGAACACGAAAACGGTGCTATGCCGTATATCGTGATTGTGATTGATGAGTTGGCTGATTTGATGATGGTTGCCGCCAAAGATGTCGAGGCTCTGATCGTGCGTTTGGCGCAAAAAGCTCGTGCTGTCGGTATTCATCTAGTATTAGCCACGCAGAGTCCACGTGTCGATGTCATCACAGGTCTGATCAAGGCTAATATTCCAGCACGAATTGCATTTACTGTCGCTTCACAGATTGAAAGCCGCATTATACTTGATCAAATTGGTGCCGAGAAATTACTAGGTAGTGGTGATATGTTATTGCTAACTACCAGTATGAGCAAACCAAAGCGTGTTCAGGGCGCATGGGTAACTGACGAAGAAGTCCACAAGATTACTGATTATCTACGTATGCAATCGCCGCCACAATATAACGACGAAGTTGTTAGCCAGCCAGTTCATTTGAATGGCAAAGGTGGGGTAGTGATGGACTTTGATAGTAATAATGATGATGATCTGTTCAAGGATGCGGTCAGAGTAGTAATTGATAGCGGCAAAGCCAGTGCCAGCCTGTTACAGCGACGTTTACGCGTAGGTTACGCTAGGGCCGCCAGGTTGATCGAGAACATGGAAGACCAAGGTATTATTGGGCCTGCTGATGGTGCTAGACCACGTGAGGTACTAATTAGTAGTTTTGACAGCCTAGGCTCAGACGACGATAGCGACGAGATCTAGACTTTTCCACAGCGTTTTGCTATAATCTAAGCTGTTAATAACTCGGCTTGTACTTAATTTAAAAGATATAAGCATCCATAAGGATTCCAGAGGAGGAAATCTAATGAAAGAATATGAACTAACCGTTCTAATTCACCCCGACCTAGAGGTCGACCTAGAGACACCACTTGCAAAGGTCCGTAATATTATTACGACCGCCGGTGGTACAATCACCAAAGAAGATAACTGGGGTAAAAAACGCCTAGCATATCGCATCAAAAACGAAAATTTTGCAGTGTATGTCTATTTCGACATCTCATTGCCATCTGATGCACCATTAAAAATTAGCAATACGCTTAATATTACTGACGAAGTATTGCGTTACTTACTCGTTGTTGTTGACCAAAAGGGTCGTAAGGCTCTCGAAGATGCAAAACTAAATGCATCCCATAGTGATGCAACCGAAGAGGAGTAAGATCTATGGCAAAAAGCATTAACCAAGTTATCCTAATGGGTCGTTTGACCCGTGATCCAGAACAGCGCACTACCAGCACTGGTAAAACTATCGCTAGTTTTGGTATTGCAGTTGATCGTGCTTCACAGGATGATACGGCTGACTTTTTCAACGTAACGGCTTGGGAAAAACTAGGTGAGCTAGTTGTGCAATATCTAGCCAAGGGCCGCCGCGTATTAGTCCAGGGACGTTTACGCCAAGACAGTTGGGATGACAAGGAAACTGGCAAAAAACAAAGTCGTATCGAGGTAGTTGCCACTGATGTAACTTTTCTAGATGGACCAAGTGATAGCGCCGGCACCAGTCGACCAGCAGCCAGCCAAAGCAATACTAGTAAAAAAACCGATGATATTATCATCGAAGATATTGACGATAAACCTATTGATTTAAGTGAAATTCCTTTCTAGGAAAAATGGAGAAAATTTATGATAATTAAACGATTCAAAAAAGACATGCCTGTATATTTTGACTACAAAGACGTCAAAACTTTGCAACGCTTTGTCGATATTTACGGCCAAATTAAACAAATTGGTAAAACTGGTCTCAGTGCCAAACAGCAACGCCAACTATCAGTTGCTATTAAACGTGCTCGTCATCTAGCGTTGCTACCATTCGTAGCTCAGGGCTAAGTATATGGCATATCAACCAACTGAATTAAAAAAAGGAGTTGTCATCCAGATCGATGGCAAACCTTTTAGAGTACTTGAATATAATCAAAAAGTCGTCGGTCGTGGCGGTAGTATCGTGAACGTCAAGGTCAAAAACTTGATCGACGGTAGTGTCATCCCAAAGACTTTCAAGGGTCAGGAAAAGATTGATTCCGCCGAAGTTTCTAATCAAACTGTGCAATATTTATATAATGATGGCTCGAAATTCTATTTTATGGATCCCGAGACGTTTGAACAGTTTGAGCTACCGGCTGACATCGTCGAAGATGCCGCTAACTATCTAAAAGAAGGTGATGATTTGACCCTCCAATTATTCAACGACAATGTTATTAACGTTGAATTATCCAAGAATGTTTATTTAGAGGTAACTTATACTGAAAGTATCACTAAAGGCGATACTACTAGTAGTGTTCTAAAAGATGCAACTTTGGAAACAGGCTTGGTAGTAAAAGTTCCATCGTTTATAAAAACAGGCGACGTTATCTCAGTTGATACTGCAACCGGCGCTTACCGTGAACGTAAAAAAGGTTAACTAAGCCTTATGACAAAACAACGGCTTGACGTAGTACTCGCGAGTAGCGGGTTAGCGACCAGCCGTTCTCAGGCCGAGAGCTGGATTAAACTTTGCAAAGTTACAGTTGATGGCAAGGTTATCACCAAGCCTGGCTGTTTCGTTAACCCTAATAGCGATATTAAGCTAACGGCTGAGGAAAGATATGTTAGTCGAGCTGGTCTAAAACTAGCATCGGTTACTGATATATTGAACTTGGATTTTAGGGATAAATTAGTATTAGACGTCGGCAGTAGTACAGGCGGTTTTACTGATTACGCTCTGCGCCATGGTGCCAAAAAAGTTTTGGCGGTTGATGTTGGGACTGATCAGTTACATCCCAGTCTGCGTAGTGATAGGCGAATTGAACTACACGAAAAAACCGATATTCGTGATTTTTATACCAAGGTTTTGCCTGATATTATCGTAATCGACGTATCGTTTATCAGTCTGCGCCAAATATTACCTCATATTCATGATAATTTATCTGATAGTAATACACAGATTGTAGCCATGGTTAAACCGCAATTCGAAGCCGGCCGTGATCAAACGAATAAGGGAATTATTAAAAATGATGCCATGCGCCGACAAATTCTAAAGGATTTCGAGACCTGGGCGCGCGATTTATTTGTCGTTGTTAGTAAACGCGATAGTGATGTCGCTGGTGCTAAGGGTAATCAAGAACGATTTTATCTATTAAAACCAATTAAATAATAATTTATTTACTAACGTTAAATCGGAATTCAACAATATCACCGGGGCGCATAACGTAGTCACGGCCTTCGGTGCGCATCTTGCCGGCGCTTTTGGCGATGACTTCTGAACCGGCACTTATCAAATCATCGTAATCAACAACCTGGGCGGCGATAAAGCCTCGTTCGAAATCAGTATGTATAACACCGGCGGCTTGTGGGGCAGTCGAGCCTTTTTTGATTGTCCAAGCCCGAACCTCGTCAGTGCCAGCGGTTAAATAACTTTGTAATCCCAAAATATCATAAGCGGCATGGACTAGTTGTAATAATCCAGTTTCTTTAACTCCGTAACTTTCTAATAGTTCAGTGGCATCCTCAGATGTTAAACCTTTGATTTCATCCTCTAATTTGGCGCATACAAAAATTGCTCGGGCTGGTGACACTAATTGGGCGAGTGATGCTTTTTTATCTTCGCTAGTCAGCGTTTCCTCGTCGACGTTAAAGGCGTAGATCACGGGTTTAGCCGTCAGTAAATGTAAGTCAGAGATTAGTTCTAAGTTTAGGTTCTTGATTTCTGACAATAGAATACCAGATCTCAATTGGTTCAGTAGTTCATTCAGATAGTCTATAGTGGTTTTTAGTTTCGGCTGGGCTTTGGAATCTTTTATGGCTTTGGGTAGGCGAGTCTCGATGGTTTGAATATCAGCCAGGATTAATTCGGTGTTTATGATGTCAATGTCATCACGTGGATTGATTTTTTCGGATACGTGGATAACATTATCGTCATGAAAGGCACGAACTATATGTATGATTGCATCGCACTGACGGATGTTAGCTAGGAATTTATTACCCAAACCTTCGCCCTTGCTAGCGCCTGCTACTAGACCAGCTATATCTACAAAAGTAACGGTGGCTGGTATTATCTTTTTTGTATTGTATAACGCTGCTAGTTTATTCAGTCGGTCGTCGGGGACAGGAACGATACCGGTATTTGGCTCGATAGTGGCGAATGGGTAATTAGCTGCCAAAATATCATTATTTGTCAGGGCGTTGAATAAGGTTGATTTTCCAACATTTGGTAGACCGACGATTCCGATTGATAGGCTCATATAGTTATATTCTAACAGAGGTGATTAAAAAATACGAGTATCTAGTATCACTATGTTTTATGTGGTGTGCTATTATTATAATGAAGCCAAACATAAGGGGTATTAGTTGTGAGTAATATCATAAATATTCAAGATCCTAAACCGAGAGCACGCATATATATATCTCGAAAAAAGCGTTTAATTATTATAGTTGTTTTTGTGTTGCTAGTTGGTATTGGGGTGGGTGTTTGGTGGTATCTTAATAATTCTAGTACTAAAAATACGGACAAAGCCAACTCTAGCGGAACGGTTGAGAATATCGTAACCGGTAAATATTCAGAGGGACAGGCAGCTCTGGATAAATCGATTAGTGGCACGGCTGATCCCGGCGCAAAGGCTTGGATGTACATCCAGAAATCTTCTATTGCACTTAATTCTGGTGATTACATTAATGCCTATAGTTTTGCTAAAAAAGCCGAAGAGCTTAAACCAGATAGGTATAGTGCGCAGATGATGGCCGATGCGGCAGTCAAAAAAGGTGATATAGCAGATGCCATTACAAAGTATAAACTGTCTATTAGCCGAATTACTGGTACCTCTGGTATGGATAAATTAGATACCCAAGAGCTACAGGGTAAAATTAGTAAACTAGAGGCTCAAAAGTGAAAAAACAATACTTGATATCAGTATTTTTTGGCCTCATTGTTGCGTTCGCTATGGGTATTGTGGCTCCGGCTCCAGAAACACACGCTTTGCCTGGTGGTGCTTCGTACCGTACGGGGTATTTTAATGGTTTAACTATCAGTAATGACAACATCAACCCAGTACTTACCCAAAATTGTGGTGATCCGTTTGATAGTAGTATGGAAAACAAGACGACTTTTATAAATCGCGTGATGTCTTATTATAACGGAGGTTGTACATCATCCGAAAATGCACTAGGGGCAAAGTTCATAATGTTGACGATGATGGATATAAAAGGTCCACTAAATGTTAATGCATGGAAAGCCTATATTAACAGTGCAAACCTAGGTATAAAATGGGTCCCTGGTGCTACTTTTGATTATAACTCTGGTTGTTATTCTAACTCTGGTTGTGGTTCTGGATGGGGTCTAGATGAATATTTTGTTTATGGTTCGGGCGCGCATGATGCCTTGGTTTTTTATGACAAGAGTAGTGGCACTGTAAAATACCAGCTGAAATCAAACTGTGGTAACCCAGTAGGATCTACAGTTGGTCCAATAATTTGGGAGGTTATCCCGTCAGCTTCCGTAAGCCGCGGTACTGCTAATGTTGGTGATAACGTTACTTGGACTTATCAAGTGGTTGTTAGTGGTTCGGCTATTGATACGTCAGTAGGTTATGGTTGGAAAAATACCGGTAGTGGTTCATTTAGCTCGTCTGGGCAACAAGGAACGCTCGGGAGTGGTACTGGAGTTGGGCAGAGCGCAACATTTACTAGAAGTTATACGGTTCAAGCGGGCGATGCTGGAAAATCACTTTGTGGTGCGGCTTATGCTAATCCTGGGTGGTCTAGTAATAGAGTGTATCGAGAATCAGCAGGTGCTTGTGTAAATATTAGTGCGCCTGCGCCTAACCCTTGTCGTCCAATAGCATTTACAGTAACTCCTAGGAGCTATCCGGCAGTGTCACATACTGCACCAAACGGGACTTATTATCATGATAACGGTGGTATAGTGCCAGTTAATGTGACTATTAACGGCTCATTAATAGGGCAATCTCCGTACAGTACTACGGCGGTTATTGACTCTAATGGGACTAACTATGTGACTAGGACTTATACGACTGGTGATCAATATACCGTTAGTTTTACTGAAACCAGGAGCCATGTAGTTAGTTACACTGATGTATATAGAACGGTATATGATTATGGTTGGATAAACTATTCGTGTGGCACTCCCACTGCACCTAAAACTTGTAAATATTGGGGAGTGGTTGGGTCTCATCAAGTATATGATCATACGAACACTAATTACACTGGCGCTGCCTCTTGGTCAACATCATTTGGTCCTTGTTTTGACTACATACTAAATTCAAGTATTAACGACTTCTTTGCTAGACTCGAACCAGGTTCCTCGATCACCTTGGTACCTTCGATAGGTAATTCGCCATATACCCAGGTTGGATATGCTAGTTTCTATAATCTCTACCATACTCATAGTAAGAGTAAATCCACCGAATGGCGCATAACCAAAATGGTAATAGCCCCTAGCGCTACAG
>JBAXHQ010000004.1:0-60886 GCA_037138815.1 Candidatus Saccharimonadota bacterium
ATTTTAAGGTACACTATTACAGATATGCCAAAAAGAACATTCCAACCACACACTCGTCATCGTGCGCGTACACACGGATTTCGTGCTCGTATTGCTACCGAGGCCGGACGTGCTGTTATTAAACGCCGACGTATTAAAGGTCGCGCAAAATTGACAGCCTAATTTAAAAACACTGCATAAACCGCAGTGTTTTTAAATTAGGTGTATTTTAAGTTATAATTAGGCGAATGATTCCTTTTAATAATCGCTTTCATGGCCATAGTAGCTTGGCTTATGTATATAAAAACGGACAGGCGATTCGTTCGCATCTTTTTGTGTTGAAGTTTATAGCTAATCCACATCGTAAAGCATCTAGAGTAGCGGTGGTTGTTAGTAAAAAAGTTTTAAAGAGCGCTGTTAGGCGTAATCGTATTCGTAGAAAAATATATGAAAATATTCATCATCAATTGTCAAATATGAATAGGGTATACGATATTGTCATAATTGTCTCATCTGGAGAACTATTAAATACTCCATACAACGAAATATCTGATCAAATAAGTCAAATGTTCGATCAAGCTAATGTATTAAAATAACAACAACATAAACCATACCAAAAAACCATAAAAATGCTATAATTTATATCTATAAGTATTAATGCTTTTTTGGAGTTTCTGTCTAGTGAATATATTTAATCTCATAATCGTTCAACCAATCTTTAACCTGCTTTTTGGGCTTTATAGTATTATCCCTGGCGGCGATTTTGGTGTTGTAATAGTAATTTTCACGATTCTGGTTCGTTTTGCTATGTGGCCGTTGATTAAGAAACAATTACATCAAACCAAGGCTATGCAAAAAATGCAACCAGAGCTTGCCAGGATTAAAAAAGAATCCAAAGGTAACAAGCAAATTGAAGGTATGCAGATGATGGAGTTGTATAAAAAACACGACATTCACCCATTCCGTTCTATTGGGATATTGTTAATCCAATTACCTATTTTTATAGCTCTGTATCAGGTTATACAGATCTTTACATTACATAGGGATGAAATCGCCGGTTTTACATATAATTTTCTAAAAGGTATTGGCCCGATCAAGGATCTAATAGCTAATCCTGATAATTTTAATCAGAAATTCCTTGGTTTTTTTGATCTAACACAACATGCAATTAGCTCTAACCCATTTACTGTAAATATATTTATTCTAATTTTGGCAATCGGTGCAGCGGCAACACAATACGTAATGTCTAAGCAGACAATGCCTAAAAAGCAGTCCAATAAACGCTTAAGGGATATTATGAGTGAAGCGGCTGATGGTAAACAAGCCGACCAGAGTGAAATGAACGCAATTATGATGGGTCAAATGACGAAATTTTTGCCAGTCATGATGTTCCTTATTATGATTTACCTACCTGGTGCGCTGGTGCTTTATTACACCATCTCTAATCTAATAGCTGTTTTGCAACAGGGACATGCCCTCAAGGATGATACTAAGGAAATGATAGCTATTGCTGATCAGGCAATGCCAACTCAAAACAAAAAAGCCACCGCCAAAGCGCGGGCCAAAGAAGCAACCGAAGCTAATATTATTCGTATTACAGCCAAGGACACGGCTAGTAAGAAGAATAAAAAAAGGAGTTGATATGAATAAAGAAGAATCAGTCCAATTTGCACAAAAGTACCTAGAGGATCTATTATCTTTTTTTGGAGCTAATATCACTGTATCATCAACCTGTGATGACGAAGTGATTGAATTGTCTGTCCCGTCAAACACCTTGAATAGCCTATTGATTGGTCGCAATGCCGAGACTTTGCGTAGTTTGCAATATATTGTTTCAACAGTACTGCGCAACAAAGATGCAGTTTTGACTCGCGTAAATATTGATATTGCTGGCTATAAAAAACAACGAGCTGACCGTCTAGTTAAACAGGCTCAAGAATGGATCGAAGAAGTTAGACGTACTGGTGACTCTCGTATTGTCAGTATGAATGCGGCCGATAGGCGAATAATTCACCAAGTCGCCAGCGAATACAGCGATATTCAGACATTTTCAGAGGGTGAAGGTCGTGATCGTAAAATTACAATTGCTCAGGCTGGTTCATAGCACTCAAATATACTAAATGGGTTTGTTTGGCGGTATTTAGCCATGAATATTTAGCTAGTTGTCTATAACCTCTTTTAATTAAATTATCTCGTAATTTTTTATCAGTTAAAACGCTATCAATAGTGTTCGCTATATCATCTATATCTAGTGGGTTGAAATAACATGCGGCATCGCCATATATTTCTGGTAGACAAGTGGCATTACTACTAATTACTGGCGCTCCGTAACCCATAGCTTCGAGCCCTGGTAGGCCGAAACCCTCCATGAGCGAGGGGAATATATATGCCGAGGTGTTAGTATATAGCCAATCACGCTCTGAATCAGATAGGAAATCTGTAAATAAAATATTACGGTAACCTTTTTCCTCAAAATATTGCTTATTGATATTAGCACTCTTGTCTATTTTACCTACTAATATCAGGCCTAGATCGGGGTATTTTTCTAATAATCTCTGATGGGCATCCCCTAGTCGTTTAATATTTTTATAATCACTTTGTTTGCCGACATATAAAATAAATTCCTTAAATGGGTGTCTATATGGTTTTAGCTTATCAATAAACACATCTGCTGATTCGTAAGTAACGGTAATTTTTTTAGACGACACACCAGAGAATTTAATCAATTCTTTTTTAGTATATTTACTAGGAACTATTAACTGACGACTAGTTTTAGCTACTCGTTTAAATACAAATTTCCCAATTAATTGTTTTGTATGGAATATTAACCAGTTCTTATCAGAGTTATAGGTTTTCATTAATGTTAAATCATGAAAAGTTGTAACATGAGGCCCGTTATAAAAAACAGGTTGTTGTGGCATACAAAAATGTACCAGGTCGGGTGATAAACTATCTAATAATTGCTTAAAACCAATTTGTTCGGATAATGAATAATCATTAAAATCAGCTATTTGAATGTTGAAATTACTAGCACTCGGTTTCCAGAAATTAATATCCTTGGATCGGATTAGAATTGTGTATTTATTGACCTTATCGATCTCTTGTAAATAGTGTAAAAGTCGTTCGATATAAGTTCCAGTCGAACTACTAATTATTCTGGCATCAATCGCAATATGGCTCATACCTTGTCCTTTTTGAAAACGAATTTACTATACAGCAGGTAATTCCAGACTAAGGTTACACAGGTTGCTAGTAATTTACCGATTAGTAATATAACACTACTATTTAATAACCATTGTTCAACTAATAATTTGACTAGACTAATGATAATCGGTTGGATTATCCATAACCCAACTAGGGTGATTAATAAGAAATAAACTATCTGTAATTTATCGCTATTATTACTCTTGAATGTAAATTTCTTATTTGCAAAGAAACTAAATACTAGAGCGACAGAGGTAGATATGATATTGCTAAAAAATACAGGCGTACTAAATATATTTACCAAGAAAAATAAAATACTAAAATCAATTAATGTATTTAGACCGCCAACGACAATAAAACGTATTTTCTCAGCGTGTTTTTTTAGGAGCTTTTCCAAGATGATATTCCTCGATAAAGTAAAGCGGGCGGCCTTTTGTCTCGTTAAAAATTCGTCCAATATATTCACCAATAATACCTAACGATAATAATTGAATTCCACCTAGGAATAACATAACAGCCATTAGCGATGGATAACCAGCGACAGGATCACCGAATATTGTCGTTTTAATGATAATTATTATAATAAACACAAAGGCTATGATAGATACTAAAAATCCCATAAACGAGGATATTCGAAGCGGAGCGGTAGTGAACGAAGTGATGCCATCTACGGCTAGGTTAAATAGTTTTAAATAATTCCATTTGGTTTCGCCGGCAATACGCGGATCGCGATGATAGGTAATTTCCTTTTTACTATAGCCGATCCAACTAAACATACCTTTGGTGTAACGTTGCGATTCACGAATTTGTTTTATAGCTTCGACACAACGTCGATCTAGTAATCGGAAATCGCCTGTATCGATTTGGATAGGAATATTAGTGGACTTTTGTAATATCTTGTAAAACCACTGTGAGCTGGTTTTTTTAAACCATGTCTCGCCTTCACGGCTAACACGTTTAGCATACACATCATCATAACCATCCTCCCAGTATTTAATCATTTTTGGGATTAGTTCTGGCGGATCTTGTAGATCGGCATCTATAATTACCGTGGCATCGCCAGTTACATGATCTAAACCGGCAATCATTGCGATTTCCTTACCGAAATTACGTGACAAATTAACGTACGATACGCGGTCGTCGGTTTTGGAATATTCCTTAATTATGTCTAGAGTTTTATCGCGGCTACCATCGTTTATGAATAAAAATTCAAAATCGTAATCACGGTTATTATTAGCTAATTTACCGAGTCGTTGATATAGCGATTCAAGGGAGGCTTCTTCGTTGTAGGCGGGTATTAATACGCTGATCTTTTTCATTATATCTATTATAACAGCTCTAACTTCAAGTAGGGCAAGACGTGATTATGTGTCGCTCAATATTATGTTACTGTATAATGTACGGATACAGTAGTGTGTTTATATGTCAGAGCTTTTTAATCGATTATCAAAAATAGATACCAGCGGATCTGTTAATAAAGAACAGCTAGTTCAAAGTATATGTAATAACGCTGTATTAAGTGGCTATACGATTACCGATGTAGATACAGAGAGGCCGTGGGGGGCTTATATACGGTTTAGTGATGAAAACGTTAGCCTATTAATCGAAGATTTTTTCGGTAATTTGGGTTCAAAAGATACGCTATTAAAAAATAGTATAGCTGGTCTAAGTCCTAAATTATTAATTGTATCACCCGAGGCCAGATTAAGTTGGCAATATCACCTACGTCGGTCAGAATTATGGTCACCTATTAATGGCGCTAGCTACTATAGTGGTATGGATGATAATAACCAAGGCGAACTACAAACCCGTGTTCCTGGTGATATTATTAGACTTTCGGTCTTAGAAAGACATAGGCTTGTGGGTGCCGTAGGCTTATATAGTATAGTCGCTGAAATATGGCAGCATGAATATCCAAATAATCCATCAACCGAAGATGATATTGTGCGAATCGAGGACGACTACTCCCGTAAGAGTCCTATCAACTAGCTATAATTTTATTTGCCGGTTAATATTTTTCTAAATTTACGAATACCTGTTTGATCGGGTGGTAGGTCATCCCATAAGATACCTTTTATATAGGTAGTCGTTACTTTTTTATTTTTTTGTATTAGTCGGCGTTCTTTGATCTTTTTGAAACCTAGAATAAAACTAAATATAACCCCTTTTATAGCTGGTTTTCCGTTGCCTTTTGATATCGCATTTAATAACATTAGCCAATATGCAAGGTAAAATCTTAAGCCTATCGGTAATATTAAACCTGACGGTGTGTTTTTTATAAATAATAATGGTAGGTTTTTGAATGTTTGATAAACAGTAAAACCTGGTATTTTTTTGCTAGTTTCACCTTGTTTGTGATAGGCAATAGCTGTTGGTGTATAGATTATTTTATAGCCAGCTAATTGTGCACGGAAACTTATATCAGTATCTTCGTAATAAGCAAAAAAGTCTTCGTCAAATAAACCAATATCACGCAGCAGAGAGGCTTTGTATAAACTAGCCCCTCCACTGGCGCTAAATACAAATTCACTCTTTGGTGCTAGGAGGGTTTTATCTCCGCGATTTCTAGGGAATGGTAATCCCCAGGTTGTATACCAGTCGCCTGTACTGTCGATAGTTTTACCGTCTTCGTGCAACAAAAGACCTGTACTAATGCCAATTTTATTGTCATCTATTACATCAACTAGATTTTTTAACCAGTTTATGTCGGCTATAGCGTCGTTATTAAATAATGATATATACTCGAAATCGTTATTAAGACACCATTTTATACCTGTGTTAGCTCCGCCTGCGAATCCCAGATTTGTGTCGTTATGTAAAACCACGATTTTATCGCTATGCGTATTTTGATATTTATTTAGTAAATCCAAAGAGTTATCGACCGACCCATTATCTACGACTACGATCTGTAGGTTCCTATAGGTTTGCTTTAATAGAGAATCTAAGCACACTAAGGTGTCGTTAATCCCGTTCCAGTTTAATACAATAATTGCAACTCTACTCATAAGCTACTAGCTATTATATAATGGTTTGAGTATCTATGAAAATCTCAAACATATTTAGTCGTAGAAATCGGATATTATTACGTGAATTAGTTGTAACGGATTTTAAATTGCGTTATCAAGGTTCGGTGTTAGGCTATGCTTGGTCGCTATTAAAGCCGTTATTTCTTTTTGCTATACTATATGTTGTTTTTGGAGTGTTGATGAAACTTGGCTCAGTTGAGAATTATCCAGTATATCTATTACTCGGGATAGTTTTATGGACATTTTTCTCTGAGGCGACTAACCAAGGGTTGTCGTCGATAGTAGCAAGGGGTGATGTGATGCGCAAAGTTAGTTTTCCTAAATATATTATAGTTTTATCGACTACTATATCCGCCCTTGTAAATCTAACTCTCAATCTAGTAATTATTGCTGTATTTATGATTTTAAATGGTGTTAGTTTACATATGTCAGCTATTATGTTTCCTCTGTATATAATTGAGATATATATATTAGCCTTGGGCGTTGCTTTTTTCTTGTCAGCGCTAAATGTGAAATATCGCGACACTGGTCATATATGGGAAATAATTATGCAAGCAGCCTTTTATGCAACTCCTATAATCTATCCACTATCAGTAGTTATTATAAAAAGCGAAACGGCGGCAAAATTTCTAATGATGAATCCGTTGGCTCAGGCTGTGCAGGATGCTAGATATAGTTTAATAACGCACGAGAGTGTTACGGTAACTAGCCTGTTCGGTAGTTGGCTATATGTCTTAATACCGCTAACTATAACTGCCTCAGTATTTATTTTGGGTGCGCTTTATTTTAAAAAGAATTCCAAGTATTTTGCGGAGAATATTTAAATGTCTAGTCTAGAATCGGTGATTATAGTTAAAGATTTACACAAGAGCTTTAAGCTTCCACATGAGCAACATAGTGGCATAAAACAGAGAATTATTAATATATTCAAAGGTGTAAAGGGCTACGAGATCCAGAAAGTTTTAGATGACGTTTCGTTCGAGATAAAAAAAGGCGAGTTCTTTGGTATTGTTGGGCGCAACGGTAGCGGTAAGAGTACGCTATTAAAATTATTGGCTAGTATATATGTTCCAGACAAAGGTCTAATCAAGGTTAATGGTAGCTTAACTCCATTTATCGAGCTAGGTGTTGGTTTTAACCCAGAGCTTACTGGGCGCGAGAATATATTTTTAAATGGTGCATTACTTGGGTTTAGTAGGAAAGAAATGGAAGTCATGTATGATGATATTGTTGGATTTGCTGAACTTCATGATTTCATGGATCAGAAGCTTAAAAACTATTCATCGGGTATGCAGGTTCGTCTAGCTTTTTCTATTGCTATTAGGGCTAAAGGAGATATATTACTACTCGACGAGGTACTTGCAGTTGGTGACGAAGCTTTCCAGAGAAAATGTTACGACTATTTTACGCAATTAAAAGACGAGAAAAAGACCGTAGTTCTAGTAACTCATGATATGAGCGCCGTAGAGCGATTTTGTAACAGAGCTATACTAATAGAAAACGGCCATATTAAGAAAATTGGCACAAGCGCGGACGTCGCTAAATACTACAGAGAGTTATTTAAGTAAGGATTTTCTATGCCAAAAAAAACTTCAAACATCCTATTTCCAAAAACGAGCCTACGGCGCAAGCTTGTCAGAAAAATACTAGTTATATTACACCTAAAAAGCCCATTTATTGCTGGTTATTATAATACTTGCGTGCAACAGCAACGCAGGTTCCCTATATTAATGGATCAATCTCGGGATCTTTCTAGCGGTCCTTTAATTTCGATCGTTGTGCCGGCTTATAATACGCCAGAGCCTTATCTAAACGATCTAATATATTCGATTATTTCTCAGGCTTATCAAAATTGGGAATTGATATTAATAAATGCATCAGATGAATCTAATAGCAAAATGATGGTTAATGAGTGCGCGAGTAGGGATCCGCGCATAAAAGTTTTTGACGTAGAAAATAGAGGCATATCTGCCAATACTAATATTGGTATAAAAGAATCTACCGGCGATTACGTCGCTTTTTGCGATCATGACGATGTATTGGAACCTTTTGCCTTGTATGAAGTTGTTTTAAAAATCATAGATGAGAAGGCTGAACTAATTTATACTGACGAAGACAAGATATCGGATGATGGAAAGATATATTTTGATCCACATTTTAAACCTGATTGGTCGCCTGATCTATTAACGCACGTTAACTACATTAACCACTTAACTGTCGTAAAAAAGAAGCTATTACATGATGTTGGCTTATTAGATTCCGAGGTGGATGGTGCGCAGGATTATGATTTATTACTTCGTCTAATAGATAAAAATCCTAGAATAGCTCATGTATCAAAAGTTTTATATCACTGGAGGTCGGTACGCAACTCGACGGCTCGGAATTTTTCTTCTAAGAAGAATATTACCAGCTCCGGTAAAAAAGCCCTAGAACAACATTTTAAGAGATTGGGATTAAACGTAAAAGCAGAACCGAAAGAGGACACTCCAGGATTTTACAAACTGGCTTTTGAAAAAGTAGAAAACATTAGCCTAATAATAATGCCATTTACGTCAGATGTAATTTTGAAGCTATTTATTGAGTTATTAATTATAAAAACTAATCATTCGTCTATGATTATTGAGCTTATAGTCCCAGAGGGCATAAACCCAAAAATTGAGGGCGATAAGGTAAAAGTTAAGACAATCAAACGTGGTGGCGATTTTTTGAATAGTTCAATTAATGAAGCCTCGTTTGATAAAGCTATAATCATTAATCAAATTGCACTTCCTAAGGATAAAGACTGGGTTCAAGGATTGTGTGGTGTTTTGTGTCAGACCCACGTTAAAACAGTTAGCCCGTTAATTATGCAGGACGAAGATATTATTGACAACTGCGGTCTAGTTGTTGATTGTTTTGGTAATTATATGACTTTATTTAGGGGTGCTGATTGTAGTGGAATAACTAACACGTTTTTTGGTGATATGAACTGGGTTCGTAACGCCGATGCCATAAATGGCGGAATCGTAGCTGTTAGAAAAAAACGATTTAAAACATTCCTAGAAAGTTATGATTCGGACATACATAACGCTGTATTTAAGTTCAGTGAATCAGAGGGTTTATATAACACAATTTATACTGAAGTAGTTTTTGATAATTACAATATTCATCTTCCGATAAAAAAATCAAACGTAGCATTTTTTAATAGTAACTTAATATTAAGTAGTGATGGCTATGTAATTACTACTCCAGAAACCTCCGTGATTAATATACTACTAGATATTGCTCAGAAAGAGGGCTTATCGTTATGAAAAGAATAAACAAGGAATCAAATGGGGCTGTCGCTTACGTTATCGTTGCATGGAATAATAAGGATCTGCTCGATGATTGTTTGGAATCTATAGATAAACAAGATTACGATGGCGAAAAACAGATAATACTAGTAGATAATGCATCGACAGATGGTACTGTTGAGTATATCAAAAAAGAGTTCCCGTATATAAAATTATTATCTGAATCTGAAAACCATGGTTTTGCGAAGGGTAATAACCTAGGTATAAATTATGCATTACAAGATAGAGGTATTAACTATATAGTTTTATTAAACACAGATACCAGATTGGATAAGAATTGGACTAGTGTTTTGGTCGATGCAATTAAGGTCAGGCCAAGAACGGCAATGGCTCAAAGTATTACGTTAGATTATTACGATCATAATATTATCGACTCGACACATATTTATATATCGGAATATGGGCAGGGCATACAAAGTTCATGGCGGGAGCCTATAGAAAATGGTTATGAAGCAGCACCCCATAAGGTGTTTGGGTGTAATGCTGCGGCAATGATAATTACTAGAAATTTCATAGAAGAGCAGCCATTCAGCGATTTGTTTGATGAGACTATGTTTATGTATTTAGAGGATGTTGATCTAGCTACACGAGCAACTGTTATGGGTTGGGATAATTTTATCATTCCAGGTACCAGAGCCTACCACATGGGTTCAATTAGCTCTACTAAAAAAGATCCAAGTTTTTCACTATATATGACTTTTAGAAATAATTTAGGGCTACTTATAAAAAATCTTCCAACCAAAACCCTTTTTGTGATTTTATTTAGAATGATTAGGGCTGACAGAGCTTCGATTAGGCATTTAAGGCTCACTGGGAGGTCTAAGGCGATCCCTGCGATCATAAAAGGAAGGTTAGCTGGTCTGTTGTTTATCCCAATTTTTATCGCTAAAAGGAACAAGCTAAAACCATACCGAGTTATAAATAAAGATTATTTATGGCGACTAATGGAACGTGGCTATTAGACGGCTATACGGCCTTCACTTTTGCCACTATTAATGTAATGTATATAATAGGCTTTTAAGTTATTACCAAACGCTGCGTTTAAGTCGCTGTAGTTATTACTATAAACTCTCACATTAAAACTACTGCTAGCGATACGCCCCTCACTCATTCCGCAATTAACGAAGTGAGCTATAGCCGCTACATCATCGCTACCAAATGCGGCTTTTAGATCAATATAACCTGACACATAAGTGTTGAAATTGTAAACGGCGGAATAGTCGATGCCATTATAAACTGAAGTACCATTTAGATCGTCTCCAGTCGCCGTACGCCCCTCAGCTTTGCCACTATTAATGTAATGCATGTAATAAGCTTTTATATTATTGCCAAATGCATGGCGTAAGTCGGGATATCGATTTTTATAAGATGTTACATTGAAATTGCTGCTAGCAATACGACCTTCATTCATACCGCAGTTAACAAAATGGGCTATAGCTGCGATATCGTCACTACCAAACGCAGCTTTCAAGTCAGCATAACCTGATACGTAAGTGTTGAAATCGTAAACTGCTGAATAATCAACTCCATTATAATTCGTAATACCGATCAATGTAGTGTCGCCAGTGGCCGTACGCCCCTCGGCTTTGCCGCTATTAATATAATGTAAATAATATAATTTTAGATTGTTACCAAACGACATGCGAAGGTCTGGATACCGATTCTTGTATGATGTGACGTTAAAACTACTGCTAGCGATACGCCCCTCACTCATTCCGTAATTAACAAAATGGGCTATAGCTGCAGTGGTATTGCCATCAAACGCAGCTTTTAGATCAGCATAACCCGATGTATAAGTATTGAAATCATAAACAGCAGAATAATCAACGCCATTATAGATGCTTCCATATGCACTACCAAACCAACCAGTGAAAATATTATGAAAGCTATTGAAGTGAGGGGTGTAATTATATAATGCAGCGGTTGCGCCGTTTATTATATAGACCGATTCATTGTCGATCGTTGTGTATCCATCATAATAGGTTGATGTGCCACCAGCTAACCTTGCTCTATATCCTTGTGTCATACGACCAGAATAAGTAACATTACCATCGTCGCCCCAACTGGTATTTCCATAGGCTCTCTCTTTATCGAACCTTAGTTGCCATGTTGCGTGACTAACTTGGCGTACAAAACCAGCATTACTAGCTCGCTGCACACAAGTCTGGTAAATACCTATATCCGCATAGTCGTGTATCGTTAGGTTGTCTGGGCAATCATATCCCATCGCGGAATTATAGCGATAGGTTGCGCAGCCCTGTATACCTGACACTAGATTTTCTTCTTTTTCTAGGGTGGAAAGTATTACTTGTGGGTTTAGGTGATAATAATTAGCAGCCCAGGATATGATATGAGCAGGTGAAGAATCTGATGCGCCGTAAGTCCAATAATCAATAGGAGTTTTAAACATAGCGGAACCTAGATTACTAGGTTGATTCTGTGGTAATAGACAACTATTTGGGAATCTATTGATAAAATCCTGGATTTGAGCCTCGGTCATAGATGCCTCGTTGTCGAATACGACATCATCTATGATATTTCCCTTAGTTGAACTATCTGCATTTGCTATAGGTGCACTATAGATAAATGAAAATGATGTTACTGCTATTAATATAGCTGCAAAAAAATATTTATGTTTCATTACTGACCTACACTTAATGACATTGAGTCAGTTGCCGTGGCTGTTTTACTACCATTAATCGCTATCGCCGTAATACTCCATTCTCCAGCAGTTAAACCTACGTCATTCAGGTTCCAATCCCAACTGGCGTTACCATCTGAGTCGGTTTTCTTGATACTTAATGATTTAGTAGTATTTCCGTTTGTAAATCGTATTTCACAATCGGCTCCAGGTGTAGTTGTGCAGGTTGATGATTCGGTGTTGGGTGCCGGGTTACCGCTAAGATTTGGGTGATGGTTACTAATAAACGTGCCAGTAGGTTCAATTGGAGTTGTGTCGGAGTTAATGATAGCTGGTGTTGTCTGTGAGTTATCTTTTGGACTAGAAGTAGCGCCAGAATTAATATTAGAACTGGAGTTGTTGGGTTGAGTGGTGTTTGTGGTTGTTTTGGGCTTAGGAGTGCATATTATTAATAAAATAGTAGCTATAGTTAATAATGTAATCATCAATAGTATGATAATAATAGCTTTTTTATTATTTTTTTTCGGTTTTCTTACTCTCATGGGTCTATTATATTCTTTTTATTTTATTGGTTGGTCTATACGGATATTATGTCACATCCATACAGTGCTCTAATTGCATTAAATATTCTAATTTAGGTTATATATGTAAAATGTCATCGACGGATATTTAACGGTTCTAATTAATGATGCGCAGCTAGCCTCGCCATCGTTGAATTGCTTGCTGGTTATCAGAAAACCTACGTTATTTTTTGTAAAGAATATATCACATGGTTCTATTATTACGTTTAATTGATCTCTGTTTGCTAAAACCAAAGAAGGTTTTATTATTTCGTCTTTGTTTCTATCTAGATTAAAATTGACATGAGCATAACGGTTATATATATATTCTTGATTAGTATTAGACATGCTTTTCCACAATTCAAGTTGTGGGTACATATATACCCCAGTTAATGATCCTTTGCCGTTCATGGTTGCGAAATTCTCGATCATTATGCCGTCATCACTTATCCATTTTTTGTTATTAGATTTACCAATATCTTGTATAGCTTGCGATAGTGGTGTTTGTGTGAGTATTGCAGTTCCTTGGTAGATAGGATTTATGTGAAATGTTGATAACAGAGCGAATAATAACAAGCCGCATATTGCTGCCTTGAAGTGTTTTCGCATAAAGCAGTAAATAATCATCGCAAATGGTAAGGAAAATATTATTGCATATTTATAACCTATAAAATTCGGGAACTTTATCATTACGTTGAAATCTATAATTAAATATAAAATTACGATCAATAATGAATAAATAACACTTAAGGATATAGAAAAACGTTCTTTGGATTGATTGTATATTTTGATAAATATAGTTATAAATATAAAATTCAGTAATCCTAACCCGATCAGTAACCTCTCAAGGGGTACTTTGTCTAATAGTGTTAATTTTCCCAATACATCTAGCCCTGGTATAAAAAGCCAAGCTAGCATAATTGTTAATAACGCAATTGATGACAGTAGCAGGTAATTAATCTTTTTATCTTTTCTATATTTCTTATAGCTAATATATATTGCCGGAATGAATAAAAAAGGCATTAATAATATAAAATTCGAAGATTCGCTCTGATTTGTATTACCCGATAAATAAGCGTTGGCTCGTTTCCCGCTCTGGAATACTGGGCTTAGGTTGCTAGACAAGAGGTGTTCTGCATTATATCCGCCACTTTTAATAATGCGTTGTCCTGGGTATGATGTGTTCTGGATTGTTTTTATGATGTCGTATTTTTGATAAACAAACAAACCAACGACAGATGTTGATAATATTATTGACCCCATAAAATAAATTAAATTTCTACGGAGTTTTTTCTTATCTACGTGTTTTTTATTATCAAGTAAATAGCCTATAGCGAACATGACTAGTACTAACGCGCAAGGTATTTGAAATGGTGGATATAATATTAAAATAAAACACGTGGCTATATATGCTAATAATATTGCCCATAAGCTTGCATGAATTCGCTTTTTTGAATGTATTAATTTCGTAAATACAACAGCTCCGAATAGACAGTAATATATAGAGCCTAATGTCCCATAAAGATACCACCATTGGATGAATGGACTGAGCAGCATAGCTAATGACAGCAGAGAAGCCAACAACCTCTTGCCTGGTAGTAATACTAGGATGAAAAAATAGCAGCCAAGTACTAATAAATAAGACATAATCCACCATCTCAACGCAAAGGCATTATCGAACGATAGCACAAAAAAACCTAAGTTGTGGGGTTTAAATATAGCAGACCAGTTATTAGTAGGCACGTCAGACATTAACGTCTCGTCCTCGCCGTTACCTATATTTTTATTAACACTATCAAAATTATCATTCTTCTGGGCTATGGTTCTTTGGGTGTTAACTAGCCATTCGTCTCCTCTGATTGATTGTGGTTTGCCAGCAATTAGAGCTGGGTCTGAGTGTTGGCTTCCATAAAAATAGTTATAATAAGCTCCCATTGAGCTACCGTTAATTTGTAGGGCCGAAAGAGTTATTAATATAACAGTTAATATGGCGGGAAATAGCCAAATTCCGTTCAAGAACCTATGTAGTCTTTTCGAGTTACGAATATTTGATATTATATTGTTGAGATTTTTTTTGAAGTTCATATTTAGATTTATTTCTCTTTAGTATAATCGTAACTTTGTGCTTTGACGGTGTTTTGTAAGTTCATATCTTGGATTAGTTTATTTAATAAATCTATCTGTTTATTGTCGGTTATTATGTTTACGGTGTAGCCAGAGCATGATTTTTTTATCACGTTTAGAGGATTGTCAAAGTTAGGGCTCATACCAAATGATGTTCGCGTGGCGTTAAAGCAGACACTATTAGGTTGGTTAGATTTTACCGTCATCATACTAACGTCATTTTGTAATGCCTTGGATGGAACGTAGTAAAAGATGTAGTGTTTATTGTTGTAGTTTTTTTGGTTTGCGTTTGTTTTTAACTCATTATAGATTGATTCGTTATTTATAGTAGAAACTGATCTATGACCCTTAACGTAGGCCATTAATTGTGGGCTAAAGCCAATAAATTGAATTGTTACAAGTATGGATATTATGAAAACAGAAAGTGCGGTAGATATAGATTTTGTTTGTGCTACGTTGTCTATGCATAGTGCTATGCCAACCAGTCCTACGGGTAATGTGACTGCACTAAATACATATAGGACTTTGTAATAATAATATGCGTTTGTGCCTATTAATATCATCTGGATAATATAGATTGCCCCGGCAAATAGAAATATGGGTAATATGGCATATAAGACGTAACGTAGGCTTTTATCTGATTTTTTATAAGTGAAAGATACGCAAAGGGCTAAACCGATAAATATAAATATATAAAACAAGTTTTGATAAATGGGTACCCCACCATTTAGGATTATGCCCTGAAAGAATGAAGCGGAACCGGAAGACTTATCGACTAGCATGACATATAGCTGTACTGCCATGGCTGTTAATAATAGAGCGTAGATAGGTAAGTTATCCAGTATACCAAGCACTATATTTCTAAGATATTGTTTTAGCCCAATATTCTTGAGACAGTCGGTAATCACCATTATGATAGTTAAAATAAAAGCCGGTGTTACTAAGAACCAAGGAAGACAGCCGCCGATACATATTAACGATAATATTAATAAGATCCCTTGGTGATGTCTATGTTGGTTATTTTGTAGGCTAAATTGTAATAATACTGGTATTAATAATATAGCCGCTATTAATTGAGGCGTAAAACTATAAAATCCGAATTCAAAAGAATCTATGAGAAATATAAAACTAAATAATGACACACTACTTATTAGCCATAAATTAGCTGGCAGCGGCTTATTATGGTTTTTATTTCGCAGAGTATTATATAGAACGAAGATAACTTTCGAAAAACAGTATATTAATATAAAGAACCAAAATACCTTCGATAGGGAATACATAATTAAGCTCTCGGTACCTGTTGATATATTGGGGTGGTAGGATTTTATAAACACTGCATTTGCCGAATGCCAGCCTGCTGGATATGAATTATTATCTTGGCGCATATCCTTCGTTGCATCTGAACCGTATAATATTCCTCTATTGAACTGCAACCTATCATTTACTAAACCTAGATGGGCTGCATCGTCCATATTTCCGCTAGTTAAGGTTATGACACTACTTGGTTTATCGATACCGTATCTAATTAATGGTGGTAATACGACTATGGTTGTTATGACTATTGCTATTATTATCGAGATAATATCGTTTGTCTGTATGATAGGATATTTTTTTGTTGATGTGAGCTTTTCTGAGTTTTTATTTCTAGCTAATAAATATTGGTATATGTAAAATATCGATAAAATAACTAATGATAATAACGGTGTCGTGTCTAACGGGAAGTTTACATTTAACAACCAGGACGACAATATTACACACTGCAAGATAATCGTGTAGATAAATAAAATAACTACTCCGCTGAAAATACGAGAGTCAAATATTTTCGCGTTCAAGATTGGGTAAAAAATCTTATGAACTAGCCATATTGAAAGTATGATAAAAATAATGTTAGGGCTATATATTAATAAGGCTGCTGATATGATAGCTGCGCAGATTAATAAAAGTGATTTTTTAATATTTAATCTAAATTGGTTTAGTAGCTTCATGTCTATTTGTTAAGATTTAATAGAATCACGCCGAATATAATTAATGATATTGCGGCGATTTTAAGGGCAGTAAAGGCCTCTTTGAATACTACGAATGATGCTATGAATATTAATGCATAAACCAGGGCGGTGGTTAAGGGGATTATGTAGCCTAAGTCGAACTTAGATATTAAATAAATATAAAGTAGAAAGCTAACCCCGTACAGGATAATTCCCGCTATTATCGATGGGTTGATATTAAATTTTATGTGATTAGCTATTATGGATATCGGCAGACCAGAGGTGGTACCGAGTTTAATTAATATTAGACCAAAAGAAGTTGACAGTACATATGCTATAAGAAATATTGTAGACATTACCATAATTATACCTTAATTTAGGTCGAAGATGAAATTATGCATCTTGGTTAGAACGATATCTCTTTCGAAGTTTTTGAGGTGATAGTCGCTAGCTCGAGCTCCCATCTTGGATCTTTCTAATTTTGACATGTTATGTACTTTTTTTATATTTGAGCACAACTCTTTGGGGTTACTGGCTGGGCCGACGAAACCGCATTTAATTGTATTATTTATTAGGGTCTGCACTTCACCGTCCATCGCCAGAACCATAGGTCTGCCGGATGCTATGTAGGACATTACTTTAGCGGGTATAGTTGCCTCTAATAACTCACTCTTAATCAGACAGCCGATTAATAAATCTGCAATTTCTGTATATTTTGGTATATCTTTTATGGGTTTTTGACCTTCGAAATAAAAACAGTCGCCTAGTTTATTCTTATTAACTTGTTTTTCTAACCATGCTTTTGACATGCCATCGCCAACGATAATCCATCTAACATCTTTTATGCCGTCGTCTCTTAGCTTTTTAGCTGCCGCAATTACGGTCTTAAAGTCCTGTGCGGGGCTGATATTACCAGCGTAGACTATATTGAATCCGTCATTAAACCTTTCGTGTAGACTTTTATCGTAAATATTGGTTTCATATAGCTTTTCGCATGTTTGGACTAAGACTGTAATCTTGTCGCTATCTATGCCTGGAATTTCAGATACATGTTGTTTCATTCGTTCTGAAAGAACTATAATCTTGTCGGCTTTTTTGTAATACCAATTAGACATTTTAGCTGCTAACTTGCGGATTATTTTATTTTTTACTTTTAGAACTGAAAATAAGTTTTCAGGCCAAAGGTCTAGGATGTACATTGTTGTTTCTACTTTTTTTATTCTACCAATTAAAATGCCCGCAAGAGTCATCATTACTGGTGATAGCTGGTATAAAAAAATCTTGTCATATTCTTTTGTTAATAGACGTGGAATGTGAAATAAACTAGCAATAGGGAATGATATATAATTTATAAAAATTCTGAAGTTCGAGTTGTTTCCTCTAGGTATTTCGAAAGCTCGTTTTATATTTATATTATCTTTTTGTTGATTTCTATTTTTAAATATTGAATAACCTTCAAAAAATTTACCGCCTGGATAGTTGGGGATTCCACATAAAACATCGACCTTGCAGTTTTTTTCTACGAAGAAATCGGCAATGTCATTGATTCGAAACGACTCAGGCCAAAAATGTTGGCATACTATTAGTATGTTTTTATTTGGGTTAGACGACACTTATTGGTCTTTCCGCCAGACGATCATATTTATGATCTTTGTATAACTTTGAATGATTTTTGCTACCTTAACTGATACGTTTTTATCTGCATAATCAGGCGCCATGACAGTTGGCTCGTCATTCTTTTTCATTGCCCTAGACATTTCTATCGCTTGTTCGATATCCTCGGTTTTAATACCGCCTATAATCATCGTCCCTTTGTCGATTACCTCGGGACGTTCAGTTGAAGTTCTTATCAACACTCCGTTAAATCCAAGCATGGCGCTTTCTTCGGATAATGTGCCACTATCTGATAGTACGCAAAAGGAATTTTTCTGCAGTTTATTGTAATCGAAAAATCCAAATGGTTTTAGGGTTTGAATGAGTGGGTGTAACTTAAACCCGCGTTTAGTGATTCTATCTAGACTGCGTGGGTGGGTAGAATAAATAATCGGCATCTGGTATTTTTCGGCGATATTATTCAATGCGGTCATCAAGGAATTGAAAGCCTCTTCGTTATCGATATTTTCTTCGCGGTGGGCAGAGACGAGCATGTATTCGTCTTTTTTTAGATCTAGTTCGGTTAGAACGTTACTATTTTCAATCTTGTCGTTATACTTTTGTAAAACTTCGGCCATAGGTGAACCAGTGACAAAGATATGTTCTTTTCTGACACCTTCGGATAAGAGATACCTTCGAGAGTGCTCTGTATAAGGCATATTAATGTCCGAGATATGATCGACGATCTTACGATTAATTTCTTCGGGAACGTTTTGATCAAAACAACGATTACCAGCCTCCATATGAAATATCGGAATTTTTAATCGTTTAGCGGAAATTGCGCTTAGGGCACTGTTAGTGTCACCTAATATTAATAGTGCATCTGGTTTTTCTTTTGAAAGTACGTCGAACGATTTGGATATAATATTACCCATCGTTTCGCCGAGGTTACCGCCGACACTCTCTAGGTAGTAATTTGGCTCTCGTAATTCTAAATCTTTAAAGAATACTTCATTGAGTGTGTAATCCCAATTCTGACCAGTATGAACCATAATATGATCAAAATATTTGTCACAGGTTTTCATTACTTCGCTGAGGCGAATGATTTCTGGTCTAGTCCCGATGATCGTCATTACTTTTAATTTAGACATTATATCTCCTTGGTTTTAAACTTCTTCGTAATAGGTGTCGGGGTTATTATTGTCGAATATCTCGTCAGCCCAAAATATCGTCATTAGATCCTCATTCCCAATATTCTTGATTGAGTGGGTGTAGCCTGCTGGTATATCTAAGACAGTTAATTTATTACCTGATACGTTATATTCAATAACCTCATTTTGATCATTGATTTTTCTAAAACTAATTTTTGCTTCTCCGGCTACTACTAGGAATTTTTCGATTTTAGTGTGATGCCAGTGATTGCCTCGGGTGATTCCTGGTTTGGTTTTAGAGATAAATATTTGACCAAATTGTTTTGATTTAATAAATTCCGCTAGCCAGCCTCGATCGTCGACACTGGTATTTAGTTGATAGTTAAAGCTATCCTCTGGCAAATAACTGGTGTATGTGGCGTAAAGGAAACGGCTAAAATCATCTTCAAGATTGGGCATAATTAATGTAGTTCTGCTATCACGAAAAGTCTCGATCTTGGATTTTAACTCCTGGAGAGTAACCTTGAAAGACCTAGGAATATAACAGTATCCATCCTTTTGTATTTCAACTTTATCTAGATATGAATCTATAAACTCTGATACGACTTCGTCGATATAAACGAGATCCATTTCTCTGGATGGGTCACTCATAGTTACAGGCAAATTATGTGAGATATTATGGCAGAATGTCGCAACTACGGAATTATAGTTTGGTTTACACCATTTACCAAATACATTCGGTAGACGATAGATGTAGGCGGGTGATTTATTTTCTTTTGAGAATTTTAGTATTATATCTTCGGCGGCTTTTTTACTATTACCGTATGGGTTATCCAGATCGGCTTGGATGGAAGATGTTATGAGAATTGGTGTTGTTTTATGTTGTTTTTCTAGATATTTAATTATATTTTCGGTTAAACCGCGATTACCCGTATCGAACTCTTTATCATCTTTGGGCCGATTTATGCCGGCCAGATGAAATATAAAGTCCGCTTTGTCTAGAAACTCCTCTAAATCTTTAGAGGTATTGCTACTGTCGAAATGTAAAATTTCAATATCTCTTAATTGCTCAATTTTAGCGCACAGGTTTTTTCCGATAAAGCCAGACGAGCCCGTTACTAGTACGGTTTTCATCATCCTTAACCTTTTTTCTTTAGCTCTTCGGTTACGTAATCAACAGTGAGTAATTTTTTCTTTACGCCTTCTATGTCGAGGCGTTCTGTATTGCTGGATGTATACTCTGTAATTTCTGGGGCCTTTTCTTTACCCTCGGTGAAATACTGGTCATAATTTAGGTCTCTGTTATCAGCTGGTACTCTAAAGTAGCCACCAAGATCAACTGCTTTGGATTTTTCTTCGCGGGTAAGTAATGTTTCATCGGCCTTTTCACCATGTCTAGTGCCAATTATCTTGATCTCGTTATTGGATTTAAACAATTCTTTTATCGCCTGCGCTAAATCACCGACGGTACTAGCAGGTGATTTCTGGACGAATAAATCGCCCTGTTGTGCGTGTTCGAATGCAAATAATACTAAGTCAACAGCCTCATCTAGATTCATTAGGAACCGTGTCATATTTGGGTCGGTAATAGTCATCGGCTGGGTTGTATTAATCTGGTCGATGAACAATGGTATTACGGAGCCTCTTGATGCCATAACGTTACCGTATCGAGTACAACAGATAATGGTGTTAACTGGGTCGACATTGCGGGATTTAGCTATGATAACTTTTTCCATCATAGCTTTTGATGTTCCCATAGCATTAATAGGGTATGCGGCTTTATCTGTTGATAAACAAACTACTTTTTTAACACCAGCATCGATTGCAGCTGTAAGCATATTATCAGTCCCTAAGATATTAGTACGAACCGCTTCCATTGGGAAGAACTCACAAGACGGTACTTGCTTTAGGGCGGCGGCGTGAAATATATAATCAACACCTTTTACTGCTTCGCGAATGCTATCGATATTGCGGACATCGCCGATATAGAATTTTAACTTGTCATTTTTATATGCTTTGCGCATATCATCTTGTTTTTTCTCGTCGCGAGAAAAAATACGAATTTCCTTGATATCGGTATCTAAGAAGCGTTTTAGTACCGCGTTACCAAACGATCCGGTTCCACCAGTTATCAGTAGTGTTTTGTCTTTAAACATAATACTCCAAAGATTATTTATCTACTCTAATTCTACCATAAATAGCGGTTTTATAGATAGAACATGGGGTAGTTTGGTTATTGTTTTGAGTTTTTAAGCTCCTCAATTATATTACCAACTTCTTTGGCTGTAATATATTGAGTTCCACTGTAAATTATTTTATTTCTAATGAACTTAGGTCTGTTTTTGACTTCTTCCATTATTTTTCCAACGTAATCACCGACGATACTAAGTGATATAAGCTGAATACTACCAAGCATTAACACTAATAGGATAATAGTGGTTATACCTGGGGCGTCCTTTGGCGGATACAATATATAGTTTATTAAGTAATAAACGCCAAGTCCCATAGTAAATACAAAGAATAGAGAGCCAATTGCTTGTATGTAATATAAAGGTTTTGTACTGAATGAAAATATACCTTTTTTAGCCCACCAAATGTTCTTTTGGAAGTTATTGGTACTTTTACCAAATAAACGCTCGGGACGTTCGTAAGGCACGCCGATTTGCTTAAAGCCTACCCAAGCCCTTAAACCGCGTAGGAATATATCTTTTTCAGTAAAATTCAGCATATGTACAACCGCTCGTTTGTCGATCAAAGAGAAGTCCCCAGCATCTACGGGGATTTTGATGTCAGATAGCTTTTTGAATATTCTATAAAATAATTTATAGAATAACTGCATATAAAGGGGAGCTATTCGTTTTACTCTTTGGCCGTAAACTATGTCGTAGCCTTCTTCCCATTTTTTGATGAATTCTTCGATAACTTCTGGTGGGTCTTGGCCGTCACCGTCCATTAGAACTACAGCATCACCAGACGAAACTTCCATGCCACTAATAAAAGCGGATTGTGATCCAAAGTTACGAGAGTGGCTAATACCTATGACGTGATTGTCTGAGGCGGATATTCTGTTGATTACTTTCTCGTCATCTGCTGGACTGCCATCATTAACAAAAATTATCTCGTAATCATAACCGCTATCTTTCAATACCTTACTCGTACGTTCGTACATAACTGGTATTGCTTGGTTGTCCTTGTAGCAGGCAAAAATAGCTGTTATCTTTTTTTCTTTAACCGGAACAGACACATGTTTTAGTAGTTCGCTGGATTTCTTTTCCCAGTCTGCAGTTAATTTGAGACCATGTTCGAAATCTGTCCTAGCTTTCCAGCCCAATATATTATTTGCGCAACTAGGGTCACCATACCAATCAGTTAGATCCCATTTACGGCTAGCCATACTACCAAAAACTGGCTCACTTTTTAATTTGAATACTTTCTTGGCTGTTTGGGCGACGGTTTCTAATGTCGTCTTTTTGCCGGTAGCGATATTTATTGAGATTCCGGGGTTTGTTTTGCAGGCCGTCAAAGCAGCTTTTACGAAAGCGCTGTTGCAGTCATCAATATAAACGAAGTCTCTAGATATGTCCTTATTAACTAGGTTGGGGTATTCGCCATCTAAACAGTGGGATACTAGATTTGGCACTAGCCTGTCTCGTTCTTCGAATGGCCCATAAATAGAATAGAGTCTGAGATTTACACCAGGGAAATTAAAGAATTTACCATAATATTTGAGCATATAAGCGACACCGATTTTCGAAACAGAGTAGTCGCTATTCGGTGAAAGTTCATCCGTTTCCTTTGGACCCTGACAGTTGAGACCATATTCCGATGAGCTGCCTGCTTGGACAAAGGCACTACAACCACTATCCTGGAGTGCGCTTATTAGATTGGATACACCTATATAGTTGGTTTGGTATATTCGCCTTGTGTCGGTCTGCCTAGAATAAGCACCGTAAGCAGAGAAGTTGAATATAGTTTTTGGTTTAAGATTGTCGATGAATTCTTTTAATGCTTCGAAATCTAGAATATCTAGATTTATAATATGATCCATATTAGCGAAGGCTAATCGCCAGCTTTGTTTGGCATGTTTTGATATTACGTATACGTCATCGCGTATATTTGCGAGACTATAATACATTTTTGCACCAACAAAACCAGAAGCCCCGACTATCAAAATTGGTCCATCCAGAGACCGAGCTTCCTCTATTTCCTTGGATGACCAATTATCGGCAGTTAGGGGATTAGCTTTCATTTATTAATTCCTTTAATGATTTAGTTATTGATTTAGCGTCGAGTTTACAAAGTTCCTGATGATATTTTTGGCTTCCGTATTTTCCGTTTGGATATCCTAGCGCACAGAAGTTCATTACCTTTGGCGATAATCCATTTTGCAGAATCAACAATGAGATATTCTCGGCTATACCGCCTCGTTGAACGTGTTCTTCGACGATTATAACTTTTTTAGTTTTTTGGATACTTTCGATTATTTCTTTTGATAATTTAAGTATTGGTACTTCTGATATAACGAATAAATCACCGCTAATCTGTGATTGTTTCAAGGCATCTAGGGCATTTAGGGCGATTGGTCCGAGTGCGATTACAGTTATCTCGTCGCCAGATATCACCTTTCTTATGGGGGCGTAGGCAGGTAGTTTGATGCCTTCTGGAAGTTCGCCACTACCGAGCCTCAAATATCCTGGTCCGACTTTTTTGAGCATGTTCTTGATTGTTGTATCGACATCTTCACGACAAAAAGGAATATAGCAGGTCATATTTTGGAAGGTTGATAAAACCCCTATATCTTCGATAGCATGGTGGGTGCTACCCATTATGCCGTAGCCATAACCGCCACCATTACCAACGATCTTTACGTTTTTATTATGCAAGCATACATCCAGTCTTATTTGTTCTGCTGGTCTAAAAACCGTAAAAGGAGCGATGCTGTAACAAATTGGCGTAAAGCCATCAGAGGCGAGTGATGCTGCCATAGATATCATATTTTGCTCGGATACCCCAGCATTAACGAATCTTTCACCAAGTGCTTCGCGAACGTTTTCTAGGGCCATAAACCCTAAATCGCCAGTTAGGAATACGATCTTGTCGTTATTGTTTGATATTTCTTCCATTGTTGCTGAAAATTGTCTACGCATCTAATCCCCTAACTTCACTTATCGCTTGTGTAAATTGGTCGTCGTTCATGGGTAGGTAATGCCACTCTAACTTATCGGTCATAAATGAAACTCCGCTGCCTTTTAATGTCCTGGTGACGATGCATTTAGGTTTGTCTGATTTTGATTTATTTATTGAGTCGAATTGTTTTTGTAGATCATCTAGATCGTTCCCGTTTTTTGCTTCAAAAACTTCAAAATTAAAGGCTTTCCATTTATCTATTACTGGTTCAAGGTTGATGACATCTTCGGATCGTCCAAAACCTTGCAATTTGTTATTATCAAAAATAACTACTAGATTATCGAGTTTATGTTGAGCGGCAAACATAGCAGCTTCCCAGGTTGAGCCTTCATTACAATCTCCATCGGAAACGACACAATATATCTTGGTGTCTTTTTTCTGTAATTTTGCGGAGAATGCTAGACCGGTAGCTAGTGATAGGCCGTGGCCTAAACTACCAGTTCCAAAATCAACGCCGTTGATTTTATTATTTCCACATGGTGGATGGGCGGGTAGGTATGTCCCATCCTTATAGTAAGTAGCTAACTGCTCATCGCTTACATTGCCTTTTTTATTAAGAACGGCATAAAGTACTGCGGCTGCATGGCCTTTTGATAGAATAAATTTATCATTTTGTCTCATTTGAGAAAAATATAATACTACTAAAATATCCAAACACGATAGAGATGAGCCTATATGACCAGCTCCTGCGCCTTTATACATGCCGAGTAGCGTGATTAGTATCTCGGATTTAATTTTTTTTAAATCTACCCCTTGCTTCATATTGTAACTCCCATGAATATTAATTAAAAAATAGATTGCCTGGTGTTTTTTGAACTTATAAAACCTTACTTTATCCTAGTATACACCAGTAAACATTTGTCGACCAAGAGGTAGGGTTATTGAATACAAAGTACTATGTTTATATTTTATTATTATCTTTGAAACTAAAGTTTTTATGTCCATACCAACTTATTATGGTCGTGCTAATTATATTCAATACACCAGCAAGGTAGGTATTGATATTGAAGTGGCCAACTATTAGATATAAAAACAGCATGCTAAAACAATAACTAACTAGGTAGACTGAGAAGAACCTAGCTATTTCAGCTAAGGCTTTGTTTTTACTATTGAATGTAAAAAATCGGTTCCATAGATAGCTGTTTATTATTCCTATTATCGTTGCTATGGTATTGGCTATTAGATACTGTGTTCCAATTGATAATAATATTGCATAAGAACCATAGCCGACGGCAGTATTTATTATGCCTACTATCAAGAATCTAACTTCTTTGCGCTGAATAAGATTTTTTATAATAGTTTTCATAATGTCTATTATTTAGCGTGGAAATAACAGAATATCATCAGTATAGGTATTGGTACTATTATTAACATCCTGACGAATAATAAGCCCCATTCAATTTTATCTGAGTTAACTCTCTCTTTCTTTTTGCTGTCATTGGGGAAATTAATTATTAGCATTGCAGTAATACAAGTTACGTAGGTTGCTAATAGGAATGGTACGTACTTTTGGATTTCAAATTTAGATAAAAACTCTGACATAAAATGGTACTTGAGATCTACTCCGTAAGTTGAGCCAAATAACTTTGGTAGTAACATTCTCTCGATTAGTAGGGGTCCATAACACCAGTAATAGGCGAATATAGGGGTTATTATAATAGCAGTAGAGGATATCATATCCAATAATATATTTATTCTTAATTTGTCAAAGTTTTGGAATAACGTTATGGCTATAAATGGGGTTACTAGTATGATCCAGTATGGATGAAAATTGACAAACATGAAGAAACACGAGAAGACGAATAATGGTATGTATATACTAAACTTACTAAGTTCCTCTTTATTTTTAACGGTCTTCATGTAACAAAAAATACATATAGCGATTAGAGCAATGCAAAATAACGAGGCCGACCCAAGATTCACATTAATACCTTGGGCGAATAATTTAGAAAGCATTTCGTCCGAGAATCCAGACATCGATTCTTTATACATAGGCATATGCGAAGATATCAGCTTGATGATAGCCAAAGGCGCTAGCCCTAATAATGCGCATTTAGCAATATTAAGCATTTTTTTGTTACTCAGCAGGATTAGTGGAATGAATATAAATAATGCGAATAGTTTTAGCAGAATGGCAATAGAGAACCAAATGATAAACCATTTTGTATTGCCTCTTATGTACATCCATATACCTAGTAGCATAAAGAAAATCGCAATAATATCATATTGACTCATGATGAATAGAGATATTAGTAGTAGGGGTGATGATATAAAGGCAAAGATAACCCAAGAAATGTGTTTATTGTCTATTTTTATCTCTGTGCATATCTTTTTTATCACCCATACACATAATGCCAAGAACACTACGAGTATTGATTTTAGCCATATCATACATAAAAATGACGTAGTAATTGATACATGAAAAATGCTTTGTGCGATCCAAAGAGGAAAGTTCCAGATAGCAAATACAATAAAAATAGGTATTTCGTAACAAACTTTTGTAGCGACTGGCAAAAATTTATCTACGACCAGGCCATAATTAATTGAATAGAAATCTAATGGATGACCGTTAAATAATATTTGCCATAAGTTTAAACTATCCTTTGTTGTTATCAGGATATCCGAATAAGCAAAACAAAAAAATAGCACTATAGCTATAAGTGCTAGGGAGGACCATATTAAAATTAGCCTATTTTTTGGATTAGCGAAATATTTTTGCATATTATTAATAATGTTATTCATGATTTATTTTTACCGGATAATCTTATGGATAATTCTTGATGTAGATCCTGAATGCGTTTCTCGAGATTCTCGATTTTAGTATGTGAGCGGTTTGCGATATAGAATACTATAACGATTGCGGTAATCTGTATTACATCGAATAAACTAAGCGGTTCGGTTTGGGTTAATTGGTGTTGAAATAGCCAATTATATATATATTCCGCTGAGGCTAACCCTATTAACACCACTAACCATATAAAAATCTGTACCACTAGACGTTTCTTTGTAGAATGCTTTAATTTATAGCTAGTTATAGCGCCTATAACCGACAAGACTATAAAAGGTAAATTTAATAACAAGAGAAGCGTGTATCGACTCATCCTAATAACTCCGTTATTCTTTGTTTTAACAGGCTTTTAACTATATTAACTGCATTCCAGTTATTTTGGCCTTTAGATTTTGAATATTCGGTATAAATAGCTTTGATTGGATATTCGCTTATACGTAAGTTTACTTGCCTGGCGCGCCATAACATTTCGCTACAGAATTCGTAACCACTAGTCTTCCATCGCAGACTTTCTAGTGCTCTTCTAGAGAAAATACGCAACCCAGATTGTGAGTCTGTGGAGTTGATACCAAATAATGCGCGGGTTATCAGACTTAGACCTTTGTTGCCTATGATTTTAGTTCTCGACATACCTTCTTTGTTGATTAGTCGACTACCTATTAGTAAATCGTCATTACGCTTTATAATTTCATGTATGCCGTTAATTATATCTTCAGCTGCATGTTGACCATCAGCATCCATGGTCGCTGCAATATCAAAGTTGTTTTGTTCGGCATAGCTGAGCCCGGTCGCCGTAGCACCACCAGCGCCAGTATTTAAGATATGATCAATAACGGTAATTCTGTGTTTTTTAGCGATGTCGCTGGTTTTATCCTTTGATGCATCGTTAACTACAACTACCTCTAATGAATACGGAGTATCTTTGAATGTATTTATTAAACTAGAGATAGTGTCGCCGATAACACTAGCTTCGTTAAAGGCTGGAATAACTACGCATATTTTTAATGGTGGTTTTGTTTTCATAATATTTATAATAGGCTCAATAGGTACTCACCGTAACCTGATTTTTTAAGTGGTTTGGCTAGGCTCTCGAATTGTTCTTTATTGATATAGCCTGCGTGATAAGCAATTTCTTCTGGGCTACCGATGATCTTACCGGTGCGTTTTTGAATTACTCTAACATAGTCGGATGCATCAGTCATACTATCGATTGTGCCTGTGTCTAGCCATACATCACCACGATCCAGGGTTGTAACTGTTAATTTACCACGTTTTAGATATTCGGCATTGATTGATGTTATTTCTAGCTCGCCACGATCACTTGGTGTGACTTGCTTGGCGATTTCGACCACATCATTATCGTAGTAATATAGACCAACTACAGCATAATCTGATTTTGGATTAATCGGTTTTTCTTCTATAGAAATTGCGGTATTATTGTTATCGAACTCAACCACGCCGTAACGTTCAGGATCTGATACGCGGTAAGCGAATACATTGCCGCCATCAGGGTTAATGCAGCCCTTGAGTGATTTACTCAGTTCGTTGCCGTGGAAAATATTATCTCCAAGTACTAGAGCGACCTTGTCTTTACCTATAAACTCCTCGCCAATTATAAAAGCCTGGGCTAGCCCATCAGGAGATGGTTGAATTGCATAACTCAATTTGATTCCCCATTGCGATCCGTCACCAAGTAACCTCTTGAATTGTGATTGATCATCTGGGGTTGTGATAATCAAAATATCTTTTATACCAGATAACATCAAAGTCGTGAGCGGGTAATAGACCATGGGTTTGTCGTATATAGGCATTAATTGTTTGCTGATGCCTATGGTGATTGGCCAAAGCCTAGATCCTGATCCGCCAGCTAAAATAATTCCCTTCATTATTTTTCATCCTCTCTCTTTATATAGTTAATTAAAGATTGGCGCCAGTCGGTGGGTGTGAAACCAGTAGATTTTATTTTATCAAGGCTAAGCGTGCTATTGGCTGGGCGTGGAGAAATAAATTCTTTACCAGCATAATATTCTTCGGTCGAGACCGGTATGACGTCATCAGGGTTCTTACCAGCTAATTCGTATACGTTTTTAGCCATATCAGCCCAACTAGCTGGCTCACCGTCACCGGTTAGATTATATGTGCCATAAGGGGCATTAGAACTTATTAGATGTTTTATACCCTTGGCTAGATCGTCAGTAAATGTTAAACGTCCAATTTGATCATTAACCACGCTAGGCTTGATATCTTTTTTTGCTAATGTAAGCATGGTTTTTGCGAAATTATTACCGTCACCAACTATCCAGCTTGAGCGTATATTATAATGTTTTGGCACTTCGCTAACCGCGATATCACCAGCGGCTTTAGTCTGACCGTATGTACCGAGTGGGCTGAATAATTCGTCCTCGGTATGGATGTTATTTTTACCGTCAAATACATAGTCGCTCGAGATGTGCACTAATGTGATGTTATATTTAACTGCGATTTTTCCTAGTGTAGCTACTGCTTTGGCATTAACTTCCCAGGCGGCTCGACGACCCTCTAGTGTCTCGGCTTTATCGACGGCAGTATAGGCTGCTGTATTTATTATTGTGTCATATTGTCGCCATGATCGTAGATTTTCTAGGTGCTTATCTGTAATATTAAGTTCTTTAGAATCTGTAAATTCAGCATCTGGGAATTCAATGCGTAAAGCTTTTCCTAGCTGACCGTTAGAGCCGGTTATTAATGTCTTTTTTGGTTTCATCGGCTTTACCTCGGATATTTGAGGGTGAAATCTGTCTTTGTCAGATAGCTCAGCTTGTTCTAATGGGATTGGCCAATTAATATTAGCTGTTTTGTCTGCTAGATTTAGAAAAGTATATTGAGATTGAGCCTCGGCTGTCCAATGATCGCTGACTAGATAAGTGTAGACGGTGTTATCTTCGAGTGCCTGAAATGAATTGCCGACACCACGGGGTACAAAAATCGCTTTTGTTGGATCAAGTTCGGCAGTAAAGACCGATCCAAAGCTATCACCTTCGCGTAGGTCAACCCAAGCGCCAAAAACTCTACCTGAACCGATCGATATAAACTTATCCCAAGGTTCGGCATGGATGCCGCGTGTAACGCCTTTTTCGGCGTTGAATGATATATTATTTTGAACTATCTTGAAATCAGGCAGACCTAATCTTTCCATTTTTTCTTTTTGGTAGTTTTCTTTAAACCAGCCGCGTGAATCTCCGTAAACAGGCAAGTCGCAGATAATAAGACCTGGAATGGTAGTTTCTTTGAGCTCTAATTCCTTACTGAATTCAAGGTTGTCTTTTTCTAACATCTCTATTGTCCTCTCTGTTTGTAAGCGGCTTCTACTGCATTTTTTTCATTTCGCCACCAGCTTTCATTATTACTATACCAATCGATAGTAGCTTGTAGCCCTGCGCGTAAATCTGTGTATTTTGGAACCCAGCCTAATTTTGTGCGAATCTTTGTACTATCGATAGCGTAGCGCTGATCGTGTCCGGGGCGATCGTTGACGTGCTCATAGGCGATTTTATCTTTGCCCATTAGTTCTAATATGGTCTCGAGGACATATTTATTATTCTGTTCCCCGTTAGCGCCGATTAGATAAAGCTCGCCAATAGTACCTTTATCTAGAATGGTGTGCACGGCACTATTATGGTCGTCAACATGAATCCAATCACGGACTTGCTCGCCAGATCCATATAATTTAGGCGAAATGTTACTTAATATATTGGTTATTTGTCTAGGTATGAATTTTTCAATATGTTGGTAAGGACCGTAATTATTTGAACAATTAGATAGAGTAGCTTTTATGCCGAAACTTCTAACCCAAGCTTTTACTAGCAAATCGGAACCAGCTTTAGTACTGGAATAGGGGCTACTGGCATTATATGGGGTTGTTTCGGTAAATTTAGCTGGATCATCAATGTCTAAGTCGCCATATACTTCGTCGGTGCTTATGTGGTGAAGGCGTTTATTATATTTACGTATAGCTTCTAGTATTGTAGCTGTCCCTATTAGGTTACTTTGTATAAAAGGCCAAGGGTCACGTAAACTATTGTCATTATGAGATTCGGCTGCAAAATGTACTACTATATCAGTTTCGCTAATTAATTTATCCATTAGCTCACGATTACAGATGTCACCCTTTATGAATTTAATCTTGTCGATTACTTTTTCTAAACTATTCAAGTTACCGGCGTAGGTGAGATTATCTATGACAGTGATGTCATATTCTGGCCGATTTTTAATAGTATAATGCACAAAATTCGATCCGATGAACCCAGCCCCACCGGTTATAAGCAGTTTAGTCATACTATTATTATAGCCTAATATAATGTCGAGCGCCAAGGTCGACGTTGTTTGATATATAATAGAACTATGATTACAGTAATTATAGCTGGCGGGTCAGGAACTCGCCTATGGCCACTATCAACTTCAAAGTATCCTAAACACTTATTAAAATTAACGGGTGATCGTACGTTATTGCAAACAGCATATGATCGTGCAACTAGAATAAGTGACAAAGTATATGTCGTCACTGAGGCTAGTCATTCTGATTTAGTGCGAGAACAATTACCCGAACTACCTAATGAAGCCTTTCTGATTGAACCAGGTCGACGAGGTACTGCGCATTGTATTATATTTGCACTTGATGCTATTTCGCGCTTGCATGACCACGACGAGCCAGTAGCTTTTATCCATTCAGATCATCATGTGCGTGATATTGGTGGTTTCGCTAGATCATTCGCCCTGGCTGCCAAGGTCTCGCAGGCTAATAATCAGATTACATTAATTGGTATCGAGCCAACTTTTCCATCAACTGGATTTGGCTATATTGAACGTGACGGTATAAAACAAACAGACGGCGGTGTTTTTGATGTTGAATCTTTCAAAGAAAAACCAGATTATGAAACTGCCAAGAAATACGTTGAATCAGGTAATTATCTATGGAATTGTGGGTATTTTGTAGGTTCGGTCAGTACTTTTTTGGGTGAGATGAGATTAAGTGCACCTGATCTATATAATAATTTCGAAATATTAGCATCAATGCCTAATATCCATAATCCAGAATATAATGAAAAATATTTAGAATTTGATAACCAGGTCATAGATATCGCCCTGATCGAAAAAGCCAAGAGTTTAGCGGTAGTTGCTGCTAATTTTGATTGGATGGATGTTGGCTCGTTCAAGGATCTGCATGATGTTGTGCCCAGAGACGAGAGCGGTAATTACTACTCCGGTGATAATATTCATGCAATTGACGTCACTAATGTTTATATTCGTAACGAAGAAAGTGACAAGCCGATTGCGGTTATTGGACTAGACAATATAGTAGTCGTTAACACACCTGATGGTATATTAGTTTCTCGCAAAGATGTCAGTCATAGAACTGGCGAGGTAGCCAAAAAATTACAATCTTAACCTAGGAGGGTCACTAATATGTGCGGAATCGTAGGATATATAGGCAATAAAGAAGCGCAACCTTATTTAATTGGCGGTTTGCGTAGGTTGGAATATCGCGGTTATGACTCGGCTGGTATTGTTACGATTAGTTCAAAAGGCAAGTCGACCTTGGCCAGGGCCAAAGGTAAAGTTGCCGAGTTAGGATTGTTAATAAATAAAAAGGCATCTAGCGACACTCTGGGTATCGGGCATACTCGTTGGGCTACCCATGGTGAACCATCTGAAGTTAATGCTCACCCACATCGGTCTGGTGATATTTTTCTAGTGCATAATGGCATTATCGAGAATTACAAGGAACTCAAAGTCGGTTTAAAATCTCATAAATTCATAACCCAAACTGATACGGAAGTTTTGGCGGCGTTAATTGATTCTTTTTATGATAATCAGACAACACTATTAGATGCGGTAGCTCAAGCTTTGAAATTGGTCGTTGGCACTTACGGAATCGCGGTTGTCTCGGTTCGTAATCCTGACGAGATTGTCGTGGCCCGTTCTGGTAGCCCATTGATTATTGGGGTTGGAGATGATGAGACATATATCGCTAGTGATGCTTCGGCATTGATCGGTTATACGACACAAGCAATCTATTTGAATGATGGTGAAATGGCGGTTTGTAATCGTGATGGCGTTAAATTATGCGATCTAGCCTCGCATCCGATATCTGCCAAGGTTGAGACTATCGAAGTTGATATGCAGGCTATCCAAAAACAGGGCTATGACCACTTTTTGCTAAAAGAGATTTGTGAACAACCGCAAACCCTTCGCTCGACACTTAGTGGGCGAATAAATGTTAGTGATAAATCGGTCAAACTAGGCGGTCTAAACCTTGGTCCCGAAGAGCTTCGTAATATTGAGCATTTGACTATTATTGGTTGTGGAACTGCTTATTATGCTGGACTGCTGGGATCGTATTATTTAGAACAACTAGTTGACGGTCTAACGATTGATGTGGCAGTAGCCTCGGAATTACGCTATCGGTCATTTCATTTACCGAAAAATACGGTGGCGATCGTAGTGTCACAGTCTGGCGAAACGGCTGATACGTTGGCTTGTTTACGCGAGATTAAACGTCGTGGTGTAAAGGTTCTAGGTATTATAAATGTTGTTGGTTCGACTATTGCTCGTGAAGTTGACGGCGGTGTTTATGTTCATGCTGGACCTGAAATATCCGTGGCTTCGACCAAGGCATTTACCTCGCAGGTAGCCACTATTACTATGTTAGGTATTCAGTTAGCTCAAGCCAAAGGGGCGAGCCTGCAAGACGTTTCCAGATATATCGATGAGCTAGCGCAGCTGCCTGACGAGATCGAGAACGTAACTAAAAATTATAAAACCAAGATAGCTAAAATAGCCAAACGTTATTCGAAATACGAACATGCTCTTTATTTTGGTCGCGATACGCTATACCCAGTAGCGATGGAAGGTGCATTGAAATTAAAGGAGATTTCGTATATTCAGGCCGAAGGGTATGCGGCTGGTGAACTAAAGCATGGGCCGATTGCACTGGTAGATGATAGTTTCTTTGAAGTGGCCTTGTTGATTAATAATTGGCTGTTAGATAAAAGCTTGAGCGCTGTGGCTGAAGTTAACGCTAGGGGTGGACATATTTTAGCGATAACCAATAGTGATGTAAAAATCGATGCCGAAGAAGTCCTGAAAATAAATACCAAGCTGGATTTATTATCACCCATAGTTCTGAATGTCGCCCAACAACTGCTCGCCTATTACATAGCTGTTGCCAGAGGTAATGATGTTGACCAACCGCGCAATCTAGCTAAGAGTGTTACTGTCGAATAATCTGGTCGGTGACAATTTTACTGATTTTAGTTGTAAATAAACTCTTGTCGAAGCGTTTAGCTTTGCGGCGTAATGTGCCTGGCAGGAAAGTTACTCGTTCTGATTGTTTTATGGCATTAGCTACGGCTGCGACTGATTGTTCCTGGAATAGTATGCCGCTTTCGTTATTCTGTACTATATCGAGTGCGCCGCCTTTGCCATAGGCGATAACTGGAGCACCAGCAGCTAGGGCTTCGACCATTACGATACCAAAATCTTCTTCGGCTGGAAAAATATAGCCCTTAGCGTTGTTTAAGGCCTCGGTGACGATGTCGTCTGATGCATCGCCAAACCTATCGGTGAAAAATTGTACAGTAGGCCCAGCCATATCTACTAGGTTCTGATGTTCGCTGCCATTACCATAGACGTGTAATTTGGTACCAAGTTGGGTTGCAGCTGCAACAGCTAGATCGATGCGCTTATACGGCACCTGACGACCTAGGGCGACATAATAATCGCCCCGTTCGCGAGCTGGCGTAAAACGGTCAACGTCAACGGGGGGGTAAATGACTGTAGAATTTTTGCCATAATATTCTTTGATGCGTTTTTGAACTTCGCTGCTGTTGGCGATGAAAACGTCAACGCTTTGAGCTGCTCTATAATCGGCTTTTTTGAGCGGTGGGATCATTAATGGCATCATCAAACGAATTAGCCAATTTAGTTTACCGAAACCTGGATCTTGGCGGTATTCACTGTAGTGGCTCCAATAATAGCGGATTGGTGTGTGGCAATAACAAATATGAATCTGGTCTGGTCTGGTTTTTCGAACTTGTTTAGATTCGGCACTGGAACTGCTGATTATAATGTCAAAGTCAGATAGATCGAGTTTACGGAATGCGTTAACGCGTAGTATTGGCAGAAACTTGTGCAATTTACGTAGTGGTTTTGGTAGATTCTGTAAATAGGTAGTGCGGACGTCTAATTTAGCAAAAGCTGGCATTGTTTCGGGCGTGAACGTCGAGGTATATATCGGTGCATTAGGAAATATTTCGTGGATAGCTAGGACGACATTCTCAGCACCACCCATATTAGTTAGCCAATCGGCTATGATGGCGATTTTAGGAGCGGCCATTATTTAGCTCCTTTTTTTCTCAGTACAACCCCTATTGTTTTAAATAGGATTTTAATGTCTAGCCAGAATGTCCAGTTTTGGGCATAAAATAACTCTAGTTCGATACGTTCATCAAATGACAATTCACTACGACCCGATACTTGCCATAGACCAGTAACACCAGATTGAACACTATGCAACAATGCCGTGCGGCCGTGGGCTAATTTTGTCTCTTGGGGTAGAATAGGGCGTGGTCCAACTAAACTCAAGTCACCTTTTAGTACATTAAAGATTTGGGGCAATTCATCTAGCGAGGTGTCGCGTAGGAACTTTCCGAAACGGGTGATGCGTGGATCATTTTCGACTTTGCGATTTTTATTATATTCGATTGCCAAATCATCACGACCCATTTCATGAAATTCTTCGGCGGCATCACGACTACCGTATTTAGCACTCATACTACGGAACTTTATTAGCCTAATTGGTTTCGAAAAACGACTGAGGCGTTTGCTGATATAAAATGCTGGGCCTGGATCGAAAATCTTTTTGATGATAAAAATCACCAGAATAACGGGGGATAGAATAACAACTAATAGCAGGCTAACTATCATATCAAAGAATCTTTTGGCGATTGCTCCCCAACCAACTAATGGCGTTTGGTAAACTGATATCATTGGATAGCCTAAAAACACGTCGATAGTATTCTTGCCTGAATAGAATTCGGGTTCACCTGGGATAAAACTATAACTAATATGATTAGACTGAGCAGCGCCTAGAATTTTTTGATTACGTTCAGTTGAATCGTACAGATCGGTCTGAATGATCATGGTTACTCTATTTGTTTTAATATCGCGTAGAGCGGTTTCTGCTAAAGGATAATGTCGGATATTCAACTCATCAGGCACGTTCTTTTTAGGGCCGGCGATAGCGACTATTTCATAGCCACTTTTTACGGTGTCCGCTAGGTTACGTGCGATATCTTTGGTGGCGTTTGTCGTACCTATTAATAGAACTCGGTTAATACCTCGTCCGCATCTAAACATCAGACCGCGAATTAATCTGAGTGTTTCACGTTCAATTACAATCAAGCCAAAGGCTGCAAATAATCCATAGACAGCCACTAACCTGGCTGGGAATATATCCCTACCACTGGCGTATTGCCAACCTATGACTAGTAAAATACCGATAAACGAACCAATGGCTATTTTAGACCATTCAACCAGACGGCGGTTATAGGTGTTGGATTGATATAACCCAAGTACTGCAAATATTAAAATCCAAAAGGGGACTATTAATATAAAAGTACGTAAATAGTCATAAGCGTGAACGTTTATTAAGAGTGGGCGAGGATCGTACTGAACTCGGGCTATATAAGACACCGTAAAAGCGCCCAGCAGTACGATTGTATCGATAATAATTAATAGCAAACTATAAAGTTTTGTATTCTTGCCTAGCATCGGTAATACAATTATAACATCTTGGGGTACAATAATAGCTAGTGAAACAGCATAAGCAACTAGTGTTAAGTAAAATTTATGTCGGCATATTGCTAGTTGTATTTGGTGGCATAGTGCTGCATGCGCCATTCAGTGTGGCTATGGGCACGTTATTTCCTGGCCATAGTTTACTGATCAAATCTTGGAAAGAGATACTGATGCTTGTGGCAGGTGTTATCACTATATTTTTATTATATAAGACCAATAAAACTAAAATATTGCGTGACCCCATAATTCTAATAATTGCGGCTTATGCTGCGTTGCATCTGGCATTGCTGATCTATAACTTTCATGGTGTAGCTGCTAGTCTGGCTGGGCTGGCGATTGATTTACGTTATGTATTTTTCTTTGCTTTGGTATATATTGCTATTAATTTATATCCTGAGTATCGTAAAATATTCATTCGTGTCGGTATAGCCGGTGCGCTGATTGTTTTGATTTTTGCAATATTACAGGTATTCATATTACCGCACGATATTTTGAAATATATTGGCTACAATATAAATACAATTAGCCCATACTTAACTGTCGACCAGAACAACGATTTCATTCGAATTAATAGTACTCTGCGCGGGCCTAATCCATTAGGTGCGTATTCGGTCATTGTTTTAGCGATAGCTGTAGCGGCAATTTCTAAGAATAAGATTAAGAGGACAAAAACCTCGATAATTATTACAATAGCTCTATTGTTTGGCGGGTTAGTTGCGCTTTGGTCTAGTTATTCGCGTAGTGCGCTGATAGCGGCAGTATTGTCGGTTGCGATAGTACTAGCTACTACTGTGTTTCATAAGTTATCCACTAAAATGTGGATAACTATTGGTTTATCTATGATTATACTAACGGCAGGTGTCTATATGATTACGGGTAACCAGTTTATGTCTAATGTATTACTTCATGAAAACCCTAGCGGCGGTAGTAACATCAGTTCTAATGAAGGACACATTAATTCTCTGCAGGATGGTATTAACCAATTAGTCAGACAACCGTTAGGGGCTGGTATAGGCAGTACTGGGTCTGCCTCGTTATATAGTAATAACCAAGAAATAATCGAAAACCAATATTTATTCACTGCCCATGAGATCGGTTGGTTGGGGTTGGTTGGTTTTATTGTTATCTTTGGATTAATAATTTATCGGCTATGGAAACTGCGAAGTAATTGGTTAAGTTTAGGCGTATTTGCCAGCGGTGTAGGTTTGGCACTAATCGGTATGTTATTGCCGGTATGGGTGGATGATACGATTGCGATTATTTGGTGGGGATTAGCAGCGATTGTTATATATCCCAAGAATAGGAATATAATTGATTTATGAGCGAACAACGATCCAGTAAACGTCAAAGGGAATTGTTGAATTTTGTTGATGGTTTTATCCAAGGGCACGGTTACGGACCTAGCTATCGTGAGATTATGCGTGCGCTGGGGTATAAATCAGTTTCGACTGTGGCGGTTCATATTGATGGTTTGATGGCCAAGGGTTACTTGCGTAAACGCGATCGTTCGGCCCGTTCACTCGAGGTAGTGACGACACATCTGGATGATTCACCAGTTCGCAAAGCTCCAACTCCAGCCCAAGAAAAATGGCTCATTAACGCTGTAAATAGCAAGTTTGATGAATTTAATGAATCGCATTCCCAGGATTCGCTAGATGAAATATATGTTTTAGTCGGCGCGCTGAAAGTTTTAGGGCTAGATGGGGCACACGTCGCAATGAAAACTCGTTTGATCGATTATCTAAAAACTCAGCCAAAGTCATAACAGTTGACTAACTCAAGTGGTCGCGTATATAATATCACTTGTATTCCGGCGTAGCTCAATGGTGGAGCAAGAAGCTGTTAACTTCGAGGTTACTGGTTCGAACCCAGTCGCCGGAGCCAAAATTAGACGTCACCTTGAGACAATCTCAAAGTAAAGAAAACCCCTTATTTCAAGGGGTTTTCTGTTGTTTTGAACTGAAAACTATTTATTTAATTAAGAAATAACAGCGCTTAAGTCATCTTTGAGCAGGTTCTTGAAAGGGAGCAAAAAAACACGATGCACCCACTGTCTTTCTCTTTGCACCCGTTTGCACCCGTTCTTTAAATTTGCACCCACGGCCATTTTTGCGTATCTTTTTTGAGCAGACAAGTGAATTGTTCTCCAAATAAGTACACACTTGTTGTAAGGGTAGTGAGAGATTATGATCGCATTGACACTTAACACCGTTTATGTTAGAATAAGGTGGTATTATAACCACTATTGGTTATAACTATGAACATTTATATACTTACTTTCAGCCGTAGAGTTGATGGGTTAGTTTTTCCGTAAAGGATAACTCATCTACCCTACGGCTGGTTTTTGCCCTGTAGGAATATTTTGTATTCTGAAAGGAGTAAAAAGATAATGCACAACGATACACATGTATATTCAAAAGAGTATACCCCCACGCAGAATTTTTGGGCCAATGTATTTGAGGAATGGCCAGACAAAGAAAAGGATATAGATCCAAAGGACATACCCCAACCATATAACGTCTTATCTGTTCTTACAGAACGAGAGGTAGGGGCTATAAAAATGAGGTGCGGGCTTGGATGTGATCCTATGACCTATCGTGATATCGGCGTACGCTTTGGTGTAGGAAAAGAAAGAGTGCGACAAATTTTGATGCGTGCTTTTCGAAAACTACGCCACCCTGAAAGATCTGGTGATAAAATCAGGTTTCTATTTGCTACACGCAACGAACTCAAGACACAAATTGCGGATCAAAAAGATCAGATTCAATTACTAGGACGGCTGGTGAATGAAGTAACTTTAAGACTGAGTCTAGTAACCAAAGCATTACCAATTGAAGTCGTAAAGAACAGCCCCGACTTAGAACATGCTATTTTCTGTCCAGAAGCAATAAATATTGAAGAGCTTGATTTTTCAGTTAGGTCATACAATTGCCTTAAGCGATCTGGGAAAAATACACTTGCCGATCTTATGCAACTAAGCAGGGAAGATGTGGGACGTATACGGAACCTAGGTTATAAAGGTGCCATAGAGGTTGAGGAAAAGTTAAGCCAATATGGGTTATCATTAGTATCCGATGATGCAAAGTAAGTATATCGTAACCGCCTCCGAGGAGGCGGTTAATTTTTTATTGCCTTTGTTATTCTCGTTTCGTCTTTGAATCTGAAGCCTAAGGTTTTGTCGCTATGAACCGTCACCAGTTCGATGGTGGCATACCAAAGATTCTCATCAAATTCGATAACAAGATCGTCCATTTGCCTTAGTTCATCAAGAAAGCGACGGGTTTTTTCTTTTTGGGCGATCTTCTCCAGTATTTTATCTTTCAACTGATTCACTTGTGGCTCCAACTTCTTTAACTCCTCATCCATTGCGCGGTAATGGTCGATATGCTTCTGCTGATCCCGTATTTCGCGTTTGTTAGCCCCTATATAGTGCTGTATTTGACTTATTAAAGTATCGTGCTCAGCTTGGAGCTTTTCTAGCACTTTCTCCAGTTCAGCGGTATCGTCTAATAGCAGCTGCTGCTCAACCCGAGTAATGTACTGCTCTTTATCGCCTAGAATCTGGTTAATCGCTTGAACAAAAGCTGGCTTTATCTCATCCTCGCGCAGATTAGGTGTTAGGCAGACCTGGCTATTAGCGTACTTTCTATTGCACCGCCAGATCCGATTCCTATACTTACTGTTGGAGTGCCAAACCTTTGAGCCGTAACAGCCGCCGCACTCACCGCAAATTAGCTTGGCGGCAAAGGGGCTGTTGTTATTAAGTTGCCGCCGGTTGGGCCGCCTTTTTTGGATCTCGCTCTGTACCAGGTCAAAGGTCTCCTGGTCAATGATGGCAGGGTGGGAGTTCTCGATGTAATACTGCTGGATCTCACCCTTATTCTGCTCGATTCTTTTACTGAGAAAGTCTGCCGTATAAGTCTTCTGTAGCCGGGCGTCACCCTTGTATTTTTCGTTAGTCAAAATACTAGTAACTGTACTGACACTCCACTGCTTTTTGCCGCCGGGGGTTGGAATGCCCTGAGCAGTAAGATACCGCACAATATTACGGATGGTATTGCCATCCAGGTAAAGGCGATAGATCTGCCAGACAATATCGGCTTCGGCCTCCACGATTTGAGGGAGACCATCTTGACCTTTCTTATAGCCCAAGAAGTTTTTGTAGGGTAGGGCAATCTTCCCGTCCGCCATACTCTTCTTCTTACCCCAAGTGACATTCTCACTAATAGAGCGGCTTTCCTCCTGTGCCAGTGAGCTCATGATGGTGATGAGCACCTCACCTTTAGTATCCAGGGTGTAGATATTTTCCTTTTCGAAGTGAACCTCCACGTCTTTTTCTTTTAGTCGCCGGACTGTAGTTAAGGTGTCTACCGTATTTCTGGCAAAACGACTGATCGATTTAGTCAGGATTAGGTCGATTTTTCCATCCAAGGCATCGGTGATCATCCGGTTAAAGCCATCCCGCTTTTTAGTATTGGTACCGCTGATACCTTCGTCGGTATAAACGTCGACAAACTCCCATTCGAGATGGCTGCTAATATGACGTGTGTAAAAATCTACCTGGGCTTCATAGCTGGAAAGTTGTTCGTCCGAATCGGTCGATACGCGGGCATAGGCTGCCACGCGTTTTTTGCGGTATTCGGAGCCGGATGAGCTAAACGGTAGATCGACATGTGGTTGAATGATATTCATTTTTCTGGTTGTATCTCGCATAGCTTATGACTCTAGTAAATATGTTCTTAGATGGTTGTGGTCTATGACTCTCTGTATAAATTGTATCACCGCATGTATCTTGTGCCCACACGTGAGCTGGGATAAGCTAGTTGAGTATAGGCCACTTAATTACTGCTTTATAATTAAAGCCGTCATGTCCATTATGCTAGAGAGAAAAATTACCAAGATACCAGCAAAGCCAAAGTTCCTCATTTACACGAGGGTGGCTATTTATTGCCGTGTCAGTACTCACCATACGGCTCAAGAAGAAAGCCTAAAAGCTCAAATCGACAGATACCAGAAAATGGTGGAAGCCCGATACGACTGGATGTTAGTAAAAACCTATTCAGATACAGCCTCTGGCCGAAACACTACGGATCGGACGGAGTTTACGAACTTAATGAACGACTGCAAAGCCGGCAAGATTGATTTAATTATTACAAAATCGATTAGTCGATTCGGACGTAACACTGTGGATATTCTAAGTAATATCCGTGAGCTAAAGAAATATAACGTTGATGTATTTTTTGAGGTTGAAAACATACATACTTTGGATAGCAATTCAGAGCTTTTACTATCTTTCATTAGCGCAGTAGCTCAGGATGATAGCGCATCAAAAAGTCATAACATAAGGATTGGTATCGAACAGCAACTAGTAAATGAGACATCGAATCTTTTCTCACGCCCTTGTTATGGTTATAAAAAGGGAGCGAACGGTAAATTAATCATAGACGAAAAGCAAGCTAAAAACGTAGAGTGGATTTTCGATCTCTACTTACAGGGTCATAGCGTAGTTTCAATCATCCGGGAACTAAAGAAACGCAGGGTAAAGTCACCGAGTGGTAATACTGTCTGGTCAAAACGCGCAATTGAGACATTACTAGCCAATGAAAAATATGTCGGCGATGTTACTGTCGGTAAAACATTTAGGAATGAGTTTCCTAGCAATAAGCGTAGCGTTAATAACGGTGAGCGCAGAAAGTTTGAAATGACGAATTCTCACCAACCAATTATCCAGCGTGAAGTTTTTAATAAAGTGCAACAAGAACGTAAGATGAGGAGCAATATAGGGATAGATGAAGGGAAGGCTGTACGTAAGAATACGCGGTATAGTATGAAGAGTCTTGTGGTGGAGAAGGTTGCTTAGAATTAAAAAAGAGCTGAACTTTAGCTCAAACCAATTGTTGAATTGTATCTGTTATATTAGTCTCATCTAGTCAAAGTTAAGTGGGCAATCCAAATTACCCTTGTTAATTCATGGGTTTTTATTATTTTTTACGAACACGATTATAGAATTTATTACCTCAAAATGTTAGTTAATTGTGTATTCTTACACCAAAATGCACCCAGCTGCACCATTAGGTATGTCTACAGAATGGGGTACACTCCATAGTACAGTACACTCCAAGGGTACATTACGAATAGATCTAATTAATAAAACTTATATAGAGTAGAATTAGTATTAAGTACTAGCACAGGGAGTTTATAAAGGTAACTGTAATGATTAGAACTGATTTTGACGCTTTCATAGCAAAATTTATCGATACTTATTTTTTTGATGATTTAGAAACGATTCGCACGATCAAGAAGATGAAAGGAAATGTCGCTTATCTATATATATTCGCCGTATGTTCTGAAATGGAATTTTTAGGTGCGTTGCTACGAGAAAAGAGTTCCCTGAAACAAGGGAAAGTGGATACTTCAAATGCACTTTCTCATTATGTTAAAAATTATTTAATTCCGGTTATTGACGAGCAATATAAGGAAGGTTATAAGTTATTTCAAAAAGTAGCCCCTGCGTTAATAAGAAATGGTATCGCGCATAGTTATGCACCAAAGGGGCCCATAGCCGTTGGCCGCTACGATCATTTATATAAGCATGTGACATTTCAGCAGATAAATGGCGTAAAGCAACTATTCATAAACGCCGATGCATTGTATCTAGATTTTAAAAAATCGTATATTGATATGGTTAAACCTTTAATTCAACCTAACGGGCGACTACATGAGCGCGCTCAACGACATTATGAAGAAATTAGAACCTTTTATAGAAAAGAGGCTGAGGGTCTATTAGATTCGTAGAAGCTTTTATACATATGATTGACGGATGCCCAAACTAAGATTATTAGTTAAGTAATTGCGTATGTGATCAAACAGAGATTATGATAGATGCCCAATAGTCTCAATAAACATGACATTTAGCTCCAAACACCTGCCCGATTTGTTGAGTGGATGTTTTTTGCTGACTTATTAAGTAAAATTCCTTATGCTTGCTTATGCATTTATGTGGGTGAATAATATGACTATGTCAACTTTTATAATAAATACCATTGTCGTGTGCGTGTCTGCTACTGTGGCTTTTGTCTTCAATTTGATGCTGGAGTTTATTAAGCGAAAAATAGATACAGTGAAAGCTCGAGAGCGAAATCGTAGAACAGTCTTAATGGCTTTGCGCGCCACAAAAGGCATACTAGATGCTATTAAACAGAGATATAATAACAATAATTTTTTCGATTATATCTATATAGGGCAACTTGAGAATATCGCAAAAAAACTTGATGAGTTTAGAACCAAGGAATCTTTTATGGCAAAAAGCAGTGATCAATCGGGCTATTTTGATACCGTATCAAAGATTGACCTTCTGATAGCAAGTATGAAGTCAATACAAAATTATGAATATGACAAAACTCTGCCCGATATTGGTAAAGACGAATTTGTAAAGAAAACAAAAACTACCTTAATTGTGGATTTATCGAGTCTAAGTTCTAGTGTTGAATCAATTATGAATAAGTTAGAGAAATAATTCTGCCAATTCTGTCACCAGTATATCTCTTAGGGCGAGTGGGTAAAAACCTGGCCGGGCTCTTAGATGGATTAAATTACCCATGTTAGTGCGAACAAGTTTCGCTTAAGGAATCGATACGATAACAATTCTAGGAAATACAAAGGTCTTACCGATTTTCTAGGTGAAGTCTCTAAGTACGTAGTGAAATAATCACAGAATTTAATAATGTAGCGAAAATGAGCAAAAAGAAATCTAAAAATCAAACAAGATAGTTGGTTCTTATTAATCAGCTCCAAATTACCTAGTAGTTCATAAGCTCGTTTGAGATCTTCTTTCATGCTCTCTTGTTAACACTAAAAGGCAACATAATGGTATAATAGAAGCATGAGTGCTGAAGAAAAAACCAAACATCTAATCGATAGTGTAGCCAGAAGCATGGAAGCTGAAGGTGCTGATTTTAAAGTCGTCAAACAAATTCTTAAGACTGAAATTGAGCAAAGAATAAAATAGTAGATTAATTATGGCTAATTATTTTACAAATAGCCATGAAGTACTGGATAATAAGTTAAATATTACGGATCCAGTATTATTTAATATAAAAGAACAATCCATAGTAACAAAAAAATCCGCTATCATCTTAAAAGAATTTCCTAAAGTTTATAATTTTGATTATCTAAAGCATATACATAAGGTACTGTTTGAAGATATCTATGACTTTGCCGGTAATACAAGAACCGTAAACATTACTAAACCAGACAGCAATACACCATTCGCTCATTTTGAATATATAGGTTCTGGAGCAGAGCGTATTTTTAGCATCCTCAAACAACAAGATTACCTAGCTAATCTCAAAAGAGAAGATTACGCTATAAAAATCGCAGATCTTGCAGCCGATTTAAATGCTTTGCATCCTTTTCGAGAAGGCAACGGTAGATCTATCAGGCTATTCTTAATTAAAATAAGTGATCATAACGGGTTCATACTTGATTATAGCCAAGTATCTTCCAAAGACTTAATCCAAGCCGACAAAGAAGCCTTTGAGGGTAATAATGATTCGTTAATAAAAATATACGAGAAAGCTATTTTAGCTACCCGAAACTAGTTCTTAATTCCCCCTCGGCAAACCCCACCATCAGAGTTATCCTATCCTCACCAAGTTAATTGGATATCCAAAATACCCCTGTTAATTCAGGGGTTTTGTTATTTTTACGAACACGATTATAGAATTTATTGCCTAAAAATGTTAGTTAATCGTGTATTCTTGCATCCGCATGCACCCATTTGCACCAGCTACACCATTAGGTGCATCCACGGAATGGGGTACACATCAAAAAAGTTAAATCGAGTGGATTCTTTTTTAAAAAAGTGAAGAACGTAATTTTTCTAATGTCTATAAAAACATAAGCACTATAATATTTTAACAATATAGTCAATGGTTGCGTGATATAATAAACGCATGAAAATCGCATGGATTAAAGATACCCTTAAGCGTAGTCCGGATTTTCTTCAAGCGTTAACCCCAGCTGTATTTAATGACAGAAATAAATACTATGTTTCTGAGCTAAGGCGAGCTATAAGAAAACGGAACGTCAAAAATATTGCCCTGTCTGGCGGTTATGGCTCAGGTAAGAGTAGTATCTTAGAGCAACTACGAATGCCTTGCTTGTGGTCTTATTTTTATAAAACAAAAATAATATCTTTAATGACTACGGTAGTGGATAAGCGAGCCGCTACAACGACAGCTATTACGCCCGATTCTGGTAAAACTGAGATGACTACAGAATCAATAGATTCCGATCGACTGCTTGCTAACCGGTTAAGAGTACAAAAAGAAATATTTAAGCAATTATTTTATGGTGAAAATCCTAGTAAACTGCGTAGATCAAGATATTCTCGGATTGGTCGAGACAACAAAATAATATATATTTTTGTCTCATACGTATTTTCATTGATAATTAACCGGTACCTATTGCAGGAATATATAATAAAAATATATTCTGAGCTAAACGTAAGCATATTGTTGATAACGGCAACTTTTTATGTTTCTGTTGCGGTTCTTGTATATTTTATGTTTTCTAGAATAGCTTCGTTCTTATGCGACCATCCAATAAAAAGCTTCGGATTTAAAGATTTATCAGTTGATTTATCTGATTCGATACCAGAATTTGAACAGATGATTGATGAAATAATTTATTTTTTTAAGTGGACAAGATATCGGGTTGTCATCTTAGAAGACTTAGATCGGTTTGATGATTCACTGATATATGAAGAACTTCGTCAACTAAATATTATGATAAATAATGCTCAGCATATCCGTCGTAAGGTTGTTTTTATATATGCACTTAAAGATAGTTTAATCTCAGACCCAGAAATTCGGTCTAAAATCTTCGATTTCATCATACCTGTTGTGCCATTTATAACTGCCGACAACATGCAGGACCATATACATGAAGTTTTTTTGAAATATTATAAAAATTCAGACATTGCGAACATATCCAAGGTGCTCGCGAGACATGTCGTTGATATGCGGGTATTAAAGTCTATTTTTAATTCGTCGGTTGTGTCATGGAATATATTGTTTAGTGATACGAAGTTTTCTTGGCCGTCTAAAGAAAAAATGATCGCCATGGCAATTATTAGGGAGATGTATCCAGCGGAATTTGAAGATATGAGGAAAGGCGACGGATTTGTAAATAATCTATATCATGCTTGTATAGAAAGCCATCAGAACGACATTGAATTGGCTAGGATTGACGTGAATTATAAGAATAATATCATAGAGCTAGCTAAAATTGCTGGAAGCGAGCTGTGGAATTCGGCTACGGGTCAGCTGCCCGCTAACTCTGTCCCAACGCGAGAGCCAATCGTGTCATACGGCTCTGAAGCCGATCCCGAAAATAATGTAAGCCAGGAAGATATGTCCGCAAATTCTTTTTGGGAAAGATTCTCTGCTGGCGAGCCTATAAGCGTTACGATACCTTATAGAGTCGGGAATAGTCCATATGGCCCTGTGCAAAATTATACAAAAACGATGACCGCCAAAGAGGCGGAGGCCATATCTTTAAATGTTAAGCATATTATCAATCTGTCGTCTGAGACGATCGAATACTTCCAGCAAAAACTTGATGCAGTGCGCAACAAAGACAAATTTCAATGTTTCAAAGGGGCATTAGATAAGAATGAGAGTCTATTTAGCAAGATTAATGCATTTCCAATTATTCATGAACTCCTAGAATTGAATTTGATTGACGAGAACTACCAATCATACCTATCCCCATTTATTGGGGCTACTGAAACGTACAATGCTAGAAACTTTAAGGTTAATTGTATGCGTGGCGGAAAGTCAGATTACTATCTCCATCTTGAAGATGAAGAAATCGAAATAATATTAGACGAGTCTGACATGATTGACCGAGTGTCTCCGGCTTTCTATAACCTTAGTATTTTTGATTATCTTATTAAGCGTAGTGATGATCGTCTTAAAGAGATTCTGTGTCCGCCAAATAGCAGGCTTAGTAAATTGTTTGAATTTTATAATTTTTACTGTCTAGAGAACGGCGCTATGTTGAATGAGCTCGAACGAGATTTAATAAAAGGAAGACTCCGCGAAAGGGTAGATCTCGAACATCCGGTTCTTATGTTAACTGCTTTGCTAGCAGAAATTTATCCTGTAGAAATATTTGAAAATATAATCCATAACAGCCTTGGTGATTCTGTCGCAAGAGAAGTTTTATTTGACGTTGCTTTATTGTTTATAAAAAAACCAGAGGATTTAATGATCAAAGAACATGTTAGCTTTTTTGATTATTATTCGAACTATGCAATTGCGAATGGTGTGGCTATGCGACTGGCGAAAATTATTATCAACAACGGTGGGCTTATTAAGCGACTTGATTATTACAATGACGATATCGCAACGTTCAATTATATCGTTGGAAGCGGGATGTTCGTATTCAGTGAAAAAAATATTCTACTTATTAAAAATATCGGTACTTTATTAAAAGGGCTTGATAAACGTGATATTGTGGAAGACGACGTAATATCTATCTTGAGTGTTGAGGCGATAAATAAGAAACTAAAAGAATATGTTATTTCGCGAATCAGCCAATATATTAATGATATTGAAAATAAAAAAACCATAGAATTAATAACTATCACAATAAAAAAATACAAGATAGCTCTTGGTGTCGATGTAATTTTATCGCTTGTCGATATAATATCCGACGAAAAAATAGTTGAGATTCTATTGATGTCAAAATTATCGGCCGGTGATTATAGATTGGTGTTGGAAAAATTAAGTGACCCTTACTCTCGACTTGCAAAAGAGAAGGCTCGTCCGATATTAAGATCGGCAAAAGATAATGTTCGGCTTATTAAAAAACTGGATAGTTTTGGAATGGTGAAAAATAAAATAAACAAGGTTGACGATAGGATTATGGTATTGATGAATGAAGTTTTTCCGAATTAAATTATAGCCTCGACAAACATTCTCTTCAGAGTTATCCTATCCTCACCAAATAAAGATTTAAAGAGAGGAGATATAATTTCATGAACCCAGATTCTCAGCAGAATAGAATCGCTTTTGGATAGGACCAAAAAAGGAGCTAAACTTGAGTCAAAATCAATTGCGTTGGTATATCTGTTATATTAGCCTCACCTGGTCAGATTAAGACGTCACCTTTGAGACAATCTCAGAGGTTAAATAACCCCTTGTTTCAAGGGGTTATTGTTGTATTTAAACGAAAACACGGCTCAAAAGCATCTAAAGCACGGCTCAATCTGAGTGACAGGGATTGTGGCAGTGCTTACTTTTTGCACCAGTCTGCACCAACCGGCACCAGGCGGGTGGAGCAACTGGTGCAGTGAATTTGCACCCACGGCCTTTTTTGCGTATCTTTTTGCGAATATTGTGCGCATACAAAAGTTGGGATAAAATAGATGAGTAGGTAAAACTTAATTATTGTCTCATAGATAAGGTCAAAATGTCCCAAGAAAGAAAAATCATAACTATACCGCCGAAATTTAAGATTTCGTCATTGTTTAAGCGGGTGGCCATCTATTGTCGTGTTAGTACCAATCACACTGCCCAAGAAGAAAGCCTAAAAGCTCAAATCGACAGATACCAGAAAATGGTGGAAGCCCGATTTGACTGGAAATTAGTAAAAACCTATTCAGATACAGCCTCTGGCAGAAATACTACTGGACGTACTGAGTTTATGGACTTAATGGATGACTGCAAAGCCGGAAAAATTGATTTAATTGTTACAAAATCAATTAGTCGGTTTGGGCGCAACACCGTAGACATCATTAGTAATATCCGCCAGCTAAAGAAATATAACGTAGATGTGTTTTTTGAGGTTGAAAACATACATACCTCGGACAACAGTTCCGAGCTTATACTATCTATGATTAGTGCCGTAGCCCAGGAAGACAGCGCTTCGAAAAGTAATAACATCAGAATTGGCATTGAATATCAATTAAACAATGGAACATCACACCTATACTCACGCCCTTGTTATGGTTACAAGAAGGGTGCGAACGGTAAATTAATCATAGATGAAAAGCAAGCTAAAAACGTAGGATGGATTTTCGATCTCTATTTGCAGGGTCATAGCGTACTTTCAATCATCCGGGAACTGAAAAAACGCAGGATAAAGTCACCGAGTGGTAATACTGTCTGGTCAAAACGCGCAATTGAGACATTACTAGCCAATGAAAAATATGTCGGCGATATCATTGTTGGCAAAACCTTCAGACATGAATTTCCCAGTAACAAGCGTCGCGTTAACAATGGTGAGCGCAAAATGTATGAAACTAAAAATTCTCACCAACCAATTATCCAGCGTGAAGTTTTCGATAAAGTACAACAAGAACGCAAAGCTAGAAGTAATATAGGGATAGATGAAGGGAAGGCTGTACGTAAGAATACGCGGTATAGCATGAAAAGTCTTGTGGTGGAGAAGGTTGCTTAGAATATTACCTGAAGTGCTTATTAGGATACTAAACGAGGCGGATTGAGTCGTTTATACGACTCGACTATTTCACTGTCCCGTATCGTCTCGGTTTTTGTGACCTGAGAGTTAATGGCGTTAGTCAGCTTATCGCTGAAGCCCAGATAAACCAGCATAGGCACGCGCGTTTTAATAATCTTGATCGCTGGTATTAAATCGGTGTCGGAACTTAGAATCACGAATTGTTCGTACTTCTGAGCGAAGGCATCAACTATCATGTCGACGGCAATACCGACATCGACGCCCTTTTCCTGAAAGCGCAAGTCCTGATGGCCGCAATTTTTACAGATATCACTATCGCGCAGTTTAAGCTTGCCGGATTCAATAAACCGAATATTTTGTTTGGCTAGTGTATTTTTTAAACGGCGCAGGTTATCAGAGAACTTTCTGGACTTAGTTAGAATATCCTCGTTCTTATCGCTGATAACTTTGATCTTAGCACCGTAATATTTGATGTCGATTTCCGTATCGGGTATGATATGGGCGATTAAGCCCCTAATATCCAGGTTATACAGTTCTTGTTTATCTTGAATCAAACCTCCTTTTATAAGCACATCCGAGGCTTTATAAAGGAAGTTCTGACCGTCAATATAAACAACCGTTTTCACTGCTTATATTTTACCACAAGAAACAAAGAACCTCGACGGGAATTATCCAAGTCGAGGCGCTGTAGCCACATGATAGCACAATTTTATATTTTAAACAACATGCACCTTTAGGTGTGTCTATAGAATGGGGTACACTTCACTTGTTATGCTAGAATGAGCCTAAAAATAACGGAGAAATTCGCATGGTAGTTAGCAAGTTGACAGAAGATCAAATAGAAATACTTTCAAATTATTCTCAAGTCGCACGTATTACGGATAATACAGTAGTTTTTACGCAAACTTTTAAACGTCATTTCTGCGAAGAATACATTAAAGGCAAGACCCCGCGAGCAATTCTCAAAGAATCCGTTATCGACCCTGACGTATTGGGCGCGACACGTATGTACAGCTTGAGATGCCTCTAAGTTTAATCATGGGTCAAGCGGTAATTAACTGTTCCTTCCGTATTATCTTCTTCTGTAATTTTTCTTAGATAGTCAATATTGATGCCTTGGCTATTACCAAATAGATCCTCTATACCGAATCCATAATAATAGTAATTGGCATATCTACAATTGGCGTATTCGTTTTCGGTGCGTTCCAATACAGCTGCTTCAAGATCGTCAGGAGTTATCTCTGGGTGATCATTATTGAAACTAGCCATTTGCTCGGTCACTTCTTGCCGACGAGATTCTAAAAAATCTCTTTTGTTAATAAAACTCTTTACTTGAGTAGATGGCCATTCGGCACACACGTTGTCACTTCTTGATGTTTTTAGCATCTCATCAATTTTAGGTGCACTGCCGTTAATAATCTGATCGGCTATAAGAATACCCGAGGCTCTATGAATCAGCTTCCAGGCATCAATTGCAGCAGGGCTTTTTTTATTTGGGTAACCCTCATCTGATGACACTAACTTGTCCTCAAGCTCTTTAAACTTTTCTTTGCACGCACTCTTTACTTTTAGTATATCTGCATTTCTTAGTGCTAACTGAATAAGTTCCTCTTTCAGATCAAGCTTTTCAGCTTCACTTTCTCCGGTTTCTATTAAAGAAGGTGTTTGTTTTGGAGTAACTGAATTTTCGCTACTGTAATGTTCGTTTTGTTTTAAAGTTTCGCTCATATGTGGTACGTATTATAAAGCAATTTGATAATTTGGTAAATTTCAAATAAACAGGTTACAAATATCATAGAGCTAAACATTATAATACTATCTCCGAGATGCAAGAATATCCCGAGTTAGAAAATACATAAGAAATGGAAGCGGATGTTAAAATGATGCCAAATATAAACCGGGGCAAGAAAAAAGCCCGTGAATTTGCTCCACGGGCGTAATATAAATGTACTTGCTTAAAGTTACATGTTATTAGGCTTTTACAGCCTTTACCGATATTTCCGTACCGTCTCTGAATGTGAAGGTCAAGGTTTTGTCCACATGAACTGTTACCAGTTCGACAGTGGCATTCCAAAGACTCTCATCAAATTCGGCAACAAGACTGTTCATCTGCCGCAATTCATCAAGAAAGCGACGGATTTTTTCTTTACGGGCGCTCTGTTCCAGTATTTCATCTTTAATGTGATTCAACTGGGTTCCCGATTCCCTGAACTCCTCGTCCATCTTGAGGTAGCGGCGTTTATACTCCTCCTGATCTCGCATTTCGCGCTTATTTTCCTCTACACAGCTGTTCATGCGCTTTATTATATCGTCGTGCTTGCTCTGGAGTTCTTCTAGCCTTTTCTCTAGTTCAGAGGTGTCGGCTAAAAGCGGCAGTAGTTCCTCGAAGTTGGTAATGTATCGATCCTTATCGCCTAAGATTTGATTAACCGCCTGAATAAAAGCCGGTTTTAACTCATCTTCGCGTATATGAGGTGTTTCGCAGAACTTCCCATCGACGTACTTCCTATTGCACTGCCAGAGCTGATTACGGTACTTGCTGTTAGAGTGCCAGACCTTTGAACCATAATATCCGCCGCACTTACTGCAAATAAGCTTGGCAGCAAAGGGACTGTTGCTATTCAGCTGCCGCCTGTTCGGCTGTCTTTTTTTGAGTTCGTTCTGTACCAGGTCAAAGGTTTCCGGGTCAATGATGGCAGGGTGCGAGTTTTCAATATAATACTGCTTATGCTCGCCTTCATTTTTCTTGATTGTTTTGCTGAGAAAGTCCACCGTATATGTCTTCTGCAGCAGTGCGTCGCCTTTGTATTTTTCGTTGCTTAAAATGCTTACAATAGTGCTGACGCTCCACTGTCTTTTTCCGCTGGGGGTTGGGATACCCTGATCAGTAAGATACTTCGTAATGTTGCGGATGGTTTTGCCTTCCTGAAAAAGACTGTAGATATTCCGAACAATTTTAGCCTCTTCCTCCACGATTCTCGGGAGGTTGTTTTCACCTTTCTCGTAGCCTAAGAAGTGTTTGTAGGGGAGCGAGATTTTGCCATCTTGCATGCTTTTCTTTTTGCCCCAGGTGACATTTTCACTGATGGAGCGGCTTTCTTCCTGGGCAAGCGAGCTCATAATGGTAATGAGTATTTCACCTTTGGCATCCAGCGTATAGATGTTCTCTTTCTCGAAGTAAATCTCGACGCCTTTTTCCTTCAACTTACGAACAGTAACAAGGCTGTCCACGGTATTCCGGGCAAAGCGGCTGATAGATTTAGTAAGAATCAAGTCAATTTTCCCATCCAGCGCATCGGTAATCATACGGTTAAAGCCGTCACGCTTTTTTGTGTTTGTAGCACTAATGCCTTCATCGGTGTAGACACAGACAAATTCCCACTCAGGGTTACTATTAATGTGTCGTGTGTAAAAATCCACCTGTGCTTCATAGCTGGAAAGCTGCTCATCCGAATCGGTTGATACGCGGGCATAGGCAGCAACGCGCCTTTTTCTGTATTCAGAGCCGGAAGAAATAAAGGGAAAATTAACACGTGATTGAATGACGTTTATTTTTCTGCCTGTATCCTGCATGGCGTTACTTATGCCTCCTTGCGTTAATTGATAACTTGCGCTCTCGTGCAGCTTGGCGCATGGCTTCATTCCAGCTTTCGCGACGGGACGGGTTTTTCCACGTTACTTCAACACTTCGGCCATCCATAAAGATATACTCAATTCGGTTGTGTTCTGGTATCCGTATTTTTGAAATACTCTTTTTAAGCAGAGCCATGTCCAACTCGGTTGTTCCAAGGACTTCTGCCGTTTTATCAAGTAAAATGCTTTCGGGAATCTGCTGCGACGGGCAACTATTTTTGCCACGGAAGTTAAAGGTGGCGCATATCCAAATGGGTTTCACATATTTACTTCCAGCGTTTGCCTGTTTACGGACGTAATGCTTGCCGCACTGGCCGCAGCAGATTAAGCTGGTAAATAAATACTGCTTTTTCGGCTGAGGTTTATAACAAATTTTTTTCGCCCGACACGCAATCTCGAACTGCACTTTAGCAAAAGTTGCTTTATCGATAATCGCATCGTGGCTGTCGATTACCTGATACATGGGCAGTTCACCACGGTTAACTTTCTTTTTCTTGCTCAGATGATCTTGGCGAAAAGTTTTTTGCAGCAGCATGTCGCCAGAATATTTTTCATTTCGCAGGATTCTATAAAGTGTGCTTTCACACCATAACGAACCGCTTCTTGTAGTTATGCCAGCGTCATTCAGCTTTTTAACGATAGCATTGCGCCCCATGCCGGAAAGGTAGTCGGCAAATATAGTTTTTACGACTTCAGCTTCATCCGGGATAATGTACAATTTGCCGTCGAAGAGCCGGTAGCCGAGCATATTGCCGGTATTAGGACGTCCTTGCTCGAACATTTTACGAATCCGCCACTTTTGGTTTTCGCTGACCGAACGGCTTTCTTCCTGCGCATAGGAAGCTAGGATTGTGAGCATGAACTCTCCGTCGGCGCTGAGCGAATGGATGTTTTCTTTTTCAAAGTAGACGTCAATCCCTAGCAGTTTCAATTCCCTGACAGTTTGAAGAAGCGTCACTGTATTGCGGGCGAAACGGGTTATGGACTTGGTGATGACCATGTCGATTTTTTTGCTGCGGCAATCTTCAAGCAGCCGCTGAAATTCAGAGCGGGTGTCTTTTGTGCCGGTGATAGCCTCATCAGCATAGATCCCGGCAAATTTCCAATCACAGCGTCTTCCGATATAACTGTTATAATAACTGATCTGCGCGGAAAGGGAGTGCAGCATGGCGTCTTTGCCGGAAGATACGCGGGCATAGGCTGCTACGCGCCTCAACTGTACCGACTGCAGTGCTGTCCGTTTAATTGTCGTTATTTTTCGCATAGTAAGTTACCTCGCATGTTATTATCTCCACCTATATTTTTTGGTCATAACATCTATCACTCTTTCGACTGGAAAAAGCAAGGGGATTCTGTCTTAAGAACCCCCTTTTTTTCACGGTCTACAGTTTCTTTATGTGGTCAACGCCGTAGGCGATGCCAAGACTGGAACCGCAGTCCCAGTCTACGAAAACCGTACCGATAGAATCTACGCAGCGAACAGTTCCCCGTTCACCGGGTTCTAGTTTGGCGTATGGGTCATCCATTGAGATAAGCTCCACACGGCAGCCGGAGGGATACGCTGCGCGTATCCGCTCTATTGTTGCTTTGGTCGGGAAGTCGTTGATGTTTTTCATAACAAACTGCCTCCTAATTCTTCATTTTGGGTTTGTGTGTTTGATAGATCTTCTGCTGATACTTTCGCTTCACTGTTTTTTGCAATAACAGTTTTATTTGGACACTGTCCATTTTTGAAACTGCTGTTACCAGTGAGATCTTTCAGTAGGATAGTACGTGCTATTTTGTATTTTGGTCCGACGAAACCCAAGCGGATTAAGAACAGCCGCATGGTAAACTTGTCGTTTTCCAATTCTTTTTCTTTGGCGGTGATGCGCTTTTGGGTTTTAGCCATCTGGCAGAGGGAGACGACAAAGAGGGTGTAAGCGTCGTATTCCCCGACAGCACCATTCAATGTGAACCACGGAAAACTCAGTGTGTCACCGATGATGTCGACAGGCAGACTGTTTGCACCAAGCGCCTTTTTGATAAGCGTTTCCTTGCTGGCAATGATTTTCTTGAGGTTTGCAATAGCTTCCTCAGTAAAATCTGCCTTTGGCATTTGGATGCTCAGCTTGTCGGGATTGTCTGACTCTTCACTGCATGGAGTTTCTGATGTGTATCCGCGCTGTTTAAGCGCTTCAAGCAACCGTTTGACTTCTTCGCGGTTATTATCGTCTGGGCAGGATAAGGTTCCGTTCTTATCAATGAGATAATCGCTCACCGTATAGGCAAAGGTGGGCGCACCCTTGTAGATGATCTCTCGTCCCAATATTTCGCTGATGGCTCCGACAAGCGCCTTGCGCTCGGAACCGGTTACGTTATACTTTACATCCACTGTAATCGCTCCTTTCATATTTGGCTCTCCATCTATCACTCAGATAGGCCAGAATAGCAAGTATCAATTGATTAGACTTAAGTTATCTTGAATTCGGCAATAGGAAGAGTAAGGCGCGTATCGATAAATACGCTACCGCTCATTTCATATGGGGCAAGATATTCCTAGTATTTGCTAGTCGGGTAGTTCTTGAAGTATTCAAGCAAAGCCTTCAGGATTTCTTCGTGCTCAGAAGAGGAAGGAGATATATCCCAGCCTCGGTCGTAGGAGATAATAGGGCATAAGTATTGCTCAAGTGTACGCATGTGTTTGTCCGAAACTACGAGCTTGATAATACGTCCGTCCTCTATACCGTAACGGGTACTCTTGTCAACAACTTTAGCGTGAAAGCAGAACCCGTTTATAGTCCCGTCAATCCAGCCATTTACTAGTTCTTTTGTTTTAATATTATGAGTTTTTATATGCAGCTCCTCTCCTAAAATGTTTTATACCGCACACCATCTATCACTCAAGAGCCTCAAGAAAGCAAGTCTGCTTTTAGAGTTGATTTGCATTTCGATCAGAGCGTTTAGTCTTTGCTCTTATCGATCGCTGCTATTGAATCGATGGCAGCTTTACGCAGAATGCAGATATCAAAGCCTGCGCTTACATAACCATCACGGATGGTGCTGAAGTAGTAAAGACTAGGCAGTCCATAAGGCCGGATCTCATTCATGATGTAAATCATAGCCTTTACGGTTTTCCCGTTCAGTCTAATCCGCAATGTATCCTTGCGGTACAAGTGCGGCCAGCCCTCATAACGGTCAAGCGCAACTTCGTCCTGTGGCTGGATCTGCCATACTAGGATAGGTACACTGCCGCCATGAAAACGCTCCACGGTTGCCACAGCGCCTGTGTGTTGGCCTCGAAAGAGCAACCGCCAATCCTTCAAAACTGATGTCCCGACAACCCGTGCTGTGGGGCAACGCTGGGACATTTGTTCCAAATTGAGGTTGGAGCCATAGGCTATATACAGCCTTCTTTTGGTTTTGCTCATTTTAATAAGCCTCCTTTCAAGTGTTCTCCTAACAGGTTCCCGTTCGGTACCGCCATGCCGCATTGCCGTCAAGGTGCTGGTATAGATGCTCACGGCAGTTCTTAAACTCGTCACCGATGAAGCCGATCCGGTTGAGGTACACTCGCATGGCGAATTTTTCGTTTTCCGACTGCACTTTCCGGCTACTAGCGCTCTTTTGTGTTAGTGCCTGATGATTGAGAGCCAGAGCCAGGACGATATAGGCCCGGATTTTTCCGGCGTGCAGCTCCGAATTGAAGCCGCGAAGCTCAACCGTGCGGTTGCCGGTAAAAAAGCTGTGGAGATTGAGAAAGTGGTAACGGCTGTCGTGATAATGCCGGGAACGGCTTTCGCTATAGCCTTCATACCAGATGGACTCAATCTGCGAAAAGCTGCTGGGCTTAACCCGGTTCATCTTTTCGACTAGGTATGTGTCCATCTTCTTGCAGTAGCGCATCCGTTCCGGCTCAATCTGCAACGCCTTGTAGAAAAGGTCGTTCTTGCTCGCGATGATGTTCACAAAGTTGCGGATGCTCCTCGGCGTATGATTAGAGCCGTCGAGGTGGACATGTATTCCGCAAGACTTGTTGACAAAACCACCCACCCTGCGAAGCCGCCGTACCAGTTCCTGTACCGCTTCGATATCCTCGTAATAGGTCAGGATGGGGCTAACCAGCTCTACGCTGTAGTCGTTCCCGGCAGATACAATTTGCCGGTTTTCTTTGCGCTGGCAGGTGATACTGCCGTCGCTCATGAATTTCCAGATTCGCCCGTCAGGCGTGTTGATATGGTGTGTGCCATAAAAATCGCCGGTTATACTGATGCTGCCGCCGAGATACTCGGCTGCAATCTCCGCTGCGCGGGTTCTGGTAATTCCGGTAAGCTCGATCTCAATACCGAATCTGCTTGAAAACAACTTGAGTCGCCTCCTTCGAAGTGGCGCACGACACGTACAGCATCGGCTCCGAAGGGGCTGGCCGCAGATGCTCGATATTTTGTGCGCATCGCGGCCCTATGTGTTTTGCTGAATCAAAACGAATTACTTAAAGTGTTATGTTCCTCCTTTCCTTTTTTAATGTGTTTGTCCCATGGGGCGGTCTTTTTTGACTTCCTTTGGGAGCAAATCACTTGTTGCGGGGGGAATTGCCGGGGGCAGTTTCCTGCAGCGAGCTGATAACCGGGCAGTGTCTTTTAATGAACGCTGCTTTGAGTCGGCGGAACTCGTTTGGGGGTTATCAGGCGGCGACGGAGCATCAATGTGGCAATGGACACTGCCGCGCCATAATCTAACTCACGCTGAAATTGCTGCTTATTCATGGCAATCCCTCCCCGTAGCGGCTGCGAATATAGCATTCACGTCCGCAGTATTTGCGTTTTTTGTTATTACTGCCAAACTCAGTTCCGCAATGGAAGCAGGTTAGGCGATAAGTGCTTTTAACTCCTGTCCATCCGCGGTTTTTATTCCACCATGCATAGCGGCATTTTTCACAGCAGAAAGTTTTCTTTTTTGTTCCCGGAAGATGTATTAAGGGTGCGCCGCAGTTTTTGCATAATTCCCGTTTTTCATCGTCAAAACTGCTTTGGACGTCGATGTTTTTGCGGCGGCAGAAAGACTTAATCGTGTTCGCGGAAAGTTTGTGTACGGCAGCAATAGCACTGTAAGACATGCCTTGCTGGCGCATATCACGAATAATTTGCATTTGCTTATCGGTCATAGACCTGCCTCCTTTTTGGCGCACACGGCCCCTGTTGAGGCCCTGTGCGCAGTTTTCAGACGCATACCGAGTTCATATACCACGTTCACCGTAACGGCGTTTCCGGCTTGCTTGTAGGCTTGTGCGTCGGAGCTTACCGACAGGAGCCGGTCGATCTGTTTATCTAAAAACCCCTGCAGGCGCAGGCATTCTCTCGGTACGAGCCTGCGGATACGACCATGTAGAGTCATCACACCCTGCGAACTGCCAGTATCCAATGTGTGGGCGATGCCGCTGCCGACACGCCCGCGTCTATTCGAATCAGCAAAGCTTAAGTCGATTGAATCTCCGGGTGCAGCCTCCCTGTATCCGAGCCTGGTCGCTTCTTTGATTAGTAAAACACCGTGTTTATCCTGTGATGTAAGCGTGAACATCGGCTCCTCGTTATCCTTGATGCGCCGCCCGTTTTGCCTGACTTTTTCCCGGTCAGGTGTGAGAACTGCATGAACAGCGCTGATCTTGCCAGTACATCCCAACGATACTTTTATTCCTTCGCCTTTGTTTGCGGTTAAAGTGGGGCAAAGCCCCTCCGTGCTGTAAACGTTGCCGTTCTGGCCTTTTCCGCTGGGATTCACATTTCCAATCCGGATAAGTTCCGTAGATGTGCCCTCAAAAACAGCATTCTGTGTCTGGTTGCGGTTCAGCCCTCGAAAATTACTGGCGTTAAGAGCATGCGCGATGTCAATTTTTCCTGTGATTTTGTCTCTGCGGTTATATCCCACGGCATACAGTCCGGTTTTGCCGCCAAGGCCGCCGGATTTTGCCAGCAGGGTCTTTGATAACCCCTCAGGGTCATAAACCCGTGAATCCTGACGCCCGCCTAAGAGCTGTATAAGAGCTTTTGCGTTTGTTTCTCGGACAGGTAGTATTTTTCCGGCACATTTTCTATCAAGATATCCGATAATGTACACCCTGCGTCTGGATTGAGGAACTCCGAAATTTTTGCTGTTAAGCACCTGCCATTCGCAGCTATACCCCAGGTCGCAAAGCGTATGGAGGATGGCAGCGTACGTCCGGCCTTTGTCATGCGATAGCAGGCCTGGGACGTTTTCAAGCAGAAGATATGCAGGCCGTCTCGCACGAGCCACTCGGGCAATTTCAAAAAACATAGTGCCTAACTCTAAGACTAGGATGACTATATTAGCTTCAATTAATTCATCGAAGCTGCTACTC
>JBAXHQ010000005.1:0-59984 GCA_037138815.1 Candidatus Saccharimonadota bacterium
GATGTCGCCAAGTGGTAAGGCATCGGCTTTTGGTGCCGACATTCGGGGGTTCGAACCCCTCCATCCCAGCCAAAATTAAATAACGACCCATGTGGTCGTTATTTAATTTTGACCAGGTTAGTCGGGATCCGAACCTCCGAAACTTTTGCGGAGCAAAAGTCGGGGGTCGGCGTAGCGATTGAAACGGAGCGCTACCCCTCCATCCCTCATGTTCCATGTTGGTAATCTTTTAATAGAAAATAAAAAGGGCTGTGTTATAAACACAGCCCATGTATTTTTTTGCAGAAAATACATAAAAAACTTCAGGAAAGAGCGATAAATAATTAGACTGGGCATACCCTACAACATAAGTATGTTACCCGTTCTAATTTATCTGTCGCTTTCTCGCCTTGTCGAGGGCTATTTCCGGTGTTTCACCCTGACTCCACCTTTCACGTTAGCATACTGCGAATAGGCGCATATTATATGCCTATGAGTATGCAGGTTGCACCACTACCGATGGCTCAAGTAGCCTAGTGTCAGTATGTTGCTCATCTATATTTCCTTACCAAGAATATCAATTGTTCTTTTTGCCTCTGTACAAAAGCATCAAGTTGCAATTTTCGATTCAGTCAAGAAAATATAGATTACTGACGAGGTTACTCAAATACTTTCGTGGCTATCCGGTACGGTGGGTTTAACAAGCTTGTGAAAAACCTAAGTTTACTAAACTCACCGTACCTAATTTACGGTCCGATATTTTACCCAAAGGTTTTAAAGATTGTTTTGCCGTCTTTTATTGCTATAACGCGACAATTTTCTTCATCGAACAATATCGAGTCGTAAATGATCCCCATTTTGACCTGCACTTTCGTTTTTGTGCCAAAAATAGCATTGTTAAAACCATAGCTGTTCGAGTCAGCACTCACGATTACGATTAGTCCGAATTTGTTATTTCTCTTAACTCTGCATAGAACTGCTCGAAATAAAAACGGTCGTCTTTCATAATATTCTTTACGAAAGAGGCGATCTCCTTGCTGGATTGATCGAATTATTTCTATCTCGTCGTAATTCTTTAGGACGTTCTTGGCGGCTCTACAATCAAACAGGCCCATTTTCTTGTTTGGTAAAAGCACTGGAATAAACTGGTTCTGTGCTCGGTCGATATAATATTTACTATTACTAAATATTGATACCACTTCTTCTAGTGGTTCCGGCTCACTATCGATTCGAACAATCCCTTGTTTGGTGTCTTTTTCGACAACCAAAAACTCCACCATAACCTGTTTACAGTCGTTGCCAAACATACTACTAAGATTAATGTGATTTCTCGACCCACCGTCAATTCGAGCAATAATATTAGTTCCGTTTGGTAAGTTCATTTTAATAACCTCCCTACCGAATAATTAAGATGCGAGTAAAACAGATGTATTTACTGCGTTTCATTGTAAATAGTTAATATCGATTTGCAAGCATAAGCTATGAAAAAACATTCCTGACGGTGCTGATAGGCTCTAGTCTGTATTTTTACCGTCAACTAGCTTTATATAATCACAACCTACAACATATTCTTTGTTGCCGTCGATAACCACAGCGGCGTTATCGGAAATCGCATAAACTGGGTAATCGACATTTTCTGACTCTCGGATAGCCCAATCGTCGGCACGTTCAGAAAAATACCTGCTGTGCAGATGAGGTAAGATTGAAAAATCTAATAAATTCAGATATTCATGAACACCAAAATAGTCAACTTCGCCGTATATTTCATCCTGGGTTTTATAGCTAGGCTGTCGGCCTAATATCATCGATCCGGCCGAGCTACCGACATATACTTTGTTTTTCAATAATTTTGGTAATAATTTGGAAAAACCAGTTTTATCAAAAACAGTTTTTAGATATTCGGTATTACCGCCTACGACAAAGATTACATCTGCGGCATTTACTCTTTCTTCGATTTTATTTATATCAAGAGCTAATAAATTAACAAATTCGATATTACCGCCAAAATTTTTACGTATACTATCCATATCGTCAAGGATCCAGTGGTGATCACCGTGTTCGACAGCGTAGGCTTCGTTAATTACGGCAAAGTTAATTTCATCCTTTGGTTTGCCGACAAATTCAATGCATTTTTCTACTGCTTCCGTGGATTCAAAACCTGATGATGCCAAAATTAGTTTCATATTACTCCAATGTAGGTTATAGCTATATACGAACATTATAATACTATTTGTTTATCACACCTAAACCCTAAAACTGCCTATGCTATAATCTAAGCATAATTAGGGGATATATCTATGCACGAAGAAATAGAAGAAATCAAGGAAACCCAAGCAACTGAAATAAAAACCAAAACACCGAAAAAGCGACTACTGGTCAGTAAACCTATACTAATCAGTATATTAGTTTTGGTTTTAATGCTCGCTTCGGCTGCAGGTGCTTATTATTGGCGCGATAGTCAGGCGAACAGCTTTGAAAAACGACAATCCGATAATATATCCAAAAACCAAACTGTTATAAAATCACTTCGTGAACAATTAACTAATAAGGTAAGTAATGATTCTGTTGCTTGCACCGAAATAGCGCCTACAGCCACAGTTATCGGTAGTATTGAGGCATCAATAACATCGGGCAATACTGCCGCGTTAGAAGGTTATATGGCCTCGAGTGTGAATGTAATTTTAGCTGCATCTGAGGCTTATGGTCAGCAGACACCTACTCAGGCGGTTACGGATGTGACTAACTTCATTTCGAACGATATTAATTCATGGGATTATAATTTTTCATTACCCGCTGCTACCCTAAACACCTATAAACAAGGCTCGTATTCCCAGTACTTTACGAATATCTCGGTGGTAGGCAAGGCAACTAATAATCAAGTAATATCATTCTCGTTTGATTGTACGGGCAAGATCGACACGGTATTCCTAGCAACTACTGCTAGCGTGTTGTAATTCGGGTAATTAAAAATCCTAGGCTTTAAAGCCTAGGATTAATGACAAAGAGTGATAGTGCCGTATTGTGTTCATATTATTATCGATTTAAATTTTAATAATATCGAACGCTTCTGGGTATTTATTGACTAAAAAGTTTATAAATTCCTCCTTGCGCGGAACGTCATTACAGCTAAGCCATAACGCAAGTTCTTTTCTATTTTGGGCGCAATTTATTATCGAAAACGCATCTTTCCAGATTCCATTGTGATCCTTTGTTATACCTAATTCGTAGGAATGTTTTTTTACTGATGTTGGCCCATTATTAAATAAGTGGTGAACATAATAAACATGGATTACATTGTTATTGAACCTACCTCTTGTTACAACTGGGCTGCTATTGAATTTACCTTCGTGTATATAACCCAGTCTTGTCGTGTCTATACAGATAAACTCTAACCCATCTTTGACATCACAAAATCTTATTGAATTTTGGTACATAGGATTACTGGCTGTAGTGTCGATTAACATACTAACGTCCTCCTCTGTCATTTTAATGCGCTATATAACGCAACTTACCTCTGCTAGAAGTACTAATTATATATTATAACAAAATAGTATATATGTCAATAGGATAAGGGTTGTTAATTTAATATAACGTAGCCATCGGAAATATATTTTATGCTAAAATCGATAATATAAAGGTAGGTATAAAATGGAAAAAGATATGGCTACAGAAAAATGTAAAAACGAAAAACACACGGTCGTAAAACATGTTAATCACGGGGCGAGTGGTGGTGCTGTTTACGGATTTGGGCTTATTGGGGCGCTTATTTATTTCTTGCAAACGGCGGCTGGTTTTTGGGCTGGTGTTTTAGGAATCCTAAAGGCGCTTGTTTGGCCAGCTATGATCGTTTACGAAGTTCTCAAAATGTTAAAATTGTAAACTTCATCTATTGATGTAATCTAAGCTATAATATAGGTTATGATAAAAGGTCTTTCGTTTAGAGATGTTAAAAAGTTACAACGACAATACGGTCTGAATATATTACAAGAAGATCATCGTAAAAACAAAGCATTGTTAGCACTGCTAGCTAGATTCAAAAACCCTCTGGTGATAATTCTGCTATTGGCGGCCTCGTTGTCGCTTTTCTTTGGTGATCGGGCTAGCTTTTTCATAATTATTGCGATCGTAACCCTTAGTGTTGGGTTGGACTTTTTAAATACCTATCGATCAGAACAGGCGGCCGAAGCGCTAAAAGACAAAGTTAGGGTCAAGGCGCATGTTATCCGCGAAGGTAGCGAGCATTTAGTGGCAGTTAGTGAGTTGGTACCAGGTGATATCGTGTTATTATCGGCTGGCAAAGTGATACCGGCTGACGGTGTGATTATAGACGGCAAGGATCTGTCGACTAACGAAGCAGCCCTGACCGGTGAGTCTTTCCCGCAGGGTAAACCAATTGATTCGGAAGTATTTATGGGTAGTGGAGTTATTAGTGGATCGGGTATGATGCGCGTTACTAAAACCGGCTCGGCTACGCAGTTTGCTCATATCGCTAAATCGCTACAATCGGTACATAGGGTTACTGAATTTGAAACCGAAATTAGGGAATTCAGCGTACTAATTATCAAGATTACTTTTTGTTTAGTCCTGTTCGTAATGACGATAAATGTTTTATTTCATCGCGACCTACTAGAGTCAATATTATTCAGCCTAGCTCTGGCGGTTGGTTTGACACCTGAACTATTGCCACTAATTATCACCCTAAATCTAACAAAGGGTTCTCTCAAGATGGCTAAAGAGGGGGTGATCGTCAAACAATTATCAGCCGTTCAAAACTTTGGCAGTATGGATATACTATGTACTGATAAAACCGGTACATTAACTGAGAACAATATTAGTTTAGTTAAATATGTCGATGGCAAAAACAATAATTCAGAATATGTTCTAAAACTAGGTTATTTAGTCAGTGCCTTTTCAACCAGCCTTAGTAACCCGCTCGATGTGGCCGTCAAGGCGCATAAGGGTGTAGATATAACTATGTATCAAAAGATCGATGAAATCCCATTCGATTTTGAGCGCAAACGAGAAGCCGTCGTAATACATCACACGAATGACAAGCGACGTTTTCTAGTAGTCGAGGGTGCGCCCGAGGAAGTTCTAAAGATTTCCAAAACTTATGGTTCGGATAAACTTCATATCACGGATCAATTACGGGCTACTATTCAGGAAACTTATGATCAATTGAGCCGTGATGGTTTTCGTGTCTTAGCTGTTGCTTCCAAAGAAATCGAACCCGAAAAACGTTATGAGCTGACCGATGAAAAGGATATGTCGTTCTATGGCTTTTTGGCGTTTTTGGATCCAGCAAAGGAATCAGTATCTGACACTCTAGAGCGAATGCGCACTATGGGTATTTCGATCAAGATTATTACTGGGGATAATGTCTATGTTACTGAAAAAATTGCTTCGGATATTGGTTTGCCAGTTGATGGTATCTTGAGTGGTGATGAAATAGATAAATTATCAAAGCGTGAATTAGAGACTGCTGTTGAAAAGACAACAATATTTGCCAGAGTTAATCCAGAGCAAAAGATGCATATCATTCAGGCTCTGCAGGCTAACGGTCATATCGTAGGCTATATGGGTGACGGGATTAACGATGCGCCGAGTTTGCGCGCCGCTGATGTTAGTGTGTCGGTTAATAATGCAGTTGACGTTGCCAAGGATGCGGCCGATTTCATATTGCTGCGTAAAAATCTCCACGAGCTAATAAATGGTATAACCGAGGGGCGCAAGACTTTTGCTAACACTATGAAATATCTGCGCATGAGCCTTAGCTCGAATTTTGGTAATATGTTTTCGATGGCTGGGGCCTCGTTGTTTTTGCCGTTTTTGCCGATGTTGGCTACTCAGATTTTACTAAATAATCTGTTATATGATACTTCGCAATTTGCTATTCCACTAGATAATGTTGATGATTCCGAAGTTCTAAAGCCACATACCTTGAATATCAAAGAAATCAGGAAGTTTATGTGGTCCTATGGGCTACTGAGCTCAATCTTTGATTTCATAACCTTTGGAATTTTGATGTTGGTTTTCCGAGCAGATCAGGCACATTTCCAAGCTGGCTGGTTCATTGAATCGATTATGACCCAGGTTTTTGTGGTCTATATCATTAGGACTAGGTTGAACCCATTTAGGGATAGCAAACCATCCAAACCACTGATCGCCAGCACTCTAATAGTAATCACCGCTGCGTTATTAGTCATATTATTACCAATACGTGAGATTTTCCGTTTCGGTTTATTATCACCGATCCAGATCGGGACTTTGGTGTGTGTGGTAGCGGTATATCTATGTTTTGCCGAGCTTATCAAACGCCGATTTTACGGCAGTCAAAAAATCGGTGTGTCAAAATAAACTAAGCTTTGTTGAGTTTTTCGCAGACAGCGTAGAGGGTTTTGACTGATTCTTTCCAAGAGAATTTCTTGGCTTGAGCATAACCTGCCGTAATCAGATCAGATTTTACTTTATGGTCGGTTAATTTTAGCACCTGAGAAGCGAATTCTTCGGGGTTGTCGTAGTCAAAATATAACGCACCCTTGCCTGCGACTTCTTTGAATATTTCCATGTCGCTACAGATAACTGGTGTGCCGAGTTCCTGAGCTTCGATAATAGGTAATCCAAAACCCTCCTCTTTCGATCCCGTAGCTAAACAAAAAGCATTTTGTAACAATTGGATATATTCACCATCACTAACGCCGTTATGGAATTCAACTTTTACGCCACGTTTGATTAGTTGCGATAATTCGGTCTTGCGCTCATCCGAGATTCGGCTGAGCAGATGCAGAGTATAGGTATGTGGCAGATATTCCATGCCGCGTATTAAAACCTCGACGTTTTTATACGGCATAAAGGACCCCATATAGACGATATTATTAGTTTTAGCATCACGCTTGACTTGGTCTGGTATCAGGCTAGGTGCATCGTAAACTACGGCGATTTCGCGATCAGTTAGGTGGAATTGTTGGATAAATTTCTTGGATAGATTACTGACAGTAGCTACATGATCGGCTTGGTTTAGTAAGAATCGCTGTGGCCATTTTGCCATATGGAACAAACGCCAAACAATGCGGATAGGCAAGGCAAGGTTGGTTGGGGCTTTGGGGTGCAGGTAATAAATAGTGTCATGTAAAGTGAATATTAATTTATATTTTCTACCCCAAGTTCCCATGACTTGAAATGGACTAAATACTAGGTCTGCGCCCAATCGGTTTAATTTGTAGGCAATAAATAACTCCTTGATCGATATTGGGTTGTTTACTAGGATGTAGGGTACGTCACTAGGTAACATTTTTAATTGTTCCAAGTCTTTGACTAAAACGGTGATTGGAATTTGGTTTTCTACGAATCCTTGAACTATTCCAGCCGTGTAGCGGCTAATACCATCGTGATAATCGGTCCTGGTCCATCGAGCGTCTATAAATATATTCATAGTTAAAATTGTATCACGTGGTCATACTAGTTTTCTAAAAATAATCGTCGCGCCATAGTATAGCTTGTGCTAGTCTATATATATGAGTAATGAACTAATGATTCGTATTATGGCTGATTACGCCATGGTTCCGGTTTTATTAATTGGGGCTTATGCACTGGTTTTTAAAATTCCCAAAGGACACCGATTAGAAGCTTACAAACGTATATTAATGGCTGGGTTAATTGCTTATTTGTTAGCTCAGTTAATTGCAATTATCTATCAACCAGAGGGTGAGCGCCCATTTGAATTATTAGGTACTGCCGCTGGGGCATCATTTCTAAACAACCCCGGTTTTCCATCCGACCATATTTTGTTTGTAACGGTTTTGACCTGTGCTGTTTGGTTCGAAACTAAACAAAAATGGATTACGTTGATTCTGGCTTTGCTGGTAGTTGTGATCGGGATTGGCAGGGTATTGGCGTTAGTTCACACGCCGATCGATGTTATTGGTGGTATTATAATTGCTTTGATTGGCGCCCTCTGGTATCTAAACCCAACGACCCCTAAAAAAGCTTGACCAGTTTGCTATAAACACTAAAAAGATGTATAATAGAGTTAGTTATACGGAGTGTTTCTGTGGCGAAAATTATTGAAACTAGTACACAGCAACAGATTGCAGTTCCAACCGGTTCGTTGCGGCAAAGCGTTATTTTAGGTGTTCTATTAGGGTTATTGTTTTGGGTGTTGTCTGTATCTATAAAAGGTTGGGTTGGCACAGAAAATACGGCTGGTGACATTGCGGCAATATTAGTTGCGACAGTCGGCACTTTAATGATGGTTAAATTATCTATGATTAGACCGTTAGTTGTTGCTATAGCGACCGCAGTGTCGTTGTGGGGGTTAGTTGGTTGGACTAGTGGTCTGGGCTGGGGTGAAGTTATATTTTGGGATGCGATATTATATGCATTGGCTTATGTGCTGTTTTCTTGGTTGGTTCGCAACAAGCAGTTTACATCGATTGCTTTTGCTATTGTGATAGTTGTTATAACTATTCGTATCATCGCATCTCTATAATGTTATACTTGTGATATGAATCAAGTAGTTATGGTCATTATTCTAATCGTAGTGATTGCCGGTTTTGGTGCGGTGCTTTATGTACTAAACCATAAATTACAGGAACTCAAAAATTCTGGTGCAGCCGAAATGCTAAAAGGCGATGTTGTTGAATTATCTAGAAATATAAATATCTTGCAGCAGGCGGTAGGCGACAAGCTAGAACGTAACAACCTGTCTATGCAGACTTCTATGCAAAAACAACTCAGTGAGAGCGCCAAGCTAGTATCGGACGTTACGCAGCGCCTAGCCAAGCTTGACGAGACAAATCGGCGGGTGGTCGATGTAGCTGACGAATTAAAAACCTTGCAAAATGTGTTACAGAACCCTAAACAGCGTGGTGTTTTCGGCGAGTATTATTTAGAGTCGGTACTAGGCAATATTTTGCCGTCAAAAAACTACCAGATGCAATATAAGTTCAAGGACAGCGAGATTGTCGATGCCGTCGTTTTTCTAGACAAAGGCCAAATTCTGCCGATCGATAGTAAATTTAGTTTGGAAAATTATAATCGCATGGTTGGCGAAGCTAATAAGGCCGATCGTGAAAAATTATTAGCCAAAGTCAGAACTGATTTAAAAAATCGCATCGATGAAACTAGTAAATATATTAGACCTAGCGAAAAAACTATGGATTTCGCATTCATGTTTATTCCTAGTGAGTCATTGTATTACGATCTGTTGATTGGCGATGTCGGCACTGGATCGAGTGCGCGTGATTTGATTGAGTATGCTTTCCGTGACAAAAAGGTTATTATCGTTAGTCCAACTAGCTTCATGGCTTATTTGCAAACAGTGTTACAAGGTCTTCGTAGTCTACAAATTGAAGAACAAGCCAAGGACATTCAGATCAGGGTAGGTAAACTAGGCCAGCATATTGGTAGGTTTGATGAATATATGCAAAAATTAGGACGGTCACTGGGTCAGACGGTCGGTCATTATAACGATGCCCATAAAGAGCTAGGTAAGGTCGATAAAGATGTCATCAAGATATCTGGTATAGATCCTGCGGTTGATCCATTACTACTAGATAAGCCACAGGATAATAGTTAAGTAATAGATAATAACGCGCAAATTAAATCCCCACCGATTGGTGGGGATTTATATTTCAACCTATTGCTGAATACTATTTACAATTATCACACTCACAACAGTTACAGCAATCACAATCGCTGGTGTTGGTAGTTTGAGACTGTAGGAAACTCTGTATTGCAAATCCGATAATACCACCCAAGACTGGTGCTATAACAAAGATTGCAATTGGCCATAGGCTCCATGACAAGCCGTTAGCTGCAAATGCAACTGCTGGGTTTAGGAAAGTTAAACCAGTGCTTGATTCAGTTAGGAATGATATGGTCAATGACATAGTTATATATAGTGCGATCAACATAGCAAAACCGGCTGAAAAAGCAGAAGCGGTTTTGTTCTTTTTGATGCGCAAAGCTGCTGCAAAACCAAGACCCAATATAGCTGCGCCTAATAGTTCAGCAAAGAACAAATACCATTTTTTGCTGTCAGTTAGGTCTGTTATTGAAGCTGCATGGAAAATTGATGATGTGCTGGCTGCTATAGTTGTTACTTCATTGGCTTTTATGAAAGCGTTTAACACCAAGTAACTTGCACCTGCACCCAAGAATTGAGCGATGATATAACCGATAGCACGCAAACCACTAATCCTTCGGGTTACGAATGCACCGATAGTCATAGCTGGGTTGATATGTGAACCTGATATCCCGCCAACGATCAATACTATGCCGATCATCGCGAATGCTATTGGGATTGGGTTGTTTGGCATTTCAAAGAATGCTGCGGTTAGTAGGAAAGTGCCGATAAATTCAGCGACTAACTTACCAATAATTGGTGTTTTGTTGATGAATGCGCAAATTGATTTAAAGGTCATCGTAGATGATCTGTTGTCAATCGCTTCCACGGTTGATGTTTTAGGTTTTTCATCTGTCGATTTTTTGCTCGACGAAATGGCTGTTTTGGTTGCCATGGACTTGTTCCCTCCTTAAGTGAAATATGACCATAGTATACCACATTGTTAGTAAAACAAACACAAGTGGTATACTGATAATATGGCATTATTTGTTAATCAAAACGACCAACGTACCGAGTTACAGAAAAAAATAGCAGCCGAATTACAAGCCAAAGTTATAGATCGTTCTAGACTGGCCGATAGGCCTGATGGTGTTGACGATTCTCAGTATATAGAGGGTATGAAAAAGACTACGAGTCTAGCATGGGCATGGGCGATTATAATTATTGCGATCTTAGGAATTATTGTGTGGTTGACGGTGTTAAGCGTAACGCGCTAAGATAAATAGATATTATGCAGAATATTGAAGATGTCCAAAAAGACTTATTAGCAAAAATCGCAACTAGCGATGCGCCTCGTGAATTATTAAAAACACCGGAATTAAAAAAACTCTATGGTGCAATCAAGGATCTACCAGCCGAGGATCGTGGGGCTTATGGCAAAAACGTCAATGATCTACGTGTTAAATTAGAGGCGGCAGTGCTAAACCGTGAGTCTGAATTAGAGGATGTGGGTGTAGAGACTATAGATATTACTGCACCATGGGATTCTAATACTGGTCCTTTGAATTTACTGCCAACCGAATACGGCACTCAGCATCCATTAACGACCGAGTTAGCGAACGTTGTTGATATATTCACTCGTATGGGGTTTGAGGCGTTTGAATCTCGTCAAATTGATGATGATGATCATATGTTTGGGACATTGAACTTCCCTGAAAATCATCCAGCCCGTGATGGTTACGATACTTTTCGCACCGAAGAAGGTTTTATCCCGCCAGCGCACACCAGCACTATGCAAAATCGTATATTAAAGGACGGCAAAGCAAAATTAGAGGCCGGTGGTCAGATTGCCGCAATTAGTTACGGACGTGTTTTTCGTAACGAAGACGTCGATGCTACGCATGAGCATACTTTTTATCAGTGCGAAGGTGTGCTTGTTAGTCGTGATGCGACATTAGGTCAAATGTTAGGTACCTTGCGCAGTTTTTTCGAGACTTATTATGGTCAAAAATTAAAAATCAAAACTCAGCCAGCTTATTTCCCATTCGTAGAGCCAGGTCTAGAGTTTGCGATTGAAAAACCAGCGGCTTTGGGTGGCAAATCAGGCGAATGGTTGGAAATGTTAGGTTGCGGGATGATTCACCCTAACGTCCTAAGCTCTGCTGGTATTAACCCTAGCGAATATCGTGGTTTTGCTTGGGGTGGTGGAATTGAGCGATTAGTTATGTTGAAATATGGCATCGAGGATCTACGTTATTTCGAGTCTGGTAAATTACAATTTTTGAGGAAATTCGCATGATTATTTCATTAAACTGGTTAAAAAAATTCACTGATATCGACATGCCAATTGACGAGTTGGTTACATTAATTGGCGCGCGCTTGGTTGAAGTCGAACAAGTCATCGACCTAAACGTAAAATACAAAGACACCCTAGTCGTGAAGGTTGTTGAAGCTAATAAACTGGAAGGTTCCGACCATCTAAATGTCACTAAAATTGATGATGGTGGTATTACTACGGATATTGAGCGCGATGAAAATGGTTTAGTCCAAGTAGTTTGCGGTGCGCCGAATATAAAGGCTGGACAATTAGTTGCTTGGTTGCCACCTAAATCGATTGTGCCAAATACATATAATACTGCGGAGCAGTTTGTATTAGGCTCACGTGAGTTACGCGGCGTAATGAGTAACGGTATGATTGCCAGTGCCCGTGAGCTTGATTTATTTGATGAGCACGAAGGTATTTTAGAATTAGATGGTGATATAACGCCAGGCACTTTGTTTGCGGTTGCCTATGAATTAGATGATTATCTACTAGATATAGAAAATAAATCATTAACTCATCGCCCAGATTGTTTTGGCGTCATTGGTTTTGCCCGTGAGGTTGCGGCTATATCAGGTAAAGCATTCAAAACACCAGAATGGCTAACTAACACTTCACCTGATTTTAATAACATAGAATCGAGTGAGTTCAAACTAAGTGCTGTAATCGATAATCCTGAATTATCTGCTAGATACCAGGCTATCGTATTATCGGATGCTGATAGTAACAAAAAGTCACCGCTCAAAATCCAAACATACCTATCACGAGTCGGCGTACGTCCGATTAATGCCGTGGTTGATGTAACTAATTATCTAATGATGTTGACTGGTCAGCCATTACATGCTTTTGATTATGACAAGTTAGTGTCCGTAGGTGGCGGTAGTGCTGATATTCATGTTCGTGCTGGGCATAATGGCGAAAAGCTAGTCCTATTAGATGGGCGAACGATCGAGTTAGATTCTGGTGATATCATTATCGCGGCTGGCGAAACGGCTATTGGTTTAGCTGGTGCTATGGGCGGTGCAAATACGGCCATAGATCAAAATACTCGTAATATTATTATCGAAAGCGCGACATTTAATCTGTATAATTTGCGCTCAACGCAAATGCGCCATGGAATTTTCAGCGAGGCTATTACTAGATTTACTAAAGGCCAATCACCCGAATTAACTGCACCAGTATTATTTGATGCCATTAAACTAATGGGTGAATGGTCTGGCGCAAAATGCACTAGTCAGTTGGCCGAAGCATACCCTAATAAAAAACCGTTAGTCTCGATTGATTTTATCGCTGATAAAATAAACGGAGTGTTGGGTAGCTCATTCAGCAAAGATAATATGGTTAATACATTAAACAATGCTGAGTTCACGGTTGAACTTGTTGACGGCTCAGACACATTAAAAGTAATAGCACCATGGTGGCGAGCCGATATAAATATATTCGAAGACGTCGTCGAGGAAATTGGCCGACTAAACGGTTTTGATAACATAAATCCAACCCTACCAATACGTGATTTTACGGCTACCCGTCCAAATGAATTTGATGATTTTCGCGCCAAAGTTAGACAAAGTTTGGTTCGTGCCGGAGCTAACGAAGTATTATCATACAGTTTCGTTCATGGCGACATCTTGCAAAAATCTGACCATAGTGTCGAAAATTCATATCGAATAGTCAATTCAATTAGCCCTAACCTGCAATATTATCGTCAAACCCTAACGCCTAGCTTATTAGGTTTAATCCACCCTAATATAAAACAGGGTTATGATAATTTTGCGATATTCGAAATCAATAAAGCACATCAAAAACATCACGGTTTGACGGATGAAAACGTACCTATTGAGACTGACCTGATTTCTTTGGTTGTGACTAGTAAAAATAAACAAGTCGGCTCGCCATACTACAAAGCAAAGCGAATATTTGACTATTTATGTCAATCATTTGGTATTGAGTTGGATTATCAGAATATAGACCAAGAATCTAATGACTTGCTGGCAGTGCCATTCGAGTATCGTCGTAGCGCTAAATTAGTAGATTTGCGAACCGGTACAGTTGTTGGTGTTATTGGTGAATATAAAAAATCGGTCGCTAAACAGTTTAAATTGCCTGAATATTCAGCTGGCTTCGAGATTTATGCGCGTGGTTTATTTGAAAGTACTAAGGAATTAGGTAATACATACGATCCTCTGAGTCGATATCCTTCGGCTGAACGTGATGTGTGTTTCCAGGTAGGTAAAGACCTGTCATATAGTCGGGTTATTGATTCTTTGGATAATGCCGTGACTTCGATTGATCTAATTACGGAAATTTCACCAGTTGATATTTATCAACCAATTGATGGCGAGACTAAGAATATTACGGTTCGTATAAAACTAACTTCATATGATCATACATTAACTAGCAAAGAGGCTAATGATGTTATCGACGGGCTCGTAGATTCAGTTATTTCGCAAACTAGAGCGATCGTCATCTAATTTTTTACTAGATTTTTTGCTATACTAGATCTATAGCAATACTGAGAGGGGATTATAATTATGGCGACACGAAAATCGCAGCGGATCGGTATTTGGATAATTGCGATTGTGCTGACACTAGGTACGTTAGGCTCTTTTTTGGTTATGGGGCTTAGCATTAGTAACCAAAAAGTCGATTTAGCCCAATATAAAAAAGTACAAGAACAGCAAAAAGCAGCAGCCCAATACGGGGCTTACATCAGTCAACCGTTACCTGGTTATTCAGCTAGGGCTTTCGATGCGGCTAGTGTGACTAAATTGAACGTAGAAATACTAACAGAGGGTACTGGCGCGGTTGTTAAAACTACCGATACTATTAATTGCAGTTATTTTGGCTGGATGGCTGACGGCAAGATATTTGATAGTAGTAATAAGGCCTCGGACTTAAAGACCAAGGTAGCTAGTGATAAACCTACGAGTTTTGCGCTTAGTAGTGTTATAGCTGGCTGGACTGAGGGTTTAACCGGCGTAAAGGTTGGTAGTGTAGTCAGATTAACTATTCCAGCAGCCAAGGCTTACGGCGCTCAGGAATCTGGTATTATCCCAGCCAATTCACCGCTAGAATTTATCGTTATTGTTCATAAAATTGGATAGGTAGGTATATATGAGTGATAAAATCAGAGATTTAGTTATAGTTGGGGCGGGTCCGAGTGCTTTGGCTGCGGCAATTTATACAACTCGCGAAGGTATTGACACGATTCTATATGAAAAAGCGGTTGTCGGTGGAATAGTGGCGACGATCGATAATGTCGATAATTATCCTGGCTTTCCTGACGGTATAGAGGGTCCGAACTTAGTCGATCAATTAGAAAAACAAGCCAAGAGATTTGGTGCCAATATAGAATTTGGTGATGTGACATCGGTTCGTGATGATGGTGAATTTAAAATCCTTGTGGTTGATGGCGCTGAGATAAAAGCCAAAGCAGTACTAATTGCTACTGGTCGAAGCTATGGCAATTTAGGCGCGCCTGGCGAGTTGGAATTTTTTGGACGAGGGGTTCATTATTGTGCGACTTGTGATGGGGCTTTTTATCACGGTAAGCGTTTAATCGTGGTTGGTGGAGCGAACTCGGCAATCCAAGAGGCGATTTACCTGACACGATTTGCTACGCATATCGATTTATTAGTTAGGAGCAGTATCAAAGCCAGTGAAGTTTTGAAAAATGATCTACAAAAACTCGTAGCTGCTGGTAAAATAACGGTTCATTTGGAAACTTCCGTAGATGAAATTATGGCAACCAACGGCCACGTTAGCTCGGTCCGAGCTACTAAAAATGGTGAATCGATGTTGATCGAAGCTAATGGTGTGTTTATTTTTGCTGGACTAAGGCCGAATACTAAATTCCTGGATGATAGTGATATTGAGCTTAATGAAGTTGGCTTTATTAAGACGAACTCTGATTTTCAAACAAGTATATCGGGCGTATTTGCTAGCGGTGATGTGCGTAATGGCGCGACCATGCAAATTGCTAGTGCAGTAGGTGATGGCGTAACTGCCGCTATTAATATTCGCGAATATTTGCACAGCTTAGACCGATAATAATTACCGCAGTTTGTCGCGTGGTATAATACTATTTAGTTATTCCATAAAACTTGAGGAGATAAATATGGCAGATTTTAACAAAATACTGACACCTGGTGATGTTGATAACGGTACTATAAATGTAGTTATTGAAATCCCAGCTGGTAGTAACAATAAAATTGAATGGAACCGTGAGAAGGCTGTTTTTCAGCTTGATCGTGTTGAACCAAAGATTTTCGCAAAACCAACTAATTATGGCTTTATTCCACAAACTATCGACGAAGATGGTGATGAATTAGATGTTTTACTTATTACAGACGAACCACTACCTACCGGTATATTCTTAGAGGCCAAAGTTATTGGTGTAATGATATTCGAAGATGACGGTGAAGTAGACGACAAAATAGTGGCCGTTCCGGCTGACGATCGCAATACAGGTAATGCCATTAAAACTATGAGCGACATCTCAAAACAAACTATTGACCAAATAACCCATCACTTCAGTCACTACAAAGACCTCAAAAAACCGGGCAGTACGATTGTCAAAGAATGGGGCGACATCGAAGAAGCTAAAACGATCATTCATCAATCAATCGACCGTTGGAATAACAAATAAATTTATTTCTTACGGCGAATTGCGCTGGCGGCGTTGGCTATCATTTCAGACATACCTATTTTTCTAAGCTGACCTTGTAATTTATTCCTGGCGTGGGTGGTAGTAACCATACTGCGCCAGGTTTGTTTTGGCTGGGATAGTTTATTGGTAACTACTTCAACTATATCGCCGTTTTGTAGTGGTTTGTCGAATGGGTGAATTTTGCCGTTAACTCGAAAGCTGTAGGCGTGTTTAGCGATATCGCTATGTACCATGTAGGCAAAGTCCAGCGGTAGAGCTCCTTCGGGTAGATTATAAATATCACCTTTTGGCGAATGGACGAATATGCGATTTTTAAACAGATCTATATTTAATTGGGCTTTGGATATTTCTTCGTTATCTTTGAGCTTAGCGGCGACTTCCTGGAGTTGTGTAATCCACTGCATACTGTTAGGTAAGGTTGCGCTTTTCTTGCTCTTTATATAATCTTTTGATAGTTTTTGGTCATGGTAATGAAAACTAGCAGCTAATCCGCGTTCGGCGTATTCATGCATTTCATGTGTCCGTATTTGGAATTCAACGATCTGTTCGGCAGTGGTAATAACAGTTGTATGTAGACTTTGATAACCATTTGGTTTTGGTGTGGCGATATAGTCCTTGATACGACCAATCATTGGTTTATAGAGTGTGTGTAGAATGCTCAGGACTAAATAACAGTCTTCTTTTTTATCGACGATTATACGTAGTGCCATTAAATCATATATATCATCGATGTTGCCTTGTACTTTAGCTAGTTTTTTGTGCAAGCTATATACGCTCTTAACTCGACCATCTATCTCGAATTTTATATCGTGTTTCTTGAGGGCCACTTCCACTTCGTCGTGTATTTTACCTAATTTACGAGTGCTCCTGCCGAGACGTTTTTTCATTAAATTTTTTAATCTCTTGAATTCTTTGGGGTCTAGATAGCTGAATGCTAGCTCTTCGATTTGCATGCGAACTCTACCCATACCTAATCGGTCGGCCATAGGTCCAAAAACCTCTAGTGATTCACGAGCGATTTTTGTTTGTTTATCGGGTGGTAAATATTGTAATGTCGATAGGTTATGCAGTCGATCGGCGAGTTTGATCATGATAACGCGGATATCTTGGCCGATTGCGATTAGTAGTTTAGATAAGTTGTCTTTGGTCTGAGATGAATAGCTAGTTAAATCACGCATACCGGACCTAGCTTTGCCAACTTTGGTTACGCCGTCGACCAGTGTAGCGACATCTCGACCGAATATGTTTTCTATTTCAGTTAATGTGACGGTGGTGTCTTCGACTGTGTCGTGTAATAACCCAGCTAATATACTGTCAGTATCCATACCCCACGATATTAGAGTATCGGCAACTATCATGGGGTGTATTATATAAGGCTCGCCGCTAGCTCGTTTCTGATTAGCGTGGGCTTTTGTCGCAAGGTCGATAGCATGATCAATTTCTAGTAGTTGATCTGAGTTGTAGTGGGGTTTAGCATGGGCTAATAATTCACTCTTTTTCATCATGTTATATTAAGTATACGATAAAAACTCGTCTTATCATATAAACCGAAACTTGCATAACTGACCATATAACGCTTATACTTTGTAGTATGAAGATATTTATCGGCAGCGATCATCAAGGGTTTTATTTAAAAGAAAAAGTTTTTGCATATCTAGCGAAACATAACTGTAATGTCGAAGACGTTGGCGATAAAGTACTTGATCCTAATGATGATTTTCCAGAATTTGCTCAGGCTGCAGCATTAAAAATTATTGGTAGCGACGACAAAGATCCTCGCGGCATATTGATTTGTGGTGGTGGACAGGGTATGGCGATTGCAGCTAATCGGTTTCGTGGAATTCGCGCCAGTGTTATCTGGGATGCATTCGAGGCAAAAATGACACGTAATGACAATGACAGTAACGTGTTATGTTTACCAGCGCGCATCCTTGATGATGAAGATGGTGTTTGGCAGGGTATAATCGAGACTTGGCTAAATACTCCATTTGCTACTGCTGCACGTTTTAAGCGTAGGAATGCGCAGATTGACGAGTTCTAAATGAGCGAGATTGCGCCATGTATCACTGTCGAAACCGAATATGAATTCGAAGCGGTTGTCGAAAAAATAAAACCTTTTGCTCAAAGAGTACAAATTGATATTAGTGATGGTGAATTTGCTCCGGCATTTTTATTAGGTCCTGAAAAAATATGGTGGCCTCAGGGTTGGACCGTAGACATTCATGCCATGGTTTCGCATCCGTTAGATTATGTTGATAAATTAATCGCATTAAAACCACATTTAATTATATTTCATGCCGAAACCGATGTTGATTTGTTGCCGATTTTCGAAAAGATTAAAAAATACGGGATTGAAGCTGGTGTAGCGTTGCTAAAAACTACTGTGCCACGGACAGTTGAAAATTACATAAAGGCGGCTGATCATGTTCTGATATTCTCGGGCGATTTAGGTCATTATGGTGGTAAGGCTAGTTTAATGCAGCTTGAAAAGGTTCGATTAGTTCGGGGCATTAACCCTAACGTTGAAATTGGTTGGGATGGCGGAGTTGTCGTTGAAAACGCCTTTTTGCTAACTCAGGGTGGTGTTAATGTGTTGAACGTTGGCGGTGCACTGGCCAACGCTGAAAATCCAGACGGTGTTTATGCCGCCATGATAGAAGAAATAAATAAACAGGGGATAATCTAGTTAAATGAACAAGCGACTAACGATAGATCAATTGCAATCCAAAGCCAACGATATACGACAGGATATTATTCGCATGTTAGGCGCGGCTGGCAGTGGTCATACTGCAGGTTCGTTGGATTTGGCTGATATATTAGCGGCGCTTTATTTTGATATTATGAAAATTGACCCTAGCAACCCTGATTGGTCTGATCGTGATATATTTTTACTAAGTAACGGGCATACTGTCCCAGTTCAATATGCAGCTATGGCTGAGGCTGGTTTTTTTGACAAAGAAGAATTAATGACTCTTCGTAAATTAGGTAGCCGCCTGCAGGGTCATCCAGAGCGGACTAAATTACCTGGTTTAGAAAACACTAGCGGTCCTCTCGGTAGTGGCTTGTCGCAAGCTGCTGGCTATGCTTATTCACTACAATATATGGACAATAATAAACATCGTTTCGTCTATACGATTATGGGCGATGGCGAATTGGACGAGGGTAATGTTTGGGAAGCGGCTATGTTTGCTGGCAAGTATAAACTATCCCAATTAATTGCTTTTATTGATCGAAATAATATTCAAATTGATGGAAATACCGAAGACGTCATGCCACTCGGTGACTTGGCTGCTAAATGGCGGTCGTTTGGTTGGCATGTTTTTGAAATTGATGGTCATAATATTCAGAGCATTATCGATACCGTCAATATGGCCAAAGCGATTACTAACCGACCATGTATGATTATTGCCTATACTATCCCGGGCAAGGGTGTTGATTTCATGGAGTATGACTATAAATGGCACGGCGTGGCCCCAAACTCGGAACAAACCGAGACAGCTTTACAGGAATTAAAAGCATCGAGTGATAGCGAGGATACTAAATAATGAACGAATATCCATTAAACCCAGATTTATTTAGCGACAAGGTTAAAATGGAGCCTATACGAGCTGGTTTTGGGCGTGGTCTCAAGGCCGCCGGCGAAGCTGATGACAAAGTTGTCGCTTTGTGCGCCGATTTAACCGAGAGTACCCAGGTGGAATTATTCCGTCAGGCTTTTCCAGATAGATTCGTCGAGACTGGCATATCTGAGCAAAACCTAGTGACGGTTGCTAGTGGTTTAGTTATGGCTGGCAAAGTTGCCTTTGCTAGTGGTTACGCGGCTTTTAGTCCAGGTCGTAATTGGGAACAGATTAAAACGACTATAGCCTTAAATGATCAACCAGTAAAAATTATCGGATCACACGCCGGTATTAGTGTCGGCCCTGATGGTGCAACCCACCAGATGCTAGAGGATATTGCTCTTATGCGAGTTATGCCTAATATGATAGTAATCGTACCTGGTGATAGTATCGAGGCTGAAAAAGCCACTCTGGCGATAGCCAAAAACAACAAACCTAGTTATTTGCGTATGTGTCGTGAAAAAACTCCAATATTTAGCACTGACAAATCACCATTCGAAATTGGTGTTGCTTATATATTGCGCGAAGGTCACGACGTCAGTTTAATGGGTACAGGCACTATGACATATCAATTGTTGGCGGCTGCTAGAATATTGGCTGGCCAAGGTATAAATGCCGAAGTCGTACATATTCCAACGATTAAACCACTTGATCGCGAGATAATTCTAGCTAGCGCACATAAGACCGGACGGGTCGTAACTGCCGAAGAAGCCCAGATTGCTGGTGGTTTAGGTGGCGCAGTAGCGGAATTATTGGGCGAAAAATTGCCTACGCCAATACTACGATTGGGTATGCAGGATAGGTACGGCGAAAGCGGTACACCAGCTGAATTATTCGACTTTTTCGGGCTAACTGGCGAACATATTGCCGACAAAGTTGCAGATTTTGTGCGTGATACGCCGCAATACCACCGAGATTAATAAAATAAATAGGAAACCGAGATATGAGACAAAGACCGACAATCGAACAAATTCGCGAAAATAATGCCAAAGCCAGGCAATTAATGCAGCGTTCTGTGGAACAGCATTTTGCCGTCGGTGCCTTTAATATTGATAACCAGGAAACCCTAATTGCTATTTGTCGGGCAGCCAAGAAGCTAAATTCGCCAGTTATGGTCGAGCTCAGCAAGAATGAAGTTAATTCTATGGGTCTCGAAAATATCAGAGATATGGTTGATAACTACAAAAAATCCTATGGGATTGAAATGTATATAAATTTGGATCACAGCCCAACAGTCGAAGATTGCAAACAAGCGATTGATGCTGGTTATGAGTTTATCCATATAGATATCAGTCAGGGTAATCACGATGCCACCGACGAAGAAATAATTAAATGCACTCAGGAAGTAGTTGAATATGCTAAAACTACTGGTGCAGTCGTCGAGGCCGAGCCACATTATTTCGGTGGATCATCGGACGTGTTTAAAGAAGCGATTGATTACGAAGAAATCAAGAAAACCTTTAGCACTCCAGAGGGGTCCAAGGCGTTCATAGAATCGACCGGAATTGATACTTTTGCAGCGGCGATCGGCAATTTGCATGGTAAATATCCTGTGCCTAAGATTCTGGATCTAGATTTATTGCAGCGTATTCGCGATGCGATTAACCCTAGTAAATTTATTAGTTTACATGGTGGTAGTGATACGCCATTACATTATTTTGAGGATGCCGTAAAAATCGGTGTTAGCAAGATTAATATCAATAGCGATTTACGCTATGCTTTTCGTACAACCCTGGAAAAAGCGCTGCAAGATAACCCTGACGAATATGCCGTAGTTAAACTTATGCCGATAGTTTCTGATGCAGTTCAGGCTGTTATCGAAGAAAAAATCAATGCCTTTAACAGTGCGGGGAAAGCGATAATTTAATGGTCAAGATGTTAACGATCGGGGCAGCTGTCCAAGATGTTTTCTTGAGCCATAGTCCAGAGCTCAAACCGGTGTCTGATAAAACGGCTGATGAATTATTCATAAAAATTGAACTAGGTTCAAAAAATGATGTTAATAATATAGATTTTAGCACTGGCGGTGGAGCGACTAATGCCGCTGTTACCTTTGCTAGACAAGGACTAGAGGCACAGTTCATGGGTACTATCGCTCATGATCCTGCCGGAGCATCGGTATTAGAGGCTCTGGACAAAGAAGGTGTTGATACGACCTACATCAGCTATTCGGACAAACATCACACTGGTTATTCGGTAGTACTGTTGGCCTCGACCGGTGAGCGCACTTTTTTGACTTATCGTGGGGCTTCGACTCATTACGACATCAAAAACTTTGATCTAGGTAAAGCCCAGGCTGATTGGCTATATATGACCAGTATGGCTGGTAATGTCGATATAGTTGACAAAATCTTTCGTCAAGCTAAAAAACTAAAAACTAAAGTATTTTTCAACCCAGGCAAAGATGAATTACGACAGGCTGCCAAAGTAAAAACCCTATTAGAGGATGTTGATGTATTGTCGGTTAATCGTGAAGAGGCTCAACAGATCGTCGAAGGTAATAGTATCGAGGAATTAGTTCGCAGATTACTACATTATGTGCCTGTAGCGATCGTCAGTGATGGTCCTAATGGTGTTATTGCTAGTGACGGCAAGGTAATTGTGAGGGCGGGTATGTACGAGGATGTAAAAGTGATTGATCGAACTGGGGCGGGTGATGCTTTTGGCTCGGGCTTTTTGAGTTATTGGGCTCAAGGTAAATCACTCAAGGATTCGATCGTATTTGCTAGTGCCAATTCAACATCGGTCGTAACCAAAATTGGTGCCAAAGCTGGGATTTTACACAAAGGTGCGGTGTTGCATGCTATGCCGCTCAGCGAAAAACCGTTTTCTCAGTAATTTAATATAAAGAAGGTCGATTTATGGCGCAATTCCTACAATCAATCCTCGGTCTCAGAGAGCCTATGTTTAGTGCTGGTATGGCTAGATTAGAGAGGTCAACTGGGCATAGCGCAGTCGACGTTCGTTTGATTGCGGACATCACCACTAAGGCGCATCGAGTTATGCGATTCCTGAGGTTAGATATAAACGATACTACTGGCCGTGAACTATATTCCGCGTTAAAGGTCTCGGTCGCTAACGGATCGGCAAATTCATTGTTATCAGACACGGATTATATTTTGATTATTCTGGATGATAAAGTTATTTCGTTTAATCTAATTGATGTTATTGAAAATGCACATCACGAACTACCATATGAAAAGCAAATCATCAGCCATGGTCAGCGCAGTTTGCGTGGTGAATTAGTTGGGCGTTATATAAATCATGCTCGCACTCATGAACCGACGACTCGTGAAATCGCTCGTGAAATTGGGCTACTGCAGGACTAATATGAATGTTATAATCATAAGTAGTATCAGCAGGATTATATACTGTTAATTTCGAAGGAGTCTTTTTAGGTGAAATATCAAATTTGTGTATCAGGCGCAGCTTCGGGCGCTACTATCGAAGCTTCACACCAACTGGCTTTTGATCTGGGCAAGGCGATTGCTAAATCCGGCAAAACCCTAATGACCGGTGCCACTGTGGGCTTGCCATGGTTTGCCGCTCAGGGTGCTTTTAGTGTTAAGGATAGGGTTGGGGCTTCGATTGGCTTCTCGCCAGCCAGCTCGTTTCGCGAACATGTTGTAGTTTATAAATTACCGACCGTTGAGTTTGATTATATTAATTTTACAGGTATGGCCTATGTTGGGCGTAATGTACATCTAGTTCGCAGTAGCGATGCGGTTATTACTGTAGGTGGTCGCATGGGTAGTCTGCATGAGTTTGCAACCGCTCTCGAGAGCCAAAAGGTTGTTGGTGTGCTACTAGGTAGCGGTGGTTTAGCCGATTATATCCCAACACTTTTGCAAAATGTTGAGGCCCCTGGTACAAAAAATATTATCTATGACAATAACCCAGAACGCTTAGTTGAAAAAATCATTAAAGCCCTAGATGCCAAATATGTTAACTTTAAACACAACGGAACTGACACTAACCTTACTGAACGTTACGCTGACTGGGGCTAAAATAGCGTTGTCTCTATAATTCGTAGTTATTGATATAATGGTTGGGTGAGCAAATTTCTCTTACGGAGCGATTATCAGCCAACCGGTGATCAGCCATCTGCGATCAAGCAGCTAGTGGCTGGTTTAGAGGCGGGCGAAAAAGAGCAAACACTCCTGGGTGTGACTGGTAGCGGCAAGACTTTTACAATGGCTAATATTATCGCTAATCGCCAAGTCCCAACCCTAGTGCTAGCGCATAACAAAACCCTGGCAGCGCAATTATATAGTGAATTCAAAGCTTATTTTCCTGAAAACGAAGTTCATTATTTCGTTAGCTATTTCGATTACTATCAGCCCGAGGCATATATGGCTAGTAGCGACACTTATATTGAAAAGGATAGCAAAATCAATGACGAGATTGATCGTCTGCGCCATGCTGCCACTACGGCTCTACTGACCCGTCGTGACACTATTATTATTGCCAGCGTTAGCTGTATTTACGGTATCGGCTCGCCCGAAGATTATGCTAGTATGTCTATTACGGTCAAATTAGGCGAACGTCGCCAACAAGATAAATTTGTGCGATTGCTCACCGATATTCAATACCACCGCAATGATATCGATTTTCATCGTGGTACATTCAGGGTTCGGGGTGATATCGTCGATGTATATCCGGCCGGCAGTGATGCGGCTTATCGAATTGAGTTTTTCGGCGATGTTGTCGAGCGTTTAACTAGGATTGATCCGTTAACTGGCGAGATTCTAGCCGAACCTGGCGAAGTTTCGATTTTTCCTAGCAGTCATTATGTAACCCCAAAGGAAAAATTAGAGCATGCCGTTATTAATATTAAAAAAGAATTTGCCGAACGTTTAGAATTTTTCGAGCGTAATGATAAACTACTCGAAGCTCAGCGTTTGTCGCAACGAACTAAATATGACATTGAAATGCTCGAGGAAACTGGTTTTGTAAAAGGTATCGAAAACTACAGTCGTTACCTAACTAATCGCGAACCAGGTGAGCAACCAGCGACTCTTATGGATTATTTCTCGGACGATTTTCTATTAATAGTCGACGAAAGCCATATGACACTACCCCAAGTTCGCGGTATGTATAACGGTGATCGGGCTCGCAAAGAAGTGCTGGTTGAATATGGATTCCGCATGCCTAGCGCCCTAGATAACCGTCCGCTGACTTTTGCCGAATTTAACCATCATATCAACCAGGCGATTTATGTTTCGGCCACACCTAGTGAATATGAACTATCGCATAGTCCAGCTCCAGCCGAACAAATCATTCGCCCGACCGGGCTGGTTGAACCAGAAATTATCATTCGTCCAACCAAGGGCCAAATTGATGATCTGATAAATGAAATTCACGAGCGTGTAATTAAGAGGCAGCGCGTGTTAGTAACAACTCTAACAAAGCGTATGGCCGAGGATTTATCGACTTATCTGCAAGAAATGGGTATTAAAACTGCTTATATCCACAGCGATGTCGATACTATGGAGCGTGGTGATATTTTGCGTGACCTCAGAAACGGTATTTACGATGTTCTGGTTGGTATTAATTTGCTGCGCGAAGGTCTGGATTTACCAGAGGTCAGTATGGTGGCGATTATGGATGCCGACAAAGAAGGCTTCCTCAGAAGTGCCGGTGCCTTGATTCAGACCAGCGGTCGCGCCGCCAGGCATGTTGAGGGCAAGGTTTATATGTATGCTGACAATATGACCGATTCGATGAAACGAGCAATTGCCGAAATGAATCGTCGGCGCGATATTCAGCTGGCTTATAATCTGGAACATAATATTACGCCCGAAAGTATCGCCAAAGAGGTAAGTGAAGGTCTGCGTGCCCTAATACCTAAAAAAGCCGATGAATCAGCTAAACTTAACCTTAAAAAGATTCCTCGTGACGAATACCCTGGTCTAATTCGCGAGCTAACTGGTCAGATGGAACTAGCCAGCGCTAATCTAGAATTCGAAAAAGCCGCCGAATTACGAGATACCATTGCTGATATCAGATCTAAGCTGTAATAGTTCTAATGGCTATTGCAAAATTGCGATTACTATGATATTATTGGGTTATTGCATTCGATGAAATGCCAGGGCCTCTTTCAAAGACGAGCGCACCCATAAATATGAATATCCCAACGGATATTTAGGCGCTACCACCGAATTAATCTCTTGTTTTTACGAAATTGCATAAATTATTACTATTACAGAAAGGCTATTTAGATATGGCATATCAACAACGTAGTGGCGGTCGCCCCAGTGGTGCACGCACTTCAACTTTTAACCGCGGACGAAGCCGTGGCGGTCGTTCAGGTTCGACTAAAAAATATATTAACCCTAGTAAATTTATAAATCACGCAACTGCCAAGGCGGACGAGATTCCTTATGTTTCTGAACATAAGTTTTCAGATTTTGCTTTTGGTAATCAACTGCAACAAAATATCATCAAAAAAGGTTACGAAGCTACTTCGTCAATCCAAGACCAGGCAATTTCACACATTCTTGAGGGCAAAGATGTTATTGGCATCGCTAACACTGGTACTGGTAAGACCGCAGCATTCCTATTACCTATAATTGAACGCCAAACTGGTGTTTCAGAGCGCCCAAGTGTGTTGATTATTGCTCCAACTCGCGAGCTGGCTCAGCAAATTGACGAGCAATTCCGTGAATTCGGCCAAGGTCTGGGTCTATACTCGGCATTGGTAGTTGGTGGCGTGCCTGTCGACCGACAAATTCGTGAACTTAAACGTCGTCCACACTTTATTATTGGTACTCCAGGTCGTCTAAAGGATCTGATGAATCGTCGTTATATTCGATTGGACACTATTAATACTTTAGTGCTCGATGAAGCTGATCGTATGCTAGATATGGGCTTTTTGCCTGATATCCGTGCGATTGTTAACGAGACTCCAACTAATCGTCAGACACTGCTATTTAGTGCGACGATTACGCCTGATATTTCGGCAATTATTAACAACTTTTCGAAAAATCCTGTCACTATTTCGGTTCGTACTAGCGAAACCAACGAACATATCGAACAAGATGTGATCGAAGCTCGCGACAAAGCTCATAAAGTCGAGATATTGACTGAAATGTTACGCGACATCGAACAATACGACAAAGTATTAGTATTCGGTGAAACTAAATTCGGTGTCCAACGCCTAAGCGACCACCTGGATAACAGTGGTATCCCATCGATCGCGATCCACGGTAATAAGAACCAATCACAACGTCAACGAGCTCTAAAACAGTTCAAAGACGGCCGTGTTCGAGTAATGGTTGCAACCGATGTTGCTGCCCGTGGACTAGATATTCCTAATGTGTCACATGTTATTAACTTTGACACACCACAATGTTACGAAGATTATATCCACCGTATCGGTCGTACTGGCCGTGGTGGTGCATCTGGTCGTGCTCATACCTTTATCGATTCTAGACGATAAAATAACTGGCACATATTTAAAACTGGGCGATTTCGGTCGCCCAGTTTTTATTAGTAGTTATTCAAACTTCCATGAAATTAGGATATAATAATAGGCATGACACAGATATCTCGTGATGATGTGCTGCATTTGGCACAACTTTCTAGCTTGGAACTTAATGAAACTGAAATTGATGGTTTACAGACCGATATAGGCAATATTTTAGGTTATGTTGAACAGTTGAGTAAACTGGATACTAGCGGTGTCGAGCCGACTTATCAGGTAACTGGTTTAAATAACGTTTGGCGCGAAGACACGGTTATAAATTACGGCGTTACTCGCGAAGAATTACTTGCCCGTGCCCCAGAATCAGATCAAAACCAAGTCAAAGTACCAAAGGTATTATAAATATGACGATTACAGATATACAGAATCAGATTAAAGCTACCTCCGCCAGGATGGTGGTCGAGAATTCCATCAAATTAGCTCGGGAAAACGAGCAATACCATGCAATATTGAACTTGACCGAAGAGCGAGCTTTGAAACTAGCCGACGAAGTCGATGCTGGTAAAATCACTGGTAAATTGGCCGGTGTACCGTTTTTGGTAAAGGATAATTTCTTGGCTTTCGGAGCACCAACCACTGCAGCTAGCAAAATGCTAGAAAAGTTCGATGCGCCGTTACAAGCGACCGCGGTTGAAAAACTCGAAGCCGAGGGTGCAATCTGTATCGGCAAAACTAATCTCGATGCTTTTGCTCACGGTGGTAGCACCGAAAACTCGGCCTATGGTCCGACTAAAAACGCCTACGACCAGGCTAGGGTATCTGGTGGTAGTAGTGGTGGTTCGGCGGTCTTTACGGCACTTAATGTTGTGCCATTCGCACTAGGTAGCGATACGGGTGGTTCGATTCGTCAGCCAGCCAGTTTCAATGGTGTAGTGGGTATTAAACCAACCTACGGTATGGTTAGCCGTTACGGTGTAATTGCAATGGCTAGTAGCACTGATACTATCGGCGCTTTTGCAACCAATGTTTCTGATGTGGAGACGGTAATGGATATTATGTCTGGACTAGATCCACGTGATATGACAACTATGCCAGACTTTTTCCAAATTAAAACAGATGCAAAATCTGGACAAAAAATTGGACTAATCAAAGATTTTATGACTGATGATGTAGATAGTGATGTTTGCGCAAAGGTTAATGAATATGTCGAAAAACTGCGTGCTGCTGGTCATATTGTCGAGGAAGTCAGTTTGCCGATGGCCGAATATGCGCTGGCAATTTATTATATTATCGTTCCAGCCGAAATTAGCAGTAATTTGGCGCGATTTGATGGTATTCGTTGTGGTCATCGTGCCGAAGGTGTGAAAACCTTGGCGGAACTGTATGGTAGAACTCGCGATGAGGGTTTTGTGACTGAAAACAAACGTCGTATTATGATTGGTAGCTATGTTTTATCAAGTGGTTTTTTTGATGCCTATTATCTACAGGCTCAAAAAGCTCGAACTCTATTAATAAACGAATTTAATAAATTATTTGCTAGCTATGATCTGCTAATCGGGCCGGTTGCTCCAACTACGGCTTTTAAACTAGGTGAAAACACATCTGATCCAGTTAAAATGTATCTAGAAGATATTATGACCGTACCTGCTTCATTAGCTGGTTTGCCTGCGATTAGTATTCCGGCTGGATTTAGTCAAACAGGGCTACCGATAGGTGTGCAATTTATAGGCCCTAGACAAAGTGATGCTGATTTATTGGCTTTGGCGCGTTCTATGGAGACTAAATAATGGATCAATCGATTATTTTTTTGTTCGCCATAATTATTATTATCGGCGCTCTGCTACTTACTATAATTTGTCTGGTAAATAAGAAAACAGGTAAACGTTTGGATGTGGAAAGGTACCGTGTTAAATATTTGGAAATCGAAAATCGGTTAAAACAAAATGAACCTTCGTCGTATCAATTAGCGGTGTTGAATGCTGACAAGCTAGTCGACAAAGCCTTGGTAGAGAGTGGCGTAAAAGGCGAAACGATGGGTGAACGACTAAAAAAGTCGGCTGCAAAATTCAGTGACCTAAATGGTTTGTGGTCGGCGCATAAACTGCGCAATCATATTGCTCATGAATCTGATGTCAATTTAAGCTATGATGAGGCTCGCAAAGCACTAGCTTGTTTTAAGAGAGCACTAAGGGATTTGGGGGCAATTTAATATGTTAACAGATGAAATTTTAGAAAAATACGAAATGACAGTTGGCATAGAATGTCATGTGCAGTTAGCTACTGACACTAAATTATTTAGTGGCGCTGATAATGATGAGCGCGATAAATCGCCAAATAGTGTTGTTAGCCCAATTGATTATGGTTTGCCTGGTATGTTGCCGGTCTTAAACCGTGGTGCAGTTGATTTGGCGATTCGCGCCGGCAAAGCCCTAAATAGCAAAATAGCACCAATTAGCCGATTTGATCGCAAGCATTATTTTTATCCAGATTTACCAAAAGGCTATCAGACTACGCAGATGTATAATCCAATTATTGGTGCTGGTGTAGTTCATATAGTGCTAGAGGATGGCGAAACTATCGATGTACGTATTAATCATGCTCACCTCGAGGAAGATGCTGGTAAGCTGACCCATTATGGTACATATAGCCTGGTTGATTTAAACCGTGCCGGCACTCCACTAATTGAAATCGTGTCAGAGCCAGATATTCATTCAGCTATAGGTGCGAAAGCCTATGCTACTGAGTTATATCATTTAATGACTTATGCTGGCGTAACTCGTGGTGATTTATATCATGGTAATATGCGCTTTGACGTTAATGTATCGGCGGCGCTTAAGGGGTCTGATAAATTAGGCACACGTGCCGAAGTTAAAAACCTGAATTCGTTTCGCAGTGTTGAGCGCGCCACGGAATATGAATTCCGCCGTCAGGTTGAATTACTTGAACGCGGTGAAAAAATCGTCCAGGAAACTCGTGGCTGGGACGATGCTAAACAGAAAACTTCTAGCCAGCGTAACAAAGAGAATTCGCAAGATTACAGGTATATGCCAGATGCTGACATTCCACCAATAATTCTATCTGACGAAGAAATCGCCAAGATTCAGGCTGATGTACCTAGACTGCCTGGCGAGTGGCGAAAAATCCTTGGTGATTTGGGGTTGGATTATTCTCAGATTGAAACATTAATTTATGCCGAGAATGAATACCGCGGCAAAGTTGCAATCCTGGACATGGTGGAATCCGTTATCGGCGAACCCATAAAGGCTAAATTTATTGCCAATTGGAATGTCAATGTGTTTATACCATTACTGCGCGAAGATGGGTTTGATTTGACCGATATTGATTATTTCAAACTAGAATTGACTATCTGTGAATTGATCGAACAAAATAAACTTAGTTCGACTAACGCCAAGATTTTATTCCGAGAATTAGCTAGTGCGGATTTGTTGCCCGATATTGAAAATTACGCCAAAGAAAAAGGCTACCTGCAGGTTAGTGACGAAGATGCGATCATAAAAATCGTTGACGAGATATTAAGCGATCCATCCGCAGTCAAAGCGGTCGAAGATTTAAAAGAGGGTAATGACAAAGCTATTGGGTTCTTAGTGGGTCAAGTCATGAGAAAATCTGGCGGCAAGGCCAACCCAGTGCTAGCTCAGAAATTAATTAGGGAAAGGATAAAATAATATGAAACAACCAACCAAGGCTATTATTTGTGCGGCCGGTTTAGGCACTAGGTTTTTACCTCAGACCAAGGCTATGCCAAAGGAAATGTTACCAATTATCGACAAGCCAGTTATTCAATTAGTAGTCGAAGAGGCTGTTGCTGCCGGAGTGACAGAGATAATAATCGTGACTGGTAGTACCAAGCGTTCCATAGAAGACCACTTCGATAGAAGCGACGAATTAGAAGCGGAGCTTCGCGAAAAAGGTAAAGAAGATCTAGCTGATCGCATAAAAGAAATCGCCGAGTTAGCTAATTTCGTCTATGTTCGGCAAAAAGGTTATCCGAAAGGTAATGCCCGCCCAGTTTTAAATGCCCAGCATCTAATTGATGATGATGAGCCGTTCTTTGTATTTTCGGCCGACGACTTCTTTAGTGGCGAAATACCTCGTGCCGTACAGATGAAGGAAGCTTATAATAAAACTGGTAAATCGGTTATTTGCCTTTATGAAATTCCACCTTCTGATGCTGATAAATACGGCATGGCCGCTATAGGTGATGATTTGGGCAATGGGACATATGAAGTTAAGGAAATGGTTGAAAAGCCAGGTGAAGCCAATCGTCCGAGCAACTATGCTTCGTTAATGGGGTATTTACTCACTCCTGATATATTCCAGATTCTTGCCGAAGAAAAGGTTGATAGAAAAGGTGAAATTACTATGTCTGAGAATATCAATATATTAGCCAAAGAGGGTAAAGTGTGTGGTCAGGTTATTGATGGTGTGTATCACGACACTGGTGATCCAGTAAAATATATCCAAACCGTAGTTGATATGACACTCCAGAGCTCGAAACACGGTGAAGCTTTCGCTAACTTTCTTAAAAAACGCTTACAGTAGTCGATTGCTTTATTAATAGTGGTAATGCTATTATGTGGTCAGGTTACTCTATAGTGATTATCGAGAAAGGTATTTATGAGTTCAGCAGCAGAAATTCTAGTCGTAATATTATCCATAGCCTTAACTTTCTTTCTAATTTTAGGGATGGTTTTGGTAGTTTACTTGATCGTGTTGACACGACAAATTCGTAAAATAACTAAATCGGCCGAACGAACTGTCGATGGCTTAGAATCAACCGTAGCTGGTTTTTCCAAGATGATATCGCCCATATTCGTAGCTGAAATGGTTAATAAATTTATTAAAAAGTTTAAAACAAATCAAAAGGAGAAATAATTATTATGTCAAAAGGTAAATTCGCAATCGGGGCTTTAATCGGTGCAGCAGCAGGTTTTGTAACTGGGATATTGACTACACCTAAAACTGGCAAAGAAATGCGCAGTGAAATTAAAACCAAGACTGGCGAGATTAAATCCAAAGTAGTCGATAAAACCGACTGTATTGTTGCCGAAACTAGTGAAATTGCTAATGATCTAAAGGGCAAAGCTCAGGATGCTGCAGTTGATATCAAAAAAGATGCCGAAGATTTAAAACGTCGCACAGAACGTGCCGTCGAAGGTGCTAAAAAAGGTTTCTTTGACAAGAAATAAAACTTGGTCAATATGATACATAAAAAAATCGCCAAAACGATAAAAAACACCAACGAACTGGGTGCTCGCAAACAGTTAATCGAAGAATTATTCTACGATTTTAATCGCAATAGGTTTCAGGTGTATTGGATGAATTTTACTCGTGGGATATTTTTTGGGCTAGGTACGTTAATTGGCGGTACGGTTGTTGTAGCGTTTCTGATCTGGATTTTGAGCCAAATGGCTCATTGGTTCCCATCAATCGGCGCTTACCTTAATCAGATAATCATTACAGTGTCACACTGAGCCCTGAATTGTTTTTTACTACATACAAACTACATGTAAATTGGTTATACTAGTATGTATACATGGGGGTCGAATTAAAACCATCAGATTATGTACATCTACATAATCACACTCATCATAGCCTCTTGGACGGCCTGACTAAGATTCCTGATCTCGTCAACGGTGTCAAAGAACTAGGGATGGAGGCTGTGGCGATTACTGATCACGGCACTATGTCTGGTGTAATTGAACTTTATAAGGCTGCTAATGAGGTTGGTATCAAGCCCATTTTGGGTTTTGAAGCATATGTAGCTGCCAGGTCGAGGCATGATCGCGATCCAGGTAAGGATAAAGTCCGCTATCACATTACGCTACTGGCTATGAATAACGAGGGTTACCAAAACCTAATGCAGCTTAGCACGATCGCTAATCTCGAGGGTATGTATTATAAACCCAGGATTGATCACGAAATTATTGAAAAATATAGCGAAGGTTTAATTGTATTATCAGGGTGTGCTGGTAGTGAAGTTAGTATGAAACTTCGCGAAGATGATTACGAAGGTGCCAAAGAAATTGCCTTGTGGTATAAATCGATATTTGGCGATCGTTATTATCTAGAAATGCAGGACCATGGTCATCCAGATTGCCCAAGGCACTGGGATGAACAAGAAAAGGTGAATACATACCTCCAACGTATGTCAAAAGACATCGATGTTCCTCTGATTGTTAGTAATGATGGTCACTATTTAACGCATGCTGATCAAGATGCGCACGAGATATTACTCTGTGTTGGTACGGGCGCTTATTTATCCGACGAAAAGAGGATGAGCCTAAAGGATTTTGATCTATATGTAACTGATCCAAATGATTTAATTGCTCGTTGGGGTAAAACTTGTCCAGAGGCGGTTTTGAACACTAAAAAAATTGCTGATCGTTGCGATGTTACGCTAGAACTTGGTAGAATCTTAATTCCAACTTTCCCAGTTCCTGATGGCGAAAGTGAAAAATCATTTCTCGATAAATTAGTTTATCGAGGTATGGCGCATCGCTATGGTGGTAAGACACGCGATGAAGTGGTTAATATGACTATGGAAGAGGCGGCGGTTTTTATTCCAGAGGATGTATTGCAACGGGCTATATTCGAGTTAGGCGTGGTTGATGGTATGGGCTTTAACGGCTATTTTCTTATCGTTCAGGATTTTATTAACTGGGGCAAATCGCAAGGTATTATATTTGGACCAGGTCGTGGTTCGGCGGCTGGTTCAATTATTGCTTATTCGTTAAATATTACCGATTTAGACCCGCTTAAATATGGACTACTTTTTGAGCGTTTCCTGAACCCTGATCGTATTTCTATGCCTGATATTGACGTCGATATCCAAGACACTCGTCGCGACGAGGTGGTGCAATATTGTGCCCAAAAATATGGCGAAGAGCGTGTTTCGAATATTGTAACTTTCGGTAAAATGGCGGCGCGCGCTGCAGTGCGTGATGTGGCTCGTGTTTTACAGATTCCTTATGCCGAGAGTGATAGACTAGCGAAATTAGTGCCACCACCATCCCAGGGTCGCCATATTCCACTAAAAGTGAGCATTGTCGAAGATGCTGACATGAAGGCCGCCTACGAGAGTAGCCCGGTAACCAAGGAAATATTTGATTTTGCGATTAGGCTAGAGGGGACGATTCGTTCGCACGGTGTTCATGCTTGTGGTGTAGTGATTGCACCAGATAAATTAGTAAAGTTTCTACCGCTCGAGTTTGCTCAAAAAGGCGTTGTCTCGACACAATTTCCAATGAATCAAGTTGAGGAACTAGGTCTGCTCAAGATGGATTTCTTGGGGCTGTCTAACCTTACTACGATTAATAACGCGCTGCGTATTATTAAAAAAGTTAACAAGGTTAAAATCGACCTCGGTGAAATTCCGCTTGATGATAAAAAAGCTTACGAGTTACTTCAGCGTGGTGATTCAACCGGTGTGTTCCAGCTTGAATCTGCTGGTATGAAGAGGTATTTGCGTGAATTGAAACCATCAGTGTTCGATGACATTATCGCTATGGTAGCGCTCTATCGTCCAGGTCCAATGCAATTCATTGACAGTTTTATTAAGCGAAAACATGGTCAAGAAGCGATTACTTATTTGCATCCAACGTTCGAAAACTCCTTAAAACAGACCTATGGTATTTTGGTCTATCAGGAACAGTTCATGCAAATAAGTAAAGAGTTTGCCGGATTTACCGGAGGGCAGGCTGATACTCTGCGTAAAGCCGTCGGTAAAAAGAAAATTGATTTGATGCGCAAGGTCAAAGATGACTTTGTTAATGGTGCAGTTAGCTTTAGTGGTGCCGATCCTAAAATTGCCGAAACCTTTTGGTTACAGTTAGAAGAGTTCGCTAATTACTGTTTCAACAAGTCCCATGCCGCCTGTTATGCGCTTATTGCCTATTGGACGGCTTATCTAAAGGCGCACTATCCAGAGGCCTTCATGGCGGCTCTTATGACAGGTGATCATGATGACACCGATAGGTTGGCTATCGAAATTAATGAATGTAAACATATGGGTATCAAAGTATTGCCACCAGATGTGAATGATGGTTATGTCGAATTTGCCGTTGTACCAGATACCAAAGAGATTCGTTTCGGTATGGCAGCCGTTAAGGGGGTTGGTACTGGGGCTGTCGAGGAAGTCCTTCGGGCTCGTAAAGACGGTGGCAAGTTTAGTAGTATCGAAGATTTTGCCAAACGTGTTTCGACTAGTAAATTTAATAAAAAAGCCTGGGATTCGTTAATTAAATCCGGTGGTTTCGATAGTCTGGGTGATCGTTCAGATATATTATTTAATTTAGAAACCGTTCAGGCTTTTGCTAGCAAAATACAAAAAGAAGTTAGTAGTGGTCAGACTGATTTATTCGGTGATTTAGGTGAATCATCTGGTTTGCAGCCTACAATAACCATGCAAACTTCGCCTGTAAAATATTCCGACAAAGAGCGATTAGGGTGGGAACGAGAATTGATGGGGTTGTATGTTAGCGCTCATCCGCTCGACAATTACGATGCTTATTTCGAAGAACAGACGGTGTCACTAAGTCAAATTAAACCCGATACGGATGGTAAATCGGTTACGGTGGGTGGTCTAATATCGCGAGTTCGTACGATTGTCACTAAAAGTGGTTCAAAGATGGCTTTTGTGGGGTTAGAAGACAAAACTGGTGAAGGTGAAATTATAATTTTCCCTAACTTATTTGAACAATGCGGTGCAAAACTAATTCAGGATGCGGTCGTCAAGATTACTGGCAAAATTAGTGCGCGCGATCGTGATGGTAATTTAGGAACAGATGCCAAGGTGATTGCTGACGACATACAATTTATAACTGATCAGGAATTAAATGGCTATGTCGCAACTGGTCGCAAAATGGATCGTCCAAAGGCCTCCAATAAAGTCCAAGCAACGCGGGTAACTGCCGCCAAGCCAAAATCAACGGTGGTGTCGATGTCGAAACCGGTTCCAGAAGTGGCAAAAGAGATAAAAAAGGTTTACATCCATATTAAGAATCCTGATGATCATGATGCGCTACTTTCTTTAAAACAAGCTTGTAGTAGCCATCCAGGATTGGCTGATGTAGTCCTAGTTCTAGGTGCCGATAAAAAATCTGCTATTAAATTACCATTCAGAGTTGATATAAACGATGGTTTGATTAATTCTTTGGTGGAAATAATAGGCAAAGAGAGCGTGATCGTTAAATAGTCAGGGCGTATAAGGCTATGCCGGCAGCAACACTGACATTAAAAGATTCTTTTTGACCAACCATCGGGATTTCTAGTAAATCATCACATTTTTCACGCAATTCGTCGGTTATGCCATTAACTTCTTCACCTAATAGTAGGGCTATTTTCTGTGGTTTTTCGTATTTCTGTAACATAACACTACGCTTGTCTTGTTCTAGTCCTACAATAGTGAACCCTTGTTGTTTTAGTAGGTTTAGATTTGGTTCGGGTTGATGCTCGAATACTACCATAGTTTCGGCACCAAGGGCGGTTTTGTGTATTTGCAACGTAAGTTTGTCGGCAATATGTGGCAGTCGTTCATCATTTGGCGTTTTTGGGTATGGGCTATAGCCACTTAGAATGATCTTTGATACGCCGAAACCCTCGGCTGTGCGAAAAATTGCCCCAATATTATGGGTTGAACGAATATTATGAGCAATAACGATAATCTCGGGCATTCTAGTTATTGTAATGTCTATGTGTATATTTGCAACCATACATCCAGATTAGTATTTACAAATCGTACTAATCTAATTAGATTGAATAGATGACTAAGGGTTTATTATCTGATCAAGTTGACACAAAAGAAATCGAAATAATCATTCGAGAGTTAAATAAAGTGATCGATAAAAAAATCGCTGGTGATGTCGTCGAACTGGGCTGTTATGTGGGTACCACGACGGTTTATTTGGCAAAAACATTGATGACTACTAGCAAACGATTATATGTTTATGATTCTTTTGAAGGATTACCCGAAAAAACCAAACAAGACTTAAGCCCTCTGGGACAGCAATTTCAAATCGGTGAATTACACGCTACTAAAAAACAGCTGATTAAAAATCTCACTCAAGCCAGAGTCCCGATACCTTATATAAAAAAGGCTTGGTTTTCGGATCTGACGAAATCCGATATGCCTGAATCCATAGCTTTTGCTTTTTTGGACGGTGATTACTATGGTTCGATCACTGATTCATTAAAAGTGGTTGAACCACATCTAATACCCGGGTCTGTGATTGTAGTCGACGATTATAGTAACGCAGCCTTACCAGGGGTGGCTAGGGCTGTCGATGAATGGTTGACTGGTCGTTTTGTTGTTAAAAAAATCGAACAGTCGCTAGCAATTATTAGCATTATCTAGCTTCGTTCGACCTGTAAAACATTAGCGCTTTCTGCTATGATAAAAGTCAATGGAAGAAGACAAGATTCAGCAGGGTAGGCGTGAAGCCGACGAGCAAGCCACTTCACAGCGAGCGGCTATTTTAAGTCTTCAATATCTAGATACTCGTCAGTTCGAGGATACTATTACGCTACTAAATGGCATTATTAGTGTCGATGTTATGCATCAGAGCCGTGTTATACCATTAACCTCCAGTAATGGTGATGGCAAGCCGTGGCAATTTGGTGTCACTACTCAAACCCCACAGTCTTTTATTCGTGAATTAACCAAACAATATAACGACACTGGTAAAAACATCAAATTTTTCCTAATTAGCAACTCTGGTTATCGACGGCTAATGGATCGTTATGATCCAGTCGTCAAAGTCGTCCATGATGATATTAAGATCGCCAGGGAAGGCGACAGTAATACTATCACAGAGGTTAGTAAAACTCTCAACTCTGTTGGTAGCGATGAAGTGTTTGATTATTTAATCGATCAAGCCGATCGCTTAGGTGCTAGTGATATCCATATCGAGAATCAGCGTACTCACATGAGGATTCGTATGCGTATTGACGGTGTTTTACATCCAGTGGCTGATCTAGAAAATGATCGTTATAGGGTGATATTAAGCGCCTTAGCGTCACGAGCTAATATATCGACAGCTGCCAAAGAATCTCAGTCGGGGCATATGCAAAAGGAAATAACGCGCGACGGTGCAACTCATTTATTGAATTTACGCGTTGAAACTGTGCCGACGATGTACGGCCAAGATGCGGTTTTGAGGTTATTTAACTTTGACGAATCCATGCTAAGCTTGGATAGGTTGGGTATTGAACCAACCGAACGAGCTGAAATCGATGAGATTATAAACCACCCTAGGGGTATGGTTTTGATGGTTGGTCCTACTGGTAGTGGCAAATCGACCACACTTTACAGTATTATAAATGCTCTCAATACTACTGGTCGTAAAATCATCACACTAGAGGATCCGATCGAATATGGTATCACTGGTATTTCGCAAATTCCAATTGATACCTCGGGTGGTCAGAGTTTTGCTGATGGGTTGAGGGCTGTTCTGCGATTAGATCCTGACGTTGTGATGGTCGGTGAGATTCGTGATGCTGATACCGCCAAAACGGCCATACAGGCATCGATAACCGGTCATTTAGTGCTTTCTAGCTTTCATGCGATTTCGACTTCGACTGCTTTTAGCCGTATGATCGATCTAATTGGTGTTAACCCAATATTTAGCTCGGCGATTCGCCTGGTAATTGCTCAGCGATTAGTGCGCCGACTGGACGACGAAACCAAGGAAGCTTATGAACCAGATGAAGCAACTAAACGTTGGGTTCAAAACGCATTAAAGGATCTACCGTCTCATGTCCAAAAACCAGATCTAGATAATTTCAAATTGTGGAGGCCAGTTGTCAGTGCCACTTCGCCATTCGGTTTTAAGGGACGAATTGTGATTATGGAACAGATGGTTGTTAATGATGAAATTCAGCGATTTTTGCGTGGTGATGAATTAGATGTTCATTCCGAAGTAATAGAGAACACTGCTCGTGAATCGGGTATGGTGACACTACTGGAAAGTGGCATATTAGCTGCACTTCGCGGCGAAACTACATTAGATGAAATTAATCGTGCGATTTGAGTTTTTATAAAATTACCTCTTTTATAATCCCTACCACTGTGGTATAGTCAATAATCGATTGTATTATAAATTGTAAAAGTGAGTATAGTAATGAGTTTTGAACTAATCAAAAAGGTTAATGAAGCCCAGAAAAAATCAAATGTAGTTGACGTTCGTAGCGGCGACACTGTTCGTGTTCATCAAAAAATTCGAGAAGGTGCCAAAGAGCGTATTCAGATCTTTGAAGGCGTTGTAATCCGTACTGATCGTAAATTATCACACACTTCACGAATTACTGTTCGCAAAATTGCTAGCGGTGTTGGTGTCGAAAAAGGTTTTATGATCCACAGCCCATTGGTTGAAAAGATCGAGATCGTTCGACGTGCTAAAGTTCGTCGTAATTATCTTAGCTTTTTGCGTGAACGTAGTGGTAAAAGTGCTCGTCTCAAAAACCTTAACTTTGACCGTGATGGTGTCAATGATATCGACAACGAAGCTGCTGAAATCGAAGCTGCTCGTCTAAAAGAATTAGCTGTTGCCGAAGCCGAAGCAAAACTAGCTGAAAAGGCTGCTGCTGAGGCCGAATTGGCCGCTAAACAAGCCGAGGTTGAAGCTCGTCACGCTGAAGCTTAACCCAAATCTATAAAAGATAACTAATCCCGCCACCTAGGCGGGATTTTTTTGATGTTATCATAGTTTAATGATACTTGGTATTGATGAAGTTGGCCGAGGGCCTTGGGCTGGGCCACTAGTAATTGGAGCGGTGGTTTTGGGTGGAGCTGTAATTGATGGACTAACCGATAGTAAAAAACTATCTAAAAAGCAACGCGATAGGTTAGATGTCGAGATTCGTGCCAAAGCCGTTGGTATCGGTTTAGGTTGGGTCGAGGCGGCTGTAATTGACGAGATTGGCTTGTCGCAGGCGTTAATCCTAGCGACTAAATTGGCGGTCGAACAAATCACCGTGCCTTATCACGAAATTATAATTGACGGTACGGTTAATTTTCTGGCTGAAACCAGCAAAGGTCGATATGTTACGACTATGAAAAAGGCTGATTTATTAGTGCCTAGTGTTTCGGCGGCATCGATTGTCGCCAAAGTCGCTCGTGATAATTATATGGAGTTACAGGATGAGGTGTATCCGGGATATGGTTTTAAAAATCATGTTGGATACGGCACGGCAGCACATATTGCGGCGATTAATAAACTAGGCGTTACGCCGCTCCATCGTTTATCGTTTGCGCCGTTAGTAAAATATCGTAGTAACGATCGACAGTCCGACTCCGCTTTTAGCCAAAACGGCTTCGCGCCGGGCACGATAAGGGCCTCAGTGTCTTATCGTGCTAGGGTTGCAGATGTTTTGGTGCAAAAGGGAGTCCGAGTTGCCTCGGTAAAACCAACTAGCAAACAAATTGGCAATTCAGCCGAAAACGCTGCTTCTGAATATTTAGTTCGTGCTGGTCACAAAATCCTAGATCGTAACTGGAAAACTAAATATTGTGAAATTGATATAGTGTCCCAAAAAGGCGACACTATATATTTTTGCGAAGTGAAATATCGTAAAACTGACCAACAGGGTGGTGGCTTGGAAGTTATTAATAAAAAGAAGGTTAATCAAATGAGATTTGCAGCTGAGTTTTATGCATTGTCCAACCAGATATCAGATGTTAGTTTACGTTTAGTAGCGATGGCCCTAAGTGGCCAGCCACCGCAAGTTGTTGAATTCGTTGAGATATAGACGGATAAATTACCAAATATGAACACGTTCTTCTGGTGGTAAATATAATTTGTCGCTTGGTGTAACGCCGTAAGCTTCATAAAAAGCATCAACGTGCGGAACAACGCAATTTATGCGGAAGCGAGAAGGTGGGTGAGGGTCGGTTTTGACTTGCTGTAATAAATGTTCGTCTCTTTGTGACCCGCGTTCAGATATTGCAGAATTGATAAATAATTCGCGAAGAGCGCTAGGCGTGTCGTTAATATTAGTTTTTGCACGCAACGTTTCGACTGCAAGTTCTAAACCACCGATGTCCGCGATTGCTTCACCAAGAACTAATTCGCCTTTTAGAAACATCCCAGGTAAAACCTCGTAATTATTAGCTTGTTTGACCATGTTGTCTGCTATCGTTTTGAATGCTTTTTGTTCGGCTTTGGTTTGCCATTTTACTGCATTACCTTGCTCGTCGAATTCTGCACCCTGATCATCAAAACCGTGAGTAAATTCATGGCCAATAACCGCACCAATACCGCCAAGGTTTGTTGCATAGCTAGCATCTGGGTTATAAAAAGGTGCTTGTAATATTGCAGCGGGAAAACATATTACTAGTTGGTTTGGGTCGTTGTAGGCATTAACGGTATGAGCATTCATTTGCCAGTCCTCGCGTGGTGTTTTTTGACCTATTTTAGCTAATTCGACATCTGTCTCGAAACTACGTGCGGACAATATATTTTTTAGGTGGTTATTGTCGTAAAACTCTAATTTATCTAAATTAAGCCAAACTGACGGATATCCAATTAACACTCTTATATTATCTAGTTTTTTATGAGCTCGCTTTTTCGTGCTGTCACCCATCCAGGTTACCTTATTTATACGTTCGTGGTATGCGGATCTAACGTCCTCGACCATTTCGATTATGGCTTTTTTAGATGATTCTGGGAAATAATGAGTTGCGTATTCTCGACCCAGTGCTTCGCCAATAATTAGGTCGTCAGCTTGCAATATTATACGTTTCCACAGTGGGTTGTTTTCTAATTTACCGCCGATGATTTTGCCATAAAAATTGAAACGTATTTTTGCCGCAGCTTCATCTATCCAGCCGAATAGGCTATTTAGGGTATGCCAAGACAGGTACTCCTTGATTTCATCCAGTGAATATTTATCTATGATATCCAGAACCGTGTCAATAAATGGTGGTTGATCGACTACTATATTATCGTTTGGATTATTCCAGCCCAGACCTTTAAAATACTCCGACCAATTAAATCTAGGGAATCGCGATTGTAATTCTTGGATCGTAAACCTTGTGTAATTTTTTTTGATGTCGCGCAATTTAACGTCAGTCCAAGATGATTTTGCAAGTTTTGATTCGATACTAAACACGGCATCCCAGGTGCTTGGCGAGTGTTCTGGTGTTAGATTATGAACGGCATGAAAATATGTTTCATATTCTTTTCTAATATGCTTCATACGAGCGGTGTTATCTAAATAGTAATCTCTATTAGGCATGCACAATCCACTTTGGTGTATACGCAATACCTGTATCTGGCTATTCTCGTCATCAACCGAAACATAATCTGACCAAAATGACATAGAATCATGCCGATGAGCGTATCCGAGATAATAAGAGAGCTGGCTTTTGTCTGTAATGTCGCGAATTTTTTGTAATTCTATTCCAAGAGTTTCTAAATGATTTTTTTTGTGGTCCGAAAATGACATGGCAGTTGAGAAAAAAGTTTTAATTAACTTTTGATCGCGTGTCAAATCATCGTCCGGCGTATGTGATATTTTGTCGATGATTTCATTGATTGCTTTTGCGGATTTCTCTCTTAGAACGTAAAAAGTTCCCCAAACACTTTCATTTGGTGGAATTGGGTTTTCTTTGAGCCAATTATTATTAACATAACCGAAGAAGTCGTCTTGGGGGCGTAGTTTTTTATCAAAAATCGTCATTGTTTTTCCTTTTTTGGATGTCGTTAGTTGAGTTGAAATATGTTGTCCATTGTAGCACTAGGTCGGAGGTGCATAATAGGTTATATGATAGATATGTATAAAAAACGACGAGTTATTGTAGTGTATTTATCTCTTATTATTTTTGCTGTAGTGATAATTACTAATATACCTAACCAAACGACAGCCAATTCGGTATCGTCACAAAATGACAGATCTGACACTAGTAGCGATATGGCTGTACAGGCTTTGGCTACGTTAGCGGTTAAGGGTCGTGCTCCGAAAACTGATTATTCTAGGGAACAATTTGGCAAAGATTGGAATGCAGTCGGCGGCTGCGATACGCGCAATATTATCCTAAACCGTGACCTAAGGGATGTTTCGGTTGATGAAAATTGTAATGTAACTAGAGGTGTATTGAACGATCCTTATACTGGTAAATTAATTCAATTCACCCGAGGTAGTTCGACTAGCGGTTTGGTTCAGATTGATCATGTAGTAGCGCTATCAGATGCTTGGCAAAAAGGGGCTCAGCAATTTACTTATCAGCAGCGGGTTTCGTTAGCTAATGACCCACTAGAGCTATTAGCGGTAGATGGTCAAGCTAATATGGATAAAAGTGATGGTGATGCGGCTACTTGGTTACCGCCAAATAAACAATTTCGATGCCAATACATAGCTCGACAGATCGCTGTTAAACAAAAATACGGATTATGGATAACTCAGGCCGAACATGATGTGATGGTAAATATCCTAGGTAAATGCCCGGGTCAATTATTGCCAAATCCATGAAGTTGGAGTATAATGGAGCTTAGTACATTGCATTTCGTCGGCCGGCAGGTCGACTTTTTTAATACGATAACGTAAAAAGGAGATAAATATGGAAGAGATCAATATCAAACAACTAGTCTTAGCGGTTCATACTATTGCTGAGGAAAAAAACCTACCCGAAGAAACCGTTTTGTCGGTTATCGAACAGGCTATCGCCGCTGCTTGGCGCCGCGATAATGGTGAACGCGAACAAGAAGTTCGTAGTGAATTAAATATCAATGACGGTACTGCCAAAGTTTTTGTGGCTCGTGAAGTCGTCGAAGAAGTCGGCTCTCCGGCAGTCGAAATTAGCCTGGATGATGCTAAAAAAATCAAAAAGGATGCTCAAATAGGTGACACTATCGAAGACTCCTTTGAAGTTACTAGTTTCGGACGAGTTGCTGCACAAACTGCCAAGCAGGTTGTTTTGCAACGTCTGCGTGAAGCAGAGCGCGAAGTTGTCCTAGTTGAGTACGAAGACAAGATTGGTACTGTAGTTAACGGTACTATTCAGCGAGTTGAACCGCGTGTTGTTAGGGTTGACCTAGGCAAAGCTAGTGGAATAATTCCACAGAGTGAGCAAATCCAGGGCGAATTCTATAACGTCGGTAGTCGTATCAAGGTTTACATCAAAGATATCGAACGCGATAACCATGGTCCACAACTAATTCTTAGCCGCGGTAACGAAAAGTTTGTCGAATATCTATTTAGCCAGGAAGTTCCAGAAATCGAAACCGGTGCAGTCGAGATCAAATCGATCGCTCGCGAAGCTGGCCGACGTACTAAAATCGCTGTAGCCAGTACGGTCCCAGGCGTTGATCCAATCGGAACCTTCGTTGGTGGTCACGGTACACGTGTCCAAACTGTTATGAATGAAATTGGTGATCAGGAAAAAATCGATATTATTGCTTATAGCGACAATATCGACCAATTTATCAAAAACGCACTCAGCCCAGCCGAAGTTGCCAAAGTTGAAATCGATGAAAAAGCTAAACGTGCCACCGTTTTCGTTAACGAAGACCAACAATCTATCGCAATTGGACGTGCTGGTCAAAACGTACGTCTAGCTAGCCGATTGACTGGTTATGAACTTGACATCGAACAGGCGGTTACTCCAAAAGCAGCTGCACCTGCAAAACACAAAAATATCGAGGATAGTTTACTCGATGCCGTCGAAGAATCAGCTGAATAAAACTACTCATAATTAGGTTATAATAGTGGTATGGCAGATGATTTTTCGGAATTTATTTCGCATCTGACCGATAATGCACGGACTAGTCTGTACCACGCTAATACTATTGCTCAGGGGTATGGCAGTTCGTATATCGGCACAGAGCATTTATTACTTGGGATTTTGGCACAAGGTTCTTCGCTGGGTGCTAAATTATTGATTGATGCTGGTGTGACGTTGGGTAGGGCCCAGAATGCTTTGAATATGGCGCCATTAACCGTAGTGGTCGGTGCCGAGGCAAAAGGTCTGAGTGAAATGGCTAAATTAACTCTAAAAATGAGCTGGGATGTAGCACAAGAATTCCATCAAGATTTCTTAGGCACAGAGCATATATTGTTTAGTATATTGAGGCAAAAGAATTCTAGAGCGGCGGTACTACTGCGTGATATGGGGGTGGACCTAATGGGGATGTCAGTACAACTCGAAGAATATCTAAACCAGGACCAAGACATGCTAGATGGCGATTACGAACCAACATCAACTCATACCGAAAAACGAACAATCGCCAAAGGTGCACTCGATGTATTTGGAGTTGATTTAACCGATTTAGCCAAGGCTGGCAAATTAGATCCAGTCATAGGTAGGGAATCGCAAGAGGAACGTATCGTTACTATTCTTAGCCGTCGTACTAAAAACAACCCAGTCTTGATTGGTGAACCTGGTGTCGGTAAAACGGCGATCGCAGAAGGGTTGGCTCAACGAATTATTCGCGAGGATGTGCCTGATAATTTATTAGATAAACGTGTTATCCAACTAGATTTAGCTGGTATGATTGCTGGTACCAAATATCGTGGTGAATTCGAAGAACGCCTAAAAAAGGTCATATCTGAATTGCAAAAACGCAAAAACATTATCTTGTTTATTGACGAATTACACTTATTAGTTGGTGCCGGTGCTGCCGAAGGTTCGATTGATGCGGCTAATATTCTAAAACCAGCACTAGCGCGTGGCGAGATTAGATTAATCGGGGCGACAACCTCTGAAGAATATCGTAAATATATTGAAAAAGATAGTGCGTTAGAACGACGGCTCCAGACTATATTAGTACCCGAGCCTAGCGTGAAGGCTTCGATTGCTATCTTGAAGGGTCTACGTCATAACTATGAAAAACACCACGGCGTTAATATGAGTGACGAAGTTATCGAAGATGCGGTTTATATGGCAGATCGCTATATTAGTGAACGTTTTATGCCCGACAAGGCGATTGATGTAATTGATGAAGCGGCTGCGTTAGTTCGGGTTCGTTCCAATCAAAAACCTAGCCGTATGCGCGATTTAACTAGACAATTAAAACAGTTTAATGAAAAAATGGATGATGCAGTGGCGGCCGAGGATTATGAACGAGCGGCTTTGTATAAAACACGCATTAGCCAAATAACTTCAAAAATTGACGAGACTCGGGCTGAGTTTGAAACCAAAACGCCAATTAATCTAACAGATGATGATGTGGCGCGCGCCATAGCTTCGATGACTGGTATTCCGGTACAACGAGTTCAAAAATCTGAGGCCAAGTTACTTCGTAATTTGGAAAAACACCTAAGCAAATATATAATTGGCCAATCCGAAGCAGTTGAAAAAGTAGCCAAAGCTATTAGGCGCAGTCGTAGCGGAGTTGCTAGCGGTCATCGCCCGATTGGCTCATTTGTATTTATGGGTCCGACCGGTGTTGGCAAGACCGAATTAGCTAGAGTGCTAGCGCGTGAAGTTTTTGGCAGTGAAAACTCATTAATCAAGATCGATATGAGCGAATTTGGCGAAAAACATAACACCAGTCGTTTATTGGGGGCTCCAGCTGGTTATATTGGCTATGACGACGGTGGTCAATTAACCGACAAAATTCGCCGACAACCATATAGTGTAGTTTTATTTGATGAAATCGAAAAAGCTCACACTAGTGTATTTAATCTATTGCTGCAAATTCTCGAGGATGGCACTTTAACTGATGCTAAAGGTCGGCAAGTCAATTTCAGTAATGCCATTATTATTTTAACTAGTAATCTAGGCGCTAACCAGATGATGAAGGAATCTAATTTAGGATTTCATGCTGCCTCAAGAGATGACCAAAAACGTTTAGAGGTTCTACACCAGGAAAATGCCGAGGCGGCTGAAATGGCGCTTGGCAAAATTATGCGACCAGAATTAATAAATCGATTCGATAGCATAATCACATTTAGGGCCTTAACTCGCGAGCAAATTAGCAAGATTTTTGATAATCTAATAGAAGAGTTACAACAACGATTAGTTCCAAAGGGCATTCATTTAGTTATCAAGCTTACTGCTAAAAGGTTGATTATCAAAAAAGGCTATAACGAGAAATTTGGGGCTAGACCACTAAGGCGTGCAATTCAGGATGAAATAGAAAATCGCATTGCTGACGGTATTTTATCGGGCGAATATGAAAAAGGTAATGTTTTAACAATCGGAATGCAAAATGGAGAAATCAGAGTCGATGTCGCCAAAGAGTCATAGTAATAGGGTTGGGGCTGTAGTAATTATAGCGATTAGTTGTGTTTTGACGGCCTTATCATTATTTCTGATTTTTAATCGCCAGTATGTCATCGACCAAATAGCTGTCTGGCAATATCATCCAACTAGCGCGATTACGACACTTATAAATCGGACGGGTATGAACGATGATGGTAAATTTTTATATTTAGCTAGCAAACCCAAAGTAGATGCCACTCAGAGCTTCAATAATGAATGTGATCGTGTTGAAAAGATTACCTCTATATTGGGCTGTTATAGTGATTACCATATCTTTATATATGATGTGACCGATCCGCAGTTAGATGGTATCAAGGAAGTCACGGCTGCTCACGAGACATTACATGCGGCTTATATGCGTATGGGTTCGGATGAAAAAGCCAAAGTTGATAAATTACTTGAGATTGAATATAAAAAAATGGCAAACAACAAAGATTTAACTGAAATGATGGCTTTTTATGCGCGGACCGAACCAGGCCAACGTGACAATGAGCTACATTCAGTAATTGGGACTGAAATTTCTAATATTAGCCCTGAATTAGAGACACATTACAAAAAATACTTTACGGATCGTCAAAAAGTAGTTGGTCTTTATAATAAATACATTAGTGTTTTTCAAAAACTGTCCAGTCGTGCTAGTGACCTTTCGGATCAATTAAAGGCTCTCGCGGTAACTATAACTGCTAAATCAACCCAATATAATACCGATGCTCAGACCTTGAATAATGACATCACAGCGTTTAACAAACGGGCGACTGACGGTGACTTTTCGTCTTTGTCGCAATTTTATGCCGAGAGAAATAGGTTATCTAGTCGTGTGGCTGATTTGGATGCGACACGTACAGCAATCAACGCTGATGTTGCAAAATACAATACGACTCTTGACGAGTATAATTCGATCGCTTCTGAATCTAAAAAATTATATAACAGCATAGATAGCACGCTCGCTCCGGCGCCGTCGGTTTAGAGTTTACTCGACTTACGCAAAATCCCTGTATCCTCTGACACGCTATCACCATCCATAAACCATTTTTCTGTTGTCGATAATCCTACGGGATCACCTCCACCAGAGAAAATGTCTTCTGAATTGGCGCTAGCATTATCAGAAGGATGCGAGGTTTTGTGCAAGTCGAGTATAATGGTTGTAATGGTAAAGTCTAAAACTCAGTTTGTCTGTCAAAATTGCGGTGCGGTCTATCCTAAATGGATAGGCAAGTGTGATAACTGTGGTGAGTGGAATAGTTTATTGGAACAAATGCCGACTTCGGTTGGTAAATCAGTCGTCGCTAGGAGTGGTACTTCCGGTAAGGTATTAGGCGTTCAGACTATGCGCTCGATATCCATTAATGAAACTAATAAACGTTTGTTGACTGGTTTTAGCGACTTAGATGATGTTCTGGGTGGCGGAATATTGCCCGGTAGCGTGGTTCTAATGGCCGGACAGCCTGGTATTGGTAAAAGTACGCTACTATTGCAGTTATCGGCCTATATAGCTAAAACAGAGCCTGTTATGTATGTCAGTGGCGAAGAATCAGCTGCTCAGGTTAAACTGCGGGCTGAACGACTGGGGGCCGAGAAAAGCGAACAGCTAAGCTTTGCATCTAGCACTAGTGCTGATGATATTGCGGCGACGATTAGATCTGGTGATTATAAATTAGTAATTATTGATTCTATCCAAACCTTATCACTAGACGAAATCGTGTCTGCGCCAGGAACCGTTAGCCAGATTACGAATAGTAGTAATGTAGTGATTCGGGCAGCCAAGCAATCTGGTGCAGCGGTAGTTTTGGTCGGACATGTCACCAAAGAAGGCAGCATTGCAGGGCCAAAGGTCCTAGAACATTTAGTTGATGTAGTTTTGCAATTTGAAGGTGATCGTTACGGTGGTTTCAAAATTGTGCGGGCAGCCAAGAATCGGTTTGGCTCGACTAACGAAGCGGCTATTTTCGAAATGTATCACGAAGGTCTAAGACTAGTCGAGAATCCCTCAGCAGCGTTACTAGCCGAACGACAAAACGTCGATGGATCAGTTATTATGGCAACTATCGAAGGAACTAGACCGCTGCTGGTTGAAATCCAAGCCCTTGTTAATTCGACTAGTTTCGGCTATCCTAAGCGAGCGGCTAGTGGTTTTGATTTAAACAGATTGAATTTATTAATTGCAGTACTAGAACGCCGCACAAAATTAAACTTATCCGACAAAGACATCTATATTAATGTTGTCGGTGGTTTAAAACTTAACGATAGAGCAGCTGATTTGGCTATTTGTATGGCCATCGCTAGCGCGGCTGTGTCACGTCGGATTGATGACGGCATTGTTGTTTTCGGTGAAGTTGGCTTAGGCGGCGAAGTCCGATCAGTTAGTTCGCCTGATCGTCGAGTTTCCGAGGCTAAGAAATTAGGGTTTACTCAGGCAATTGCACCCAAGGGTGTAACTAAAAATACATTTATTAAAGACGTTAGTGATTTGCGCACAGCACTAATCGACTATCTACAAAAGTAAGGAATTATTATGGAAATTATTATCATTATTTTAGTAACAATCATTTTGGCGGAAGTGTCATATCTAGTTGCGGTTAATACGAAAAAAATATCACACAAAAGTGAAATCAGACCTATATTCGTTGACACTTCAGTTCTGATCGACGGGCGAATTATAGCTGTGGCTAGTTCTGGTTTTGTCGGTGGAGTTCTGAGCATTCCCCGTAGCGTGATTGGCGAACTACAATTTTTAGCCGATAATGCTGATGCCGAAAAACGTAGTCGGGCCAGGCACGGGCTAGATGTAGTGTCTGAATTACAAAATATGCCTGGTGTCAAAGTCCAAATATTTCAAGATGGCAGTCGCGCCGAAGAAGGTGTTGACGAGCGCTTATTAATGCTTGCTAAAAAATACCAGGGATCGATCTGTACAATTGATTACAATCTAAACAAAGTCGCTCAGGTTGAAGATATCAAGGTACTGAATGTTAATGATCTAGCGATGAGTTTGCGTATGGCGTATTTGCCAGGTGAAAAAATGCTATTGGAATTAACCCAAAAAGGTCAAGATTCTCATCAAGCCGTAGGGCATTTAACCGATGGAACTATGGTAGTCGTTGAACATGCTAGCGATCGTATTGGTAAAACCGTCGAGATTGAATTCGTTCGTAGTTTGCAGACTGCCGCTGGTAAAATGATGTTTGCGAAACTAGTTGATCACAAAAAACCTCAGGCTAATATTAAGAGGCAGAGTAATAACATCAGAAAGCCTATAGCTAATCAAAATACTCAAAATAAAAATCCTAATGTATTTCATAGTGACAACAACGATCGACGATTAGCTAATAAAACTAATAACCGAAAACGATATAATAAATCAACCAAGGGTGAACAAGATCTTATTAACCTAGTTAATAGCCAGAATTAATAAGATACGCGGGTTAACTTTTATTTAGTTGGTGTAGGCTTGGATTTCGGCAGTATCATTGCCGGCATAGTAATAATTATCAGTAGCCGTAGCCGAAACTGCTATAGGGGATGTGTCTGTTTTCGTCAAAGTCCCATTATAAGTGTAGGTATTCGTAGCTGATGCATCGGTATTTACCACTATAACGTCACCGACTTTGATTTGAACGTTGGTGATTGTTGGTGCTGTACCTGGTGTGACCGTTACATTAACTACATAACTATTTTTAGTCTGAGATAGGCTAATAGCGACAGTTGGCTTTTGATCGGTGCTTTTATGAACATTATCGTCACTGCTGGCATCGTAGCCGTCTGGTGCGATATAAACATCTTTTTTAGTCACTGGGTCAATTGTTTTTGAAACGTCCAATTCGATACGAGCACCATCAGGGGTTAAACCGTCGACAGCTTTTTTCTTAGACACACGGTCAAAAGTTAATTTAGTTGTGGTTTGACCTTGGGTTTTACTCCACCATGATGGGTACAGCTCACCGCTGACAGTCTGAACGCCGGTAGGTTGTGTGAACCAGTCACCTGATTTCCAGAGACCTTCCGAAGCATAAACTGTCTTGTGTGAGTATTCCATAACTTTGGCAATAATGGATCCAGGTATCGATGAAGTTCCGTGTTTTAGGATAGTAGCATCGGAATTACCTAGCCATACACCCATGGTCAGTACGGGGCTGTAGCTCATCATCCAGATATCTTTGGCATTGCCTTCTTTGTCTGATGTACCGGTCTTAGTTGAGGTTTTGACACCAGGTATTTCCATACCGGTAGCATGGCGGCCGTCTAGTGGCGCGCGGGCTATGTCGTCGCTTAGAATGTCGCTAACGATATATGCTGACTGAGGGTCAATGATTTGAACAGCCGCAGTATCGGTCCATTTTTTCAAGGTTTCGCCATTATTATTTTTAACTTCTAGGATAGTTGACTGGGGTTTATAGGCTCCATTACGGGCTAGTGAGGCGTAAGCATTGACTAGGTCTATTTGCTGTATGCCACAGCCACCAATTGCTGCCGCCAAGCCTACCTGGACTTCGTCGCCTTGTGTGCAATAACTAGTACCGCCCATTTTATGGATCATATCAAGTGTTGGTTTGACCCCTGATATATACATTGCTTCAACGGCTGGGATATTACGAGAAGTAGCTAGTGCCGATCTGACAGTCATAGGCCCCTTGAATACGTGGTCAGCATCAAATAATTGAGCACCATAGAGTGAGTCTATATTTACATCGTTCAGGACACTACCGCTACCATAATTAGCTTGTCCGGTAGCTTTTTTCTGGAATAATTCGGCGTAAACTAATGCCTTGACAGTAGATCCAGGTTGAATAGATGCAACCGTGGCGTTATCTTGACCATATCCAGTGTAATTAAAGTCACGACTGCCCATCAGAGCGACAATTTGTCCTGTCTTGGTATCTTCGACGGTGGCAGCGCCGTTACTAAATCCAGCCCAGTTTGGTATGTACGAGGTGAACATATCATTCATGGCTTCTTCGAGTTTGGTTTGAATACGTAGGTCGAGGGTTGTTTTAACTACTAATCCACCTTTACCGACAGTGGCTTTGCCTAATTCTTTTTCTAATTCAGCACGTGCCATTTGTACGAAATGAGGCGCTTTGATGTTAGTGTATTGACTTGCTTCGGGGGTTATATGGTCTAGAATAGGGTATTTCTTGGCTTCATCGGCCTGAGCCTTGGTGATATAGCCCTGTTCGGCCATATTATCTAGAACCGTGTGTTGTCGGGAAATTAATGCCGTATGACCAGCTACGTTATATGGATTATAAACCGATGGGTTTTGAGGAATAGCGGCTAATAGGGCTGCTTCGGCAATCGTTAGGTCTTTGGCTGATTTACCGAAATAAGTTTGGGCGGCCGATTCCACACCGTTACGACGACCACCGTATGGCGATTCGTTTAAATATAGGTCTAGGATTTGGGTCTTGTTATACATTCGTTCGACTTCGATTGACAGAACGACTTCTTTTATCTTGCGGGGTATACCACTTAGACCACGCTGTTGAGCTTCGTCGGCAAAGAATACTTGTTTGACTAATTGCTGGGTTAGAGTTGATCCACCTTGGGTACTACCACCGCCAACATTATTAACTACGGCACGTAATAGGCCAGTAGCGCTAATGCCGCCATGTTTATAAAAATCCTTGTCTTCGATCGCTACAGTGGCGTCTTTTAGGTATTTACTTAGACCACTATCATCAACGACTAATTTGTAATCACCATCACCCTTGTCTTCCCATAGTACTTGTCCGTTACGGTCTAGATATGTGGTGACTGTAGTCTGGACACGCTTGGCTAATTCGCCTGGACGAATAGTATCTAGGTCTTTACGGAAATAAACAAACAACCCGCCGACTAATAAACAAAATATCAGGGCAGTTACACCCATAATTTTTAACGCCAAAAACAAGCCGTGTTTACTAAACCAGAATTTAGCGGCATTCTTTGGATTTAGTCTATAAAGTAGACGTTGGATTGGTTGTTTTGGCAATAAAGCTAGATACTGAGCGTATTTTTTACTGTCAGCATCTTTTTTAACCTTGCGCGTGCGTGACAAGTTAGAGTACAAACTGAGCTTGCGTGATTTGGATGGTTTTTTGGCCACTTTTATATATTTCCCATAAGCATTAATACGCCCATTATACCACTAAGTTAGTTTCAATATTATTTTTTATATTGGTTAATTGTGTACATATATAATTGGTTTTTGCTATACTACCAGATGAATACCGATAAAATAATGGGGGCAACATGAAACTCTCTGACGAACTAACCTGGCGTGGCTTTGTTAACCAAACTACATACAAAGATATAACAGTACTCGATGGTGAACCGATATCATTCTATATTGGTGTTGACCCTAGCGCTGACAGCATGACGATTGGTAATCTGGCATCTATTATGATGGTGCGGCATTTTATTAATCATGGACACAAGGCATATTTGTTGGTCGGTGGTGCAACTGGTCTAATTGGTGATCCAGATGGCAAGTCTAGCGAACGTAATCTAAAAGCAATTGACGAGATAACTAAAAACAAGGCTTGTATAGCTGCTCAGTATAGCCAAATAATGGCCGGCCAAGAGTTTAAATTGGTTGATAATTATGACTGGTTCAAAGACCTAAATTATCTAGATTTTTTACGTAATATCGGTAAATATGTACCGATGAGCCAGATGTTGGGTCGTGATTTTGTTCAATCTAGGCTAGGTTCGGATGGTTCTGGAATTAGCTATGCAGAGTTTAGTTATTCATTAATCCAAGGTTATGATTTCTTACATTTATTCCGTGAATATGGCGTGACTTTGCAACTATGTGGTGCTGACCAGTGGGGTAATTCAGTTACTGGTGTTGATTTAATACGTCGAATCGAAGGCAAAGAGGCTAATGTATATTCTACGCCGCTAGTTATTAATAAAACGACTGGTGTTAAATTCGGTAAGTCCGAGGATGGAGCAATTTGGCTGGATGCTAATAAAACCAGTGTTTATAGTTTTTACCAATTCTGGCTAAACGCTGATGATGCCGGTGTAATCGATTATCTAAAGGTATATACATTATTAGATAAATCAACAATCGATGATCTATCTAACCAGGTTCAACAAAATCCTGGTGCTCGTAGCGCTCAGAAAGCTTTGGCGCACGAAGTGACAGTGATAGTCCATGGCACAGAGCGTACTACTAATGTTGAACGAGTAACTAGTGTTCTATTCGGCGGTGCTGATTTCAAGTCATTAAACAATGAAGAATTAGATATGTTATCGGGTGAGATACCAAATTTCGCTACAGGTAAAACAATAACCGAATATTTAATCGAAGCGGGATTTGCCGGCGGCAAGGGTGATGCTAGGCGTTTGATTGATAGCGGCGCGGTAACTGTTGATGGGCAAAAAATAACCGAAGATTCACTCATAAATCAAACCTGTTTGATTAAAAAAGGCAAGAATAATTTTATATTGGTACGCTAACGCTGATATAATATTTACTATGAAGAAAAAAATAATCGCGTTTGATCTGGACGATACACTAGCAGTCACGAAATCACCTATATCTGATCGTATGGGCGAGCTATTAGCAAAACTTTTGGAAAAATACGATGTGTGTATTATTTCCGGTGGTGCTTTTCATCAATTTAAAATACAAGTTGTTGATCGATTAACGGTCTCGCCGAGGGATTTAACTAAATTACATCTAATGCCAACTTGTGGTACTAAATATTATCGTTATAGTGAGTTAACCGAAGATTGGCAATTGCAATACGAAAATTCATTAACCGAAGAACAAAAAGCTCGGGTAACTAAAGCCCTAGAAGATGGCGCTAAGGAATTGGGTCTATGGGAAGCTAAGCCATATGGTGACATTATTGAAGACCGCGGGTCACAGATCACTTTTTCAGCCTTGGGGCAACAGGCTCCAGCCGAGGCTAAATACGCTTGGGATCCAACTGGCGCTAAAAAGTTCAAACTACGTGATCATATCGCACCACTACTAACCGACCTCGAGGTTCGTGTTGGTGGTACAACCTCGATCGACGTTACTATGATAGGTGTTGATAAAGCCTATGGCATGAAAAAACTCACCGAAGAAATGAAAATCAATCAGGATGATATCCTATTTGTTGGTGACAAATTACAAGAAGGTGGTAACGACTATCCAGTAAAGGCTCTAGGAATTGATACAATCGAGGTTAAGTGTTGGGAAGACACCGCTCTGGTTCTAGAGGGTATCCTAGGCGTTACAGATTAGTCGCGCTACAATAAGATTATGAATCTAACGACTGCGTTAGCCAAGGTAAAGGGTGTTGGTCCAAAAACTGGCGAGCAGTTTGCGTTAGCTGGCATTGAAACGGTTGGTGATCTGATTAATTTTTTGCCACGCGTGCACGAAGATTTTTCGCATATCGCGACAATTTCTAATATCAAACCAGGCAAAGCTACTATCAAAGCGCGCTGTGAAAAAATTACAACTCGTCCAGTTCGCCGAGGTTTACGTATTACGACTGCGACACTTGCGGATAGTACTGGTAAATTACAGGCAGTTTGGTTTAATCAACCATATCGTGAAACTCAGTTAAAATCTGGTAAAGAATTCTTTTTTTCGGGCGAGTTTGAGTTTAATTACAACCGCTACCAACTAACTAACCCTAGCGCCGAGCGGGTCAGCGATATGCCAGTACAGACTGATCGAGTTTTACCAGTCTACCGTTCAATTAAGGGTCTGAAAACCGCACTAGTTCGCAAGATATTAGCTGAACTAAGGCCGCTGATAACGATGCTGCCCGAGACTTTGCCGGATAATATAATCTCCGGTGAGAAATTATTATCGCGTAGCCAGGCGCTGTTAGCTATGCATTTTCCTGATAGTATGGCTGACATGGAAAGGGCACGTGAACGGTTAGCTTTTGAGGAATTATTCCAATTATTACTAGCCAGCCAACTAAATCGCCAAGAAAATGCCAAATTAACCGGTTGGCATATTCCATTTGAGCAACCTGTAGTGGCAGATTTCGTCAAGCGATTACCGTTTAATCTAACATCGGCGCAACGGCGAGCGGCTTGGGAAGTAATTCAGGATTTAGAGCGAAAAACACCCATGAACAGGTTATTACAGGGTGATGTTGGTTCGGGTAAAACTGTGGTTGCTGGCTTAGTTGCTTGCCAAGCGGCACATGCTGGTTTTCAGACCGCCATAATGGCGCCAACCGAAATATTAGCTAGTCAACATGCTGATACTCTCGATAAATTACTACGGCCGCTAGGGGTGAGCGTTGGTATATTGACTGGCAGCGTAAAAGGCGTAGCACGTAAAAGACTATACGAGCAAATTACTAGCGGTGGTGTTGACGTAATTGTCGGTACTCACGCCTTGATTCAGGAGGCAGTTAAATTTCATAAACTTGGGTTTGTGGTTATCGACGAGCAACATCGTTTCGGGGTTGAACAACGCCATCAGCTACTTAAAAAATCCAAATATATGCCACATATGTTAGCGATGACGGCCACACCAATTCCACGCAGTTTAGCCCTGACGGTTTATGGTGAACTGGATATTAGTGTCTTGGACGAATTACCGGCTGGCCGTAAACCAATTATGACCAAAATATGGTCTCCGAATAGTCGCGCCCAGCTATACGAAAAAATTGATGCCGAAATCGAGTCTGGCCGTCAAGCCTACTTGATATGTAGTCTAATCGAGGATAATCCAGACAATGAAATTAAAAGTGTTCAGGCGGAACACAAGAAATTGCAAAACTCTATATTCAAACATCGTCGTATTGGGCTATTGCACGGTAAATTGAGGGCAGACGAAAAAGATGCAGTGATGCGACAGTTCGCCCTAGGTGATATCGATATTCTAGTCTCAACTACGGTGGTTGAGGTCGGGGTGGATGTGCCCAACGCTACAGTGATCGTAATCGAGGATGCTGATAGATTCGGACTCTCGCAATTGCATCAGCTGCGTGGTCGAGTTGGCAGAAGCATCCACCAGAGTTATTGCTATCTAATTACTAGCACTAGCGCCAAACCATCAGAACGTTTGAGGGCTATCGAAAAGAGCAACGATGGTTTTTACTTGGCCGAAGTTGACTTGAAATTACGCGGTCCAGGCGAGATCTATGGCAAGGCTCAACACGGCGCTCTTAATCTACAAATAGCTACTCTGGCGGATACTAAATTGATTGCCAGGGCTCAAAAACAAGCCAAATTATTCGTTGCAAGTGGCATGGATCTGCTACAATATAAACAACTAGCCGCTGATGTTCAGTATTATCAACGCCTAACAACATTAAACTAATCTGTAATCTAAACTAAAAACCTAAAGTCAAACATTTATTTATATGTATTCAGGAACAACTTTTCGCCGCGATTCAGGAAGAATTATAGGCGTTCATCAAAAAATCGATCGTGCCGCTCGCCGTCACTTAACTAAATATATTACCAAAGGGGTTGAGTTTCCTGGTATTCGCGATATCCTTCACTTTGAAGGCACTAATGGACCTGATGCTATTAGATATATGAACAAGGACGAACCTTGGCATTTCATAGACCCAACCAAGCCCGAGGATAAAATGCTCATTTCATTGATTAACGATCATATTTTCAATCTAACCGAGGCTTTGAAAAAGAGTAATAAAACCAGGGCAGGCTTTGAATCCGCCTGGTTAGCCCATGCCGTTACTGATGGTCTAACGCCAGCTCATCACTATCCGTTGGGTGATAAGATCGAAGAGTTATGGGGTAAACCGCGCGACGAGCGGACGAACCTAAGGGATAAAAATATCATCCGTGGTTCTAGTAGGCGTGATACGTTATCTAAAAATTGGCAATATTGGGGAGCTGGTGGAGTTTTCACGGCTCATCTGATGTTCGAGATGGGCGTAGCTACGGCGATTATACCTGATAAATTCGAGGATAGTAGCCCCGACAAAAAAGATATTGCTCGACTAGAAAAAGATGGCTTTGAGACTGTTTTTATGGAATCATTGCAAAAAATCTATGCCATGAAACTATACGATGAATTTTGTAAAAAAGGTTGGACATGGCGCTTAGCTGCCAAAGTTAGAAAACAACTGGTGCCCGAGATCGTAAAAACTGTAACTCTAGCCTGGTATCAAGCATTAATATTAACGAAAGAATCGTAAAGTGAATCTGCGCATCGTAGCGGGTGAATTCAGTGGTCGAGTTATCCAGGCTCCGGACGGCAAAATTACACATCCTATGAGCGAACGAGTTCGTGGCTCATTGTTTAATATAATTGGTGCCGAGATCAAGGATGCTGATGTTCTGGATATTTTTGCTGGGTCTGGGTCACTAGGTATTGAATCTCTTAGTCGCGGCGCTAATCACGTTACTTTTATTGAACGTGATAAACTAGCCAGTAAAATTCTAATTGAGAATATCGAGAAAATGAACGTTGTCTCGCAATCGGATGTTATAAAAATCGGTGCCAGGACTTGGATTGATAAAAATTTAGATAAAAAATACGACATTATTTTTGCCGATCCACCCTATAATGACCTGCAGTTATCCACAGTTCGTTGTTTAGGCAACCTTTTAAAAAATAATGGGCTTATGGTACTATCATACCCAGGTAGGGGAGATGTGCCGACCATTGACGGAGTTGTTGTGGTGGACAATCGTAGTTATGGAACAGCGGCTATCGCTTTCTACCGCCAAAAATAGCGGTCAGAGAGGCCGCTATTTTGTTGATTGAGATAATTCCTAATTAAAACAGACAGTTTAAAACTGTCTGTTTTAATTGGTACGCGAGAGAGGACTTGAACCTCCACATCTTTACAGACACTAGCACCTGAAGCTAGCGCGTCTACCATTCCGCCACTCGCGCTAATACATCAACCAGCATAACGGTATTGGGGTGGTTTTTCAATGTCTGATGATTAATCTTGGGGTGAGTGTTTGGCAAAATTAGCCAAATTATAATCAGGATCGAGCATAGCTACTAGAGTTTTTAGATCTGTTTTTTGTTTAACACCCGGGTTTAATGTTCCAAATGGGTCAAAAGCATCACGAATTTGCGTATAAACGTTCAGAACCTCGTCATCCATCTGAGTATAAGCTGCAGGAGTTTTTAACCTACCTTCGCCAGATTCGGCTACGATATTACCGCCACAACTAACTACTAGTTCGATATAGTCGGCGATAAGTTTGAATGTTTTTTGTTTATCACTGACGGTGTTTAATTGAAGTG
>JBAXHQ010000006.1:0-45738 GCA_037138815.1 Candidatus Saccharimonadota bacterium
GGTACCAGTCGCCGTAACTACGTCTGGCGTATTAAGTGGTTTAACGATCAAAGCGCTGTCGTTAGGTGGTTATCATACATGCGTAATTGCATCGAACGACAAAACTTATTGTTGGGGATATAACACCTATGGGCAATTGGGTAATAATTCAACTTCTAATAGCTCGGTGCCAGTCGCTGTCACCACCTCTGGGGTGTTGAGTGGTCTAACCATCAAATTTTTATCGGCCGGCGGCTATCATAACTGTGTGATTGCCTCGAATAATAATTCCTATTGTTGGGGTCGCAATGATGATGGTCAATTAGGTAATAATTCTACTAATAGTAGTTCTACGCCCGTAACTGTCAATAATACTGGGGCCCTCAGTGGTTTAACGTTGAAATCAATCACAGCGGGATTTTTCCATAACTGTGTGATTGCTTCGGACGATAACACTTATTGTTGGGGCGAGAATGCCCTAGGCGCGTTAGGTAATAACTCAACCAATCAGAGTGGTGTTCCTGTTATGACCCTAGTTATCCTCTACTCTGATACTAATATTTACTTTTAGAAATGACACGTTTATTTTAGTAGTTGGCGGGCTTCGTCGGTGTTTTTGGTATGCATTAATTTTTCACGAAGTTCACTAGCGCCTGGAAAATCGCGAACATAAATCTTGAAAAAGCGCTTTAACGGATCGAATTTGCGTGGTTCTAGCTCGTTAGAATATTTGTCATGTAGGTCGAGGTGGAGGTTTAGTAAGTTTAACAGCTCTTTTTTATTATGTATATTCCGTTCGATATCACAACTAGCAAACGGCTTCACGCCGGGTACGAACAAGGGTCCCGACACCTCGTCGTCCTCGGGTTGCAGATGTTTGCTAGCCGCAATATCGAACGAATCATCTGGCGACGATCTAAACTTTTCGAATGCGAAGGGATTATTGAAAACACCACGACCAATCATGATTCCGTCTATACCGTAATCGTTAGCCAATTCCAGGCCATGTTCTCGATCACGAATATCGCCGTTGATTGTTAGTAGTGTATTAGGGGCGATTTCGTCACGGAGTTTTTTGATATTGGGTATTAATTCAAAGTGAGCCTTAACCTTGCTCATTTCGCTACGAGTGCGCAAGTGAACTGTTAGGTTGGCTATGTCTTGGCGAAGTAGGAACCCGATCCAGTCCCGCCATTCGATTGCCTTGATATCCCCCAGACGAGTTTTTACACTAACTGGTAATCCCCCTGTTTTGGCGGCTCTAATCAATTCACCGGCCAGTTCTGGCGTACGAATAAGGGCACTACCTGAACCAGTTTTGATGACTGATTTGTCGGGACAACCCATATTAATATCGATGCCAGCATAGCCCATTTCGGCTAACGCTAGGCTCATTTTGGTGAATTCGTCAGGTTTATTACCCCAAATCTGGGCAACTATAGGCTGTTCGTCGCTAGTAAAAGTTAGTCGACCACGTGTGCTTTGGGTGCCTTTTGGGCTACAAAAGCTCGAGGCATTAACAAATTCCGTGAAAAAAACATCGGGTCTGGCGGCATCGGCTATGACATGGCGCCAAACAACATCAGTCACCGCCTCCATCGGAGCCAGTGCAAAAAATGGTTTTGGTAAATTATTCCAGAAATTTGTCATTATATTATTATCTCATAAGGTGATAAAAAATATCCCTAGCCTGGTTAAAAACCAAACTAGGGATTTGGGGTGGCAATAACACTATTGTGTCTTGCCAGTTCCCTTGCATGCGGGGCATTTGCCAACACGCTTTCCGCGGTATACTCCGGACAGAAAATCCTTATCCCCGCAATGTGAGCAGCCCGATCCTTTACAGGAAGGGCATACTCCTGTACCTTTGCACTGTGTGCACGGTCCCTTAAACACATAACCACCTCCTCAAGCGATAATAAAGGACGGTTAAATAAGAGGAATGCCAGACACTCTACTCTTAATTTATATATGATACTACAACTTTATTTAATTATTGTCAATTAAGTTAGATCGTTTGATATTAAAATTGCCCATCTTTTTATCGCTTATCAGCGACAAAAAAGATGGGCTTTGGGGATAGACAGATGCAGGGTCGGGTTGGTGGGTTTTACCCCTACTTATGCAGTCCGTTTCCGCATGTAGGGCTAGCGCATGCGCTACTGTACACTACCGGGTTACCGAGCAATTCAAGGAGGTCTGTTACTGTTACTGCGGAGCAACCAAACGTTTGAAGGTCTAGATTCCGAGAAATCAGGTACAACACGAACCATGTTACTGTGTGGGAGCAAATGCATTCCCCCTTTGGGATAGCTAAACTCTGAATCGAGATTAGAAACCTGGGACGGAACCTTTACTTACACTTTGCTTTTTCCTGCATCTGTCTATGTACAACAGAGAGCGTTGAGGTCTAAATCCTGTGTACTTGCGTAATTAGTGCAACCACTGACGGGTAAAACCCATCTGGATACCTTCGCTTCTCTCCGTATGTGCTAGTAATATAACAGAGCTTATTTGCCCTGTCAACACTTATATTGTATTATCTTTTGAAATTATATAATATTATCGACCAAAGCTTGTTCAAACGCCAAAATACCCTTATATGACGGTTCGTAACCTGATATGTCTGGCAGATTCAGTTCGGTGATATGTGCCCAGACGGCATTAATTAGCTGTTTGAAATAGTCCAGTTCGTCCCTACTGAATTCGATCTGTAATGACACTATGTCGCCATAGCTAGTCGGTTCGACGAACTGCATGATCCCTGATGTTACCTGATAGTTATGATAATCTCTGGCATTTTCGACCAGTAATTTATAAAACATCAATTGTTGTTTGTATTTATGTAGTTTAATCTTTTCGTATTCGTCTTTGCCTGTCCAGTACTTGGCTGGTTTGCCAGTTTTGTAATCTGTGACAATAATCGTTTTATTGGCATTATCGATTTCGGCCAAGTCTAATTTACCAGTCAAGTGTGCTTGGTCAATAATAGAGTGCTGGTTAGAAAAATTCAGTTCAGTTTGCTGAGTTGATTTAAATGTGTCATATTTTTTGTCTAAAAATGTTCGTAATGCATCACTACCTTTTTGTAAAAAGGTTTGGAAATCAGGGGCTACTAGGTGTTGATTGCGTAGATTTATTTCAAAATTATTTATAATATCATCGATCGATTGAGGTCTGTCAGTGGCTGTTATATGAGCGTGCGCACTCTGCAGGGTGTCATGAATAGCTGTGCCGTAGGCTGAGCTGGAGTTTTTAGCCTGAGGAAAGCGCAATAAGTTTTGTAGTAAGAAGGTTGCCGGGCCACCACGAGGTATGTCTAGGAAATTATGCAAATGCGTGACACTTAATTTGTAGTTTTCGAGGGTTGGTAATAATAAATCGCGCATTTTACTGCTTGTTGGCTGAATTAGTGGTTGGTACCAAGCCAGCTCGGCTGACTCAGTCGATTGATCGGCGTTTTTCGGAGTTGTTATGGTTTTGGTTGGCCATTTGCTATCGACTAAGAATACGGCACGTAGTGTGTTTTTGCCGTTGTCATCACTTAAGCTATAACTAATATGTAATTGGCGCTTGGCGCGAGTTATGGCTACATAAAATAATCGCAACCTTTCATCTTCGGTCTCGCCAACTGGTGATAATGGTAGGTTCTCGGGATAATTGATTAATCGACTACGACTACGAGCGTGTTCGCCCCAGGCTGTATCGACGGCGTTTATGACGTAGACAGTGTCGAATTCTAACCCTTTTGATTTGTGGGCTGTCATGATATTAACGGAATCATCGGTTTGGATGGGCTGTCGTATAGAACTAATTGTGCTGCCGATTTTGCGATTTAAACTAATAAAGTCGATAAATGTCGTCAAAGTCGGTGTTTGATCGGGGCGATATTCGCGTAGTTTTGATCGTATGGTGCGCAGGGCTTCTAGATAAACCAGATATTCGTCAGGGCTATTAGCTAGTTTATCGCTAGAAAAAAAGTAATTGTAAATAGGGCTAATATAAGTCGGTCTCTCGTCAGTTATTAATAGATTCTGTTTGCCAATAATAATATCTAGAATTTGTTCTAATGGCATATCATTTATTAGCGCCGAGGTTGTGATAAACCAATCGTGTAGGGTTACGAAATCCGGGGTTACTGCCATAATATCTAGCCAGCGTTTATGGCTATCATAGGCTCTTACGCTCAAGTTCCATAGTTCGGACGGATCAATACCCCATGCTTTATGGGCTAATATCTCTGGCAGTAAAGTGTTGACTTCGTCATGTCGACCTTGGGATATATATATTAATAATCGTGATATTTTCTCGATCAAGATGATCGGTGCTTGTTCTAGTACATTATCGCGCCGTTCATAACTGACGGCGATACCGGCGCGTGAAAAATACGGTAATAATGTACCGATTTCATGATGACGACGAGTTAATACTGCAATATTGTTAGGTTTTTCACCCGCTTCGATGCGAGATTTGATATCGCTGACTACCCAATGACGTTCGTCGGCGATCGTTTCGGCTTCGTGCAAGTGGACTTCGCCGCTTAACTCTTTATTTTTAGCGGTTAGATTTTTATCTAGTTCAGCGATAGTGTTTTCTAGTCGGTCGTGACCCTGGGTTATGATATCGCGCGAGCCATTTAAAATGTCGCCCGTTGATCGATAATTTTCAGTCAAGGTAACTAATTCTGTTTTATGGTAATTAGTTCGGAAGTTTATAATATTGCTAATATCAGCACCTTGGAAACTATAAATCGCTTGATCATCATCGCCCACTACCATAATATTCGGTGTATCGCCCTGGGCTTCATTATTGGTCAGGTTATGTATGATGCGCATTTGTGCCATATTAGTGTCTTGGAACTCGTCGACCATGATGTACTGATATTTTTCCTGCAAATTAAAGCGCAGATCGTTAAATATCTCCATAGCGTGGACGACACGCAAAATCATATCGTCGAAATCATATAGCGCCGCTTCTTGCATGCGCAGTAGGTATTGTTCGTAAACTACACTGATGGCGCGTAATTTAATTTGTCGTTCGCGAGATCTTAATATCAGACTGCCCTGTTCGTCTTTTTTGAACCATTGATTTTTCCAGGCTGTGATTGGTTTAGTAGAGTTCATATCAGCCGCTTCATTAGTAGCGGTCTCTAGCGAATCAGCTAGGATTTTAGATAAAGGCACGATAGTTGGTAATATGGCGCTTGTTTCTATATTTCTAATAGCTTCAATTTGTTTTGCTGCTTGCAGTGCAGTATTTTTACCGACACGTTCGGCGAAAACCGATGTTAGTAGTTTTTCGACTTTTTTAATGATGATGTCGTTTTGGTCCAAGATAGCCAATAATTCATCACTAGTTAAACCACTGGCTTTTAGCTCTGATATGATTTTTAAGCTGTCGGATAAATGCGTGTATTCGCCATTTAATTTACCGACAATTGGGCTGTTATGGCTAAGTTTTTCAAAAATATCACGAATTATTTCATAACTACTAAGTTCATCGGCTGGTCTGAAATTAGCGCCTTGGTAAAAATACTGTCCGTTTTGGTTAATTATTTCGGTACCAAAACTATGAAAGGTATGGATTGCGACTTTGTAGGCTTCTTTGCCTATGATTTGGGTTAGGCGTTCGCGCATAGCGTTCGCGCCGCTTTCGGTGAACGTCAAGCATAGGATATTTTCAGGTAGTGTGTCGGTTTTTCGTAGGATATTAGCGGCACGGACACTTAGTAATTCTGTCTTGCCGGTGCCAGGTCCAGCTATAACCATAACTGGGCCATATATAGCATCGACCGCTTGTTTTTGAGCCTTGTTTAGCTTGGCATAGCGTTTCTCGAATTCCATATATCTATTGTAGTACATCATTAAGTTAAGGGGTATTGCCTGAGGTGTTACAATAGAAACATATGAGAGACGGAATGTATAACGAGTTGGCGCTAGAACGGGCTGTACGAGAATATTTTGGAGCTGATGTCGATGTCAGGCAGACTATAGTTTGCCGAATACCAGTTAGTCCAACGGCTGTAGCTACCCTGTTTTTAACAACAAAGAAACAACTGTATTTGTATATCACTGCCCAATCTAAAATCACTTTCGGTGACGTTAAAAAAATAGTATCAAATATGGGGCTAAAAGCTGATTTGTATATCCCGCCAAAAAACCGCCCGCAATATTTTAATGAAATCGGTTCGGCTAAATTTCACGAAGTTTTCCCAGGTAGAAGACATATCAGCGAAGACGACATTGCTTTTTATAAGACATTGGCGCCATATAATCCAGCGTTTATCTTGATTAGCGAAATCAAAAACGGTGAAATTTATCAGTTTGATAGTGATTCGCATACTAAATGGCGTGTAGCTGCCAAATTCGCTTATCGCCGTATTAAAACTAGTTAGTTCTTGAGGTCGAGTACGATTAAATGCTCGATATGTGGTGTTCTAGGAAAGAAATTGTAACCACGGTGATAACTAATTCGGTATTTTTCAGATAACATTTTGGCATCGCGAGCCTGAGTAGTTGGGTTGCATGACAAGTAGACTATACGTTCAGGAGTGGTTGCTAGTAGTTTATTAATAACGTCTTCGTGTAGACCAGCGCGTGGCGGATCGACGATGATAATCGAATCACCTTTGATGTATTCTAGGGCTTTTTCACTAGGGGCAAGGATAGCTTTGACGGCTTTTTCACGCTCTAGGTTCGAGATATTTCGTTTCATCTCGATTACGGCAGGTTCATTGATTTCCACCATTGTGACATCTTTGCCGCCGATAGTTAATCCAATTGTACCAACGCCACTATATAGATCGACAGTTGGTTTTTTGGATGGTATGTACTGTTTCATGTCATTCAGAGCTTGTTCGTAAACTGGTATATTGATCTGGAAAAAACCTTCGACAGCGTAATTGAAAGGAATATCTAATATCGTGTCACTTAGATTAACAGTCCCCCATGATTGTATACGTTTAGTGATAACGCTAGCTGGGCTCTTTGGGTTCGAGAATATCAGTTCAAAACCATCTATACCTAGATTTTTTAGTTCGCTATCTGAAAACTCGGTAAAATCAGGTTCCTTGACATATAGTTGCATAGCAACCTTGCCTGCCTGATTACAGCGAACCAACAATGTCTTTAGCATGAATGCCCGCATATCAGGTTTAACGCGCAGTAGGTCACGCAAAGCGGTTGCAGCGTGGTTAATCACCGGATTAGCTAGACTAGTGCCGTCGACTGGAATCTTGCCGTGTGTGCCGCGTTGAAAGAACGCTAGGTCTAGTTGTTCGGACTCTTTATTCCACCACCAGCTGAATTCAATTTTATTGCGGTATTCGTATTGTTTATTGTCACTATAAACTTCGATAGCACCAGGTAAAACGATGTCGTGTAGTTCAAAAGCTTCTTCGATTAGGGCTGATTTATAATGTTGTTCAGCTTCGAAAGTCATAATCTGCCAAGGGCTAGTCGATAAATAACTATCTGGATCGCGTGGTTGAATTCGTTCACTACTGGGTGTGATTACTTCGGTGACTATACCTTCGGCTAGTTTCGATTTTTTCTTGGTAATTTGTATGTCGACGGTTTCGCCAGGCAGACCGCCCCATGCGAATAATTTACGACCATCATCCATTGTGCCGAGCGCTTGCCCGCCACCAACAATCTTGTCGAGTGACATATTAACAATTGGAAAAGTTTTTTTCTTCATCTGTTTAGTATAACCTAAACAGATGAATATTTAGCTGGTAAAATTATTTTGCTATTTTCCTGGTACAAACCTGGGTCATTATCATGCCAGTACCGAACACTTGGGCTGCGAACATAATTATAAATCCGAGGATTGGGATGAAATAGACTATTGTTAATACACTTAAACCTAGCGGCATAATAAGGAATGGTTTTTTGGTGTTTTTGGATATTATTACTTTACCTAGCATATAGCCTACGAAAGGTGTGTTTAGAATCATTACGATCAATGAAGCTAGCATGATCAATATTGCCAGAGGGATACCGATGACTGACATAAATAGCATAATAACTAGTAGTGGCGTAGCTAGGACTGTTAGTAGACCTATTAATGTTATTTTGCCTGGGTTCTTCATAGCTTTGGCAGTAGCTTCGTTTAATGTCTGTGGAATTATTAAGGCCAATGCCGTGCCGATTAAGATCATAGCTATTAGGAAGTATACAAATCCACCTAATATTGCGGCTCCAACCCAATTACCGTTCATTTTTGGAGTGTCTTTTGGTGCGTAAATTGTTGTCGTACCTGATACGTGACCACCATCATTGATAGTAGGGTTATTAGCGCTAGTATAGTCTAATTTGCCACTGACCTGTCCAGTTGAACCGATAGTTAGAGCATTAATATCACCATTTATATCACGTCCAACAGCACCGTTTATAGTCATATTTTCCGAGCCGATTACTACGTCGCGGCCAATTAGTCCGTTGATAGTTGTAGTTTGGCTACCGCCTACTAAATCGCGGTTAATTACACTGTTTTTATCGATTGATAGGTTCTGAGCTGCTATCGAGGCGTTATTGTGAATTATGCCACTAATAACGACACTTTGTCCGGCTAGTCTAATACTACCGTCGACAGTTCCACTGATAGTTATACTCTGACCAGCACAAAAAACATCACCTGTAACTTCACCGCTAATAGTAATATTTTGACCGGCACAGTAAACATCGCCGTTGACGATGCCAGCGATATCGATATTATTGCCGCCAGCAAATAACATACTGTCGATAGTTTTACCTGCCGCAACAGTTATCGTGCTACTAGTTTGAAAGCTTTGCGCGTTGGCTATGCCAACTGTCGCTAACGCCGATAGAGCGATTAGTCCTAGCCCTAGAGTTAATACTTTGATGTGTTTCATTGATCCCCTCTTTTCGTTATTAATGTAGCGGACTTTTTCTATAATGTCATTATACCATTACCGCGATGTTTGCAAGAATTTGGTTTATTTCATCTATTACGGGCTACATTTAGGATTAATGTCGTGCTATAATCATCCGTGTTATGGGATGTCGCCAAGTGGTAAGGTGAGAACTGCCATAGCGGCAGTTCGCAAGGCCGGAAGCCGGATGACGAAAGTCACCGACTGAGGCGGGCTCGCAGAAAATTCAGGATGAATTTTACTGTGAGATGGGTTCTGGAACCAGACCACCAGAGGCCCTAATAAAAGCACATTTTATAAGCTATAATGATAATCGTAATGGGATGTCGCCAAGTGGTAAGGCACTGGGTTCTGGTTCCAGCATTCGGGGGTTCGAATCCCTCCATCCCAGCCATAGAAAAAGCCCTAGGTTTTTAATCCTAGGGCTTTTTCTATAACTTGGCTGTCGGGATTCGAATTCCCGAATGCGGAGCATTCTGGGGTGAGACCCGCAAGTCTGCGGGTCGCAAGGAAACATTCCGATGCAAACTATGTTTGCAATCGTGAATTTTCGGGGTCGCCGGAGGTGACCGAATCCCTCCATCCCAGCCAAGCATTTTATAACTTTATAAATTTATAACGCCATGACATCGTCATGGCGTTTAGATTTAGATAAAGGTAAGACTCATCTTGCCTAGAACCTCGAGATCTCCTGGTTCTCTGATACAGTCGAAAGCGCCGTTCTCGCAGAAGTGTATGACTTCACCATTTTTATTATATGATCCGTCATCGTTTAATCTGCGTACACTGACGTGTCGGCTGTCGGGATATGTGTCCCATGGGCCGTGAGCCGTTCCGCCACCTTCCAACGCTGCTCGCTCAACTACAAACATAGCTATTGCTCGTGTTTCGTCGTCGACTGAAAAGTCTTCCGGAAACTCCTTGGACGGTATTTCTCCGGTTTCGGCAGCCATCCTAACCCTTTCTTCTTCACTCCTTATCCGAGTGACAATTTTTGGGCCTTTTGGTCGCGTACCTAGAGATATGCGAGTACGATCCATATTATACTCTGCAACTACAAATCCCTTTGATTGGACTATATCTCCAACTTGAAGATGTCGCCTATCGTCTTCTTTTACGGAAAATGATTGATAATGTGTGCTACCACCGCTCATACATAATCACTCACCTTTTCTAAAGATCACTCTCCGAAAGAGTGTCGCGTATATTTTAACAATAAATATCGTATATGTCAATAGTGGTAGCCAGTGAATAGCCCGGGTTAGAAGTATCGAAACATAATCTCGCTTGTCTTTTGGTATAGATCCTGTGACTATAATAGATTACGTAATATACTAAATATATGCGACGGAATATATCTGAGTTTTCTAGTAGAGTTATCCATCAATGGTTTCACTTGCCTTATAACTTGCACGTTGAAGAGTTTCATACTCCCAAAAAACCTAGAGAAATCATAGTTTTAATACATGGTATGGGGAATTCTTTGCATTCATGGGACCCCGTGATAAAAGGTTTGTCCAGAGATGTAAGGGTTATCGCTATAGATATGCTAGGATTTGGTAAATCCCCTAAACCACTATGGGAGACTTATAATGTCAATATCCAGGCAATGGCTATAGCTAGGACCCTTGTGGGCTTAAAATTAAATAAAAAACCAATTATAGTCGGTCATTCCATGGGTTCATTGGTTGCTATCGAATTGGCAAAAAACTTCTCGCCATTAATTAAAAGATTAGTATTATGTAGTCCGCCACTATATGAAAATACAGACCAGCGTAAATGGAAGGGAAAAGAAGGTGTTTTAAAGACTTTTTATAAAGCCCTTAGTCAACACCCCGAAGAGCTCAAGTATGTGTCTGTATTCGCTGTGAAGATGGGAATAGTCAGCAAAAATTTTAATTTAGATGGTGATATATCTAAGATTTATGTCGCTGCTCTACAATCTAGTATCATCAAACAGACAGCAGTTAACGATTTATTAAAACTAAATATACCCATATCGATATTGTATGGCACATTAGACCCATTGATTATTATAGAAACTATTAAAAAAGTTAAATTGAAAAAAACAAACATAGATTGCCAATCAGTGCTAGCGGGCCATGAAGTGCAAGGCCTGTATGCTAATGTGGTGGCTAAGTATATCAATAGCCTGTCCGCTATTTAGTAAATTTGGCATAAAAAAACCGCTTGATTTTTGGTATGAAAAAGCCGCCTAATTAAAAAACTAGGCGGCAGGCTCCATACTTACTTTTTTAAATGATTACACCGATGTTATTGCGAAGTTCGGTACTAGAACCGTCGGGATTTTTATAGTTCTTCATCTTTTGCCAAGCGCTACGGCAAGCCGTGTTGGTAATTTGATGGTAGTTAATTGAATCTGCTCCGGAATAGGCTGTCGTTAATATGAACGTTGACTCTTCCTCGTACTGATTCTTACAAAAGTAGACTTCATAGTCTAACCCAATATTATTTACTTCGCTATGTACTGGAACTGTCTCTACGAATGGTGGGGTTATAGTGTGAACGGATTCCATTATTTTATTGGTCGCATAGCCAACATAATTTATAATAGTTTTCGATCCTTTGTCTAATAATTTGTTGGGGTTATTTTCTTTTATTTTATTGCCTTCAAAGGCTCTTGATTTAAGATATAACTCTCCGTTAACTATTATTGCTGCGGCTATTGCACCGTCGGTTACTCCGAGACATTTAGCCTCTTTTATCCCGCTAGATAAAGCCAACTCTAGAATGATATCGACTACGCCCTTCTTGTGTAAAAAACATAAAACTTTTTTCATTTTTGCTACCACCTTTAAGATAATATTTTCCGGCGGTATTTGACCGCGGGATAGATAAGCTCGCCAAAGACAAAGCTCATTTATCCCGTGATCATATGATAAGTTTTTTAAAATAAGTAAGTATGTAAAAGTTCGAGATAACTTGAATGCTATCAATCAAAAGTATAGATCAGCCAATCTATATAAGTATATTTTAATATATTTACTAATAAAAATCAATAAACCAAAGTCACCGATATGGATCGGTTGAGACTATTTTTAGATTATTATTCTGTAACCTTTATGTTACCCATTCTATCGATCAGGTGCCATTTGCCGTCTGTAGTTTTTAAATATACATCAGCTCGGTAGTCGCCTGCCCCGTGCAAATAATTGCCACCATGGAAATAATGAACCGATGCTACAACATCACTATTGGATACGTATGTAGTTTGTGTTGTGGTGTAGGCTTGGGTCGCTTTATTGTTGGCATCGCAAACTTCCATAGCCGTGCCGTAACCGTTTATATATGATCCATCAGCTTTTTCGATTCGAGCATATAAACTGTTAGCTTCGGTTTTATTTTTGATACCACTATAAGAGAATGTTCGTATATTGTTGGCTTGATCTGGGTTAGGCGAAGAACTGAGTAGTGGCGCTGCGTAAATTGATGATTTCCAACCACTAACCATTACCGGTGTATCGCTTGCTGTGCTGGTGCAATTGTCTAGAACTAAACTATTATCACCTGTGGTGTTATTTGTACTGACGTTGGAATTATTAAATATAACCCTAAACGAAACGAGGATAGAAAATATAAAAACTATAGTGATTATAAGTAGAAAATATGCGGTGATCTTGACTATTGGGCGGATAAAAAACAATAAATAGACCATAATCCATAGAATCATGATTATCCAAAATAATAGACTAAAACCTAAATTAACCAGTGCTAGTAGTATCGATAAAAGGGCTAGGAGTAAAAACGATTGTGTTTTTCTTGTGTTTAAAAAATTTAATATTTTATTCATAAATTCTCCTTGATATTGTCTTATAATTCAACTTTAGCACAAGGTGTTCGTGAATGAACAATATGGTGATTTATAGCCCGAAACAATCTAAAAAGTTCTGGCTCATAATGTCGTTTTTGGTTTTTTCGGATATATCTAGTTCTTCGATGAGTTTTATATGATCGGACTGTATACACATGTCGTGATCGCTACCAAACATTACGCTGTGCGGTTTTACGGCTAAGGTTTTGATGATAATATCCTTGATTTTATCTATGCCACCGCTCATATCAACTACCTCCTGGTCGGCCATTGCCGAGGTATCGTAATAGATATTTGGAACTCCACTGGTAATTTCAAAACAATAATCGAGTTTTGGCCAGAAATAATGAGCAATCACGAAACTCACATTCGGATATTTATTAGCAATATCTACAATATATTTTGGATCATTATATTTTGCACATTCGGTGTCGCCAGTGTTTACGCCAGTATGAAACACTACGGGCACATTATATTTTTCGGCTAATTCATAAACATGAGTACATCTGGGATCTGTTGGATAAAATGACTCGTGCCCTGGGAATAGTTTTAACCCGATGATTTTTTTATTTGCTAGGTTATCTTTGAAAAAGTCCCAATCACTTTGACCGATGTCGAGTATATTAGGTGAACCGATTACGAAAAATCTAGCGCTGTTATTAGTTATAGATAGTGTGTGCCAGGTATCGGCGCAATTACCGTTTTTAATGTCGTCAGCTATTATGACGGCCTTGTCTATGTGATTCGTGTTTAAAGTTTCGATCAATCTAGCAAATGCCTGGCTAAAGTCGGCTTCGTCGTTAGTTTTATTTAAATGTAGATGAGAATCAATAATCATTGCCTTGATTGTAATGAAAAGGGCGACTATTTACAAATAGTCGCCCGGGGTTGTTGGCCTGCCCATCCTGATTTATCTGCTATCAGTTACCTGACGGCTATCGGTTGGTTTTGCCTGTGCTTTTTCTTCGGTAACGGGTGGTTTAGTTCTGATCTTGATCTCGGTGATTTTTTGGCTATCCATGACAGCTTTACATTTTGACATACACATTCACCTCCTCTCTAGAAAATAAGATTAGATACCACCTAGTTAATTACTTAACTATTAGATATCACTAATCTCAAATCGCGACAACTAGCCAGTACCTCATACTCGTTTCTGCCTTCTGGATATTTAAATAAATTATCTACGGCCGAGTATGTTGTTATTATATTGTCGAATAGATCAAGGGAACAATCGCTGAGTATATCTAGGACTTTTTCAATGAACTCCATTTTTGACATATATGACATCATCATGGAATATTGGCAGTCACTAAATAAAACAAAAAATAGTTTTCCATCGATACTAGTTAATCCGACAGGATAGGTTCTACACACCAACGGTCGTTGATTATAGACTGAGCATAATTTATTGTCGAGTAAGGGGCATTGCGGTTTCATTGTCTCGAAATTCGTAGGTATTAAATCTACGAATGGGTTGATGAAATTACAATTACCATTTATCTCAATGATCTGAGCTTTGCTGGATCCTAGATTGTCGGCTTCTTCTGGTAGTAACCAAGTGTAACCTTCGCAATCATGGTAGGTACAAGTTTTGCAAATAATCAGTATATCTTGGTATAAAATGTCGAAGCGTTGGTAGAGCTCTGATAGAGAATTTATCAATATTATCACCTCTCACTTTCAACAAATAGACATTCATCGCAATTTAACTGGATGACTATGCCGTTATTATTGAAAACTCCATATTTGCACCCAGGCGGTCTAGTGAATGCCGAGTGGTATCTGCGCCATTTTAGGCCGATATCCATGTCATTGATCGATGCTATGCTATCCGCAGGATTATGCGTGGCGATTTCGACACAACTATAGATTTGACCTTGGCATGACATATAGACTGTATTGAGTTCAACCGAACAGCCGTCGTCCCATTTACGATCAATGTTGATGTTTACTAACTCGTTAATCTGTTGGAATAATTGTCGCTTTATCTCGTCCTGACTGCAGTTGAAATGCAACTGCCGATTGGCGATTGCATTTCCTTGAATATTAAGTTGGTTGAAATGAAACGAACGTACTCCTAATTCAATTAGCTCGTTTAGTATCTGTTTTTGCGAATGTATATTTATGCCGTTTACTGTAATGTAAGCGATCACTTGTACATTTAGCTTTAACAGATTAGTAATTGATTGAATGGTTTTTTGGTATGATCCTGCCCCTCGTATTAAATCATGATCGGCATTCTGACCGTCGATTGAAATTCCAACGGTATCAAAAATCTGAGAAGTGGTTAATAAACTGTGTTCGTTAAATAACGTTCCATTTGTAATAACCGACACTCTAAAACCGACTGTTTTTGCGTAGTTAGCTATCGCCAAGAAATCTTTTAGATAAAACGGTTCCCCGCTAGTAAATAAAATATCCTTTCCGCCGAGAGACCTAATGCTATCTATTATTTCCAGATATTGCCTTAGGCTCCATTTGGGATCGGATCGTTTTTTAGTTCCGTGTAAGCAGTGCGAACATGACATATTGCATTTGGTTGTAATTTCCCAATGCCAAGTTTTAAACATGAAATCACCCCTTAATTCAAACTAAATCAACGGCTCCTGCTGATATTAAATCAGTTATGAAGTTGTTGATTTCGATACGGTGGAAACTGTCCTGGTTTTGCAAAAATAACTCTTCCTCAGATTTCAGATTTAGCTCGATTATTTGTTTTAATAATTGAGCCGCATCGTTATCTAGCAGGATTGTTTGGTATCTGGTTACTAAATACTTTTCGGGTGTTTGGTCGTGTAACCTCGTGTATCGATTCAATGAAAACTCTCTCCAGATTTCGATTTCTGGATACTGTTTTTCGACAATTTCATCGATTTTGTCGACGAAATTTGGTCGAGTTTCATTTTGGCGAACCGAGTAATCGACACTGTATTCACCAGGTACACTAGCATCGACTTTGCAACCGCACATGCAGTCGCAAATTGAATTACAGCCTGCGCAGATCGTTTTCTTGGCCCATTTTAGGTTCCTGAAATTATCAAGTTCCTTTTTGTGCCAGATGCTATGAAATGGTTCGGATAGAATATTGCCGTAAATTTGTTCGGACTGGTTACATATTCTCACATCTCCGAAAGGATTAATTGCAGCAAAAGTTACACCTGCGCCGCAATCAGCTTTCATGTTGTGAGCCACCATTTTTTCGTTTAAGCAAAATGGTATTGCTGTACCCCAGCCAACTGGAATGTCATATTTGTCGCGGGCTTCGATCATCTGGTCTAGGGCAATATCAAATTGTTCTAGGGATAATTTTAGCTCGTCAGATCTAGTACTTCCTACTCCGCCGTCTTCGTATCGGTCAACAAAAACACTTTCCATGCCCATATCTTTTGCAAATTTAATTATTTCAGACATGTGCATGTAGTTAATTTTTGTTAAGACCGGTATGCATCTAACATCAAAGCCTCGGGCAACATATTTAGCAATTGAAGCCTTGGCTTTTTTAAAGCTCCCGGGTTTGTTTGCGTGTAAGTCGTGTAATTCGCCTACTCCATGAATTGGTACCCCAATACATGCAAGTCTTTTTGATAACCCATCTAAATATACTTGGCCGTTAGTAACGATCGTCACAGACGATCTAGTCGATAACAATTCGATATATTCATTGAGTTTATCCGTTCCCAGTAAACTTGGTTCGCCGCCAATTAAATAAACGTGCGGGATCCATGATTCATATACTCTTTGCACAATATCATCAATTATATTCAAATCAATATGCATTGAGCGATTTGGGTTATAGCAGAATATACACTCCTGGTTGCAGGCATAGGTTGTTTCGATGTGAACTAGATGCGGTACGTAAGGGATATTGATTTTACTCATTGCCATCACCTTCCTTTTCTCATGATTTCAAGAATAGCTTCGAAATTGTCATTTACGGCACTCTTGTTTCTTTTTTTAGAACCACATTTTTGACATTCAAAATTAATGACATAGCCATCTTTTTTGACTTCAACTGACGTAGGTATCATTAAGCCGAGGCATTTACATGCGCGATCGCCTGGGTTGATGTCCACGTGTTTACTGTGTAAACAGTGGGGGCAGTGATTAGTGTAGCCATTGCCGATCGTTTTCGTTCCGCAATGTTCACAGGTAAAATCTTCAATCTTCCTTTGAAATTTACTAGACAATTCATATCCACCTCCTCATAAAATAATCCAACAGCGTGTGTTTGCGATAAAATACTAGTAGCGTGTCCATGATTAAATCTAATCTCTTAAATCTAAACACCTTTTTCCGAATGTAAAAGGACCTTCCTAATTGGAATGGCTATATTTTAGCACATTTGTGCTAAATTTACAAAGATATAGTATTTCTATTTACGGATGAAGATCACTAGCTCTGACTAGACCGTCATGACGTTGGCCGTTAAAGATAATAGTTGGGATTTTGACGGTTTTAACCCTATTATTAACGATTTGTTGGTTTTGTTTGATTACGTCAGCTACCTTTTGGCTGCCAGCATCGGTGTCGATTTGTTTGATTTGATCTGGACTATAACCAATATCACTCAACCAGCCGCGAATTAGTTCTTCGGTTTGGGTCTGATTTAACTGTGTGTTAATTTTGACCTGATACGCCACGCCTTTGCTGTCTTCGCCGGTGAAAATCTTTTCTAGTATTTGCCAGTCGGTTGATACCTTTTGGCCACCCAGAGGGTTTATTTTAAGCGCTTCTAAATATCTAGTTACCGTGTAAGAGTTTGGGAATTTATATTTACCCTCTTCGTAAGAGTTTTTTATAGGGTAAGCAATATAAGCTAAGTTATATTTGTCTTCGAACTTGGCTGATTTGATGTTACCGAATAATTGCATACAAACTCGACAACCTGGGTCGATTATTTCTAGCGCGACAGGTTTAGCGCTGTCTTTGGCATAATAATACGTGACGTTCTGTGGCAGATAATCATTGGCGTTCCATGATTGTAATCGGGTCGGAATATTAGCGATGGTATTGCCTAGCGTTTCGGCCTGGTTGACGAACCAATCGAATGGCTTGCCCTCGCTGGTTAATTCCCAGAAACTTTTTTGGGTTTTGTCGATCGAACAAGTTTCGGCGGTTAGGCTGCATGATGAAGCATTATTAGGGTTACATGTGCCCCAAACGAATAGGTTTAGACCACTTTCCATAACTACTAATAAGCTCCAGATTGTAAATATGACTAGGGCAAATGAAGCGATTTCAATGCCGATGTCGGCGGTTTTGACTAGTTTTGGAGTTTTATTGGCGACACGACTGAGTAGTTTGCTCTTGGCTTCTTCTTTGAATGATGTATCGCATGGACGAAATGTGACCCTACGTAGCGTGCAATTCCAGGCTTTTTTGGCAAGTTTTCGATGACTAGCTGAGAAAATGCTTATAATTGCTAGGACTATAAATGCGGCTATACAAAACATATTAGGCTTTTAATACTTTCTTGAGTGTTTTAATTGTTTTTGTGACGTCATCCTCGGTGGTATGTAACCCGATCGAGATCCTTAGGAGTGGTGGTAATTGAAGTTTTTCTATCAAATAGTAATGGCAGCAGAAATAACCGCTGCGTACCATAATACCAGCTGCCGATAGAAATATTGCTAGTCGGTGGGCATCTACATTATTGCTATAAACGCTAATAACTGACGACGGTTGTTTGTTTAGAATCGTTAAACCTGGGATTTCTGACAAGCCGTCATATAGTTGTTTTGAGATTTTATGAATATATTCGGCTGGTTTCAAGCCCTGTGGTTTGACTTCTGACAGCCATTCGATAGCCCGTTTCAGACTAATAATTTCACCATAGGCCTGTAGCCCTGGTTCTAGCCAGCTATTTAGATCGTCAGGTAATAGGTCATAACCTTGTTCTTGGACCGCCGATACCATACCACCGCCGACAAAATGTTTATCTAGCGATCGAATTAGGTCTTTTTTGATAACAATCACACCTAGGCTGGCAGCGTACATTTTGTGTGCCGAGAAACAGAAAGCATCGGCCTGGCAACCAAACAATAGGTCTTGGTAATGAGCTGCGGCTTGGGCGGCATCGATTATTACGATTCCACCTGCGGTATGAGCATCCTTGATTAATTGTTTTATATTCAAGAGCAAGCGGCCATCAATATTCGAGGTTGCGTTTACTACTATGACTGATTTGTTTAGATCAGTTTTTGTATAAATTAAACTGCCATCATCAGCTCGTTTTAGAACTTTTCTGTCTATTTCTAATCTCTTAGCTAATTCGATTGTTGGTAGGAATACTGAATTATGTTCGATTTCACTAGTGATAACTTGTTCGTAGTACCCTTTTGGTAGTTGGTTTAGGATGAGGTTAATCCCAAAAGTAGTGTTGAGCGTAAACGAGCAAACATATTCTTTTTGGGGCAAGCCCAAGTAATTAATAACTAATTCACGGGTAGCTTCGACTGCGGAATCGACCCTTTGACCCCATTTGTATTTAACTCGGCTGCCGCAAGCATTGTATGTTTGATAATAGTTAGCGATGGCATCGATAACTGGTTGTGGTCTCATGCTCTGACAGGAAGTATCCATATAAATATCACTGTTATTTATATAGTTAAAGTCCGGCAATCTGTCGGTCGTATTCTGTATATTTTGCTTTTTACTAAACATTATTAGACCCTTCCTTAATTGTGCTATCTAATAGTTTACCATGAACATAAACCAACAATATATTATCGTCAGTTCATTCGATTGTTGATTTTAGCGACTTTTTGTGTTATAACCAACATTAGAACCTTGACATCTTAGACACTTTGAGAACGGCATTTTATATTAATAATAAATATGAATACAGTATGCCGTTCTTAATAAATTTAGATAGCCTAAAATGGCTGGCTTGACGGCGAGAAATTAGAGAGGGAGCGTGTTTTTCTATGGTATCAAAACCAGTATCTACACCCGAATCCGTATCCGTATCTGCTATTGGAGAACCCTGGTGCTCACCTATTGATGAACAGATTGAACTAGCCACGTATCTGAACAAAGAACAAAAATGGGGTTTTATGGGTTCGGATTTTCCGATTCCAGCCACTGATTTTGTTCGGCTAACGCCAACCGAAGAAATGGTATTGGTAGTTTATTTGCCAAAAACAGCGAATTGTTTGAATCCTACTAGACGTACTTTTGAAGAATATGCTCATTGTATTTCTAAAATTCACAAGAACTCGCGGGGAGTTAGTCTATCACTAGATCCACGGTATTTAAACCTCCTTATGCCAGAAGCTAAACGGGAACCCGGAATTAGGTTCGTTGCCTTTGATCCTGTTGCTAATTGGGATTTAACTGAGGGTTGTAGAGTTATTGATTTATGGAATAGCCGTATAGCTGATTCATTAGCTGGTCCAGAAGTTCTGGCGGCTTTGCTTTTCACTAACTTATTAAATGAGATTGGTAAAAGTATGCCATATATTAATATAGCCGGTTATAGATTGCATATAGATAACTATCGCCGTGTACCGAAAGTGGTACGATTAGGCGATGGATCATCGATTATCGACTGTGGTTGGGCTAGTGATTATCAGTATGCCTATGCATCGCCTACTTTTCGGTATCTGTAAAAGTGTTTAAGATCTGGTTATAGATGTTTTGTGGGCTTTAGCCTTTTTGCTATTGCCGAGTATAACATCTGGCCCGATCTACTTTTTGAATAAAGTGTATCGGGCTTTTTAATTTCCTATAAAATATTCGCTAGCTCTATGCGTTTATATGTCAGAATTCTGTATTTTTCGATATCATTCGGTGTTACGGATTCTCCCCATTTCATGGCAGCCCATACTACATCGTTAGTTCTGGTAACTTTTTCAGTTAGTTTTATTTCGTCCAATAAATCACTATCGGTTTTATTACTGTAAAAAGCATAGCGCGATACTAAGAAATTGAATTTTTCAGAATCCAAATGCGAATGTATTTTTATATAAGCCAGTTCTGACCCATAACCTAAACCTGCGAACTCCCAATCTATGAAATACAACGTATGGTCGTCTTTGCGAAGGTTTTCGCCTATATCACCCCATCTTAGGTGGGCTGTTTGGTTGGAATTCGTCTTGTTTTGTAAAATCGCTGCGCTTTGTTGTAGATGTTTTTGAATCCAATCTTTGACTGCTTTGTCGGGGCATAATCCTTTGACGATTTCAAATCTGGCAAACCCAAAAGTATTCAGTCCTTCGGTCAGTGATGTTATCTTTGGCTCGTCAAAACCATGATCAATTGAAAAAGCTTTGTATTGGTCTGGCGATAGATTATGGATGAAAACTAATTGCTTCGCGAACGTGTCTATGTCTTCGTTATTTAAATCGTTAAAAGCTATATCCTGCTCGCCAACATAAGATTCCATATAGAAATCATTAGTTTTGTCGGAATATATAATTCCTGGTATAAATTCGCATCCCATTTCACTCAGAAAAGTTTGGACTCGGACATCGTTTAGGCTGGTTGAACCTAGATCTTTTTTGATGTTACCTATCTTGGCGATGTATTTTTTATTGTCGGTTGTTATAACGGAATATATGCTGCGATTATGCCCTGATTTTATTAATTTAATCTGGCAACCTATGAATTCTGGTCGCGCTATATACAATCCTTTGAATATTTTTTTAATCTCGGTATCTTTCATAGTCAACTTTCTGTTAACTATTATATACATAATAAATAGCATGTAGTAGAATAGGTATGATTAGTATGAATTATAAGCTTATGATTACTGCGAAAGGTATATAAAACACTTGTGAAAAAATTAGTTAAATATTTCGTTCCCTATCTATTTATGTTGGCTATTTTAGTGGTTTTAATATGGGGTCAGGCTAACGTTAACCTCACTCTGCCAGATTATATGGCAAAAATTATCAATCAAGGTATTTTGGGCAAGAATATCGATAAAGTTTGGAGTAATGGATTGCAGATGTTACTACTGACTTTGTTAGGTGGTCTCTGTGCAATTGCCGTAGGTTTCGTTTCAGCTAGGATTTCGACGGGGTACGTTCGAAAATTGCGTACAGCGGTGTTCGTAAAGGTTGAACAGTTTTCACTCAGTGAATTTGATAGTTTTTCATCATCATCCCTAGTTACTAGAGCTACGAATGATATGCAGCAAATCCAAAACGTTATTGCTATGGTGTCGCGTATGGCGTTTCTGGCGCCATTCATGGGGGTCGGTTCGATAATCAAAGCTCACGAAATTGCCCCAACGATGTCATGGATTGTTTTAGCCGCCATTGGGGTATTAGTCGCTTTGATTGTTATGTTGTTTTTTGTTGTTATCCCTAAATTTACACTTATACAAAAATTAGTAGATAAACTAAGCTTACAAATGCGTGAAATGCTAACTGGCATAAGGGTAATTCGTGCCTATAATAACGACGAACGTCAACAGGAAAAGTTTGACCAGACCAACCAAGAGTCGACTAAACTGAATATTTTTGTTAATCGAATTATGATGATTATGCAGCCTGTTATGACATTAATTATGGGCTTGACAGCTATGGCGGTAGTTTGGGTTGGATCGTATCAGATTAATGACGGTAATTTACAAGTTGGTAATTTGTTGGCATTGATGCAATATGTATCGCAAACCATCATGGCCTTTTTAATGATTTCGATAATATTTATTATGGTACCTAGGGCTGCGGTATCGTTCAAACGTGTTGGCGAAATATTAGATGTTGAGCCTAAAATCAACGATCCCAAGCAACCAAAACATCTACCCGATGATATAGACGGTACTATAGCCTTTCGAGACGTTAGTTTTGGCTATAAAGGCTCTGAACATTCAGTATTATCGGATATTTCATTTACCGCTGAACCTGGCCAAATAACTGCAATTATCGGCGGTACTGGTAGTGGAAAGTCGTCGATATTAAAACTCGTACCTCGTTTGTACGATGTAACTAGTGGCTCGATCACGGTTGACGGTATTGATATCCGTGATGTTCCGCAAAAAGAACTGCATAGTTTTATTGGCTATGTCCCTCAAAAGGCATCGCTGTTTTCTGGGACTATCACCAGCAATATAATTTACGGCAAGCCAGATGCCAATAGTTCCGAACTACAAAGGGCTGCTAAAATATCTCAGGCTAAAGAGTTTATCGACGATTTACCGAAAAAATTCGATAATCCTATCGCCCAGGCTGGTAATAATGTGTCTGGTGGTCAAAAACAACGTTTGGCAATTGCTAGGGCTATAGCTAAGAACCCTAAAATTTATCTGTTCGATGATAGTTTTTCGGCACTTGATTTCAAGACTGATGCAGCACTACGCAAAGCCCTTGAACCTGAAATTGCTAATAAAACATTTATTGTTGTGGCACAGCGGATTAGCACGATAATGCATGCCGATAAAATCATTGTTCTAGAGGATGGCAAGATCGTAGGTATGGGCCAGCATCATCAATTACTGAAATCCTGTAAAGTCTACCGCGAAATTGCGCAGTCACAACTATCGGCCGTTGAGCTGTCGGAGGAGAAATAATCATGCAAGAAAATAAATCTAAAGCTCCAATTATTAAACCTCGAGGCGGACCTATGCCTATGGGTGGTGGTATGAATAGAGGTCCTGCTGAGAAACCTAAACATTTCAAAAAGACCCTCGTTACTATATTGGGTTATTTGCGACCATATTGGGGTTATCTGGCGTTTGTGGCGATTTGTGCGATCATTAGTACTGTCTTTGCGATTGCCAGCCCTAAAGTATTAGGTAATATGACAACAGAGATTGTTAAAGGTTTAATGAGCCGTAAAGGTATTAACTTTGACAATATTACAGTCATTGGTTTGTGGTTAATAGGTTTGTATGTAGTTAGTGCATTATTTAGCTATGTTCAGAGCTGGGTGATGATTAATATCTCGCAAAAAATAACTTATGCTTTTCGTCGTGATATATCTAAGAAAGTAGCTCGCCTACCACTACGCTACTTTGATAAACATGAAAATGGCGATATCGTCAGCCGTGTCACTAACGACGTCGAGACGATTAGTCAGAACTTGAACCAGGTTATGACACAACTAATTACTTCGGTGATTATGATTGTTGGTATTTTGGTTATGATGTTGAGTATTAGTTGGCAGTTGACGATTATTGCTATCCTAGTATTGCCACTAAGTATGGTATTTATCACGACTATCGTTAAACAATCGCAGAAATATTATGTCAAACAGCAAGCGGCCTTGGGTGAAATTGACGGTCATATTGACGAGATGTTCTCGAATCACGTTATAGTTAAAACTTTTAGTGGCGAACAACGTTCAATTCATACTTTTAACACTATAAATAGTAAACTTCACAAAAGTGGCTGGAAATCACAGTTTCTATCTGGCCTGATGATGCCGATTATGCAAGTTATTAGTAACCTGGGTTATGTTGGCGTGGCGGCGGTTGGTGGCTGGCTGGCAATCAATGGACGTATTAGCATTGGTGATATCCAGGCCTTTGTTCAGTATATGAATCAATTTACGCAGCCTATTTCACAGACGGCTAATATCGTGAATATTTTACAAGCAACAGCAGCTGCAGCGGAACGTGTCTTTGAATTTTTGGATGAAACCGAGGAAAAAACAGAGACGAATACTCTACCCACGCCGAAATCAATTAAGGGTGAAGTCATTCTGGATAAGGTTAATTTCGGTTACGATGATGACAAATTAGTAATCAAGAACTTTTCGGCTCACATTAAACCTAAACAAAGCGTGGCGATTGTTGGTCCGACTGGTGCTGGTAAAACTACGATCGTTAATTTATTAATGCGTTTTTATGATATAAATAGTGGCTCGATTAGTGTTGATGGCACAGATATTAGCCAAATTAGTCGCTACGATGTTCGTAAAATGTTTGGCATGGTACTGCAAGATACTTGGTTATTTAATGGTACGATTGCCGAGAATATAGCCTACGGCAAAGAAAACGCCACTCGTACCGAGGTTATCGAGGCTGCCAAAGCTGCTCACGCTGACCATTTTATCCAAACCCTACCTAATGGCTACGATACGATTATTAGTGAAACTGCCGACAGTATATCGGCTGGTGAGAAACAATTGTTGACTATCGCTAGGGCAATCCTGGCTGATGCTCCCATGTTGATATTGGACGAAGCCACTAGCTCGGTTGATACGCGTACGGAGCTATTGATTCAGTCGGCTATGGATAAATTAAGCAATGGTCGGACTAGTTTCATTATCGCCCATCGCTTGTCAACGATTCGAAATGCCGACGTGATATTTGCTATACGTGATGGCAATATCGTCGAAAAAGGTACTCATGACGAACTCATGCACGAGAACGGTTATTACGCTGAATTATATAATAGCCAATTTAGTAATGTTTAGTTCTGTTCGTTATCATCATCTTTGCGACGACGACCAACGATAATCCACCAGAACGCAGCGCCGGCTATTGCTATTAAAACAAACCATAGCCAATCATGAACACCTAGGAATGTTAGACCAAATATATTAGTTGATTTGTGCTCCGTATTTTTATCAGTAGTGGTTTTGGCGGTATCATTGTCTGTTTGAGTCCCTAGAATAGCGGTGGCGACAGGTGCTTCGCTAGTAGTATCAGGGGTGATTTCGGGAGTCGATGTTGGAGTGTAGCTAATATTGCTGGTAGTAGGAGTTGTATTTGTAGTGGTGGTGACAATTGGGGCTGGAGTTATTTCGAATAAGCCGTCGGTGAAACTCAAGGTATAGTTACCATTTAATTCCAAATTTCCGCGGTTAATCGCGTATATTCCAGTGGTCTCACCCGTTACGCGGGTAATGGCACCTGTAAATCCGTCGTTACCTATTAATGATCCGGACGTGATTGAATATGTTAAGGTTGGGTCGATCGTGCCAGCGACTTTTGTTTGGTTATCTGCAATTACAGTGATTTTGCGTGGGGCTACGATTACAGTTCGCGTTACTGTGACCGCAGCATTGCCGGCGGCATCGCTAACGTTATATGTTACGGTATAGTTTCCGACGGTCGATGTATTGACGTTGCTAATTATAGCTATCGGTTCCGTTATATTGCCATCATATCCATCAGTTGCAGTAGCGCCTGCATCAACATAGCTATCCCCAACTGTAATTATCTTTGGGCTATCGCCATTTAATGAAATAGTTGGGATAGTACCATCAGATACGATTACGTTAAAATGTGTTGGGGTTGCGCTATTACCAGCTGTGTTTGTTTTAGTGCAAGTTACAGTAGTCGTTCCAATTGGGAATAGTGATCCCGATATTGGTGAGCAATCCGCTAATGTGGTCTCATCACCATCAATCGCATTTGGGGCGGTATAAGTTACATTAATCCCAGATGCATTCGTAGCTATGGCGTTAACGTCAGGGTGACTAGCTATTATTGGCGTAGTGGCTTCTTGCTCGGTGGTGTAATAGACGGTTATATTAACGTTGTCTATATATATCTTTTTTGAACTACTACCATCATCACCTGGGGTTAGGCTGTTGCTGCCGTACATTCGTTGAGCTGAGAAGGCCAAGCCAAAATTAGGGCTATTCACGTCGGCTGGTGTCCAGGTCGATCCCCATAAATCCGAAGCTCCACCGTATGTGACTGTGGTTTCATTAGTTACCCAGCAGTCGCCATCTATGGATGTAGGACAAGTTGTAAGCCCAGTATTTGGTGCTACGGTTGGATTAGTACTGGCTAAGATAGCCCAGTTTTTTATTAAGTGTATGTCGGCATCTTTAATAGACATAGCATCGGTTTTTCGCTCGACTTTGACGGCGATACCGGTAATGGTGGCATCGTTAGGAACATTGGAATTAAAGCCCAGGGCTAATAGATAATGTGATTGTTGCGATGTGTTTGGCGCAGTACTGGGTTGGCTAGTAAAATAAGCTGGTAGTGCATTCCCAACTGATATAGTCCACGTTTTGGCACCCACTGAACCGTCGTCATAAAAAATCGAACCATTATTCTGGCTGGTTGATCCAGGTGTTGGTATTGCCATTACAGAGTTGACGTTTACTATAGCTTGTACGGCAAGTATTAGGAATGTTGCTATTACGATTAATTTATTAGATTTGCTAAAAAGCTTCATGATCGCACCTCTGTAGCCTCTCTGGTTTGTTCAGCCATTATGAATGTATTGCTTCTGTAATATAGTTATAAATTGGTTAATAATAAATGTCAAGTTGATGATCTAATAAACGTCATTTTCGGCAACTTGTTCGATTTGCATGATCTCTACTTTTATTGGACTACCGTTTACATAATATTTGACTATGTCGCCTACTCTGCCGCGGAATAGCGATTCACCTAAGGGGCTAGTTACTCTGGCGGCTTCGATTTCTAGTTCTGTGGCGTTAGTTTTGTAGGTTTCATTCATAGAACCAGTTATTAGATATAGGCTCTCTTCGTCAGAATCATCGAATTTGATAGATGCTAGGCTTCCGACTGTAATTTGTTGGTTTCTAGTTGAGGGGTAATTAATGATTTTTGACGTATTAAGTACTGATATTAATTTCTTAACCTCGGATGTTGTTTCGTCGGATATTAGACGGCTACTTATTTTATTATCCCATTCTTCTGATAGCTTATTTGCCATGGTTTTATTTATCAAGCCGTCTAGGGTTGGCTGGTCGATTCCGAGCTCGAATAGTCGATCGGTTATTCGTATATATTCAAACGGTAACATTGGAGTGGTGCCGTTTTTGATTAGATTCTGTATTCTGCCATTTCTGATCTCGTCTGATTCGAATACTTCGGGTGTTTGATTATTCATCTCCGGACACATTTCCATGTCAGTTCCTCCCGATATTTATACTGTATTTCTATAGTTACATTTTTCTTGCTTTACTGTCAATATTCCAATAATATAAACTTATTTTTTGTTGTTGACACGTGCAGTATCGAGCCATGTATACTAGGTATAGTCATGTAGGTACTGGTTAACACCTTTCCACTTACAGGCTTTTAAAAGCCCACCATAAACGTTGTCATACTCTTATATGAGCCACTGATAAACGATACATAAACCAAAGTATTAGCAGTCAAAAGAATGCTCGAGTCGAACGGTCTCGGTATTCCTATCTGAAATACACTTATTAAACCCGTTTACTGGTCAATCAAAAGTTCACCGGTCTAATTGTTTTGTATCAACTTTTATGGAGGAATGGCTATGAAAAAAACTGAAATCAACGAACAAGTCACCGTCACATCTATGGGATTTAGAAAAAACCTAGTTGCTTACCCTCGCCGCATTGAATTCCGTGGTATCACTTATAGTTTTATTGATGCTGGTCTAAGGTTATTAATTAATCAAGGTAGCTTGATGGCTGAAATCTTTACTCTATCAGATGGCAAATCAGACTACTGTCTGCGTAGTGATAACCATAGTGGTAATTGGACATTACTAAGTATCTCGTCGTGAGATATAAAAAACACCTACAAAATCGTAGGTGTTTTTTATATTTTGGGACTTTATTACGCTATGCGTACTAATTGAAACCAGTTAGATTGTCGGCCGCTGCAACATTCAACAATATCTTTGACGGTTCGACCTAGTAAATTTTGGCCTAGTGGGCTAAGAGCTGAAATTCGTCCATCGCTCGGGTCTGCCTCGACACTGTCGACTATCTTGTAGCGAAAGAAATGTCCGTGGCGATCGATCAAATCAACTACCGAGCCAATCGCGACACGCAGTCGTGTTTGTTTGACTGGTAATAGTTTAGCGCTGGCGATTATAGACTTTTTCTCGACTAGTTCAGATTCAATAGTATCCAAGTCGGCTAGCTTCTCGATTCGGCTAAGGCGTTCATCGCGCCCTAGTGTTCGATCGAGTTCACGTATGGCTTGCATTGCAGATTTCTTATCATGCTCTAGCTGGGTAATTTTCTTTTTTAGCTCTTTCATACCTTTTTTGCTAAGTAAAATTGTTTTGTCGGTGATGGTGGTTTTCATTATGAATCCTCCTTCTTGACTGTTAATGGTTACGTTTTCAGTGTGGCATATGTTGCTTAATGAAAGCTTAAGTCACCACTGTTACGCGACTATTTCTCCGTCTTTTAGTTTGAATGTTCGGTCGGTTTTGCCGGCAATATCCATGTCGTGCGTTACGGCCAGAATAGTGGTGTTTTCGCTACGCGACAGTTTATGTAATAAATCAAAAATCTTTTTGCCAGTTTCACTATCCAAATTACCAGTAGGTTCATCGGCTAGGACGATGGCTGGCTGATTAGCTAGTGCTCTGGCTATGGAAACACGCTGCTGCTGGCCGCCACTTAGTCGGGATGGCTTGCGAAGCTGTTCTTCGGCAGTTAGCCCGACGGAATCCAATAGCTGCTCAGCGCGCGCTTTGCGCTTACTGGCTGGCATGCCACCGAACTCTAAGGCTAGCGTGACATTTTCTAGTGCAGTTAGATTAGGTATTAGATTGTAGTATTGGAATACAAAGCCGATTTTCTTGGCGCGATAAGTTGTCTGCTGGCTGGCAGATAGTTGGGCGATATCGACACCGTCGACTTCGATACTGCCGCTAGTTGGGATATCTAGTGCCCCCAGCATGCTGAGCAAAGTACTCTTGCCGCTACCAGACTTGCCGATAATACTAGCAAATTCACCAGTTTTTACTGTTAAATTGACATCCTTGAGAGCGGTAACGACACCACTGGCATCTGTGAATGATTTGGTTAGGTTTTTTACAGTTAACATTTCATATACTCCTTATTCTGACCTTAATACTTCTGCTGGGCGGATTCTGGCGATGAACCAGGCTGGTACAGCACTACCAATAACGGCAATGACCAAAGTTATACCAATAGCAATGACGAATACCTGAGGCGTGATGCTGCTGGTTACTTGGGTAAAGTTAGAACTGATACGGTTAAACCCTCTTGTCATTGCGCCGCCCATTTCACCGCGAGTTATCGAGGTTGAAGAGCTGGTGCTGCTTTGGCTACTGCTAACCAATGAATTAGTCATAGGGCCGCTGACTAATACCCCGAGGGCTAACCCAACGATTGCGCCGATCACGGTTAGGGTTAAGGCTTCGGTTACAAACTGACCAATGACTTTTCGGTTAGTGCCACCGATAGCTTTGATAACGCCGATTTCGTGGCGGCGTTCGCGGACGATCATAACCATGGCCAGTAGGACTATGACCGCTCCGGCGACAGTTGCACCGATTACGCCAGCTAGGGCTAATGATGAGATGCTTTGTAATGATGAAACACTGGCGGCGGCTACTTCGGCTTGGCTGGTTATATCGGCCTTGTCGCTAAGAGCGGTTTTAAGTGATGAGACAACTGTGCTGACATTATCGCTACTGTCGACCGTGGCGATTACACTGCTAACGGCGCCAGTTTGGCTAGTTAGGGTTTGTACTGTGACTAGGGGCATAATTATGCCACTGTCTTGGAATTTATTACCAGTTTTAAATACGCCTTTTACGGTGATAGTTTTTCCGTAGGCCGTAAATGTACTGCCAGTCGTTAAGTTATTTTTAGTAGCGAGGTCACTACCAACTAGAGCTATTAGGTCGCTGCTATTACCATCGATAGTCGTGCCGCTCGTTAGTGTTAGGTTGCTACCATCAGTCGAAATCGAATTAGGATTAGTAGTACCGGTTACTGTCGTTCTAGGCGTTGGTGCAGGCCTTGTAACGGTCGAATCGGTGCTAGCCGTGTCACTGGCTGCTGTCGAGTTGCTGCTGGTTGTGGTCGAGCTGGTACTTTCAAAACGCATTTGACGAGCTCCAAAATTACCTAATTCGAGTGAAGCTGTTAAATTAGTGTCGGATGTACTCATCTGATCAGATAGTGTGGCTGAAGTGCTAGCGACATGAGCTGTTTTAGTGATTGTAGCTAATTGAGCGCTAGTTAGGGCGTTGCCACCACCCGAAAAACCCATAACACCAGCAGGGCTTATTGTGATACTGGTCCCCGTTTTTGCTTTGACTTCATCTATTTTTGAATTAACGCTAGTTCTGGCGACTAGCATACTCAGGATTAGACCAATACTAATTGCGAGCATTAATATTATGGCACCCGAGCGCATCGGGCTACGGAAAGCATTTTTAATGCCTCGCGAGATTACGTTCATATATTCTCCTTATGTTAGATAATTTATGAACTCAGTTTATAAGTCACTTCTTAATTTTTGCTTGGGAATAATGAATGTAGTGGTAGTAGCACTGTAAATATTGTTTCAATATTCGGAGTACTGGTGGCGATTAATTGACCGTTATGTGATTCAACTATGTTTTTTGCCAAAGCTAATCCCAGTCCGTAACCTTTGTGTCCATTATTGGTTCGTGATGAATCTGCTCGGTAAAACCGATCAAAAATGTAAGGCAGTTTGTCGGATTCTATACCTGGACCAGTATTGGTGATTTCAAATTTAGCTTGGTCGTTCTGTTTTGATATAGTGATCGATATCTTTGAATTATTAGGGCTGTATTGGATAGCATTATCGATAAGTATTTTTATTAAGTCAGCGATAGCCGTATCATTGCCGTGAACCATTAATTGTTTTTTAGAAGTTAAATATATTCGATTATGTGGCTGTTTAAAATCATTGATTACATCGTGAGCAATCTTGTTTAGATATACTGGCCCAAATTTTAATTTGGCCGTATCGGGTCGTGATAAATTGAGTAACATTTCGGAAAGTTTTGATAATTTATCAACTTCCTCGAGGTTACTGGATAGAATTTTTTTAAGGTCTTCGGTTGTGGCAGTATTGTCTTTGACAGCTACTTCGATTTCGGTTTTCATGGCTGCTAGCGGGGTGCGTAGCTCATGGCTGGCATCACTAGTAAATCTGGATTGTGCGGCGTGGGCTTTTTCGATCGGTAGTAGTGTGCGGCGGGCCAAGAAATAACTAATAACGCCGCCTAGAATTATTACAGATAGGTTTATATATAGTAGCTCGATTGATAGATTAGTCGAAGCTTTTTCTTGCTCGGTTATGCGTAGGGTTTCAGCCCGATTGATTGGAGGTGGTGTTAATCCGAAATCTTGGGATTGTTGGAGTTTGGTCTGAAAACGCTCTAACCTAATCTGCACTTCACTATTAGCTACCTGATAAATAAAAAAGCTAAAAGTGATACTAAGTAGCATCAATACCAATAGATAACATCCGGTTAGGCGGAGGGTTGCAGACCTGAACATAATTTCCTACTTTGCTTCAATTTTGTAACCGAATCCTCTAACTGTGTGTAGTAGCTTGGTGCTGAAATTATCATCGATTTTTTGTCGTAGATATTTTACGTAGACTTCGACTGTATTAGGCAAAACATCGGCGTTATAATCCCAGACGTGGCTAATAATGGAGTCTTTGTTGTTTGGGCGACCTTGATTGCGCATCAGATATTCTAGTAGGGCGAATTCTTTGCCGGTTAGTTCGATAGTTTTGCTGCCACGCTTGACCTCAAAGGTTACTGTATTAAGTGATAAATCACCAACAGTTAGAATGGTTTGTTGAACTTCGACTGGACGTCGCAGCAGTGCGCGGACACGAGCCAGTAGTTCCTCTAGGGCGAATGGTTTAACTAGATAATCATCAGCGCCAGAATCTAGGCCTGTCGTACGGTCAGCCGTTGTGCCTTTGGCGGTTAGTAGTAAAACGGGGGTATGGACTTTGGCTTGGCGCATAGCTTTGATTACTTCTATGCCGTTATAGCTACCTGGGATCATCCAATCAATGATATTCAAATCATAAGGTTCGGTGGTAGCCATGGCATAACCATCGTCACCATCGTAGGATACGTCAACTGCGTAATTTTCTTGCTCGAGCGCCTTTTTGAGGGCTTGGGCGATTTTATGTTCATCTTCGATCAATAGTATTCTCATGACTACTATTATACACTCATGGCTACTTAAGGTTTGCTTAAAAAAGCGCAATATTTAATCTAATTTAGATTGACCAGATATAATCATTAGCGTGTAATAGTGTATAATGCTAATTATGAAGAATAATGTACATATTGAAATCGACACACGAACATTTGTCCGCTTTTGGTTAGTTGTTATCGGCTTTTTATTGGCGGCATTGGCAGTTTACAGTGCTCGCACGGCTTTGGTTATTATTGGTATATCGTTCTTTTTGGCGTTAGCCCTCAATCCGCCAGTTAATCGTTTGGCTAAAATGTTACCTAGTAAAAGTCGTGTATTAGGTACGGCGTTGGCCTATGTAGCGGTTATCCTGTTTTTAGGCACGATAATTTTCTTGGTAATTCCGCCAATTATTGAACAGACGGCTAAATTTGTCCAAAACATACCATCATTAGTTGATAGCGCTACTAAACAATCAGGTAGTGTTAATGAATTTATTCATCACTACAATATTCAGCCAGAGGTCGATAAGACCTTGAACTCGATCAAGGATGGTGCATCACAATTCGTGTCGGGTGCTGGCATGTTCCTAATTACTAGTATCGGATCTGTCTTATCGGTGATGACATCTATGATATTAGTGTTGGTGTTAACGTTCTTTATGTTAGTTGAGGGTCCGATGTGGATGGATCGTTTGTGGAATATTTATAACGACAAAGATCGAATGGATAGCCATAAACATCTACTAAAACACATGTACTCTGCAGTTACTAGTTATGTAACTGGTCAATTGTTTGTATCCTCGATTGCTGGACTTGTGGCTGGTATCGTAGTGTTTGTTCTGAGTTTAATATTCGGTGTGCCTACTAATTTAGCAATTCCTGCCTTGGCGATAATTTTTATGTTATCACTTATTCCTATGTTCGGAGAGATAATTGGGGTTCTGATTGTAAGTGCTATATTGGCACTTAATAGTATTACTGCCGCACTTATATTTTTAGTATTCTTTGTGATTTATGCCCAAGTCGAGAGTAACTATATCTCGCCTAAAATCCAATCAAAAAGGACTAATCTATCGGCGTTAGCTATTCTGGCATCGGTCACTATTGGTATTTATTTATTCGGTTTAGCTGGTGGTATTATATCGATTCCAATTGCTGGCTGTATCAAGGTATTGTTGGAAGAGTATTTTATGAAGTCCAAGGCTAATTACCTGAAAAAGCAGTTGGTAAAAACTAACTAATAATTATCTAATCTCTAATCTTTGTATTCCCAGATAACTTCACTATTAGTGTCGCGGATTATGATTCCAGCTGACAGTAACTGATCACGCAATTTGTCTGATTTAGACCAATCTTTTTGGGCTCTAGCGTGGTTGCGCTCTATGATAATACGCTTTAGATCATCCGATATATCTGGTGTACTGCCAATTAGTTGCAACCCTAGGGTTGAGTCAATAGTGTCTAGCAGATTAATTAAAGCTTGTTGGTTGATGTTAGTTATCCTGGCGTTACTAATACTAGAAAAGGCTTCATCTATAATTCTAAGGGCTTCTGGTGTACCCAAGTCGTCATCGATTGCTTCGATAATTGCTCGAGAGGTGGCGTAGGGCGATATCGTCTTGTTATTAGTGTTTCTAGCGTTATCACTTTGGATGGTATCGTGTATCTGGTGCCTAAGTGCAGCAATATTACGCCAGTTATGTAGGCGGTTTTTAGCAGATTGAAGGCCTTCGAATGTAAAATTACCTTCATTACGATAATGCCCTTGCAATATGAACATACGGTAATCGAGTGGCGAAAAGCCTTTTTTAGCTAGATCATCTAACCTATAGCCGTTACCGAGTGATTTGCTAATTTTAGATCCGTTGATTTTTAGGTGGTTACTGTGTAGCCAATAATTACTGAGGCGGACATTATTAATAGCCTCGGACTGAGCGATTTCGTTAGTGTGATGAACTGGTATGTGGTCTATGCCGCCGGTATGGATATCGATGGTCTCACCGAGCAAGGCCATAATAATAGCCGAACATTCAATATGCCAACCTGGAAAGCCCATAACTATCTGTTCGCCTTTTGGCACACTTTCCTCTGTAATCTTGCTTCGCTCCAGGTCTGATCTACTATTGTTATCTAGTAAATCCGCTGGTGTTGCCCATTCCATATCGCGTTTTTCGCCGGTCGGTGTAAATTTCCATAATGCAAAGTCGCTATTGTTATGTTTTTCGGGATTAAATTCTACCCTAGCCCCTGCCATCTGCGACCCTAGTTTTAGATGAGCAAAGTCGGCATAACGAGTAAATTTAGACGTTTCGAAATAAATGCCATCACTAATCCGATAAGTAAAACCTTTGTTTTTTAGTTTACGGATCATATCTAGTTGCTGGGGTATGTAATCGGTTGCTTTGGCGATATGCTGCGGCATTATCATCCCTAGTGATCTCATGCCGTTCATGAAATCTTCGGTATAGAATGCAGCAATTTCCCAGGCGGTCTTGCCCTCGCGTTTAGCGCCTTTTTCTAATTTATCCTCACCTTCGTCGGCATCACTAGTTAAGTGACCGACATCGGTGATATTTATAACTCGATTAACTTCATAATCGTTAGCCATTAATATTCTAATCAACACATCCCAATAGATATAACTTGCCCAGTTGCCGATATGTGGGTAATCATAAACTGTCGGTCCACAAGTGTATATTGTGACTTTGCCGTTGTTTTGAGAGGCAAATTCGTCGACTTGGTTAGTTAAGGTGTTATGAAACTTTAATGTCATTAGAATATTCCTTCAATGCCTTGTCGGTGGCATCTATTAGTTCTGGAATTATTGTATCAATAGATTCATAGATTCTAAAACCAGAAGCATATTCATGACCACCGCCACCAAAGAATCCAGCAACTGTGGCGGCAATCGGGATATTACCGCGTAATTTACCGGTTAATTTGCCGTCAGGATAGGTTTTGATAGCCACCCCTAATTCAACACCTTCGACTAGGCGCATTTCATCTAGTACGAGAATGCTTGGGTTGTATTGGTCACTATAGGCCTGGATTTCTTCCCACGGGATTCGAATTAAGGCTAGCTTGCCGTCCAGGAAGTACTCAATACGTTCAATTAATACGCCTTTGTATTTTAGGATTTCGGCCGATTTTTTCATGTATTCGCGACGTCTTTTTTCGACTTCGGAGTTGCTAGCGCCAAGCTCGGTTAGTTTGCCGGCTATGAAAAATGTTTGAGGCGAAACAGTCTGAGTAGTTAACCCTAGGCTATCACTCATAATAGCTATCATTAAATCTTCGGCCGCTTGCTGATTAATCGCCCATTTACTGTCAATCGCTAGATTATAAATCACTTCACTAGTAGCGACTGTGTCCTCGACTAATAAAACATGATCAAAACTGAGGTTAGATTTAGTTACGTGGTGATCAATAACTAGAACTGGATGGGTTTCTAGGAAATGACGGACGCCTGGGGTTTCTAAAACTTTTGTTATTAAAACGTCGGCTGTTGTGTCGACTATAATGGCTAAATCAGCGCTGCTATCAAAATCACTAACAACTCTGTCCCAGCCGTTTATGTAGTGCATATATCTTGGAATTTCGACTGGGCAGTAAAGGATTGTTGTTTTACCTAAATCACCTAGAATTTCTTCTAGGGCAAGTGAACTACCTAATGAATCACCATCAGGGTTTTCGGCCTGAATGACGATAATTTTTTTGGCTGAATTTATCAATTCGCGGGCTTTATCGTACATTTAGAATGACCTTCTGCCTTCTAGGGCGTGAGTTAGCGTAATTTGACTGGCGTATTCCAGGTCAACTCCAACTGGTATGCCGCGAGCTAGCCTGGTTATTTTAATATCAATGCCACTATCAACAATATGTCGTTGTAGGAATATGGCGGTTGATTCGCCCTCGATACTAGCGTTGGTGGCAATAATTACCTCTTGGACGTTATCGCGTGTTAAGCGTTCGATTAATTCAGGAATATGTAATTGTTCAGGTCCGATGCCATCGATCGGGCTGATTGCTCCGCCCAATACGTGGTAGGTGCCATTAAATTGTCCAGTACGTTCTAATGTAACTATATCAAGTGGCTCTTCGACTACGGCAACTACTGTTTTATCACGGGTCGGATCGCTATATAGTGGCGAGATGGTTTCGCTGGCATCTATTAAGGCAAATGTGACTGGGCAGCTTTTTATATTTTCGTGAAGTTTTAATAAGGCTGCTGCCATCTTTTCACTAATGTGTTTATCGGCTCGGAGTAGATAATAGGCATAGCGTTCGGCTGTGCGGGCGCCAACACCAGGTAGACGACCCAGTTCATCGATGGCGTTTATGAGTGCCGATGGAAGTAATTGAGGCAACTTTGTAACCTATAGCCCTAATTTACCTAGGCTACCCATGAGCGGTTTCATTTTTTCGGCAGCGACTTCCTGGGCTTTGGCTAGGCCGTCGCGAATAGCGATTTCCAACCAGTGTTCTAGTTCTGAGATATCATCTAGATCAATTTGTTTTGGATCAATATTAATTTTCTTAACCTTTAATTCACCAGTTACTTGCACGACTACGGCGCCATCACCTGCTTCGACTTCGATTATTTCTTTTTTTAGCTCGTTTTGAGCTTTTCTGAGATCATTCATCATCTTTATTTGATCAAATGCCATTGTCAGTACTCCTTTAGAATTGTTAGTTACTAGTATACTTCAATCTGTTATTTTTTGTACAGATAAAACCGGTCACTGTCATTGCTGGTGGATCTAGTGATGATCTGTTCGATCGTATAACCTGTAATGGATTGTTTAGCGGCTCGCGTTGCCAGAAAACGATCAGTTGTTGGTATAGTCGATACGGCTACGGTTTTATTATATTTGGCAAATACATCATAAAAAGCTAACTCACTATTACCTACTACCAGGTTGGTTGTGGTTTTCGGTATCAATTTAATATCATTCGAGAAATTTGGTACGATATTAGGATCATATTTATAACTGTAGATATAACGGCTCATGCCTGATAACACTAAAACTGTTACTAATATAACGATTGGCACTAGGCCGATAATTCGCGCATAAGGGTTACGTGGGAATAGACTATACCAATATGACAAAAGCTCGCTTAAACCATAGGCTAGCAGAATTAATAATGGCAAGAAAGTAATACTAGTGAACGTAGGGTTTAAAACGAGTATTGGCATTAGACATAGTATCCACAGGGCTATAGTATAGCTTTTTGCGGTTTCTCGGGTCTGGAATAGTCGATATAGACCAATTAGGATTATTAATATCGAACCTAATTCAAAGAATGGCGTTATCAGGGTTGTCGTACCCCCTAATTTAGCAAACCCCAGATATTGAATGCTCAGCGATGTTATATTAGTGCCGATGTTTGGCCAACTGCTAGGTATACCCAGTAGGGTTAAGATAATATCGGGTGTTTTAATGATAGAAACTATTAGAGGCGCTGTTATTAGTAAAATAACGGCAGCCCCTGTTATCAATTCAAACCGTGGTAGTTTTTTGACTATATAACGTAAATGCGGATGTATTAGTATAGCGACCGCAAAAGCTACTAATACATAAATACTTAGCGGTGTATATAGGCTTAGTGCTGCAGTTGCGCAAAAAGCAATAATGAATAATGGTCTAAGGTGTTTTTGGTATGGGATTAGGCTAGCGATTAACATCAACCAGACTGGCCAAAATACGTACATAATATCGGCTGTTCCATTTTGGGCTATGAATAGAAATTGCCCGGTTGTAATAGCAATTAATGATGCGAGTACGCTTATCCTCGGTTTAAACCATTGTCTGAGTAGCATCACTATACCGATAATTGATAGAAACGCTAATATGATCGACGGTAATTTAATACTGAGAATTGATATACCAAATATAGCCAAACTAATATGCTGTAACAGATGATATGGCATATTTGCTATATCGATATTAGTTAGATTTGCTAGGTTAGTAATGCTGCTCTGAGCTACTGAATGCATTTCGGCGTTAGATATGCCACCAGGTAGATATAAGCCGACAAAGATAAGAGTGGCAATTAAACCGATGACAACTAAACTATACCCAATCCAGTAGCGCCAGCGATATACGAAAAAATTAGTAATATTGAACTTGCCCATGTTTAATAATGATTATATCACGAGGGCTAGTCGTTGTGTTTATGGTCAAGCGACATAAAGCGCAATCGTTCAGGATGGAAGTATAATTCTACCTTACCAGTTGGACCGTTACGGTGTTTGGCGATAATTAAATCAGTGATATTTTCACGTTCAGTTTCTGGATTATAATAGGCTTCGCGATAAATAAACATTACGATATCGGCATCTTGCTCGATAGATCCAGATTCACGCAAATCAGCCAGCTGAGGAATTTGTGGGCTACGTGATTCAACGGAACGTGATAACTGACTGAGGGCGATGACTGGTACGTTTAATTCACGAGCGATTAACTTTAAACCACGCGAGATTTCACCCACTTCTTGGACACGGTTATTGCTGTTACTGCTGCTACCCTGCATTAATTGTAGGTAATCGATAATAACTAACCCGAGCGGATGCTCGTGATTGGCTCGGCGGGCTTTGGTGCGCATTTCCAGGACTGATAAACCTGGTGTGTCGTCGATAAATATTGGGGCTTCGGCTAATTCACCCATTGCTTCGGATAATTTACCAAAATCGTCATCAGATAGATTTCCAGTACGAATGTTCCAGGCATCAACACCCGAGGCATCGGCTAACATACGGTCGACCAGCTGTTCCTTGCTCATCTCTAGGCTAAAAAACAATACTGGTTGTTTGGCTATTGTTGCCACATTATATGCTAGGTTTGTGACAAGCGTGGTCTTACCCATGGCAGGACGGGCGGCTAGGATGATTAAATCGCTACGTTGTAACCCAGCGGTCATATTGTCCAAATCCTTGTAGCCTGTTCGCACACCACGCAGAGCGCCTTTGTTTCGATGTAATTCTTCCATACGGTCGAAACTTTCAGTTAGAATGCTTTCGATACTGACTAAATCCTGTTTGAGTGATTGATCACTGACCGAGAATAATTCGGCTTCGGCTTTTTCTAATAATTCTTGGGTTGTAGTTTCTTCGTCATAACCTAATTCGGATATTTCACCACTGGCTCGAATTAAACGACGCCTGACGGCTTTTTGGGCGACTAATTCGGAATAAGCCTCGGCATGTGCCGAAGTCGGGACGTAATTTGTGAGTTCCGTTAAATAAGCCGAACCACCGACGGTATCTAGGTTTTTCCTGCGCTTTAGCTCTTCGGTAAGTGTCAATAAGTCGACTGGTTTGTGTTTTTCATACAAACTCATCATACCTTCATAGATAATGGCGTGTCGTTTTTCGTAAAAATCTTTGGCGGTAACGTGTTCGGAAATATCGGACAGAGTTTCTTCATCAATCAAAACCGCACCGAGCAAGCTCTTTTCGGCGTCGATATTTTGTGGCGGGATTTTACCCGCAATTACCTCTTTGGTTGCCATTTCGTATAATTTATACGGCCTCTAACGAAACCTCTTCTCCTCCACCCATAATAGCAGCAATTGCAGCCGCCTGTGAATCTTTTGGCGGGGTGGTTGTGGGGATTGTGTGGATATCTAGTCCATAAACTCCAACTTCTTGCAAACATTTATGGAGTAGCGGACTGTATTTGGTGTCATCTAATTTGTTTTTATAAAAGTTATTATTTGTGTATAGAGTTAGAGTGTTGTCCACTAATTCGTGACCACATTTTGCTATAACGCTATATAGGGCTATGTAATTTTGTTTAGTGTAGTTGACTAATTTATCCCAATCAAAGGCCGAAATATCTATTTTAGTTGATATGGATGTTTTACTAACTGGTTTTTTAATGGTTTTAATAACCTGCTCTTCTTTGATGAATTGTTTTTCCAATTCGGCAACTGTGGCACTGACTTCACGAACCGGTGCTAGCAGCGCTGCGGTTTTAGGTGCTTGTTTAGGTGCGGCTGCCATCCCTAATACGCTAAGCAATTTTAATTGTGGCTGAGAGCTTTTTGCGACATCGATTAAATTATCTAGTAATGGCAGTAGTTGTGGTTTTTTGGCAATTTTATTACGAATACTACTAGTTAATTGTTCGACTAGCACGGTACTGCTAACGCCATCGTTAAAAGTTTGATCTAATAGTTCAACAAGGTTGTTAATATCGCGATTTTCGACAGCTTCTAACAATTTATCGATAATGCTGAGTGAGGCCATGCCTAGGGTGTTTTCGATTAATTCGGCGGTGATCGTGTCGTCGGTTAGGCTGGACAATTGGTCTAATAAACTAATACTATCGCGAAAACTGCCATCACTACGTTCGGCTATTAGATTTAGGGCTTCGTCAGTTATTTTAATTTTTTCTTGTTTAGCTATATGGGCTAAATGTTTGACGGCATCGTCAATGCTGATGGGTCGAAAACTGAAACGTTGTGTACGACTAATGATTGTTGCTGGTAGTTTTTCGATATTAGTGGTTGCTAGGATAAAAACGATATGTTCTGGTGGTTCTTCGAGGGTCTTAAGCAGTGCGTTAAAAGCGGCCTTAGATAACATATGAACTTCATCAATAATATAGATTTTTTTACTAGCGGATACTGGGGCGATTTGGACTTTTTCGCGCAGATCTCTGACGTCTTCGACACCGTTATTGCTAGCCGCATCGATTTCGATAATATCTAGATTAAGAGTTTCTTCGTCATAGACTAGCCCGTTAATTTCGTGGGCCAGAATACGAGCTACCGAAGTTTTGCCGACACCACGTGGGCCAGTCAGTAAATAGGCGTGCGACACATGACCTTGCGAAATGGCACGCGACAAAATGTCGGTTATATGCTTTTGTCCGATCACTTCGTCGAGCGATTTGCTGCGATATTTTCGGTACAATGCTTTTGACACTGTTTGTTTCCCCTATACTCTTATTCTACGCACAATTATACGCACTTCATATGTCGTATAATGCCGTATTATTTACCATTTTTGTTTTCACCTCTGTGATGAGATCAGTATAGTGCTTTTGTTTATTTAGTGCAATAGTTATAAAAAAGGACGGAACATAAAGTGCCGTCCTAAGACTTTGTAGAGTAAATTGCTCGATACAAAGTTATATAATTAATACTCTTACGATATAGCCGAGGCTGAACCTCTGAACTCATTAGCGATATCTATTTGATAATCGCAAATAATCAGATGGTCAAACTGATAGTAAAAACATAATGTACTATCAAATTCACCATCAGCTGATTGTGAATATTCATCACCTCCGCAAACGATATGAAGCTGGTTCTGCCTAGTCTCTCGTTCGGGATGAGTCAACAGATGATGTCCAGCTACCCATGCAGGTAGTGGAATTTGGCCCTCCATTTCCATAGATTGACGAGCGTTGCGTGTCGAGTAACCACCCCAATCCTCTCCGGATTGCATTGGTATGGCGATGAAGTCGCCTGGAATACTGTTTTCGGCTTTTTCTAACCAATCTCGTGATTCTGCCAGTAATCGGGCATGATTGCTGCTAAAACCATTCGTGCAGTAGTTCTTGAAATCTTGCGATTTTTGGATATTACCTAGCAAGATCTTCAAACATTCTCCATAACCTGCACCATAAGGGTCACTAATTTGGAATATCCTGGCGATCGACGAGAGCTTTGGTGTAATCTGCAAAAGCTCGGCGTGTCGTGGAATATTAGGTTTTGTCACATAAACATAATATTCTTTGATATGCTCAGAATCTAATCCTGGGTAGAAATCCAAGAGGGTTTTTAGTTGGTTAGCTAAGCTATTCGGTGAATAGCGTAACGGATAGCCGCAATTTGTCGGAATTATTTCGCCTGCATATTCATTAACCCGTTGAACGAGCCCTCTGAATTCTCGACGGCTAACTCCGGATAATTTACCTGTATTATTTAGCAGGTAATTCATTAGATCGCGGTTTTCGGTAAAAACAAGTCTTAGTTGTTCTGCACTGAAACTTAGTAGCCAACATACTGTATCTGCTCCTAGAATTTCTAGTAGATTCTTGTTGCGATTAGATTCTGTGACGGGTTGCTGTAAAGTTTGTTCACGTTTAGCTTCTCGCATAGTTTCTTTTCTGTTCAAGACGGATACACCTCTTTTCGTATAGAGTATTATTGCCCATTTGGGACAACAGTTGGAACGCAACTAAGATGATGTTGTGGTTTAGCTGTTGTCTCAAAAGGTTTTTCAAGGTGCGATACTTATTTAATTATAACATAATTATGCTGTTTTTGTCAAAATAATAGCCTACTTTTATGTAGGCTATTACGTTAGAGCTTAAACATCTGTATCTTATAATGCGGCTTCGACGGCAGCCCAGACAGCATCTGGTTTATCAACCGGTATAATGATCGTGACTTGATCACCTATATTGATATGGAAATAAGTTACACTAGCTAGTAAAATACGATATTCGTGACCGTTAGCTTCGACATAATAAGCGCCATCATGTTGCACTAATGTGCCGATGATTTGTTTACGTTCGATTGGACCGATTTGTTTATAAACAAAGCCACCGTCATCGGTAATTGTTAGTTTTAATATATCACCTTCGACTAGTTTTGATTTACTGGCATAGTTAGCTGGTACTGGGTATTCTTTGCCATCTGGTCCGGCCATTTTTTGACCATCAAATACACCTTCGATTACTTTACCCTTAGCATCATCAATATTGGATGATCTAGGTGTAATTGAGGCACCGTTATCGCCGGTAATGCTAATCAGCAACTCGCGAGCAGCTGACAGGTTAATTTCCGCCTCTTGAATAAGTGCGTGTAAACGTTTTATTTGTTTTTCTGGTAACTCAGACATAGTAACTCGCAATTTCCTTTGTCTATTTTTGTAGTATTATCATCCTATATATATCAACGAATGTCGATCTTGTCAATAAATTAGCCTGTTTTCCACACCAATTTATGGGATAAGTCAGAAATCGTTGTAGATTTTATATATGCAAAATGCCGCCCTTTATGGACGGCATAATTGCTGGTTATCTACAAAAAGGTCGAATATATTTAATTTAGACTAGCTCGACTGTTGCGCCAGCTTCTTCTAGAAGTTTCTTGGCGTTTTCAGCTTCTTCTTTGTTGGCTTTTTCTTTTAGAGTTGAAGGTGCATTATCAACTAGAGCCTTAGCTTCACCTAGACCAAGTCCGGTGATTTCTTTGACGGCTTTGATGACGGCAACTTTTTGGCTACCAGCATCTTTTAGGTTGATGTTGAATTCTGACTTGCCTTCTTCGGCAGGTGCAGCTTCAGCAGTAACGGCAACGGCAGCAGCAGGTGCAGCAGCACTTACGCCCCATTCGTTTTCAAGGTGTTTTACGATTTGACTTAGCTCGAGAGCTGAAAGTTTGTTGAGTTCATCAACGATTTTTGCTTGTGCAGCAGATAGCTTGATTTCTGTATCAGCCATGATGTTATTCTCCTAATGAATTACTTATTTTGTTCGAAATCTTATAACCGTTTCATCTCGAAACGGACTCCGCGCCAAGAGTTTCACGTTTTAGCGATGTAAACTCTTGGGCTTCGTATGTTTCGTTCAGAAAGGTTATAAGCTTTCTCTATTACTTAATAAGCGGTTTAATATTTAATGGTTACAAAATTAGATTTAAATAGTTGCAGCGTGTTGTGATAGCACTTGCGCAAACCCACGTTGTGCGCCGTTGGCGACACCGAGGAATCCGGTAAGTGGAGCAGCGATAACACTGACCAATTGTCCGCGGAGTTGATCCTTGGTTGGTAGTGTTGACAGAGCTACGACGGTTGCCGTATCAAGTGATGAGCCAGCAGCATCAAAACCAGTAACTAGCTGTAAGGCTGGATGGGTTTTGGCGAATTTGGCTAAAACTTGAGCTGGAGAAGCTTCGTCATCGCTTGAAAAAGCGTAGACTAGTTGTCCAGTTAATAAACTAGTGTCGGCAGCTTTGAATTTATCACTGCTACCAAGCGCGACACGAACCAAGCGGTTTTTAGCCACTTTGATTACTACGCCGGCTTCGCGAGCAGCAGCTCGTAATTCTTGCAGGTCAGCTACACTTAATGTAGTGTAGGCTGCGCCAACAGAACCCTTAGAACTTGCGAACAATTCAGCTAATTCTGCAACCAAAGTGTTCTTTTTATCGCGTGATATTGCCATAAAAATTCTCCTTTAGTTGTTTATATATTCTATATTCGACCAAATTGTAAACGTTCTAGACAGTTGCGAGAAACAAAAAAGTCTTTGGACCTCGCACTGCCAAAGACTATAATCGAAAAATGTATATTTTACATGATCCTCGGTAGCGAATTAAGTGTTTCCACGGCTACTGTCTTTGGTAATGTCTAGGTAGGAGTATACCAATCTAGTGATCTGTTGTCAATAATATATCAGATTATCATACGTTCACTTTACGGATCTATATTATGCATCTAAACTGTTAAATATGTATGAGTTTGCCGTACCCAAAGTTTTAGCCGCCTATGGTGTGAAATATAATCGTGTTTTTGACCCCCAAAAAGGCTATCGCAACGAGATATGGCCAGTTATGACTGATGATGGTCGGATGTTGAATGTAACTTTTTATAAACGAGAGGCCGGCATAATTGATAAAATACGTTGTGCTAATTTAGCTTCGGAATATCTAGCGGCGCATGGATTGCCGACCAGACGGCGGTTTGATGATCGCACCTTGGCACTGAAAACTAGGTTTGGAGTTACGAATATAAATATCTATAATTATTTGCCCGGTGCGACGATACCATGGGAAGCCTATACTATGTCGCATATCAAAAACTTGGGTATGGTTATGAGCAATATGCACGCGTATTTATCGTATATGTCGACCGATGGTTTTTCGTCGGTTTACGATGAATATATTCAAATAATCGAGCGAATGAAATGTTATTTTTCGGACCCCGCCGTTTTAAAAGCTATTAGCCTAAAACTAAATCTAGGGATCGAAGCTAAATTATTAGATAAATATTTAAAACTACTAGAAAAATGTAAATCAGAACCGGGTCAACAAGTTCTGCATATGGATTTTGTCAGGGGTAATATATTATTCAAAGGCATAGAAATATCTGGTATTTTGGATTTTGAAAAAACGGCTGTCGGGCATACAATTATGGATATTTCTAGGACACTCGCCTTTTTGCTAGTTGATTGTAAATATAAAAC
>JBAXHQ010000007.1:0-30168 GCA_037138815.1 Candidatus Saccharimonadota bacterium
GCTCGTGGTATTACTATTGCTTCATCTCACCAAGAGTATGAATCAGAAAAACGCCACTATGCTCACGTTGATATGCCAGGTCACGCTGACTATATCAAGAACATGATCACTGGTGCTGCTCAAATCGACGGCGCAATTCTAGTAGTTGCCGCTAACGATGGTCCATTGCCTCAGACACGCGAACACGTTCTATTGGCTCACCAAGTCGGTGTACCAAAAATCGTTGTTTTCCTAAACAAGATGGATCTTGCTGATCCTGAACTAGTTGAATTAGTTGAAATGGATATCCGTGAACTATTAGCTAAGAACGGTTTCGACGAGAATGCCCCAATTATCAAAGGCTCTGCAACCAAAGCCCTAGAAGGTAGCAAAGAGGACGAAGATGCCATCATGGAACTTGTCAAAGCTCTTGATGATTACATCCCAGAACCAACTCGTGAATTAGACAAACCATTCCTAATGCCAATCGAAGACGTCTTCTCAATCAAAGGTCGTGGCACTGTTGCTACCGGTCGCATCGAACAAGGTATCGTCAAGGTTAATGATCCAGTTGAAATCGTTGGTATTCACCCAACACAGACATCAGTTGTAACTGGTATTGAAGCTTTCAAAAAGAGCCTAAACCAAGGTCAAGCTGGTGATAATGCTGGTATCTTGCTACGTGGTATTGAACGCGAACAAATCGAACGCGGTCAAGTTGTGGTCAAACCAGGCAGCTTAACTCCACACACAGAATTCGAATCTGAAGTTTATATCCTCAAGAAAGAAGAAGGCGGTCGCCATACTCCATTCAGTAAGGGCTATAAACCACAGTTCTACTTCCGTACAACCGATGTAACCGGTGAAGTTGAATTACCAGCTGACAAAGAATTAGTCATCCCTGGTGATACAGTAACCTTCAAGGTTAAATTACTTGCTCCAATCGCGATGGAAAAAGGTCTAACCTTTGCTATTCGTGAAGGTGGCAAAACTGTTGGTGCTGGTGTTGTAACTAGTGTCATCAAATAATCAGATAGTTGATTAACATAAATACCCCCGAGAGATCGGGGGTATTTTGTTGCCAAAATAACAGATAGATGTTACAATTCAAGGCATAATATAAATCATATCGAGAACTCGGTCGTAGCAGAACAAAACTGGTCTATGACAGAGGTTACGATATAACACGTGAATGGAGTAAATTCATGACAGAAAAAGAGCAAAGTCCTCGTATTCGTATACGCCTAAAAGCCTACGATTACAAAGTGATTGACCAATCAGCTAAACAAATTATTGACACCGCTATCCGAACTGGCGCTAGTGTTTGTGGTCCAGTGCCACTTCCTACCCGCCGTAGTGTATTTACAGTTGTTAAATCACCTCATGTTTACAAAAAAGGTGGTGAGGCTTTCGAAATGCGTGTCCATAAACGCCTGATCGATATCACTAACGCTACTCCAAAGACTATCGATAGTCTGCAAAACCTCAGCCTGCCAGCCGGTGTTGATGCTGAAATTCGCATGTAATTTATAAAAAATGCAATTAAATAACCTCTGTTTTGCAGAGGTTATTTAATTGGTGGTATTAAAACTTGCTATACTTGGTGGTGAAATGAGAACTACTAAACGTAGCAAGAAACGATTATGGATTGTGATTATAGCAATTCTATTATTAGTGATCTCGGCTGGAGCTACTACTTGGTATCTTGCTAGTCATAATAATAAACAAACCAACAATACAAAAACTACCTTACAGGGTAAACAGACGGCTGCTACTGATCAAACCAAAACGATTCATATGGCGGCAATGGGTGATATGTTAGCTCATGACACGATTATTGCTAATGCAACAACCGAGACTAGCTATAATTTTAAACATTATTTTAACAATATCAGATCAAGTTACAGTAATGCGGACGTAGTTTTTTGTAATCAAGAAGGTTTAAGTGCTGGTGAACAGTACGGTATTAGTGGCTATCCGTCGTTTAACGCGCCCAAGCAATTTTCGGCTGATCTGCAATCTGGGGCTGGCTGTAATCTGATTAATTTAGCCAATAATCATATGGGCGACAAGGGTGTGGCGGCTACTAACGCTACCCTCGACGTTTGGGATAGTTTAAAGCCACTAGCTGTTAGTGGAGCTAATAGGAATGCTGCCGACCAAGAAAAGGTGAGTTACACTACAGTAAACGGTATCAAGATAGGCTTTGTGTCATTTGCTGATTTTAACAACAACCAAGCCACGCCAGATTATAGTGTGAATATTTATCACGATGAACAATTAGTTCGTCGGCTAGTAACTGCGGCTCGGGCTAATTCGGACGTAGTGATTATTTCGATGCATTGGGGTATTGAGGATTCCAATACGGTGAGCACAGATCAACAAAACGAAGCCGATTTACTCAGTTCATTAGGGGTTGATGTGATAATTGGCACTGGCCCGCACGTTTTACAGCGAGTGCAGATAATAGCCCGTGCCGATGGTGGCAAAACGGTTGTCTGGTATTCGCTAGGCAATATGCTGTCTTCGCAGCTGAATATTAACGAGTTAATTGGCGGCATTGCTCAGTTTGATATAACTAAAACGGCTAACAATCAAATTAATATTAGTACTCCGACGTTCACGCCGACATATATGCATTACGAGTGGACGGCCGCCCAAGCTGCTAATAATGATCTGCTAGCTCGTAAAAATGCCATGATTTATTTACTGAATTCAGCCGCCGATCCACTATCTCGTTCATTATTTAACACTACCGTAGATAAACAAAAACAATACGTCATAGATACGCTCGGACCAGAAGTAACGATTAAATAGCGCCGTTACTTTTTAATGTATTTAGAGCTGTTTCCATATATGACCAAGCTTCGTCTAATGTTAGGCCGCTGTCATGTAGGGCGGTAGCTAAATCAACGCCAACATAACGGAAATGCCATGGTTCGTATTGATAGCTAGTAATAGTTTCCTTGCCCTTAGGATAGCGTAGTATAAAACCATATTTATAAGAGTTATTAACCAACCATTGTCCGTCACCTGTGCCAGCGAAACATTCATCCAGATAACACTGTTGGGATATTGTGCTAATATCCGCCGCTAGGCCAGTTTGATGTTCGCTTTGACCTGGGCGAGCGATGGATTGATTGGCTGTTTCTTCGCCGACAGAACTTGCTAAATTATTAAAATAACTAGCCTGCAAGGTTGCCGAACGATAACCACTACCGATCATTAATTGATAACCAGCTGTATTCGCCTGATCAAACATGGTTTTTAGTGGGGTTGCTATATCGTATCGTACTGAACGCTCGAGGTCACTTTTGCTAGTATTAGTGCCAACATCTGGTATTTTAAGCGATACCGGTATGTAGTCGACTGAAATTGGATGAGTTTTACTGACAATAGTCCACATACTACTCGGGGATAGGTAATCTTCGACGATGGCTCGGATTTTTTGAGCGCCAGGTAGTGTAATATAGACCGGCTCTTTCTTTTTGGCTTCGCGGGCTGCAACCTTGGCGGCAACTGCTTTTTGGGTAGCGATACGGGAACTGTTGGCTTGGTTTTTAATCTGAGCGATCTGTTGGGTGTTTAAATAATAACAACTACCGTATGCGGCAGCCCAGAATATAACCACTAAAACGATATCAATTGTGATTTTTAAAAATATATGTTTATGTGAGTGTTTTTGGATAATCATGTATTATTGTCTATATTATCATATTACACACACTAAAATATTGACTATTAACAGATAGTGTGGTACATTTAGACGGTAACTTATACGAAAATAATAACTATTCTTGGTGAATTGGTAAGTCCAACAGATACGGATACTGCCTTCCACCAAGAATTTTAAGTGGGAGCAAAAGCGCTATGAAAGCACTTCTCGGTACCAAAATTGGTATGACCCAAATCATTAGCAAGGATGGTGTTGCAGTTCCTGTAACATTAATTCAAGCTGGCCCTGTAACTGTGACTCAGGTAAAGACCGTTGAAACAGACGGCTATACTGCAGTACAAGTGGCATATGGTGAGGGTAAGAACCTGAGCAAGGCCGTGGCTGGACATGTAAAACCAGCTGGAAGTACACCGAAGTATATTCGGGAAATTCGTGTTTCAGAACTACCAGAAGGCCTCTCGGTAGGAAGCACGATCGACGTAACAACATTTACACTAGGAGACATCGTTGATGCCACTGGTACTAGTAAGGGTAAAGGTTTTGCCGGTACGGTAAAACGCCATAACTTTATTACCAGCCGACATACACACGGTGGTAAGGGTGATGTTCGTAAAGTCGGATCAATTGGATCAATGTATCCACAAAAGGTTTTCAAAGGTAAACGTATGGCAGGACGTATGGGTCACGACCAAGTAACGGTCAAAAACCTAGTAGTCGCCTATGTCGATCCAACTAACAACCTGATTGGTCTACGCGGCGCTGTACCTGGTCCTAAAAAGGGCTTGATTATCATCGGAGGAAAAGCATAATGACTGAAACTACAAAAACTACAGTGATTAGCTCGAACTTGCCTAGCGAGATCTTTGCAGTGGACGTTAAAAACCACGAACTATTAAAGCTTGCTTATGATAGTTTCCTTGCTAACTCACGCTCAGCTCACGCTAACACTAAACAACGCGGTGACGTCAGTGGTGGTGGTAGAAAACCATGGAAGCAAAAAGGCACAGGTCGTGCTCGCTTCGGATCATCCCGTAACCCAATTTGGCGCGGTGGTGGTGTTGCTTTCGGACCAAACGGTAGCGAAAACTATACCAAGAAACTTACAACCACTAGCAAGCGCGTAGCTCTTCGTCAAGCTTTGACATTAGCTAACAAAGCTAAAAAGATCGTCGTATTAGATCTTAAAACAACCGGTAAAACCAGCGAAGCTGCTAAATTCCTAAGCGACAATAAACTTGATCGCAAAGTATTACTAGTTGTCGATGAAAAAACTCCAGAGATTTTGCGTGCAACTAATAATATTCAGAATATTCTATTAGTTCGTGCTAACTACTTGAGTGTTTACCACATTCTAAATGCCGACAAGATCGTATTATCGACCAAATCACTTGATATTATCAAGACTTGGTTAACAAAGGAGAGTAAATAATATGACAACTCATATTAGCGTATTCCCACGATCAACTGAAAAGGCTTATGCCCAATCAAAGAATAATGTATACGTATTCGATGTTCCTGTTAGTGCTAATAAACAACAGATTATTGCTGCCATCGAAGACCAATTCAAAGTTAAAATCGTTAACATCAAGACATTGATCCAAAACGGCAAAGCAGTTCGCGCTAGTCGTGGTAAGCGCAGCCAACCAGGCATAACTACCCGCAAAGATGCGAAAAAAGCTTATGTAACACTAGCCGAAGGTGACAGTATCAAGGTCTTTGACGAAGTTGCAGCCGAAGAGCCAGTCAAAAAGACTGAAAAGAAGGAGAAGAAGTAATGCCAATCAAGCAATACAATCCAACTACTCCAGCTCGTCGTGGTATGACTAGCCAAGACTTAAGTGAAGTTACGGCTAAAAAGCCACTAAAGAGCTTGATCAAGAGTAAAAAACAAAATGCTGGTCGTAATAACACCGGTCGTATTACCGTACGTCATCGCGGTGGTGGTGTAAAGCGCCATTATCGTTTGCTTAATCATAATCTACCCGCTGGCACAACTGCTGTTATCGAAGAGATCGAATATGATCCAAACCGTAGCGCCCGCATTGCTCGTATCAAAGACCAAGATGGTTTATACCATTACGTTCTAGCTGATACTTCTATGCAACAAGGTAAAACTATCGTTAGCGGTCCTGAAGCTCCAATCGAATCCAGTAACCGTACGCCACTTTCCCGTATCCCAATTGGTTCTCAGATCTATGCTATCGAGATTCACCCAGGCAAAGGCGCACAATTAGTACGCTCAGCCGGTGTCAAAGCTCAGCTAATGGCCAAAGAAGGTGATTATGCTCAGGTACGCCTACCATCAGGTGAAGTTCGTCGTATTCGTCAGGAAGCAACTGCTTGTATTGGTGTAGTTGGTAACATTCAACACCAAAATATCAAGATTGGTTCAGCTGGCCGTAATCGTCGCAAGAGTATTCGACCAGGTGTTCGTGGTGTAGTTATGAATGCCGTAGATCATCCACACGGTGGTGGTGACGGTGGTCGTCACGGAACAGGTAAACCACCTCAGACACCATGGGGTCAGTTGACACTTGGATACCGAACTCGTCATCGTAAAGATGTCAGTAAGTTGATAATTAAGAGTCGCCATGATGCGAAGAGGAAGAAGTAATTATGAGTCGTTCACTAAAAAAAGGACCATTTGTTGACTTCAAGCTCGCTAAGAAAGTGGCGGCGCTTGGACCAGACGACCGTACTATTATCAAGACTTGGGCTCGTGCTAGCACGATCAGCCCAGAGATGGTTGGACGTACGATTGCTGTTCATAACGGCAAAATGCACATTCCAGTGTTGCTTTCAGAAAATATGGTTGGACATAAACTCGGTGAGTTTAGCCCAACTCGTAAATTCCGCAAACACGGGGGAAAGGATAAAAAGTAATGGCTGAATCAATGATTACCCGCGCTTATATCGAAGGCGTTAACCAAGCTCCACGCAAGGTTGCGTTAGTCGCTAGCCTAGTACGTCGTCGTACCGTAGCTGATGCTTTAGTTATTCTAGCCCATACCCCAAAACGTGCTGCTTTGCCAGTCGTAAAAGCTATCGAGAGTGCCAAGGCTAATGCTATTAACAACTACAATCTAGATGCGAAGACTTTGATTATTTCGACATTGTCGGTTACAACTGGCACTCGTATTAAACGATTTGTTCCAGCTAGCCGTGGTCGTGCTTTACCGTTTGAAAAGAAAACCTCGAATATCTTGGTTGAATTATCTGGTGAAGTCAAACCTAAAAAAGCCGCTACCACTACTGTAAAATCGACCACAACTAAAACCACAGTAAAGAAGGAGGATAAATAAGATGGGAAATAAAGTAAACCCAATTAGTTTTCGTCTCCAAGTCCATAAAAACTGGGATTCACGCTGGTTTGCTGGTAAAAAAGATTTTGCAAAATGGCTAGCCGAAGATATCAGGATTCGTGAACTTATCGAAAAACGTTTCGAAAGTCGCCCAACGATTAGTCGTATCGAAATCGAACGTTCTGCTAATCTGATCACTATTACAATCCATACCGCTAAAGCCGGTGTCGTAATTGGCCGTGGTGGTGCTGGTGTAACTGAACTCAAAACTGCTATCGAAAAAATCGCTAGCTTGCCATCACGAATTAACATCGAAGAAGTTAAGCGCCCAGAATTAGCCGCCAAACTAGTTGCCGAAAATATTGCTCGTCAATTAGAACGCCGTGCTAACTTCCGCCGTGTTATGAAAATGTCAGCTCAAAACACAATGAATGCTGGCGCTGAAGGTATTCGTATCCAAGTTGGTGGACGTTTAAATAATGCTGAAATGGCTCGTACGGAAAAGATGATCGAAGGCTGTGTGCCACTTCATACTCTACGTGCTGATATTGATTATCATGCAGCCAGGGCTATGACTCCAGTTGGAATTATTGGTGTTAAAGTCTGGATTCACAAGGGCGAAAGGATTTAATCGATATGCTATTACCAAAGAAAACTAAATATCGAAAAGTTCGCAAGGGCAAAAATAACGGCATCGCAACACGCGGTCAGTATATTGCCTTTGGTGACTACGGTTTGCAATCACAAGAGAACGAACGTATAACTGGTCGCCAAATCGAAGCTTCCCGCCAAGCTATGACTCGTCATATTGAACGCGGTGGTAAAATTTGGATTCGTATTTTTCCACACACACCAGTTACTCGTAAACCACTTGATGTCAAGATGGGTAGCGGTAAAGGTAACCCAGAGTTCTTTGTCGCTAAGGTCAAGGCCGGAACAGTTCTATTCGAGATGAAAGGTGTTGACGAGTCAGTTGCCCGCGAAGCAATGCGTTTAGCTGCTCATAAATTACCTGTTAAAACCAAGTTTATCGCAAGGGAGCGCGCATAATGGCTAACGATAAGAAAACAGTAACCAAGGTTACGAAAAATGCTGTCGAAGTCAAAACTATCGACCAATTGCGTGTCGATTTGGCGCTTAAACAGAATGATTTAATTGAAGCAAAACGTGGACACAAGCTAGGTGAATTAACTAACCCTCGTGTTATCACTGTTACACGTAAAGAAATCGCTCGCCTTCACACTGCCATCCGAGCAGCTGAGATCGCCGAGAAAAAGGAGAATAAGTAATATGGCCAAGACATTGACAGGTGTCGTTACGTCGGACGTAGCGGACAAAACTATTACCGTCACTGTTACTAGTCGTGAAACGCATCCTATTTATGGTAAGCAGTATACTGTTAACCGCAAGTACGCTGCTCATGATGAGAATAACAGTGCAAAGATTGGCGACAAAGTCACGATTTCCGAGACTCGTCCATTTTCAAAAACGAAAACCTTTAAACTCGATAGTATTACCGAGAAATCCCGCGGTTCAATTGAACTAAAGGATGTAGAGGTAGAGGCATAATTATGATACAACAAGAAACCCGTCTAAAAGTTACCGATAATTCTGGTGCCAAGGAAATCCTTTGCATCCGTGTTCTTGGTGGCACAAAACGCCGCTATGCACGCGTTGGTGACATGATTGTTGCTACCGTCAAAGATGCAGCTACCAACGGTGTTGTTAAACGTAAATCAGTCGTCAAAGCTGTTATTGTTCGCACTCGCGACCAAATCCAACGCAAAGATGGCTCGACTATCGCATTTGATGACAACGCTGCTGTTATTGTGGCCGACGACAAAACCCTACGTGGCACACGTGTTTTCGGACCAGTCCCTAGGGAATTACGCGACATGGGCTATGCTAAAATTATCAGCTTAGCACCGGAGGTACTATAATATGGCAACTATCAAACGAATTATCAAAGGTGATACAGTTAAACTTATTAGCGGCGCCAACAAAGGCACTACCGGTAAAGTTCTAACTGTTCTAACCAAGAAAAATGCCGTATTAGTCGAAGGTATTGGTATATTGCATCGCAATATTAAACCAAGCCAACAAAATCCACGCGGTGGCCACAAAGACATTCATGTTCCAACCCCTATTCACAAAGTAGCGCTAGTTATCGACGAGAAAACCAGCAAAACTAGTCGTGTTGGTTTGACCAAGAATGCCGAAGGTAACAAATCACGCGTTGCACGTCAGAGTAAAAATAAGGAGATCAAGTAATGGCTAAGATAACTATCAAAGCAACGACTCCTCGCCTGAAAGCCTTATACAAAGAGAAATTTGTAAAGGAACTACAAGCCGAATTGAAACTAGAAAATATTCATCAAGTTCCAAAACTCGAAAAGATTGTAGTCAGTGTAGGAATCGGTAAAAACAAAGACAATAAACATCATTACGAAGTTGTTCGTAATACTATCGTCAAGATTACCGGTCAAGCACCAGTTGATCGTATGGCTAAAAAATCAATTGCAACTTTCAAAATTCGTGCCGGTTTAAACCGCGTAGGTATCAGTGTCACGTTACGTGGCGCTCGTATGTACGAGTTCCTAGATCGTTTGGCTAATGTTTCACTACCACGAGTTCGTGATTTTCACGGTGTTAGTGCCAAGGCTTTTGATAAATCCGGTAATTTTAATCTAGGAATTGTCGAGCAATCAATTTTCCCAGAGTTAACATTCGAAGAAACTCAGATATTGCATGGTCTACAAGCTACTTTTGTGATTTCAGGTGGCAAAGCTGAATATAGCCGTGCTTTACTTGAAAAATTCGGTATACCGTTTGAAAAACAAGGAGGCAAAAACTAATGGCTAAAAAATCTGCTGTTGTCAGCGATGAAAAGCGCAAGGCTTTGATCATAAAATATGCTGCTAAGCGAGCTGAATTAAAAGAACTCGGTGACCTAGAAGGTTTGGCAAAGCTACCACTAAATAGCTCACCAACTCGTTGGAAAAACCGTGACTTTATGCAAGGTCGTCCTAGGGCATATATGCGCCGTTTCGGTCTAAATCGTATTAACTTCCGTGAAAAAGCCTCAAAAGGCGAAATTCCCGGTGTAACTAAGAGTAGTTGGTAGGAAAGGAATAAAATATGTCATTACAATCTACAGATCCAATCGCCGACCTACTAACTCGCATCCGTAACGCAGTTATGGTTGGTAAAAACGAAATTCGCGTACCATCAAGCAAATTAAAAGTCACTATCGCTCAACAGCTTAAAAAAGCTAAATATTTGAGTGAAGTAAAAGTCGAGAGTACTAAACCACGTGACACTTTGGTTATTGTTATTAATCAACCAGGTGAAAATGCCAAGATTACCGAGATTACTCGTCTATCAAAGCCAGGCCGACGTGTTTATGTTAGTGCTGATAATATTCCAAAAGTCAAAAGTGGTCGCGGTATGATCCTAATTAGCACCAGCAAAGGTGTTATCCCAGGTCACACTGCTATCAAAGAACGACTTGGTGGCGAATTATTATTAAGTGTTTATTAGAGTAAATAAAAGGAAAAGGAATCAATTATGAGTCGAATCGGAAAACTACCAATTGCAATACCTTCCGGTGTGACAATCACGGTTGACTCGAATGTTATCTCAGTCAAAGGGCCAAAAGGTGAACTGACTGTACCGCATTTGAGTGACGTGACTGTATCGGTTGACGGCGCACAAGCTATTGTTGTACGCCAGGACGATGAACGTGTCGCCAAAGAACAACACGGTCTACAGCGTACTTTGCTGAATAATGCCGTTGTCGGTGTTACCAAAGGTTATGAAAAGAAATTAGAAGTAAACGGTGTTGGTTTCCGCGTTAATGGCGGTGGTCAATCAATCGAAATGCTACTAGGCTTTTCACACCCAGTTAAATACAATGCCCCAAAAGGTATTTCATTACTAATTGACAAGATGAACATCACTGTTAGTGGTATCGATAAACAAGCTGTTGGTCAAACTGCTGCTGAAATTCGCTCACTTAAGAAACCAGAGCCATATAAGGGCAAGGGTATTAAGTATGCTGATGAAGTATTACGTCACAAAGCTGGAAAGGCTGGTAAATAATATGAATAATTTAGCTAAGAAAATATTAAACCAAAATCTCCGCAAGAACCGTGTTCGTGCTAAAATTTCTGGTACAGCTGACAGACCACGCCTAAGTGTTTCAATTAGCAATAAACACGTTAGTGTTCAGCTAATTGACGACGTCAAACAATGCACGCTAGCTGCCAGCACTACTGTCGGTACTAAAATTACCGGTACTATTGCTGAACAAGCCGCTATTATTGGTGCAGACATTGCTAAAAAAGCTAAAAAAGCCAAGATTAGCACAGTTGTGTTTGATCGTAATGGCCACAGATACGCTAAACGTTTAAGTGCACTAGCAGAAGCTGCACGCAAGGAAGGTTTAATTTTCTAATATGGTCGAAGCTACTTCAAAACCAAAGACTGATTCACGAAACCAACGTGGCGGTAATAATGGACGTCACAATCAGGCTCCAACCGAACCAAAAGAATTCGAAGAGTTAGTTATCAATATTGATCGTGTTGCTCGTGTCGTAAAAGGTGGACGTCGTTTCCGCTTTAAGGCATTAGTAGTTGTTGGTAATAAAAAAGACAAAGTCGGTATCGGTGTCGCCAAAGGCGCTGATGTTCAGGCAGCAGTCGCCAAAGCTACCGAAGTTGCCAAAAAGCACATCATTTCGATTGCTATCGACAAAGACACAATTCCTCATGATGCTGAAATTAAATATGCTGGCTCTCGAGTAATCATGAAACCAGCTTCACCTGGTACTGGTATTATTGCTGGTGGTGTCGTTCGTTCGATTATCGGTGTAACTGGTGTCCATGATTTGATCACTAAATCATTAGGTTCAACCAACAAAGTAAACATTGCCTACGCAACGGTCGAAGCCCTAAAGAGCCTAGTTCCTAAGAGCGAATGGCTAAATGCTACCTCGAAGAAACCAGTTGTTAAAAAAGCTGGCGAAAAGGAGACAAAGTAAATGACTAAGTATAATGAACTTCAAGTCACTTCCAATAAAGGTATTAAGCGTATAGGCCGTGGTATTGCTAGCGGTCAAGGTAAAACTGCTGGACGTGGTACTAAGGGTCAAAAAGCTCGTACTGGTAAAAAACTAGGTCCAGTATTCGCTGGTGGTTCACGAACAATCGTAACCGCCGTTCCAAAAGCACGTGGTTTTAAATCACTACGAACTCCAGCTCAGGTAGTATACCTAGATCACCTAAATAACCTAAGTGCTAAGATTGTTGATAATTTTTCTCTGTTCAAAGAGGGGTATATCTCATCACCTTATCAGGCTGTAAAAGTAATTTTACGTGGTGAATTGACCAAAAGTATCAATTTGCAAGTTGCTGGTGCTAGTAAAAGTGTCCAAGCTGCTGTCGTAAAAGCCGGTGGAACTTTTATCAAAACTGCTGTACCATTGAAAAAGAGTACAAAAGTAGCTGAAACAACTGCTAAATAATTCGTTCTCTTGTATTCTGAGAATATCTTGTTAAATTGTAACGCCAAGCACTTGCCGGGCGATGTTAAAGAGGGGTAGTACAACAGATGAATTTCAAAACAATCTTTAAATCACTAAAGAATCGCGATATGCTCAAGCGTGTCGTTATTGTGCTTGGCCTCATCGTTGCCTACCGCCTTTTGGCGCACGTGCCAGTGCCCCTAGCGGAACCTACCCAGCTAAAGTCAGTAATTAACAGTATTATTACTGGCTCTGACCTTGGTGGGTTCCTGAACTTATTATCAGGTGGAGCGTTGACTAGCTTTTCGATCATTCTGGTCGGTATGAGCCCATTTATTACATCCTCGATCATTACTCAGCTTTTAACCAAAGCCATACCGAAACTCGAGGAACTACACAAAGACGGTGAATCTGGTCGTCGCAAAATTAATCAATGGACACGTATGATCAGTGTGCCGCTTGCGATCATTCAGTCAATCGCGTTTGTTTATATCCTACGCCAGACAGTTTTAGCTGGTAATACAACTGTTCTAACTGATTCGTCGCTAACTGGCTGGATTGTAGCAGTTGCTGCTATGAGTGCTGGCTCGGTACTATTAATGTGGCTAGGTGAATTAATCACCGAGCAAGGTGTTGGTAATGGTATTAGCTTAGTTATCTTCGCCGGTATTGTCAGTCAGCTACCAAAAACCATCTCGACTATCGGTACATCACTTTTTGATACATCCAAAGGCGTAATGCATGTCTTTAATTGGTTCACGATACCAGTCAACCCAGTATCCTTTTGGATAGCCATAGCATTAACGCTAATATCACTAGTAATTCTGTACGTTCTAGTCAAGGTAAATGAAGCCCAGCGTGTTATTACGGTTAATTACGCTAAACGTGTCCACGGTAACAGCAGCTACGGTGGTGTTAAAAGCATCCTACCTGTTAAATTAATTTCCGCTAACGTCATTCCAATTATCTTTGCTGTTTCCTTTTTATCTATACCTGCATTCGTAGGACAGATATTAAAGGCTACAGGTAATGCATCATTTCTAACACTAGCTAATAATCTAATTAGTTGGTTCCAAGCACCGGGTGCTGGGGCATGGACTGGCTCTACATTACAAGCGTTTATCTATCCGATAGCGTATTTCGTATTAGTAATTTTGTTTACATATTTCTATACAGGCATTGTCTTTAACTCAAATGAAATCGCCGAGAACCTACAAAAACAAGGTGGTTTCATCGAGGGTATTCGTCCAGGTAAACAGACCGAGGATTATCTAAACCGTACAGTTAATCGGCTAACATTATTCGGATCATTAACACTAGGCCTAATTGCGGTCATGCCATTTATTGGTGAATTCCTAATGTATAACCTAGCTGGAGTTACCGGCAGCAAGCTCTCAATCGGTGGTACTGGGTTATTGATCGTAGTCTCCGTAGCTCTCGAATCATTGCGCCAGATCAACTCACGCGCTCTAATGGTTACATACGACGACTACAAGTAAATTGATCTATGGGTCAATTTATGATATCGTACTAAATATTGATTACTGGCGAGTATCCTCGTAGGTGATTGAATATTTAAAAAGAGGTGATATGTTGTGTTTGTCTCTGCGATTAATACACTCAGGCTTCAATATCTTTGCAGTTGGAATGTCAGACAGGCAGCCAAGTATCTAAACCCAGCCTTGGAACCCGACTATTACGACAATAAAATAGATCATTGTAGTATGGCTACAGAGCATCTACGAAAAGCTTTGCAATATTTAGTCGAGTTAGGCTATGATTCACAAAATAGCGGCTACTCCTGGTATTACGAAGTAATTAAACACACGATCGGTAGGCTAGGTTGGGTAAACGAGAGGTATTTCGGGCGAATTATGGATGACCTAGCCGTGGTTAGTGTATTCAGAATCGGTGAATCGTGTAGATATATCTACCGTGCAAAGACACCCTGGTCACTGTTAAACAAGTGATATTACCACTCCCTTATAGCGCTCCTAGTGAGCGCTTTTTTATTTGACAATGGCTTTGGTTGCGATATAATAGAAATTACTTAGACATAAAACGCGAAATCGCGCGGGTTTTGTGTTTTTATCTCTTTACGTCAGCACCTCTTTGGTGTATAATCACTAACTGTAACTTATGGTCAGTCAAAAAGAAGTAATTAGATTGCAGGGAAAGGTGGTGGAATCACTGCCTAATACTCAATTCAAAGTGGAACTTGAGAATGGCTATAGTATAATCGCCCACATTTCAGGTAAAATGCGCAAGCATTATATCCGACTTGTGCCAGGTGATAAAGTGGAAGTCGAGTTGACTCCTTACGATCTCAGTAAGGGTAGAATCACATTCCGCTTAAAAGATTAAATTTAAGGCAACAGGAGTTTTTGAACGCTTATGAAAGTTCGTGCAAGTGTCAAAAAAATCAGTCCTGATGATCAGCTAGTCCGTCGTAAAGGCGTACTGCGTATCATCAACAAGAAAAAACCTAAGAACAAGCAAAGGCAGGGTTAAGCATGGCTCGAATCGCTGGGGTTACGATCCCATCAGAAAAGCAAGTTCAGATCGCTTTGACGTATATTTACGGCATCGGTCCGAAATTTGCATCGACCATCCTTGCGGCGGCAAAAGTAGAGCCGACCACTCGGGTGAAAGATCTCACCGAGGCTGAAGAACAGCGCTTACGCGAAGTAATTGATACCAATTACACCGTCGAAGGCGACCTACAGCGTCAGGTAACAAATAATATTAAACGCCTAAAAGATATCAATTCATATCGTGGGCTACGACACAAGAGTGGGCTTCCAGTTCATGGACAGCGTACTCGCACGAACGCAAAAACTCGCAAGGGTAAAGGTGTAGCAGTAGGCGGAACACAAAAGAAATCGGCGTCTAAGACGTAGGAAGGAATTAGATTATGGCAGAAGTTAAAACAACTACTACACGTAAAAAACAGCGCCGATCGGTTCCATCCGGTCAGCTGCATATTCAAGCAACGTTCAATAACACCATTGTCACTTTTACTGATAAGGGCGGCAACGTACTAGCATCGTCTAGCGCTGGCGCTTCTGGTTTCCGTGGAAGCAAAAAAGGTACTGCATACGCATCACAGATTGCTGCCGAAAAGGTAGCAGAATTAGCTAAAACTCAGTTTGGCGCTAATTCCGTTGATGTCTTTGTCAAAGGCGTAGGTCTAGGACGAGATGCTGCTATCCGTGCTATGAGTGGTTATGAAATTACCGTTGATAGTATCAAGGATGTAACGGGTGTACCACACGGTGGTGTACGTCCACGTAAAGCGAGAAGGGCATAGATTATGGCACGAGATACTTCCCCAATTGTTAAACAAAGTCGCCGCGAAGGTTATGCATTGCATCCTAAGGCGCACAAAGTTATGGCTAAAAAGACCGGTATTCCAGGAATGCACGCCGGTGGCCGTCCAGGTAAATCAAGTCTATATTTGACTCAGCTACGCGAAAAGCAAAAAGTTCGTCGTATCTATGGTCTATTAGAAAAACAATTTGCCAAGCTAATGCAAGAGGCAGAACGTCTAAGCACCCGAGAATTACTACCAGGCGCAGCCTTGTTGCAATTACTAGAACGACGTGCCGATAACGTAGTTTACCGAGCAGGTTTTGCTACTAGCCGTCGTGCTGCTCGTCAATTAGTTAGCCACGGACACTTCCTATTGAATGATCGTCGTATCGATATCCCTTCAATTCGTCTAAAGCCGGGTGATGAACTAGTAGTTCGCCCAAAGAGCACTAAATCAGGTTATTTTAGCCAAATGGATGAAATTTCTAAGAATACTTTCCAGGCACCATTGAGCTGGTTAAAGAGTGATACTAAAAAACTCACTATTTCAATAACTGGTTTACCAACACGCGAAGAAGCAGAAGTTGATATCAAAGAACAGCTAATCGTTGAGTATTACTCACGTTAAAGGGTAAGGAGCCTAAAAACAATGACAAAAGTTATTTACAATCCAGCACTTGCGAATATTGAAGAGACTAACGCAACTAACGCAACATTTGATATTGCACCACTTCACGCCGGTTACGGTAATACCCTTGGTAACAGCCTACGCCGCGTATTATTGTCCAGTATCGAAGGCGCAGCTATCGTAGCTTTTCGTGTCGAAGGTGCTAGTCATGAATTTACAACCATCCCTGGCGTAAGAGAAGATGTGATTGATATTATGTTAAATATCAAAAACATTCGTCTAAAAGCCTTTAGCGATGAACCAGTTGAAGTTCGCCTAGAGAAAAAAGGTGCCGGCCCAGTCACTGCAGCCGACATCAAAACCACTGCCGACGTTGAAGTAATCAACCCAGGTCAAATTATTTGTAATATCGACGATCCTAAAAAATCTATACTGATTGATTTCGTAGTTGAATCTGGTCGTGGCTATCAGTCTATCGAAGATTCTAGTGCTAATCGCGTTCATAGCGACATGATTGCAGTTGATGCTATCTTTAGCCCAGTACTACGCGTACGTTACAAAGTTGAAAGTACTCGTGTTGGTCAAGAAACTAACCTCGATAAACTACTACTAAGTATCGAAACCGACGGTTCTATTACTCCACGTCAAGCTTTTGAGGAAGCTGCAGCTATTCTAGTTAACCAATACACGGCACTAGCAGGCTCAACTGTTGTTGATGCCGCTCCTGCACTAGGTCAAACCCTAAGCAGTGAAAAGAACGAGCTAAACACTCCTGTCGAGGAATTGAATTTGACAGCTCGAACTGCCAATGCTCTGATCAACAATGATATTCGCACCGTTCATGATCTAGTTACGTTAAGCGAACAAGATTTACGTGAGCTAAAGGGCTTTGGTTCGAAAGCACTTGATGAAGTTAATGAAAAATTGGCGGAATTGGAACTTTAATTATGCATCGACACGGATATATTGGACGTAAATTTGGTCGCGAACGCGATCAACGCCATGCTCTTATAAAGGGCTTGGCGACTAGTTTGGTAATACACGGAAAGATTGAAACAACCTATCCAAAAGCCAAAGAACTAGTTCGCTACATTGAAAAACTCATTACCAAGGCAAAAAAAGGCGGTTTACACAATCGTCGCCAAGTAATTGCCGGCCTTAGCACCGAAGCTGCAGCTTTTAGATTATTTGATCTGATCGCTCCACAGCTAACCGGTCGTACTAGCGGTCATGTACGCGTTGAACGTACTAAACTACGCGTAGGCGATGGTGTTCAGATGGCAACAATTGCTTTTGTTGATGAGATTAAATCTACATTAGTAGAAACAAAGGCCGAGGAGGTCAAAGCATAATGGTCGTAAATTCTAAAACATACTCACAAAAACCTAGCGAAGTTAATCGTCGCTGGATTCTAGTAGATGCCTCGACGGCTCCACTAGGTCGTGTTGCGACAACTATTGCTAAATACTTAATCGGTAAATATAAACCAGCCTACACCCCACATATTGATGGTGGTGACTATGTTGTCGTTATCAACGCTAAAAACTTTTTAGCTACCGGCGACAAAGAAGTTGCTAAGAAATATTACAATCACTCTGGTTTTCCAGGTGGTATGACCGAGGCAAATTTAGGCGAAATGCGTGCTAAATTCCCAGAACGAGTTATCGAAGAAGCAGTCAAAGGTATGATCCCACGTAACAAGCTAGCTGCCGAGCGCCTAAAGCGCCTACGCATCTTTGCTGGCGAGGAACATAGCCATACTGCTCAAACCCCAGAGAAAGTTGAGGTTACTAAATAATATGACCGAATCTAAATATTTATACGGCATGGGACGACGTAAAAGTGCAACTGCAATGGCACGTCTATACAAAGGTAAAGGCAAGATTACTATCAACGATAAACTAGCTGCTGACTATCTAAACGATAACAAGTCACAATTAGCTGAAATCACCGATCCATTAGCACTTGTTAATAAACAAGCTGACTTTGACATTACTGTTGTAGTCAAAGGTGGCGGTACTTCTGGCCAAGTCGATGCTATTAAACTAGCTATCGCCAAAGCTATAAACGTTGGTTTTAGCGATCTACGTACAGTCCTTAAAAAGGCTGAGTTCCTAAAACGCGATTCTCGCGAAAAAGAACGCAAGAAATACGGCCTTCGATCTGCCCGCAAGCGCGAACAGTTCTCGAAGCGTTAAGTTTACTGCAGACAATAAAATAACCCTAGGATTAAACTCCTGGGGTTATTTTATTGCAAAGAAAAAAGGAAGCTTTCTAACCCTTAGGGGTTATAGACTTCCTTGGACAAATAGAGATTATTGATTAATTAATACGTATTGATAGACTTTGATATGAGCGACCCGAGCCTGGGTGTCCATATTGCATACGAACAATATATCGCTATCGGTGTAGTTACGAAATCTATTATCATACTGACCATAACTAACCATAGCATCCGTACCTAATTTAGCGTATTGTACCTGTTTGGAATGATTGTGCCTTTCGATAATTGTCATACCAGCTTTTTTTGCAGCTTGGTGTACCGCAGTAGAAGCTTTACAGATTCCACCACCAACTCCAGTACCTTTGATCAGCGGAGCATCCACAAAACCTCGTTTATAAGTTCTGGGGCCAACAACGGTATTAAATGAAAAGGTTTCGCCTGATTTTAATAAATAACCATCTTTGCCATTTATTATATTTAGCGCCAAGCTAGCATTCGCGATGGAACTGGCTGTGGTTTCCGAATAGTTCAAGTTTAAACTGTAGTCTAGGATTAATTTCTTCTCAACCCGTGTCTTTTTGACTTCAGCTACAATAACCGGTTCTGCGGCAATTTGTTTAGTAGCTACTGGTGATTCAACCACGTTAGTTATTGGGGATGCTTGAACTGGCTGAACTGTCATTGGCTGCTTATTTTCAGCAACACCATAGCCACTACAACCGCTCGAAAGCAAAAATACCACCATAACTACGGTGATCTTTAAAATCCTATGTCTATCCATTAAATTACCTCCTCATGTAATTCTCATCCGGTTCTATATGACGATACGCCATATTTGCTCTCTGGATGGATCGAGAGCGGCATATAGGGTTAGAAAATAGTTTCTAGCTATATATATACCACTCTCGCTAATGACGAGTTTAATGTTTTTCAATAATCTAATTTGTTAAAATTACTCTGTTACTACGGATAAAATCATCACATAGTTTCAGATGATCTAAATAATACAACATTATCTGAATTTTGTCTAGCTAGTAACCGAAAGAGTATTTAATAGCCAAGAGTCGACGACCAATGTATAATAGTGATAATTATGACAAAACCTGTGATTTTAACTGGAATTCGCGCTAATAACGATTTAACGATCGGCAATTATTTTGGTGCCATTATGCCAATTATCGATATGGCCAAAAAACATTCTGATGAATATCAGATCAATATGTTCATTCCCGACCTGCACAGTTTTACTACACCGATCGATCATAATTTGTTATATGATCAAATCTTACATAACGCTCGAGTATTCGTCGCAGCTGGGTTACCGCTAGATAATGATAACATCTATCTATACCGCCAGAGCTATATTCCAGCTCATAGCGAAATGACCTGGGTTTTGGATTGTTTCACTGGTTTTGGTGAAATGAGCCGCATGATACAGTTCAAGGAAAAATCTGGATCTATCGGTGATGACAGAACGAGCGTTGGCCTATTTAATTATCCAGTTCTAATGGCTGCCGACATTTTACTATATAACGCTAAATATATCCCGGTAGGCGAGGATCAAACTCAGCATCTAGAATTCACCCGTGATATTGCCGAGCGTATGAATGGTAAATTTGGTGATATATTTACAGTTCCCGAACCAGTCAAATCTCAGCATGAATTCTTTGGCAATGACCAGGGTTTACGTATCAAGGATCTAATTGATCCGACAAAAAAGATGAGCAAAAGTGACGAATCTGGTCGTGGCGTTATATTCCTGAGTGACGATCCAGCTGCTGCTGCCAAAAAAATCATGAGTGCCACAACCGACGACAAAGCCGAAATCAACTTTGATCGTCAAAACCAACCTGGTATCAGTAATTTATTAGAAATATTGGCTTTAACGCGCGGCGTTTCACTCGATTCTGTTATTACCGAATTCAAGGGGCAAACACGTTATGGTGATTTTAAATCTACCGTAGCTAGCGAAGTCGAAAAGTTCCTATCCGATTTCCAAACTCGACTTGCGGCTATTGATGATAACGCGGTTATTAAAAAACTCGAACAATCCGAACGTGATTTAACCCCAATTGCTAACGCAACGCTACTGAGGGCTCAGCAGGTCGTAGGCCTAAGACCCAAGAGTAACTCATGAAAGTATCAAGTCGCGATATCCTAGACATCCTACGCCGTTACGAACTGGCAGGGGATGAAAATGTACCCAGGCATATCGAAACAGTCAAGATTTCAAATCCTAGCCCAATCAATACCATGGTGGCATTCCGTTTCAACAGACAGCAATTTTATATATTATTTGATGCCTCGGCCGAAGATGATGTTAATTATGTAATTTCACAGATCCGAGCCAAGAAAAATAGTATAAAAGGCGAGTTACTCAAAAATCCACGAGACAGCGTAACTACCTATGCTATGCCATTCAAGGGCAAGGAATGTTATTTATTTAAGGTTATTTCCGACAAAAAACGACTGGATGTCGAATTAGCTGAACGTTATCCTGAAACTTCGCGTAGTACTTGGCAAAAGTATATTCGGGCTGGTCAAGTCAGTATCAATGGCATAGTCATTACTTCGCCAAAACAAGATATAACCGAAAATGACCAAATCGCTATAGTTTCACCTGATGTGCTAGATTTTAGTAAACACGAACTACCGATTATATATATCGACGACAACATAATCGTTATTAATAAACCAAATGGCGTTTTGTCGCACTCCAAAGGTGTTCTGAATGATGAATTTACAGTTGCTGATTTCTTTAGACGATATACAACCTACAATATAGATACTAATCGACCAGGAATTATTCACAGATTAGATCGTGACACTAGCGGCGTAATGATCGGCGCTCGTAACCAGGAAACAGCGGTATTATTACAAAAACAATTTGCCGACCGAAAAACCAAAAAGACATACTATGCAGTATTAAACGGTATCCCTAGACTAGACAAAGCCAATATTGATCTGCCAATTGGTCGTAACCCGTCAGCACCTAGCACATTCCGAGTCGATAGTAAGGGTAAATCGGCTGTTACTAAGTACGAAGTTATCGCTACTAATAATAAACACTCGTTAGTTAAATTACAGCCGCAAACGGGCCGCACTCATCAGTTGCGCGTTCATATGAAGTATCTGAACACTCCAATTTTGGGAGATAAAGTTTACGGCAAGCCAGCTGAACGCCTATTTTTACATGCCCAGAGTATCGAAATAACCATTCCTGGCGGTAATCGCCAGACATTCACTGTGCCAATTCCTCAGGATTTTATTGATTATTTTCCTGGGGTTTCAGTATGACACAACTAGTTATCAACCCGATTAGCGAAAAAATGCTCACTACGGTTATCAAAAAACTGCCTCAATCACTGTTACTAACCGGTAAAGATGGCGTAGGACTAAGCACTATTGCCCGACATATCGCTGAACTGCGCGGTATAACACCTATAATCATTTTACCCGAGCGCGATGAAAAGGTTGATTTAGAAAGCGGCATGATAAGTGTCGATAGTATGAGGCGCCTATATGACGAAACTAGGACTAAAACTGCGGCCGAACGTATTATAATTATCGATTACGCCGAACGAATGACTCATCAATCGCAAAATGCTTTCCTAAAATTATTAGAAGAACCGGGTGAGGGGATATATTTTATCCTAGTGTCGCATTCCATACAAAAACTACTACCGACAATTATCTCTAGGGTTGAAAATCTAGATATAAAACCTATTACTGCTAAACAATCCGAAGAATTACTAGATTCGCTAGTAATAGACGATAAAATCAAACGTTCACAACTATTATTTATGGCTAATGGTTTACCAGCTGAATTAACTAGGTTAAATAACGACCAAGCATACTTCGATAAGCGTAGTAATATCGTGCGCGATGCACGCGAATTACTACGCGGTAGTACTTATCAAAAACTACTAATAGCCCAGCGTTACAAGGATGACCGAATATCGGTATTAACACTGCTGACCGATGCCGCCAATATCTTATATAAAAGCATCGTCGCTAGCCCTCAAGCGGCTACTATAAAACACATCGATATGTTATTAAAAACCTACCAGCGCATCGAGGCAAACGGTAATATACGCCTATGCCTGGCGCGGATGATGGTATAATAGACTGCATATGTTAGGTCTTTTATTGATCGTGATAATCGGCGCCTGGGTGATTTATCAACCACAGACCATCGAGGAAGCTACCGTTGATTTACCGATTAAAGTATCCGAAAAACTAAACCAGCTATGGTCTATTGCTCAGGATTCATTACAGACCAAGAAATACCTAAGGGCCGAGAAAGCACTTTTGACAATATTACGCATCGATGAGCGCAACGCCAGTGCCTATAACCGTCTGGGAATTCTGTACGCTAAACAAGCTTCACTTAAGGATGCGATCGAATGTTTCGAGATTGCTCAGTCCCTGGAACCTAGCGCCAGTAGTTTGCATAACGTCGGCTTAATTTATTACGAAACTCAGAACTACGAAAAGGCAGCATTAGCATTCGAGCAAGCCTTATCAATTGATGACGACTTAGCTGCCCGCCACATTGCCTATGCCAAAGTTCAGGAAAAACTAGGTAATGAGAAAAAGGTCGTGGAATCGCTAGAACGTGCGGTAGAGTTAGAACCAATCCCGCAGACTTTGAATATGTTAGCTGATGCCTATGAACGGATCGATCAGGTAGAATTAGCTACTAATTTACGAGAGAAAGCCGCAAAACTCATCCTACCAAGTAATCAATCTCGCCGTGTCCACCAACCTCGCCGTGTAATAATGTGATGACATTTAAAAAAGCTCAGCCGGTATTTACCAACTGAGCTTAGTTCTCTTTGATAATATATTATATTACCAATGAGAAGACACTTCTGGTCTAGGATATTCATCTACTAGATTCACTGAAACAACTACATTGAATTCCTTCGAAAGGTCTTTTGCTAATAATTTTAAACTATCAACATTTTTACGACCATAGACTTCGATCACCCAAGAGTTATTGTCAATTTTTATAATACCGATAAAGCGTTTGCTAGGGAAGAAAAATGATGTCCTCGTCAGTATCCCAACTGGTCCATTGAATTCCTTACTATAAAATTGCTTCGGATCAATTCTTTCGCCATCATTGAGCGCTGGGTAAAAATTATTAGATAGTAAAAATTTAAAAACTCTTACTTGCAATCCATCTTTTATGTCGACGAATTGCACCAACCCAGTACGTTCTTGTACCATTCTATTCTCCACTCCTTTTATCAATATACATACAATTGTTTAAACTACGATAGTAAGTAAAAACAATTTATACATCCTATAATAGCATATTATATAACATATGTCAATGTACTGTGCTGTAAAACGATGGTCGATATGTAATACGCTTATTGCATAAAACATCATTTCTTTGTACACTTATATCTGTACTTTTCATGGATTATGCCGCCTTAGCTCAGTTGGCTAGAGCAGCTGTTTTGTAAACAGCAGGTCTTCGGTTCGAGTCCGAAAGGCGGCTCCAAACGCTGGAATCGTGTAGTGGCAATCACAGGAGACTGTAAATCTCCCGCCTTTCGGCTCCGTAGGTTCGAGTCCTACTTCCAGCACCAAAATTATAACCCTGCCTTGAGTAGGGTTATAATTTTGGTATTGAGAATTGTACTTTGAATCTACTTCCAACATTTAACACCCCATCCATTCAACACTTTGTTTCAACTGTATTTTTTGCTACAATATTCAGGTATGCCGCGATAGCTCAGTTGGTAGAGCGCATCCATGGTAAGGATGAGGTCTCGGGTTCGACTCCCGATCGTGGCTCCATATATAATCATTGACTGCCTAATTTGGGCAGTTTTTTGTTATACTGGCTATATGGCAACATTTAGTTTTGATATTGTGTCCGAATATGACAAGGCTGAAATGAATAACGTTTTCGCTTTGGCTCAAAAAGAAATTAGTAACCGTTATGATTTCAAGGGAACACCCGCCGAAATCGACTGGATAGGTGACAAGACTGGTTTTAAAGTTATTGGTGCCAACGAGTGGCAAATCGACAGTATTGTCGAAATCATTGGTAAAAAATTAGCTTCACGCAATCAGAGCAGTAAAACCCTCGATCTCAGCAAAACCGTAGCTGTTAGTAATATGCGAGCAACCAAGGAAATACCGTTTATCGCTGGTCTAGACCAAGAAAAAGCTAAACAGATCACTAAACTAATCCGCGACGAGGCGCCAAAGGTTAAACCGTTGATACAGGGTGATACTGTACGCGTTAATAGTGGTAGCAAGGACGATTTGCAGAACGTCATGCGGTTAATCCAATCCCATGATTTTGATTTTCCGATTTCGTTTAATAATTTTAGATAACGTCCCCTTGTAGTAAGCAATATTTTTTGCTATAATTACCTCTAATAGTCTATACAAATTTTAAAGGAATGATATGGCAAAAAAGAATACGAAGCGCAAATTAGTTGGTTTAGTTAGTGAGCTTAGCGGTCACCGCACATATTACACAACCAAAAACACTCAGAATACCACTGAAAAAATTTCGTTAAAGAAATACGATCCAATCGCACGAGTTCATGCGGTTTATACCGAGACCAAAAAGAACCTCGGTCGCAACGAAATCAAACCTCGTAAAGGCTAAAGTCCACACATTTCGAATTCGAATTACCGCCCCAAACAGGGGCGGTTTGTTTTATTTCGAATCTTTGGCTATCAAATCCAATAGAGTAGCTATATATTCAGCATGAGTCCATGTTAGCGGTGCAGGGGACACGATCTCATTCGTGACTGGGTCTAGTTGTTCGCCCATAACACCAGTGTTCATAGCGTGTCCCTTGGCCCAATCCAGTATCTGAAGGGCTTTTTCGGTTTCGCCGGTATCGATATAATATTGCGCCAACCAGAACGAGGTAATGAACCAATGATTACCAGTAATGCCTGGGCTGGCTCTGCGATAGTAATCGTCTTCGTAGCGCGGTAATCCTAGTACTCCATCATTAATACCAAATATCTGTTTAACGGTTTCGACTGAATTTAGTATTTCGGGGCTATTGGCATCAAATAATCCGAATATATAAGCACCAAATACACTCGAGCAGTCGACAGTTTCGTTATAAACAATCTTGGTGCCTTTGACATTCAACCCACAATAAAACGCTTTTCGTTTATCGTTATATAGATATTTATGAGCGGCAGTTTGGATATCACTAGCAGCCGAACGCCAGCGAACGGCATTATCATGATCATTTGCAGCTGATGCTAGATCACTAGCGGCTAGTAGTGCTGCGTATGTTACGGCGGTTGTATATGTACTAGTTATAAATATCTGTTCCCATAAATCATAACTTGGTCTAGGAAGCCCAGTAGCCTTGTCTATATAGTCGGTCATAAACTCGGCCATTGGTATAACCATGCTCTTATAGAACTCTTTTAATAAATTTGGGTCGGGGTGCATTCGATAGTATTGAGCGAAAATAAATAGCGGTAATGCAGTCTCGTCCTCTTGGATAGGAGGTGCGATAACACCATCATGAATATACGAATGCCAACTACTACCCAAAGCACCATCGGCGCGGTATTTATGCATCATATATCCATCCGAGTGTAGGCCTCGTTTTACGAATTCAAAGAAACGATAAGCCTCTTCCTTGTAACCCATACGAATAAGCGGCCATAATGCAAAAGCCCCATCACGCGGCCAACAATAGCTATAGGCATCGCGCGAATAATTAAGCATCGAAGTGTCGGTGCTGGCAATCACCGCACCATGTTTATCAATTTGCGATTTAACTACCATCGTACTCTGTAGAAAACTGGCGCGATATTCCGGACTTAACTTTTCTAATATACGGTTAGTTGGCTCTAGCCATTCATGCCACCAATGAGCAGTTCGTTTTAGGCGTTCGTGTGGAGTATCCTCTTTGATTTTTTTATGGACATCCAGCGCTTCACGAATTGATTCACCAGCAGCAATCCAATAATAAACCCTTTGTGAGCTGTTGGCTTCGATATTAACCTTGAACCTAATAGTTGAATCAACACGACCATGTTCGACGTTATTAGAGCTAAGCTCGCCGTCATCCGCATCACGGTATGTGCCTTCACGCCCCTCGATACCGAATAATCCAACCGTATATTGATCGAAAGGTTTACGATCATAATCACCAGAAATTACAAAGGCTCTGCGACCACGATAGTGTAATATAGCACCATTATCAGGTAAGTATTGGGCTGTATCGGTATTGCTGCGCGAATCACCGATCGCGAAAGCCTGATGCATAAACAACCTTATCTCGCGTGGTTGATCGCATAAATTAACTATGTGAATATTGCGAAAGAAAGCATTTATATCAGAATCAACAAAATCATCAAATTCCAGGATTATACCTAGCCGTTTATTTTTTGCAACAGTATTACCGATCAGGGCATCATGAGGATATCGAAAAGTAAAAGTCCATTCATCAGGTCGGTTTTTTGGGTTATCAATCCAGCTAAGATCGCCATTTACCCAAACACCAACTTTGTGTCGTAAATTACCGCCAGCTGAATGATTCTCGAACCCAACATATGGATAATAAAAATCATGGACTGTTCCAAAACCATTCAGTCCAACGTGCAGTTCGCCATTACTGAGTATAATCGGCCTAGCCATTCAAACCTCCAATATGATGATCGTTATGTAAACGCCAGCGCATATCACGAATAACATTCATATAATACAAAAAGGCATCATAAGGCGACTCGTAAGGGCTAAAATAGGCATGAACATCACCATCAGTAAACCATTTAGTACACATATAATAGGCGTGGTCCGAAGTCTGTAATTTACGCCAATCGCTAATTAATTTCAGATCACCAGTCATCATTACGTCGTCTTCCATGGCATAGATATAGCGCATAGCTTCTTGCTGCATACTATTACCCAACCAAGCAGTCAAGTCACGCTCGTTATCAGCCCAAGTCACAGTATTTGGCATGCTGATTTCACCAACTGGCTCAAACGCATCAACCGCACCGGAAACGGTATAGAATGTATTAGCTGAATTAGCTAGCCATTTACCAACAAACGCCTCGTAAAACTCGAATATACCAGTATCATCCCATTGATGTTCACCAAAGGTCTCGTAATCCATAAATAGGTTAACTATTGATTTATCACCTAACGAAGTGTTAACCCATTCATTATAGGTATCAGCGTTAAGCGGCCACTCAGGCCAATTTTTGTCCCCGAAACGAAAGGCGACATCATCACTCAAACGATAGTTTTTTAATAATAACGAGATTTTTTCAGTGCCAGCTGGACGATAAACGTAATTTGGGCTGCGCCATTGTAAAATAGGATCCCAACCTTCGGCTAATATCCCTTTGAAACCGTAACCTTCGGCCCATTTAGCCATATCATCGTTATACGACAACTCGGTATTACGAAATACGTTAGTTTCGACACCGAATAATTCACGAATTTTACTGCGATGAGCATCAACCTGACGTTCAAATTCACTACGGCTATAGAAAAAGGCGAGTGAGTGATAATAAGTTTCAGCCACAATCTCGACACGACCAGTATTAATGATGCGCTTGAAACTCTCGATAACATCCGGGGCCCATTTCTCAGCTTGTTCTATGAAAACACCCGTAATACTGAGTGACACTTTAAATTCTGGGTGATCAGTTAATAATTTCTCCAGCAAGGCATTCATTGGACGATATGATTTATTGGCGACTTTGTTAAATACTTGTTCATTATTACGCTCGGTATCGTATTCGGGTTCATCGAAATAATCGTGATTAAACGCCGTATCAAAAACGCTATATTGGCGCACGCGAAATGGCTGATGAGCATGCAAATATAAGACTATGCCTCGTTTACTCATACTGCAGCCCTCTGAATCATGGAATTATATATACCTAGGCAAGTTTCAGCGACATTATGCCATGAAATTCTGTTGTATTCATATTTAACATTCTGCTGTAGGGTGTTTTTTAACACTGGCGAAGTCGCAATACCAATTAATTGATCGGCTAGACGATCCTCATCCCAAAAATCATAACGAAAAATGCTATTCAGCACCTCACTGACACCAGATTGTTTGGTTACAATAATAGCATTATCGTGGTAGGCTGCCTCGAGTGCGGTCAACCCAAATGGTTCGCTAACGGAACTCATCACAAATACATCAGACACACTATAGGCATCACGCCATTGTTTGCCGCGTACAAATCCAGTGAAAAATATCTTATCAGATATACCTAAATCAGCTGCAAGTTTGATTAACTCGTCACGCTGTTCACCATCACCAGCCAATAAAAAGGCTAGTTTGTCATATTTACTGATAGCTTTGGCGGCGGCCCTGATGAAATTAGCCAAGCCTTTTTGAATAGTGAATCGAGTAATAGTAGAAATAATAGTGTAACCTTCATCCTTGAGAGCCTCTAGATATCGATATGTTCGCATATCATACGCATAGCCATCGTCAAAACTAGTGACATCGATAGCATTATGAACTACTTCGATCTTGTCGGCTGGGATGCCATATTTAGAAACGATGATATTTTTAGTGATGTTACTGACAGCGATAATTCGATCAGCCATCATCAAACCCTGATATTCAATCTCGTGGACTAGGGGATTACCGCTCTCACTACCGCATCTATCGAATTCTGTGGCATGCACGTGAACGATTAGTGGCACATCGATTAATTCCTTGGCACGCACACCAGCTTCCATGGTTAGCCAATCATGAACATGAATAACGTCTGGGTTTATAGTCGTAATTAAATTTTCGACGAACTTTACATAGCATTTTTGAACGCCACGCATATCTTTGAGATCTTTGATGTCAGCCTGTGTTAAGGTTTTATTTAATACAGAACTACTATCGTATGTGCCTAGACCATACCTCTCGAGTGGGGTTAATCCAGTCGCACTATGGACCGTCATAAAATCAATATCTGGGTGTTTAGCGGTGTAGGGAATGACGAAATCGATCTTGGCCCCGTGTTGAGCAAGCGCTTTTGCCATATGGTAACAAGCCACGCCCAAACCGCCACTATTGTGAGGCGGTAGTTCCCACCCAAGCATCAGTATATTCATAGCCTGTAGTATTAAGCAGTCAATGTTGACTAACCCACCGCTCCTTTTCTTGTAATATAAGGTATTCTGCTAATGATTATAGGACTACATCTATGCTTTTACAACACTACAAATTGACGAAATAATCTGTTACAATATGTGACCATAGGGGCATAGTACAACGGTCAGTATATGGGTCTCCAAAACCTAAGATCGTGGTTCGATTCCACGTGCCCCTGCCAAAATAAATAGATCTATGTTCACATAGATCTATTTATTTTGCACGAGACCCGTGAAACCGAACCATGATACGCCAGCAAAGCTGGCGGTAATCGTGGTTCGTGAAGCGCAAGTGCAGCAAAATTAGTTTACTCATTTTGCAAACAAGCGGAAATAGAGAGCAAAGCGACCGCCTGACATGTGCCACTGCTAGAAATAAGCACTATTAAAT
>JBAXHQ010000008.1:0-29571 GCA_037138815.1 Candidatus Saccharimonadota bacterium
GGGTTGGAATTGAACCAACGACCTTAGGCTTAGAAGTCCTCTGCTCTATCCACTGAGCTACCGGGGCGTGATTGGATACTTATCGTGTATTTTTACCTTGGGTAGATTTTATCTCAGTGGATAGAGCAAGCTTATTTTTTATTCGCTTCGCTTGGCACTGAGCTACCGGGGTACACTCGATTTAGTTGCACACTGGCTATTATAACAAATTTCGTCGTATCTTTGTCTGACGATAATTAAAGCGTATAATATTAAACATAAGGGGGATTTATGAAGATAGTTGATAACGGACCAGCGCCAATAGTAGCCGATATAGAAACAGCTACTATCGAGAATGAAAACTATAGGACGACTATGTGGACTGGCAAGAATTTGCAGATCACTCTAATGTCGATTGACGTAGGCCACGATATCGGTCTAGAGGTTCATGATACGCACGATCAGTTTCTACGTATTGAACAGGGTCGGGCAAAAATATATATGGGGCCTAGCGAGGATAAACTAGATATGTGGCAGGCTGGGCCTAACTATGCTGTAGTTGTGCCAGCTGGTACATGGCACAACTTAATAAGTACCGGTGATGTGCCATTAAAGGTTTACTCGATTTACGCACCGCCACAGCATCCGCATGGCACGGTTCATGCAACCAAAAAAGAGGCCGATGCTGCCGAAGCGAACGAATAATCTAAACAATTTAAAAAGCGGCTTTGTCATAACTGACAATAGCCGCTTTGGGTTTTGAGGTGGATTTAATCCAAATTCGCTCTCTCGCTCTCGATATCTAGGAAGGTTAATTTCTTTTCAGCCGACTTGTCTGCAAGAAATTTTTTACCACGACCAACCGTGGTGTTGATCGGTACTTCTAACTTGCAAAGTGGGCAATCCGATTCATCCCAAGTCTGGATGTCCAGATTCATCAACGAGAATATCATAGGTGGATTCGCAACATCGGCGGTTGTTACTTTGCCGCGGTTACAGATAGCACCTAGCCCAATAATATTGCAATTTAGGAGCCTGGCTGCTTCGATGACCTTTTTTACTGATCCTCCGGTTGTTAATACGTCTTCTACTACGAAAACATTTTTCCCAGTTATGAGTTTGTCATAACCGCGCCCAATGGTGAAATCGCCATCGGCTGTTTTTTCGGCATATACACTTAAAACATCTCGACCAGTAGCTCTAGATAGGTAATATGCTGTCCATTGGGACAATATAACGCCGCCAATAGCTGGTGCAATAACCGCATCAATGTCGCTATATACGAACTCGCCGGCTATCATTTCGCATAACGAGGCGATTGTTTCGGTATGCGGATATATTGCATCCTTATTCATATAACTATCACTATGCTTACCTGAGGCCAAAACGACATGGGTGTCTGATATTATCGCTCCCATCTGACTGATTAAATATTGAATCATAATCTCTCGATCTACTTGATTCATTCTTTAATTACCTCCAGTTCTTCTTGGATTTCGTCGGCTATTCGCTTGGCAGCCTCTACTGGTGACTTATCACCAGTAATGGGGCGGCCGATCACCAGGTAATCTGCGCCAGCTTCGATAGCTTGGCCAGGGGTCATGAAACGTTCTTGATCATTCTTGGATGAGCCTTTCGGCCTAATGCCAGGGACAACTTTTAACAATCCTGACAATTCCTTGTTTTTACCGAGCATCATTAGCTCTTGCGGCGAACAAACTATGCCATCGCAGCCTGCTAATTTAGCATCACGCGCAAATTGCAGGACTTTGGCCTCTGCTGAGCTGCCAAAAATCAATTGTGCATCATACTGATCGAGTGATGTTAGAACCGTAACTGCTAAAACGAGAGAACCTCTCTTGTTGGCGACTGCAGCTCTCATTGCCTCGACTCCTGCCGAAGCGTGAACATTGAACATCTTAACTCCGAGGTCAGATATCACATTAGATGCTTTTCCGACTGTGTTTGAAATGTCACAAAATTTGCCGTCTAGAAAGACATCCGCACAATAAGAGTGGACGATTTCTATGGCGGCTTTGGCACCTATAGCCATGATCAGCTCTAGCCCAATTTTGAATCCCCCAACATATGGCGCTAGGTCTTTGACTAACTGATAAGCACTCTCCGAGTTGTCAACATCCAGGGCTACTAGAATCTTGTCTTTTGCCTCCATGGACACACACTTCCTTTTTTCGAGGTACAAATTTAGCCAAGCGCTAGGCTCGGCTATCCTCAAATATAGATTACAATAAATATGACAAGATAGCAATGCTGTGGCGACTGTACTATAAATTAAAATAACCCCAGTTCTATAAAATAGAACTGGGGTTTTTGTAAATTAATAGACGAGATCTGCTAATAGGGATTACTAGTAAGGTCGAAACCATCCCATGTGAAATTGATTATCGGGTTAAAGAATCTTCGTAGATCCGTTTCGGGTAATTCGGCTATTCTGCGACGGTTGTCCGGTGTCGAATAACATTCAACACTAAATTCGTTGCCGTGGTGTAACACCGCGATAGCTTCTTCTCGGCGTAATAAAACGTCCATAGTAATACCTGGATCGATATCCGGTTTGTGGTCGAACAAATGTTCACCTTTGGAATATCTTAGATCACGGTAATATTTGTCACTGATACCTTTACCTTTTATGAGGGTTGTGCCGGGGAACGTTCTATAGAAAGCTTCGACATAGTCTTGATCGCCTTGGGGTAAATATAAACCTTCGAACCTACCTTGGGGTTGACTGTGGTTTTTGGTAAATACACACAATGCCTTTTTGGAATTGGTTTTTTTCTGAGGCTTAATTCTTAGCTCGTAGTCGTATGCTAGAAATGGTTCGGCGTATAATATTGTGGCATAACCGTGTTTTATCATTTCCGTGCGTTGTCGCTGGCTCAATGTAACTGGTATGAAATTCTGCTCACAATCACTAGCTTCTTGACCGATAATAATTGCCGGAAATGTAGTTTCTGTACCATCGTATCGATCGATTAGGGTGATGTTTTCAGCGATTGCACCTGTTTTTATTACGCCATTTTCAATAGTAAAGACTCTCATTGTTATTCCTCCATTTGAGCCGTAGGTTTATATTTATTGCTTTTGCAATAACCTATGGCTATATAAATGATTGGATATAGGCTAGGGTTTGACGTTGGGGTGATTTGTCTCTCGTCTTGTTAATTTACGAGTTAGATTTTAGTGATAATCTACCTATTTACAGTAGTGATACTGCTAACTCTAACTAATCAAATAATACCACTTTATACTTAATATGTCAATTATCGTTCAATGTATAAAAAATAAAACCATATCAATCAAGATACGGTTTTTACACTATGGTGCGGGCGGCGAGAATCGAACTCGCATCGCTTGCTTGGAAGGCAGGCATATTAGCCATTATACGACGCCCGCATGCTAGCCCATTATAACATATTTTCATATCGATCTTTATCTGTTACAATAACTAAGTTCATCCACATATATGGCGAATGTAGCTCATCTGGTTAGAGCGTCGGGTTGTGGTTCCGAAGGTAGTGGGTTCGATCCCCATCATTCGCCCCAAAATAACGGAAGGCTTAGGCCTTCTTTTATTTTTTATTATGTATACTAGTTATAGTTATGGATTTAAATAAGCATATTATTGGTGATAATGCAGACAAGCCATTTCACAGTAGCGGTATCGCCAGAATTAACAGAAGTGATAGGTTGGGTGTAGATACTAATGTATCATTCAATCAACGGCAACAAATCAACGGTAATCGGCAATTGATTAATGATTATCATAGTTCTGTGATAGGCAGTACTCGCAGTGTCTTAGCTGCTAGACCAGTTAGTCCGGAAGCTATAGATAGTCGTCTAAGGGTGCCAGCTAGACAACCAGTCCAAAATATTCGTAATACTACGCAGGGTATAATTATACCGCCCCGCAGTTTTAATGAACCTAATGCCAGAGGCTACAACCCTTACTTCTAGATCTCGCGGAAAGTTTCAATGTCGGCGCCCAAAGTATTTAGGCGATTAGCGAAGTCTTCGTAACCACGATTTATCGAATAAACATTACGCAATATCGAATGGCCAGGTGCAGCTAGCATTGCCAGCATTATAACGACCGATGGGCGTAAGGCCGGAGGTGTTACTATATCAGCTGGTTTCCATTTGGTTGGTCCAGTAATATAAACACGATGTGGGTCGACTAGTTCGATATTGGCATTTAATTTACTAAGCTCGGTGAAATAAATAGCTCGGTTTTCGTATGACCAGTCGTGAACCATGGTTCGTCCACTAGCCACAGTGGCAATTAACCCTAGAAAAGGCAGGTTATCCATATTTACACCTGGGAATGGCATACTGTGTAATTTATCCTTGGGCGCATTTAGTTTTGAATGGAGGACAGTAATATCTACTAGGCGTGTTTCATTGTTACGCGCCTTGTATTCATCACTTATATTGTATTGCAAACCCATGCTGCCGAGGATAGCTAGTTCTATTTCGATAAATTCAATCGGCGCACGCTTGACGGTTATTTCAGAATTAGTAACGATACCAGCGGCGATTAAGCTCATAGCCTCTATCGGGTCTTCGCTGATGTAATATTCGACATTTTTATTAATACTGCGAACGCCACGGATAACTAGGGTGGTTGTTCCGATACCATCGATTTTGACACCTAATTTTTGTAGATAAAAACATAAATCTTGGACCATGTAATTTGGGCTGGCATTACGAATGGTGATCGTACCGTCGTAAAGGGCGGCGGCCATTAGAACATTTTCAGTGGCAGTGTCACTGCGTTCGGTTAGCAATATTGTATGATCAACAATTTTTTTAGTGACGGTGGCGTTGTAATATTCAGATTTAGTTTCGATACTTAAGCCGAATGGAGCTAAACCAGCTAGATGTGGCTCAACAGTCCTAACTCCCAGATTACAACCACCAGCAAAAGGTAATTTGAATTCTCGGTATTGGTTTAATAGTGGCCCAAGTAGCATGATTATAGTTCGTGTGCGTTTGGCCGAGTCGACATTCATATCGTTTAGTTTTAACCGGGCTGGCGGGATAATTTCTAGATCATTCCTGTCATTTAACCAGCGTATTTTAACGCCAATACTTTGCAAAACCTCGATAATTCGGTTAACTTCTTCGATTCTAGCGACACGTCGTAGGGTTGTCGTACCGTGATTTAATAGGCTAGCACAGAGTAGCCCAACTGCAGCATTTTTACTAGTTTTAACTTCGATTTCACCGGATAGTTTCTTGCCACCATTGATGCGAAAATCAATTTTGCCTGATTGGTTCAAACTGACTAGTTCGCTTGACAAAACATCACTAATGCGAGCTAGCATCTCAAGGCTGATATTTTGTCCACCTTTTTCAATACGATTTATAGCACTTTGGCTAGTGCTAAGCGCTTCGGCTAGCTGGGCCTGGGTTAGTCCGCGTGACTGTCTGGTCTCTTGAATCAATACACCGATCTTAACTTTGTAATCATCATTCGTCATCTCTCGATCCTATACCATCCATGATATAAAGTCAATAAATACCATAACCTTGTTTAGATGTTGAATTTACTATATAAAGTGTTTGATTATTCGACTGGTGTATAATTGATATAAATATTAAGGGGGTATTGGTTATGAAGGATGAGCGAATAGCAATGCTAATTGCTGGTGAAGAAGCTAGGCAGCGTGACGGGCTAGAATTAATACCTAGTGAAAATTATGTCAGTCGAGATGTTCTAACGGCACTAGGTAGTGTGTTTACTAATAAATATTCCGAAGGATACCCTGGTAAACGTTATTATGGTGGCCAAGATTATACCGATCAGGTAGAACAACTGGCTATCGATCGTGCCAAACAGCTGTTTAAGGCCGATCATGCTAATGTCCAACCACATTCCGGAGCACCAGCTAACGAGGCGGTTTATCATGCATGGCTAGAACCTGGCGACACTGTTCTGGCGATGGATTTGGGACACGGCGGTCATTTAACACACGGAGCACCCGTAACTCGTAGTGCTCATTTATATAATTTTATACGCTATAAAATGAAGGATGTTGCGACAGGTGAGATCGATTATGATGAATTACGAGCCTTGGCATTAAAACACAAACCGAAAATTGTTTTGGCTGGATTTAGTGCTTACCCTCGAGAATTAGACTACGCCAAGTTTGCCGAAATCGGCAACGAAGTCGGGGCGCTATTGATGGCCGATATGGCACACATCGCTGGATTAATTGCTGCTGGAGTGGTTAAAAACCCATTTGATTATGGTTTCCATGTCATAACTACAACTACGCATAAAACTTTGCGTGGACCACGTGGTGGTATGATTTTGTCTAAGGGCATCGTCAGCAATCCACTAAAAGCACCCGAAAAAACACTCGAAAATATCCCAACCTTGATCGATCGAGCAGTTTTCCCTGGTACTCAGGGTGGTCCACATATGCATTCAATTGCCGCCAAAGCGGTTGCTTTTTATGAAGCTCTGCAGCCTGAATTTAAACAATACGCTCAGCAGATCCTAGATAATACATCCACTCTGGCAGATGAATTAAAAAAGCGTGGATTCCAATTAGTAACAGGTGGGACTAGTAATCACCTGATATTGGTAGATATATATAAAAGTTTTGGGATTGATGGCAAGGTTGCCCAAACCGCTCTGGATGCGGTTGGGCTAAATGTTAATGCCAACGCCATACCAGACGACACTTTACCTCCATTCAGACCTGGTGGTATCAGGTTAGGTACTCCGGCTATCACAACACGAGGTTTTAAAACCAAGGATATGAAACAGATTGCCGAATGGATGAAACTAGCGATTGATAATCGTGATAATCCTAAGGAACTGGCTAAACTCAGAAAACAAGTTGTTGCAATCGCCAGACAATTTCCACTGCCTAGCGATAAATAAGTCGTCAACTAATTAATAATAAATACCCGCTTAATATAGTGGGTATTTTTTATCGAGTTATTATATCAAATAGATTATATACTTCTGTGATATTAAAATACCGCCATTACTGGCGGTATTTTAATATCTATGATCTAAGACTAGTTAGCTGGAGCAGCGAAGTCTGTTGTTGCACTTGCTGTGCCTACGTAGACTATATTAGTTGACTGTGCGCCTGCAGAGAAGTCGTAGTAAGTAACTCGACCACCGGTTGGGTTAGTACAGGTTGGAGAACAAGCCCAGGTAACTGTTTTAGTAAAGTTAGCCGAAGAGATTGTTGTACCCCATAGTGTAGTAAGTGATGCCGGAGAACCAGTAAATGCACCTGCTGTTCCACCTACGCCTGGTACTATAACCATATTTGCTGGTAGTTTGGTTGTTAAATTAATGCCGTTAACTACAGTCGAAGAAAATGCAGCGGCAGTTGGAGGATAGCTCCCTGTGTCTGCGTTATAGGCTTCGGCGACGGTTTGTGCACTCTGAGCGTTACTCTGTGATTGAGATGTCTTTGCGCGGGCTGTTACACCTGTGTAAGAGATTATCGTGATAGCTGCCAAGATGCCGATAACGACGATAACGACCAAAAGTTCAACGATCGTGAAACCGCTATCCTTTTTTATGCCTTTAATATCTTTTGAGATCATTTATTTTGCCCCCTATTTTTTTGATTATAATTACAATATACTATAACGTTTATGTTAACACAATCATATTAAAATAGATATTTCCTTTAAAACTCTATTTGCTCTATTCATTTAATGCGCTAACACGGATTGTGCCAGTCTGAGTTACATCACGCCCAGCAATAGTATTAGTAGCGGTTATTGTTGCCCCTATAGTGCTAATAGCTTGCAATGCAGTCTGACGATCACTGTCGGATTTAGTATTGTCGCTAGATACAGAATCCGCTGTAGTTGATGATGGGCTGCTGTAATAACTAATATTAAAACCGTTCGAACCTATACCGTCAACTAACCGAACATCCTGAGTTTTGCAAAATACTCCAGATATTCCAGGATAACAGCTGGGTCGTTGCCATGGCACACTACAACCTGCCGTAGCGTAATTGGCTGGTGCGACTACGCGCCGCCATAGGGTGTTGTCTTTTACAAAATATACGATATTCAGAGTTATGGGCTGGTTCAAATTAACCAGGTTACTACCACAAGGGTTGGGGCCATTATTGTATATAATATTTCTATTTGAAGTAATTGGGTTGCTGGTTGTCGCATAGGTACTTAGGATTAACATCGTGCCGGTCGTGGTATTGGTGTTATGAAAATTCGAAGTACCGTCGTTATTGTAGCCCTGAGGTGAGGTTAGTGATGCACTATTGGCCGCTAGATAATTACTACTAGCTTTTACGTCTTCTTCGATGCGATTCAGGGCATCTTGGATATTATAGACGAGGTTGTTAGCGCCACGGCTAACCAATACACCGCCAGTTATATAAACAATTACGTTTATAAAAATACCTATCGCGATAATAATAATTGGCATCACGACCAACATCTCGACTAAGGTGAAGCCTTTTTTTGAATTATGGTGTGACATAAGTCGCATTAGTAACTACCTGCTGAGGTGTATTATATTTAACTGTTGCGGTGATTTTAGATATAGAATTAGTTGAACTATATGGACAAGTTATTGCTACGGTTACGGTGACATTTGATAAGTTAAGCACGGTTACAGACTGGTCTAATAAAGGGGTCTGAGCTACACATGGGTTAGTGGCGGTTGATTTGTATCGCTGTAGATAATCATAGGCTACATTACTAGCGTTAGCTTGAGCGCGCGTTTCACCACTGTCTTTGATTACTATTGTATATAGTTGATAGCCAGCAACCAAGAAAATAGCAGCTATAAACAAGGTGACTAATAATTCGACTGTCGTGAAACCTGGTTGATACGAGGGTTTTTTCATTGATTTTTACTCGTTACTGTATGAACGATATTATCAGCTTCGGTTGTGTAGTATAAATTGAATTTACGACATTCTTGCGAATCCTGGGTGCATAAGGTGCCGTCGCCTTGGATTGGTTGATAAACATACTGATTAATGTTCGGTGATGGAGTGTTTGTGTTGTTAGCTGATATAAACGTCTGGGTTGGATCTGTTATGCCAGGCGCGATCAATGATTGGGTATTTATGTCACGCAAAAACTGTTTTATAGATGAAAATGTAGCTGTGATGGTTGTTGGCGGGTAATCGCCAGTAGCCGCAGAACTGTCGGTTCCAGAAGCATAATAAGTTTCGAGATGTGTTGCGATAGATTCTATGTCAGCCTTGCGTTCGGCATCTCGGGCGCCTATCTGTGACCCACGTAGATTTACAGCCCCCAAGGTTAACAATATACCCATAATGACTATGACAATAAGTAGTTCCATTATAGTAAACCCACGACGATCCATACCTATAATCATAAGCGTATAAGGGTTAAACCGCAAGTTTCTATATTTCTAGGGGTTCTTGTTGTATCTGGACTTGAAAAGTGTCATGGACGGTTTTAATTATCTCGTCACGAGCTAGCGCTAGATCGTTATATGATTCAGCTGATTCGTTTACTAGGACTAGGGCGTTTTTGTCATAAACGCGCATACCATGTATTAATTTGCCTTTTAATCCAGCATGTTCGATTAGCCAGCCACTAGGTATTTTATAGCTCCCGTTATTCATTTCAAAAACCGGTATATCACTATCGATTGCGCGTAGCCCGTACATTTGTTGTTTTCCAACAACAGCATTCTTAAAAAACGAGCCAGTGTTGGGTAAGGTCATGGGGTCGGGGAGTTTGTTCTTTCTAATCTCGATTATGGCATCGCGAATCGTTTTTACGTCGAACGTCGTTATATTATGTTTATCTAGATAGCTCTGTAGCGCGTTGTAAAATGGTGGTTCTGGCTGTTTTTTTGATAGTTTTAATGTGATAGCGGTAATAATATATCGTCCAGTTGAAGCGCCGCGAAAGATGCTGTATCTGTACGTGAACTCGCAATCGGCGTTAGTTAATTCTACGAAGGTATTCGTTTTAGTGTCATAGGCAGTTAATGACTGCAGGGTATCGGCAATTTCTTGACCATAGGCACCAACATTTTGAACAGGCGTAGCACCAGCCGTACCGGGTATAGCCGACATGGCTTCGATACCACTCAGTTGCATACCCACGGTGCGTTCAACGACTGAATCCCAATTTTCACCAGCACCAATCTTTATAGTTGTGCAATTTACATCATCATCTATAACTTCAAAGCCTGGAATATGAATGTGGATTATAATTCCATTAAATCCCTCATCTCTGGCGATAATATTACTGCCACCGCCTAGCACGAATATAGGTAGTTTTTGGGACGAAGCGCTGTTACAGGCTTCGACTACGTCACTTTGGTTATAAACTTCTGCGATAAAACTAGCGTTACCACCGAGTTTCATAGTGGTGAGGTCTTTGAGTGGTATGTTTTTTAGAGTTTTCATAATATTGATATTATAGCCTATGATTAGTGTCCATGGTATAATTACCTCTGATATGCACCCGTAGCTCAGCTGGATAGAGTACTTGGCTTCGAACCAAGGGGTCGTAGGTTCGAATCCTGCCGGGTGTACCAGATATTATCAATATTATTTTTAATAACAAAACGAGGGTAAGGTGAAAGATTTGTTTTTAAAGAAAATTAGACTGAGCTATTACTTTTTTATAGTATTCGCTATTTTCGCAATTATTGTAATTTTAATTCCAACTATTAAATTCGAGGGTGGAGCTTTGACGTTATTCTCGGTCAACTCGTTTTTATATGGTTTTTATATATCACCAATTCTAAGTGGTCAAAAAGCTCGGATCGAAGATCTGCATAGGATAATCAGGGCGGAAGCTAACGCGATTTTTGCTATGGCACTTGTAGTGGCTAAATTACCTGAAAAGTTTCGTGAGAGTATTCAATCTATGCTATTAAATTATCTAAAAGTTGCCCTAAAACAGCGCAAACCAGCTGGTGGTGAAGAGGAATACGAAGCAATGATCGCCTACTGCCTAAATTACAAAGGCGAGCATCAGGTTGAAATTGACAAACTATTAGATAAATTGATTGCTAATCAACAGAACCGTACTAATTTTGCTATGCAGATGAGTAACAAGGTCTACAGCAATGAATGGATAGTTACGATTATCTTATTCAGTATTACTCTGTCATTTATCCTACTATTAGATGCTGGCGAAGGTTTTATTTATAAACTCTTGGCTGCGTTATTATGCACTGGTCTAAGTATGCTGTTGATTATTCTAGTCAAGATGTCGACATTAACACATAAAAAAGCAAAACAAATTTGGGATCCCTATAAAAAACTAATTGATAGCCATTTTTATAGAATCGATTAGCTCGTTGATTTGATTATAGTGTTGCGCCAACAGAGGTGATGGTGTACAATCAGTTTCTGTAAATGGGCTAGTAACTCAGCTGGTTAGAGTGTCTGCCTCTTAAGCAGAATGTCGTGGGTTCAAGTCCCACCTAGCCCTCCAAATAATAAAGTCCTATCTACGGTAGGACTTTATTATTTGGACTGTAGTGGGTGAGAACTTAATATATAATCTAACTTATGGATAAAATTGATTACAAAAAGAAATTAAGTGAATTTTACGCGGCAAAGATAAATAAACCAGTTACTATAACAGTGCCTAAAATGAACTATATCATGATCGATGGTCGGGGTGATCCTAATACTTCGCAGGATTATATTGATGCAATCCAGGCGCTTTATCCGGTGGCGTACGGTATAAAATTCTTTTGTAAGAAAGAGCTGGGTGTTGATTTTGGGGTTATGCCACTGGAAGGTTTATGGTGGATGAAGGATATGGATAATTTTAGTGCAGACAAAAAAGATGATTGGCTGTGGACCGCTATGATTATGCAGCCAGATATTGTCAACAAAGATATCTTCGAGAAAATTATCAAACAAGTTACTGAAAAAAAGAATCCAAAATCTATAAACAAAGTTCGTTTTTCTTCTTATGACGAAGGTCGATCCGCCCAGGTAATGTACGTCGGTCCATATGCCGACGAAGGTCCGACAATCCAAAATCTGCACTCATATATAAAAGAACAGGGTGGAACGATAGATTCTAATAACAAACACCACCATGAAATATATTTTAGCGATCCACGTCGAACTGCACCGGATAAATTAAAAACGATCATCAGGCAACCTTATTAACTGATGAGCCATTGTGCCACTGCATGGATTAAGATATGATTATGCTTAATAAGTTATTAAATAGGAGAATCCTGTGAAATCACGTAATCCATTAGCTGTGTTGGTATTATCATTTATTACTTTCGGTATCTATAGCTTATATTGGCAAGTTAGCACCAAAGGTGAAATGAATCGTTTAGGTGCCAAAATTCCAACGGCATGGTTGATAGTTATCCCATTTGTGAATATTTATTGGTTATGGAAATATTCAGAAGGTGTTGAGCAGATTACTGATAGTAAAACTACTGCTCCTGTAGCTTTTATATTGGAAACCGTATTGAATGTTCTCGGTATGGTTATTTTGCAGATTGAATTTAATAAAGTCGGTGGTGCGGCCATAGAGCTGCCGGTTGCTAGCACTGATGTCGCAACAACGACACCTAGCACTACAAATCCAGTTGGAGGCCAGAATCAATTTACTACGTTCAACCCAACTACTGAATCGACTTTTACACCATCAGCACCAGTCGAAGATATCCCGTCGATACCAACGACAGCAATTTCATCGGACGACGATCAATCTACAACCGAAACCTCTAATTTATAGATTGTTTATGGTTCAAATATCCAGATGAGAATCACGGTTCTCATCTGGATATTAAATTTAGCATCGCAACATCAAAGGTGATATTATTGAATCCAGATTAATGAATAAAATATTCGTGGATAAAGGCTAGAAATTTAATTAATATGACTACAAATAAGCAACTGAATACTAACGGTCACCAGTTATGGACTAGATTGGCGGCCATCAAGGCTGAAAAGGCTAAAAAGGCCGATGAACCTACCGGCAGACTAATTAATGTTGCTGGTGTTGGACGAATGGTTTCGACGGCGTATGAACAGCTTCGTAATGCGGCTGAATATGCTCAGGACCACCTATTAGCCCAAAATGCGATTCGTCGTTTTTTTGTGCGCAATTTATTTTTACAAAATACTACTTTAGTCGATAAAACCATTGCCGAAGAATTGGTTATCGAGCTAACTCAATCTGGTTATATAAAAAATAATACACAACCGATCGAGGTGATCGATAGGTTAGGTGAAATCATACAACGACATTACGGTAATTATCGAAGACTAAAAGCTTCTGGCGTGATCGAAAAGACCGCTCAGGATTGGACACTTGACCTACTATCTATCGAGAGTGAAAAGATATTATTCGAAGACGATATCCAGAGTGCATATGTTCAATTTGCATACAGACATTATCAAACAGTACTGCACAAAAAATCGTTTATATTTAGCGCAAACGACGAGGCTAATTTTGAAGCTAGTATCTATATGGCAGTTCATCGGTCATTATTTAAATCCGATATAACGGTTGTTCGGGCTGATATGCAGCAGTTATATAATATGTCCGACGAAAATATTAACGATTACGCCAATTTCCATAGAAATATTGATGAAATATTTTCTTCGGATATGACTAATAAAATAACTCGTTATATCAATAAGTACGGTGCACCGCTAAGGGTTCTGCGCAGTATGGTTCAGAATAATGATCGGGTCAGCGAACTATTGCCTGAGAGTGACAAATTCGAGCATGCTTATTTTATACAGATCAAAGAGGAGTATAGGGCATCGAAAGCTAAATTAAACAAAGGTTTAATAAAGAGCATTGTGTTCCTGCTAATTACTAAAACCCTCATCGGCGTAGCCATCGAGGTTCCGTTTGATATCGCAACGACCGGTATGGTTTTGATGTTACCGCTAACTGTGAATTTGCTTACGCCAGTTGTTTATTTGGTTATATTAAGGCTAGGATTTAAATTGCCCGGTGACACCAATAGCAAGGCTATGCAAGTTTACATAAACGATACGTTATATGGTGAACACAATCAAGTTGACTTGTATCCTGCGGTCAAGGATAAAAGCTACCCTATCGGTTTTACGATTGCCTACGCTCTAATGTTTATTGTTGTATTCGGTTTCGTATCTAATATGCTAGCCAGATTAGGATTTAGTATCGTCCAAGGTTTGATCTTCTTTATATTCCTAGCATTCGCTAGTTTCTTAGGGTTAAGGTTACTACGAATTGTCCAAGATTTAGAATTGGTTACGACTAGGTTGGGGACTATCTCTACGATTCGAGAGTTTCTGTTTATGCCGTTCACTTTTCTAGGTAAATGGCTATCGGATAAATATCAAAAAATTAATATAGTTGCGTTAATCCTAGACACACTGATTGAGCTGCCTCTTAAAACAGTCCTTCGTCTAGTTAGACAGTGGACTGGTTTCATCGACGAGAAAAAAGAAGAGATATAACTAATAATACCAATTCGATATTGTCGAATTGGTATTATTGTTGTCTGCTATATCTAGCAGCTGCTATTAAGCATCAATCACGGATTGAGTGAGCTTAACGTCATCAGTAGCGGTTAGATCACTATTCCAGGTCCAAGCATTAATCTCGGGCATATCAGCACCGTGAGCTTTGGCAAACTCGGTGTTGTCAGTAATCTTTTTCTGGTATTTTATTATTATATTACGAGCTGTATCCTCGGGTATTCGACCAGCTGCTGATAGTTTTTCAAAGATTGTGATTAACAAATGGTAGCGGCTAGTCAAGTTACGAGCTTGCATATCGAATGGTGTTGTTGTACTGCCGTGTTCGATATAACCGCGAACGTCAAAGCGTTGTGAGTCGACGGCATAGTTGAATAGAATCGCCTTGATCGTCTCGGGGTAGCCATGAAAATTAACTATCACTGGTTTGTCGCTAGTAAACTGATCATTAAATTCTTGGTCACTAATGTGATTACCGCTACGACCAATACCATGTCCGTGTCGGCCACTAGATAGCGAACTAATATTAACAAAACGTAGGCGTGCATCCGGCCATTCTTTTTTAGTTAGGTCGATGGCTGCCAATGCTTCTTTGGTTGGATAGTCACCAATACCAGCCAGGACAACATCTGGATTAGGGTCGCTAGCAAAGTCCCAGGTCGTGATGCATTTGTCGACTTGCTCAATAGCTAATTCCGCAGTTAACCAACGTGGTTCGAGGGTTTTACCAGCACAAACGACATTGATTTTCTTGGTTGATTGCAACATATTTTCCATCACAGCTAAGGTTGTGTTGGCATCAGCGGGAAAGAATACGTTAGCAAAATCACCTTGTCGGCGTAAAACATCGTCGATAAAACCAGGATTTTGATGGCTAAACCCATTATGATCTTGGCGCCACCCAGAGCTGGTCAAGATATAGTTTAGCGATGGGAATGCCCCGTGCCATTCATAATGGTCCATATGTCGCAGGAATTTAGCGTATTGATCAACCATACTGCTAATTACTTGGATAAAAGCTTCATAACTAGCAAAGATAGCGTGTCGTCCGGTTAGAACGTAGCCTTGAATTAGGCCTTGCATATTATGCTCGCTCAACATTTCCATAACGCGCCCATCAGGTGTCATGTCCATATCCCACGGCTCGTGTGGCCATACCCAAGCGCGTGATGCGGCGCCAAAGATAGCATCGAGTTTATTAGAATATGTTTCGTCTGGTGACATAAATCGGAAATTTTTATGGTTAGCATTTAGTTTGAAAACTTCTTTTAGATATAAGCCAGTACGTATCATACTGCTGGAACCAATCGTGCCTGGGATATCGGCATTTTCGGCGAAATCCTCAATATTGGGTAATATTAGCGGTTTATAGACAGCGTTACCGCCACGAGCATGAGGAGTCATGCCTATGCGTTGGTTGCCTGTTGGCACTATTGCTTGAACGAAATCACCAAAACCTGTTTCACGGTCGAATAATTCGTTGAATTTATATGATTTCAACCAGTCTTCTAGCATTTTCAGCTGTTCTGGATTTGTTTTAGCATCAGTTAGGACGACTTGGTGTGATAGGCAGTTACCTTCGATTTTTTTGCCGTCTAGCTCTTTGACGCCAGTCCAGCCCTTGAGGGTACGCATAATAATCATAGGCATTCGAGGTGCTACGATATCTGTTTCGGATTTTTTGATGCTCCAGATTAACTGATGAGCCCATTCCAAGGCATCTTCCATTTGTTGATCTAAGTTATCACCACTAACTAAACGTGGTTCGTAACCGTAACCCCAGAATAATGATTTCAATTCGTCATCACTCATTCGTCCAAAGACAGTTGGTGCGGAGATCTTGTAGCCGTTTAAGTGCAAAATAGGCAGTACGGTACCGTTGGTTTTTGGATCTACTAATTTATTAATATGCCAGGCACTAGCGGCTGGACCAGTTTCGGCTTCACCGTCGCCAACTAAACAAGCAACAATCATGTTTGGATTGTCCAGGGCGGCACCATAAGAGGTTGATAGGGAATAACCCAATTCGCCACCTTCGAGGATGACACCAGGTGTGCCTGGGTTGCTGTGGCTAGGGAATCCATAAGGCCAACTAAAGTTTCGACAAATATATTCAACGCCCTCGTAAGTATGAGTAGCTTGGGGGTAAAATTCACCCAAAGTGCCCTCTAGGAATAAATTAGCTTGCAGTGCAGGAAAAGCATGGCCTGGCCCTAGTACGAACATCATTTCTTGACCGTATTTTTTGACGAGTTTATTTAAATGAGAATAGACTAAATTAACGCCTGGGCCTGATCCCCAGTGACCGAGTAGTCGAGGTTTTATATCATCAGGTGTCAGTGGTCGCTCTAACAGGAAATTGTCCTGCAGAAAGATCTGTGCAGCTGTTAAATAATTTGTGGCTCGTCTAAAACGTTCAAAATCTAATATATTTTCATTCATACTTATGCTTATTGTATAGGAGTAGATATTATTTGTAAAACCGTTATTTTACTGATAGACCATTATCTGTTAAGCTGGTGATTATGAAAATTTTAAACGGATCAGAGTTAGCTGGTTATATCAAGGAGCGCCAAGCCGGACAGGTTAGAGCCCTTCGTCAGTCATGGCATGTGGTTCCACGACTAGCTATTGTGCGTACTGGCGATAACCCGGTGATTGATACTTATATCCGTTTAAAAAACATTTATGGTGAGGATATAGGTGTTGAAGTTGATATCTACACTCCGTCGGATACCGAGTTATTAAACCAGATTGAATCACTTAATTGTGATAATAATGTTCACGGAATTATTATTCAATTACCATTATCCGACAGTTCTCAGACGGATGCTGCGGTAAGTGCGGTTGATCCCGTAAAAGACGTTGATGGGCTGGGTGGTAATTCAGTATTTACACCCGCTACGGCTATGGCGATTAACTGGCTGTTGGTTGGCTATAACGTAGAACTTTTTGAAAAAAAGATTGTGATCGTAGGTAACGGCCGTTTGGTTGGTGCGCCACTATCTAAACTATGGAAAAACTCGGGGTTGGATGTTTTAGTATGCAATAGCAAGACATCCGATTTGACGGGTGTCCTAAAAGAGGCTGATATAATAGTTACAGCTACCGGTGTTCCGGGCATAGTTAAAAGTGACATGATCCATTCCGGAGCGGTCGTAGTTGATGCTGGAACCGCCTCGGAATATGGCAAAATCGTAGGTGATTTGGCGGCTGATGTTCGTGAACGTCAGGATCTAACGATTACTCCTCTAAAAGGCGGTGTTGGCCCGCTAACAGTTACGGCATTATTTGATAATGTCATAAATGCTGCTCGAAAAGTGGCTGACAAAAACGGTCAACGAGATATTTAAATAGTCGTAGCTAAATCATTAATGGAAATATACTCTACCAGGAAGCCTAATTCCTCGGGGAGTTTGTCTGAAATGAATTCTTTTAGGATATAGATTTTCTTTTTGTTGAAATATTGAGCGCACGCTATTTCTTTCATCCCACCCCAAGCATATCCTACGCAAATAAAAATATCGCATTGTCGGTTGAATTCATTGGCTTGTCGGTCCCAATCTTTGCACGAAATTATCTCACCAAGGTCGGTGTTTAAGTAGCTATCATAACCTTGTTCTTCTGTGGGGAGTACTAACCATATCTTGTTCCCATTAAATTCTTTATATTTATTTCCAAAATATTCTAATAGGGAGTTTTTATCGGGGGTTAGGACTATTTCATGGTTACTGCTAGCTAAAATCTCTGCGACTCTATCCGGCAAACCTTTTCTATCGCCAATATCACCATTAAAGATATTATTCGGGCCAATTATTCCAATTTTCATTTTATTAATTCCAATTTAAGACAGTGTCTAAGCGATATCTAATGCTTTTTTAACTTGTTCTAAAACCTGATTTGGTGTTAGGTTGGCTTTGACGATGTAGCTATGGATGTTTAGGGCTTTTAGTTCTTTTGGTGATTCTTCTTCGCCAAGGTTAGTTAAAATAATGACCGGGACACTTTTACCCCAGCCATTTTTGCGTATAATTTCGAGCGCTTCAGTACCATTCATTTCTGGCATTTGTAGGTCGAGCAATATTATGTCAGGGGAAAAGGCTTCGACTAATTCCACACCACGTTTACCATTGTCTGCCATCTGTACGTCAAAGCCAGCGGCCTCGAATTTCATGCGATACATTTGACTAATTACTGAGTCGTCTTCGATAATAGCTATCTTTGTCATACTTTGATGGTATAATAAACCTCAATTAATTACCATAGAAGCTGTATTAATTGAATTTAACTTAATGATTAGATGAGGCTAGAATGTCAAACACGAATCTAAAAGAAAAATTAATTGAACTTAGTGAATTGGTCGATCCTGTGATTAAGCAATTGCTTACGCAGGATGTTGAAAGGATGAACGCTGATCTAGCTTTTTACCAATGTAGCGTTGGTGGCAAAAAGATTAGGCCGGCGCTAGTTATCTTGAGTGGACAAGTGTTTGGGGGCGACATAAAAGACCTAGTTTATCCAGCTGCCTCGGCCGAAATACTCCATAACTCAACCTTGATTATCGATGATATTATAGATCACTCGGAATTTAGGCGGGACGAGCCGACTTGTTGGAATAAATTTGGAACGTCAATTGCGGAATGTAATTCTTTTACATATGTCGCATCTGTTTTTACTGGTTTAACACATGTCAATAATAGTTCAAAATTAGTTGACCTCTATAGCACTACTTTGAAAATAATTGTTGATGGTGAGATTAAGGACATATTATTTGAACGTTCTGGCCGAGAAGATGAGAGATATGTAGTCGAACATAGATATAAAAACATCACTAAAAACGATTATTTTGAAATGATTAGTAAAAAAACAGCTATATTACTGCAGACATGTTGTCAGGCTGGTGCTATTTGTGCCAATGCGAGTCATGAGCAGATTGAATTAATTGGTAATTTTGGTTTTGATCTAGGTATGGCTTTCCAGATACGAGACGATATATTAGATATATTTGGTGATGAAAAAGAGTTTGGTAAAAAGATTGGCAAGGATATTATAGAAAAAAAGATGGGTAATTTCGTTATTCTATCGGCGATTGACCAACTTGATGAAAAAGGTAAGGGTATTTTACATAATATATTAGAATCTTCTAACGAAGTTTCAGATGAAGATATTGCAACCGTAACGTCGTTAATCGAGACGACTAATGCAAAAAAAGATGCCGAAGACGTTGCTAATTTATATATCCAGGATGCTTTATGGTTATTGGCAAAGTTACCGCAAAACGAGTATAGCGATCAACTCGGAGCGATCGCAAAATATATCGTCAACAGAGAGAAATAGATGACCCAAGTAGTATTAGTTGATAATCAAGATAACGAGATTGGTACAAAAGATAAAATACAAGCACACTTGGGTGAAGGTGATCTTCACCGTGCATTTACGATATTGGTATTTAATGAAAAAGGCGAAACTCTGGTCGCTCAGAGGAGCGCTGATAAAATGCTATGGCCTCTGTTTTGGGATAATACCTGTGCTAGCCATCCACTGCCGGGCGAAGGTTATGTCGAGGCGGGTGAGCGTAGACTAACAGAAGAATTGGGCTTTACCTGTAACCTAGCCGTAGTTGACCGTTTCCAATACCGAGAACGATTTGATGATGTGGGGTCAGAAAATGAGCTATGTACGACGTTGATAGGGGATTATAATGGTAAAGTTCACCCCGTAGCTAGCGAAGTTTCTGACTATAAATGGATGGGTATTGGCGAATTAAAAAGCGACATGATCAAAAACCCAGATATATATACGATATGGTTTAAAATAGCGCTAGACAGGCTGATCGAGCAAGGCAAAATAATACGGAAAAGGACTGATTATGATTATAAAAAATAAGACTCTGGAATATAAAACAAAAGGCGAATATGAATTCGAGGATGTAACCGAAGCGGTTTTTGAATTTGTAAAAGATTCAGGTGTTAAAAACGGACTAGTTAATGTCCAAACATTACATACGACTGCGGCCGTAATTGTGAACGAAAATGAGCCGCTCTTGATCGAAGATATGAAAAACAATTTTCGCGAGATTGCCAAAAAAGATATTTATTATGGTCACAACGATTTTGAAATTCGAACTGTGAATATGTGTGGGCTGGATGAATGTAAAAACGGCCACTCCCATTGCTTGTCGGCTTATTTACCAGTTAGTGTTACGTTGAATGTTATTGACGGTAAAATATCATTTGGTGAATGGCAGAGGATATTTTTTATTGAACTAGATCATTCTCGCAATAGAAAAGTTCAGATTCAGGTATTGGGGGAGTAATTATAATTAACGATGGATTTTGTTAATCAGATAATCAAACTTGTTACGGATTTTGCAACTAAGTCCGAAGCTACTTATCATGTTAACCCTTGGATTTTCTGTGTTTTGTTTTTTGGTAGCGCGCTACCACTTTACTATGGATATTATCGTATAGGTAAATCGGTTATCAAAATTGAAGACGGCAAGATTACTAGAAAACACCTAAATAAAAAAGAATTAAAAATTGGCGTTGCTATCACTATTACGGCATGGTGGATTCCATACCTCTATGTTGTTCTTTTTGGTAAATTGCCATTAAACTTATGGTTGGTATTTTTATCGTTCGTTTTAGTTATGGGGATATTCTTTATGAAAACGTTGATAAGTAGGATTACAAAAGTCAAAATAGATAATAATTAAGCAATGTTTTCAAATATTAGATAATAATGTTAAGATTATGAATATGGCGATAAGGATTAGAAAGAGCGATACTTTTGGTCTTAGTAAAATACTTATAAAAATATGGAATGAGTTTGTTTACGGCGGTCATTTTTTGGCCGTTGGCGATTCTGTCGCTTTGTACGTTATGGCTATAGTGTTAAAAATCCCAGTTACCTGGGATTTTCTTGTAGTTATATACTTGTGTGTTTTTGCGGCTAACCTATTTAATCGATCTGATGAATCCGATCACGACAAACTAACTAACCCAATCAGAGTGAAGGTGATGGAAAAATATACAAAGTATTTTTATCAAATTGTCTTTGTCTGTCTGAGCATATCCATGGGGCTTATCCTGTATTTTTCAGGGCTTAGTGCTCTTCTTTTTGCGGCATTCATATTCTTAATTGCGATACTGTACACTACGGTGTTTAAGAAAATGACAAAGTATATAGTTGGGTTTAAGAGTTATGTTGCGGCACTATTCTATGCCTTGATGGTTATTCTGTTAATTATTTATTATTCCGTGCCGCTTAGTGCTGCTGTGATTCTAATGTTCATGTTCTATTATCTCCGAATCTTTATTAGTAATGCTGCATGTGATGTCAAGGATATAGAAAGTGATAAAAAACGAGGACTAAAGACTATCGCAATTAGCCTAGGCGAAAATGGTGCTATGAAATTTTTAAATATTTTAAATATATTTTCTGGTCTGTTGATTATTTATGGTGTCTGTGCGGGCATAATACCTAATTTCTCACTTGCTCTTTTACTAACTATTCCGTATGCTAGCTATTATTTTTATCTAAATTCGAGAGTAAACAGCAAGGAAATGTTTACTAACGCCATAGTTGATGGTGAGTTTTTATTTTGGTTACCATTCCTCATAATAGCGAGATTTTTTCTATGAATAATAAAAAATATTTAGAAAAAATTAAGAAATATTATGACGATAGCCAGTTGATATATAGACTCTTTTGGATGAACAAAGATGATTTGGCTATGCATTTTGGCTATTGGGAAAATGACACGAAAAATCTGCACGAGGCATTAATAAATGAGAATAAACATGTTGCAGAGAAATTAGACATTTCAGCAGATGACAAAATATTAGATGCGGGGTGTGGTGTTGGTGGAACGGCGATATGGATGACCGAGAATTACGGAGTGGACGTAACTGGTATTACTATAGTCGAGAAACAAGTGCGTTTAGCAAACAAATACGCCAGGACGAGAGGTGTTGAGGATAATGTTGATTTTGCATTAAGAGATTATACCGAAACTGGATATCCAGACTCTTCATTTGATAAGATTTATGCGATCGAAAGCGTTTGTCACGCAATAGATAAAGAGGCGTTTATACGCGAGGCATATCGACTACTAAAGCCAGGTGGAAAGCTGTGTGTTTGTGATTATTTCATAGATCATATTAGAAACGACTCAGATAAACATGATTATGAATTATTCTGTTATGGTTGGGCGATGCCTGATTTACCAAAAAAGGATGAATTTGAAATATTACTTGAGAAAAATAACTTCAGTAAGGTGCAATTTAGCGATAATACAGAAAAAGCATTAAAGTCTTCAAACATCATGAAAAAGATGTCAAAAAGGTGGCTTGTAATAGATAAAACCTTACATATTTTACATCTTGCTACTGATGATAACGTAAAAGGTACAGAAGCCTCGATTGCTCAATATAATTTCTTTAAAAATGGCGTTGGCTATCACGGATCGTTTATTGCAGAAAAAAATGCTAAACTGTAATTAAGGTAATATCATATACTTAAGGTGGTGTAATGATAAGTGTTGTGATAATAAAATCAATTTTCGTCATACCAATTGCGTTGGTTGGTACTGGGCTTTCATTTTGGGTTTTACTTTCTAATAAAAAGTCTAAAATTAATAGGCTTCTATTTGCCGAGATAAATCTCATAATCTTGTCATTATTTTTTGATTACCTATCTGGTTATTTTTCGGATAGTGCTATTTCTGCACAGTTAATTAGATTTTCGTATGCCTTTTTGATATTTGCTTTAATTACATTCTATGGTTTTGTGCAGCATTTTCCGTTTGAGAATAGAAGTGGTGTATTACATAAAATATTGAGCTTTTTAGTACTAATCCCAACATCATTACTCGGGCTTGTCACTATCTTAACTCCACTCGTTATTTCAAGCGCTCAGAGTGAAGGTTGGGGTAATGAGGTTATGACGGGCGATTTTATTACAGTATATTATCTGTCCGTTGTGTTATTGATTAGTGCATCGTTTATCAATCTCGTCGTTAAATACAATAAGTCAACTAAAGCCGATAAATTAAAAATAAGGGCTATGTTCATTGGTATGGTTCTCTATGTTGCTGCGCAGGCGATATTTAACTTGCTACTTCCCCTATTCGGTGTTCAAAGCCTCTATTATTTGGGTGATTATTCAATAATAATATTTATTATTTTTACTACTTACGCTATAGTAAAACACCACTTGTTTGATCTAAGGCTCGCGATAGTTCGCAGTGTTACATATACCCTAGTCCTTATTACTTTAGCTGCGATATATTTGGCGATTGCGTTTGCCCTGTCTATGATTTTTGATAGGAATCTCAATAGTCCAGAGCAGACGGTTAGTGGGGTAGCAATTAGCCTAGTTTTGGCTTTTGCATTTCAGCCAATTAAACGGTTTTTTGACAAGACTACGAATAAATTCTTTTACAAAGATAATTACGATGCCGGTGACTTTTTTGCGCGTTTGAATAAAACCTTATCAGTCACGACCGACCTGAGGAATCTATTAGAGCGTACGGCGTATGAAATAGGGCATACGCTCAAGAGTGAGCAAGCTTTCTTTTTCATAAACACAACCGATGAACACTATATTTCGGCTGGTACACCTCATCATAGGCAGTTGCCAAAGGCTGATGCGGTTCAATTAGAGGCGGCGCAAGATATGAAAAACAGCAGTGTTATTGTCGCCTCTATGTTGGACACCGACGATCCAGTGCGGCGATTGATGCTGAGCCACAGGATTGAATTAATCTTGCCACTTATTCAGTCAAACTCGGTTATTGGTTATCTGTGTTTGGGTGATCATCTGACATCTGGTTACACTAATCGCGACATAAAAGCCTTGGCTACTATATCGAATGAATTAATAATTGCTATTCAAAATGCTCTGGCTGTAGAGGAAATTCGTGAACTGAACGCTACATTGCAGCAGAGAATCGCTAATGCCACCAAGGAATTACGAGCTAGTAATACGATTCTGCGCCAATTAGACAAGGTCAAAGATGAATTCGTCAGCATGGCCAGTCATCAATTGCGTACACCGCTAACGAGTGTAAAAGGGTATTTGAGTATGGTTTTAGAGGGTGATGTTGGTAAAATAACTGATCAGCAGCGTAAATTTCTGAACGAAGCGTTCATGAGTAGCGAACGCATGGTGCATTTGATTAATGATTTTCTAAATGTTTCTAGGTTACAGACTGGTAAATTCGTTATTGATAAAGTTCCGACTGACTTGTCTAAAATTGTCGAACAAGAAATAAATTCGCTACAACCAAATGCCTTGGCTCGTAAATTGAAATATGTTTATAAACCGCCTAAAAAATTCCCAATACTCAACATTGACGAGGGAAAGATCCGTCAGGTTATCATGAACTTTGCTGATAATGCCCTGTATTATTCGCATGAGGATTCGTCAATTGATATTGGCCTATCGATCGATGATAATGAGGTGTTATTTACAGTCAAAGATACCGGCATCGGCGTACCGGTTAGCGAGCAGGCGCATTTATTTACTAAATTCTATCGTGCTAGTAATGCTCGAAAGCAACGACCAGATGGCACTGGTGTAGGGTTATTCTTGGCTAAAAAAGTCGTTGAAGCTCATGGCGGTAAGGTTATATTCGAATCAGTAGAAGGCGAAGGCAGTACATTCGGTTTTAGATTACCGATCGAGACTAAATAGAGCCACTCGCAATACGAACAATTTCGACAATCAATACGATAACAAAAACTACAACTCCAGCGGTTATTAGGATGGGTTTGAGGGATTTCTTGCGATCGAACCACCATTGACCGACCTTGGATCGATTAACGGCTGAAATACGAGTGATAATAGGTTTGGTGATAGCGGCATCTGCACCAGCATAAACCTTGTTGCGTTTCTTTTTTTGCTTTGTCATATTACCTATAATTATATCAGATCGTTTAAAAACAAATTACCCCTGCCATAAAGACAGGGGTAATTGTTTGGTCTGAATCGCTTCAGAAATTTTGGAGCGGTCAGACTCGGATTATCGTTTTAGTAATCGGCGGCTAGCTATGTAGTAACCTGCACTAGTAACGGTTGCACCAAGGCCTAAAATGGCCATTACATCCAACCCGGCTCCTGTTTTAGGAAGTTCGGATGGGGTAGTTGGTGGAGTAACTGGTGGGGTAGTGCATTGTTTTACGACAGTGACAACGGCCGTATCACTCTTTGAACCATTGCTGGTCTGAGCGGTAGCGGTGTTAGTCAAAGTATTATTGCCACATGTAGGCAAAGCATCGTTAGCAGCAACTAATGCACTGAATCTAACATAAGCAGTGCTTCCAGCTGTGTAGGTACCGATGTTGATGCCGCCATTGACAATACTGTCATTGGTTTTTGCATCATTAACATAGGTCGTACCGGCAATATAGCTGACGTTACCTGGTAGGGTATCGCTGACAGTGACGTTATATAGGGTGGTGTTTCCAGTGTTCCTATAAGTAATTAAATAATCAACACTGTCACCAGGGTTAACTGCAATGTTTTCGTTCCAGCTGGTTGTACCAGTTTTACGAACTTGTTTAGTTATGGTGAAGTTAGGATTACTGTTATCACATTGTTTTACGGTGTAAACAATAGCTGTATCGCTCTTTGAACCGTTATTGGTCTGAGCTGTAGCGGTATTAGTCAAAGTATTTGTGCCACATGTAGGTAGATTATTGTTATAAGCAACCTTGGCACTGAACTTGACGTAAGCAGCAGCTCCGGCTGAATAGTTACCGATGTTTATGCCGTTATTAGTGACGTTATCACTGACTCGTATACCACTTGGGTTAGTCGTATTAGCTAGGTAAGTTGTACCGCTAATATAACTAGTGCCATTTGGTAAGTCATCGCTGATAACAACATCATTTTGAGTGGTTGTACCGGTGTTTTTATAAGTAATCAAATAATCAACACTATCACCAGGGTTAACTGCAACATTCTCGTTCCAGCTGGTTGTACCAGTTTTACGAACTTGTTTAGTTATGGTGAAGTTAGGTTGATCGGCTTTGACACGGAATGTTACGTAACCGGCATATTCGTTACAACCAGGTAATACACCATCGAGGCTGTTATAGCCTAATGCTGCACCGGTCGTTACGATACTATCGGACATAGTTGCACCGTTGGTTGCGCCAAAGTTATGTATGGTTGCAGAACCTGGTACATAACGTAGAGCAATATCACCACCGGTTGTATTGCTAAAGCTAACATCATCCCAAACTTCGCTTGGGGTGGCGTTGCTAGCACCTACGTAACCGACGGCTTTTGTGCCGGCGCTACCGTTAGTGACAACAGCGGGGATTTGAGCTTTGACATAAGCGCCGTGAGCAATACCTACGCCACTGGCGTTAAGGTTGCTGGCAGCATTATTGTGGTAATAAACATATACGACGTATTCGTGACCGGCGGTTAAGCCAATCTGATCGGCGTAGGTTTCATTACCTGAATTTGCATCACGTACTTGGACGAAATTACGTTCGTCACCATGTGATGGGTTATTAGTTATTGAGTTGAATGTGACGTGATCGGCAGGGTGCTCGATCGTATAAGTTGGGCGATCTGGTCCCCAAGCAAATGATACTGCAGGTACAATAATTACGGCAGCAATTATTGCAATTAATGCAGCGGTTCGCTTAGGAGCGTTTCGCAAAAGCGAAAATAGTTTATTCATGTAAATTCTCCTTTTGATTATCATAATAGATAAATCAATTTAAAAATATTTAAAATTATAATTCCGAGCCTGAATTTTTAAGGCGTTACAAATCAGATTATTACAATGTGCATGTCGATTCACAAAAAAGTGAATCACGAGGAATCTACTCACTACTAGCAACTAATGTTGCTCAAGTAGGAATAGATTCCTCGGAAACAGTAGAGCTAGAACCACGGATTAATTAAAATGGGTTTCCTGGATCACCGGAATTAGTTCCAGAATCGGAATTTCCACTAGTTGGTGGGTTAGCACCAGCCTCTACTGGCGGAATAACACGGGGTGTTGTTCCGTTAGTAGGTGGGGTAGCGCCTGGCGCAGTTGTGCCAGTTTCACTACCAGGTGTTTTTGTTGGAGTGTCGATAATACCACCATTTCCAGTCTTAGTAGTTTCCACCACGGGTGGGCTACTTTCGGCCGGAGTTGTGACTGTGGGTACTTTTGGTTTAACGCCAGTACCAGAATCTGTAGTATTGTCAGTCCCTGGGCGTTGATAGTCATTAATATTACTAGATTTTGGTGTCAGTACTGGAATGTTATTTTGCGGGTTAGCGCAAGCACCTCTGACTGAAGTTACTTTGTCTAGCTTTGGTGATACAAATAACATAAATATATCACCACTTTTACCATCTTTACTACCAACATTAACTACCGTGCCATTCTTATACCCAGTATTACCTGTATATTTAAATGGCGCGTTGGATTGAATTACAACCCAGTTTTCTGGATTTGTGATATCTGCGTATTTACTGTCGGTTTCCTTTTGGATTTTACCCAAAAGGGCATTTGAAGCTTCTTGTCCTGATTTCAAAAAAGTTACCATACTATTAGGGTCTCTTATACCATTTTTATCAAATGATCCGTCACCACCAGTTGATTGGTCCTTGGTAGGATCAATATCGACAACCTTGTAATCACTCTCACTCCATCCAGCGGTTGCCATTGTCTCTTTGACTTTTGCTAGCTGGGCTGTTTTGTCGACTGGGGTGGTCACTATGGTTGCGGGTGGTTGTATTTTGGTTGAAGCAGTTGATTGAAACATTGGTCCGATGTAAACGATTCCAGCAGCCAAAAATGCTGTAACGAGAGCCGCAATTGCGAATCTCTTAAATCCAACTAATCTTGACGACAGAAACAGAATAGCACCGATAGAAATAAACAACCAAAATGCCGTGCTCGTAAGCCAGTAGAAAACCCATAACGAGTAGCTACCTTTTAATGAGGCTATTGCAAAAACGACTAACGCCATTGGGAATGCCCAGCCAGCGTTCTTCGCCCTAATCCACAAAACTAACAATATTAGTATTGAAAGGATTAGAGCGGCAGGTAAAATCATTGCTGTTGTTACCATTACTCATTCTCACCTCCAATATTGTATTCATCCTCGTCAGTTTTCTTGTGGCGTTTACCAAAACTACCTTTGAAACTTTCCTTGAGCGTTGCAAATAATGAAATGCGTTGTTCGTCTGGGTCATTCGTCGTGTCTATTCTAGGGTCTAGCTGTTTTAATTGCTGTTCTATAGATAGGTCGTCGATTCCCAGTTTAATCTTTTCTTCGACAAATTTCGTCATCATATCAACGTCTTTTACTGTTTTTTCGGAAAAATCCAGTAGTTCGTTGGTGGCAATGACATTTGCTTCGGAATCTTTCTTTAGCCTCTCGAGTATTGCTTGCGCCTTTTCGTAATCACTCGCCTTTATCAGATCGAGTGCTTCCTTGACTCTTTTTAACAAGTCTTCTTTCAAAATAATCATAATCATATCCCTCTCTCTTTTTGATTTGAGTTTCGGTGTGACGAATGCCACACTAGCCACCCAATCATCAAGGGCAGCGCGCCGTTAGCCATATAGGTTATCGGCGTGCCACCCTCGAACAAGATAGGATATGTTGATTCTAGCTTAACAATACATGTCTCAGACATGCACTGTAATAATCTGATTTGTTAACGATCCTCCGCTATCCTATAGTCCTCACACTCTGGACAACTGATAGCACTAGATTATCACAAAAGGGCTAAAATGTCAATAATAAACATAACAATTTATCAATAAACACAAGCTAATTGGACGTAATAGTAATAAAATGACTATCTGATAGGGCTGTCTAGACATTAACTCTAGTCAAGTGAGGTTTTTTTTGTTACAATCATCTGGCGATTAATCATTATGGTCTCATCGTCTAATGGTTAGGACATCAGGTTTTCATCCTGGCAACCCGGGTTCAATTCCCGGTGAGATCACCAAAATAAAATACTCATCCTAGTGATGGGTATTTTATTTTTTCTAGTCATTTTTTACTATAAAACTTGGCTAAAAACCCTTGCCCTCCCCCCTAAAACCGCTTATACTATATAAGTACAGTGAACGTAA
>JBAXHQ010000009.1:0-27999 GCA_037138815.1 Candidatus Saccharimonadota bacterium
TGCGTGGTATTTTTGACTGATTTGTAAAAAATATTTATGAGAGTTATAGTCTCTGAGCTAGCCGAGATAGATAGAAGCTAGTTCAAGATATGGCAGCCTGCCGCTGCCGGCACAAATAAAAATACTCTGCGATTGCAGAGGAGTCATGCTGCTTAAACTGGAATAGCTGGCTTTATTCCGCCGAGAATCGGAACTTTCAAACTGGGGCGACAGGGCACCCGATTAGTCAAGTAGTGTATCTGTTAATTGTGTGTTTAATGTCATTTTAGGAATAAAAAAGTGAACTATTTTTTAGGAGAAATAGCTAGCGCTAAATACCACGTCTTATATAACAATTATGCTACAATACAAGAGTATGTCCGATGAGTTTATAAACTCAAATGAACGGTTAACAACCGAAGAACGTCGCAAAAAAGTTGCGACATTTATATCAAACACACTTAAACCAGTTCAGAAAACTCTAGGTGAATTTGAAACCAAAGAACGTGCTATTCAGGATTTCGAATCGCGTGATTACCAAATGGAAGCTTGGAATGCCTTGTGGCAAGCGAGGGAGTCTGGCGCCGATCGAGGTTTAATTCACTTAGCAACCGGATTAGGTAAAACCTCCATTGCAGTTTTTGACTATGCTAAATTCCGTCAAGAACCGATAGATGCTGGCGTAAATACCCCACGTGCGCTTTTTGTGGTACATCAAAATAATATCCTTGATCAAGCAAATGAACGATTTAGCGAGTTATTACCTGACGTAGATCGATCTTTTTATTCTAATAACCAAAAAGAATTACCAAAAAGTGAGATTACATTTGCTAGCTTTCAAATGCTATATAATAGCGCAGATCGTCTACCTGAAGATTATTTCGATTATATTATTTATGACGAAGCTCATCATATTGAAGCGGATACTTATAAAAAAGTAGTTGAATATTTCCACCCCAAATTCCAACTTGGTATGACTGCAACTCCAGAGCGTATGGATGAAAAAGATATTACTGATCATTTTGGTGAAGCCTTGTACAGCAAGACATTACCAGAAGCTTTAGCCGAAGGCTATCTTGCGTCCGTTAAGTATACGCCAATTTATGACGACGCGGTCTTAGAGTTAATTGGCAGTGGTTTTAGTCGGGAAAAACTTGATCAGCTTAAGTTATTACTAGATATTGAACCTCGAAATGAAGAAATCGTCAAAAAAATTATTGAAACCCAGCAAGAAATTCGCAACAAAGAAGGTTGTGAAACTGTTAAAACGATTATATTTTGCGCTGACATTGAACATGCCAATAATATTGCCGAAATGATGAACGGTGAAAGTTATCACTCATCTAAAAATAGTTCCGAAAAAGACGATACGCTCGACAGGTTCCGCAAGAACGGTCTGGAAACGATCACGGTACGCGACATGTTCAACGAAGGTGTTGATATCCCAGACGCTAGATTAGTGGTATTTCTGCGAACTACGCAAAGTAAGACGATATTTGAGCAACAATTGGGCCGTGGCCTCAGAAAAACAAACGACAAAACACGCGTTGATGTGTTGGACTTTGTAGCAAATATTGAGCGATTAGATATGGTAAATAGTCTTTCTGATGAAGTAGAAACTATTAGTAACAGACTCAGATCAAGAAATGGTAACTATGCGGGTCATAATGATAAGGATTATCCGATTGATGTTGATAGATTTGAGTTTAAATTCAGCCCACAGGTTGTTGGGTTTTTGAAGAATTATCGATACTTGATCGAAATTCGGGCATTACGTGTTGATTTTAATAAACTAACAAAAGAAGAACTAATTCAGCTTGCACTCGAAAAAAGTCCAGGAGTACCATTAACTGATTCATCCATACGTGAACTTAGCAAAAACAATGAGTTCCCAGGTGTTGATAAAATCAAACGCATGTTCGGTTCAATGTTAAATTTTCAACGTGCGTGTGGTTTTGAAGTTGTCGATCGCTCAGATTTAAATGACCTGACCAAAGAAGAAATAATTCAGCTAGCAAAAGAAATTAGTCCAGATGAACCGTTAGTCTATTCATCTATTCGTGAGCTTAGTATGAACAGTGAGTTTCCAAGTCCCAGAAGAATTAAAGACATGTTTAGTTCATTATCTAATTTTCAACGTGCGTGTGGTTTTGAAGTTGTCGATCGCTCAGATTTAAATGACCTGACCAAAGAAGAAATAATTCAGCTGGCAAAAGAAATTAGTCCAGATGAACCGTTATCACTAAGGACAATAACTTTGCTTAGCAAAGAAGGTAAGTTTATAACAAATAGTAAAATTATAAACATGTTTGGTTCATTATCTAATTTTCAACGTGCGTGTGGCTTTGATAGGGTATAATTCACAGGTTTATACAAATCGTGTAAATCGTGTAGAAACGTGTAAATAATATAAATTGTCTCAATCATAACGTCTATACACAAATAAAAAATCCGGCATTCATGTCGGGTTTTTTATTTGGCAGAGCTCCGTTTTCTACTTTACCAAACCCCTAGATGTAACCCTATTTATCAAATATTTAAGTGGCATAATCCCGAATATCGACAAAGCACCCACTAACACTCCCATGGATGCTTCATTAAATGTTAATGGTTCGAAATGGAATAGCTCTCGCAGGAATACGACATTAAACACCAAAACTAACGATATAGATGTCACCAGTAGGACTATTATCATAGCCTTATTCTCGCGATGAATAATGTTAGCTATTGCCTGTTTGCCAGAAATACCCAATATCAGGAAGATATTAGCAATAACTAGTATTAGGAATGTCATACCGCGAGCTTTGTCTGGGTTCCAACCCATATCCAGCAATACCCTAAAGGCAACTACGACGATTATCGCCACCAGCAATCCCTGCAATAGGCTATTTATAACCATTCTCTTACTAAAGATCGGCTCAGATAATTTACGCGGTGGGCGACTCATGATGTCTTTGCTTTCTTTTTCATTCTCGAAAATAATCGTACAACTTGGGTCGATCACGAATTCCAAAAATACAATGTGCGCTGGTATTAAAACTATCGGCCATTTAAATATCACAGGCAAGAGTGACAAGAGAGCTATAGGGATGTGGACCGAAATAATATACGACATAGCCTTGCGTAAATTATCATAAATCTTGCGCCCCAATCGAACACCGTGAACAATTGAAGTAAAATTATCGTCCAGCAGTACTATGCTGGCCGCTTCTCTGGCAACATCAGTCCCCCTGCCACCCATCGCAATACCGACGTGAGCCGACTTTAACGCTGGCGCATCGTTAACGCCATCACCAGTCATAGCCACCACTTCACCGGACTCTTTTAGGGCATTTACTATCAATAGTTTATGGGATGGGTTGACACGACTAAACACCGATACGGACTTAATAGTATTAGCCCTATCTGATTTTGACATCTGCTCAAATTCTAATCCGGTAATAGCCCCACGATTCGCTATACCAGCCTGTTTGGCGATATTAACAGCCGTTTCTAAATAATCACCAGTTATCATAATTACTCTGATGCCGGCCTCTTCACATATTTTTACAGCCGCAGGTACTTCTTTGCGAACTGGATCCGCCAAACCAACCAAACCTAAAAACTCAAAATCAAAATCACGACGATCGTCCGGCAATTCCCCTTTACCGATCGATCCACGGGCTATCGCGAGCACCCTCAGCCCACGCTCGGCCAAACTCTTAACTTCACGTTCAAGCTTAGTGCGCTGAGATTTATGAATATGACATAGATCAAAAACAGTTTCTGGAGCACCCTTTAATGCAACTTCCTCGGGTTTATCGTTATATCCCCAAACTTGGGCAACCGATAGACAGCCATCCTCTACTGGATATTCTTTGACGATCTCTTGACTATCATAGACTTTGTCGATGTTTCCAAAAACTTGCTTGCCAGCCAATATAAAGGCTTCTTCCATCGGATCATAGGGATTTTTTTGTGAAGCCAAAACCCCATATTCTATTATTTCAGCTACATCGACAAAATTATCATTATAAATAGACCCCTTGGCGTTAATTACACTCTCAATACGCATTTGGTTTTCGGTCAAAGTACCAGTTTTATCGACACATAGAACTGTCGTACTGCCTAAGGTTTCAATGGTATGGGCTTTGCGAGTTAGGACATTACTTTTAGCTAATCGCCAAGCACCCAAAGTTAAAAATATCATCAAAACAACTGGGAATTCCTCTGGCAAAATAGCAATCGCTAACGTTAAACCAGCTAAAAGTCCTCGAATTAAATTCCCCTGGCTAATCCAATATACCAAGGTCAATAATAGCGACGAACTAATCGCCAAAACGGCCACAAACCCAACAACTCGATTAACTTCCTTTTGTAATAGAGTTTTTTCTATGCCAATTGATTTTAGTGAAGTGCCAATTTTACCGATCTCGGTTTTGACACCAATACTGGTTACCTCGGCAATACCATGACCTCTGACGATTAGCGTGCCTGAAAATAATAAATTGTCATTTGGGTTGACTGCATTTCGCACTCGCTTTTCGACCGGTTCGGATTCACCAGTTAGTAACGACTCGTCAACCCTGAAATTATCAGCTGAAATTAGTCGGGCATCGGCCGGCACGCGGCTTCCTTCGCTGAGTATCACAATATCACCGACTACGATTTCGCGACCATTAATAGTTACTCGTTTACCATCCCTAATAACATCAGATATAGGACTAGACAAATTTTTCAGAGCCTGCAATGTTTTTTCGGTTTTTAACTCTTGGTATAACCCAATCGAAATAATACCGACAAAAGATATCAAGAGCAAGAATGCTTCATTTTTGTCACCTAAAACAAAATAAATACTGACAGTCGCCATCAGTAAAAATATCATGGGTTCAGTCAACAACCCAAAGACTATTTTTAGGATGTTCTTTTTAGATTGATTAGGTAGCTCGTTATAACCAAACTTTTTTTGTTTAGCTTTAACCTCTCTCGACGAAAGTCCCTCTAGTTGCCCACTGCTCATGCTAGCTATTTTACCACTAAAACCTGATTGTTTTAGCCTTGGTCTCCCCACGATAGATTTCCGCAGCATGTTCTGGAAAAATAGAATTTATAATTACACCGGTGCCCAGTTCTAGCCCAGCCCATACATTTGGACGTGGTGCTAGTTTTATATGCATATGATAATCTTCGCGATTAATAGCATTTTCTACAAAATAATTATATGACACACCGATTTCATCCAATTTACCTAGAACAATCTTCATAGCGATGGCAAATGACTCTTTTTCGCTACGAGTAAGTTCAGATATCAATCGAATATGACGTTTAGGAATAAACCAAGCTCCATATGGTGAATTGCTAGCATAAGGCGCCAATACAAATAGATTGTCGTCCTCCCATATAACCCTAGGTTTGTCAGTTTCTAGTTTTATGATGTCGCAATATGGGCAGATGGCGTGTTCAAGATAATATTTGTTATAAGCCATAGCCTCAGCTTCGACTTTGGGTGGCAATATAGGCAATGCAATAACCTGAGAATGAGTATGAGCAACCGAAGCGCCAGCTTTGCCACCTTCGTTTTTAAACACGATGACATGTTTGATCCCGTCCATATTCTTTAGATTCGTAAATCTATCTATATACGCGTTGAAAACTCGGACAATATGGTCGACTGAAAAGTCATTTATATCCATACCGTGTTTTCGTGTTTCAACGATCACTTCAGCCTGACCGTAGGCACTATTATTGTCAGGTGTTAGTGCTGCAAATTTATTAACTATCGAAATCACTTCCCAATCATCACCATAACCATCGTCCTGATAGGTTATAATCTCGTCATGAAAATTATGTGGGCAAAAGTGGCAGTTACTAGTAGTCTCGACAACCGCAGGATTTTCGATAGTTTGTGGCCTCTCGGAACGACTAGGGGCAAAAATAATATACTCATCCTTGAAATAGTCTTTGCGAATTTCAGATTTAGTCATTAATACCTATCATAAAGCATAAGTTTTAATATTAAAAGCAGTATGACATAGCACACAAATAGCCGTTTACTGGAAATTACAGTAAACGGCTATTTAGTTTTACTAATATTTTCTAGACTACTTGGCGAATTCGACGGCACGTGTCTCGCGGATAACATTCACTTTGATAGTACCTGGATACTGCATAGTGCTCTCGATTTTTACAGCGATATCGCGAGCCAGTTTAATTGCACTCAGATCATCAATAGCCTTGGGGCTAACGATTACTCTAACTTCGCGACCAGCACTAATCGCATAGGCCTTGTCGATACCGTTAAATCCTAGCGCGATATTTTCTAAATCACGCATACGCTCTACGAAGTTCTCGGCGCTAATATTACGGGCACCTGGACGAGCCGTTGATAGACCATCACACACACGGACAATCAGTGCCTCTGGTGTTGTAGCTTCTACATCATCATGATGAGCCTCGATAGCATGGGCGATATCCTCGGATACACCGTATTTACGAGCTAGCTCGGCGGCAATATGGTGATGCTTGCCTTCCATCTTGTGTGTGACAGCTTTGCCAGTATCATGTAGTAATGTAGCAATCTTAGTAACGCGCACATCAGCCCCGATTTCCTCGGCAATTAATCCGGCCATATGTGCCATTTCAACACTGTGCATTAATACATTTTGGCCATAGCTAGTACGGAATTTTAGTTCACCTAGCAGCCGCAACATTTCTTTGGGGATACCAACAACACCAACTTCACGAGCAGCATCCTCACCAGCACGATTTATTTCTTTGTTGATCTCTTGTTCGGCCTTGGCAACTACTTCTTCGATTCGTCCTGGATGGATACGACCGTCTTTCATTAGAAGTTCCAAACTCATACGAGCAACTTGACGACGAACTGGGTCAAACGAACTAAGTACGATCATACCAGGCGTGTCATCGACTAAAATATCAACACCAGTAGCACGCTGTAATGACTGGATATTACGGCCTTCTTTGCCGATAATACGGCCCTTCATCTCGTCGTCTGGTAATTTAATAGCAGTAACAGTACGTTCAGCCGTGACTTCAGATGACATTCGTTCCATAGCTGTAACTAATATAGTCTGAGCTAATTCCTCAGCATCTTCTTTGGCATCGTTTTGCAGTTTATTAATTAGACCCACTAGATCCTGTTTAATATCACGCTCGGTCATCTGCATTAGTTTTTCAGCAGCATCAGATTTAGTAAGTTTAGCTACCTTTTCCAATTTATCCTGTTGTTTGGCACGGATCTCACGGATCTCATCCTTGAGGTCTTCGACATTTCGCTCTTCGGCACGTAGTTTTTCAGAGCGTTTATCTAACTCGTCGATTTTGCGATCGAGTGTAGTTTCGCGTTCAGCTAACCTATCATCAGTTTTCTTCCATTCGTGACGTCGTTCGTTTTCTAGTTTTAGAACTTCGTCTTTGGCTTTTAATATGATATCGCTAGCTTTGGTTTTGGCGGCAGCTAGTTCTTTCTCGGACTGTATCTTGCCACTGTTTTGACGGCGCTTTTCGTAGACAAAAGTGCCGGATACTCCAGCAAATGCCCCAATAATTACGGCAATAATTCCCTCTATCATGGTGGTTCCTTTCCTCGCCGGGCTTTTATCTATAAATTATTACTAGTTTAAAAAGCTTGTATAAAAATTCAATCGGCCTTTGGCGTCGGTTTCAAAAAATATTCAGAGTCCTAAAATGGACTATATATTATAATAGCCTTTATTAGACCATAGGCGCAAGTTATTTTTTGGGTATTGTAATATTTGCTTCACTGCCATAAAACGGTAAAACGATTTTCTCATCCGCACCAGTGTTTAATTTAGCGATAATATCATCTTGCCAATTTTTACCACGACCACCCACAATCGAGATTTTCTGGGCATAAGCAATAGTATTCATGACGGTTATTCCGATCCTTAGCCCAGTAAAACTACCAGGACCTTCAAAAACACCAAGCGCCGTAACGTCTGACCAGTTTTTGTTATTATCCTTGAGTTTTCTATCCAAATAACCTAATAACCCTTTGGCTAAATCTCGATCAGCCTGCCACTCATCATACCAACGCCATTCACCATCAATGAAAGTTAGTTTACAAATCGCCGTGCTAGTATCTAATAATAAAATCACAGGTTTAATCCGTTTTCTAGCTTTCGGCTATTATCACCGCCCGAATCAACAGTAAGCCGTCTAGAGGTTTCAGTAGGCGAGATTATATAGATCGATAAACGATCAGACGGCAGTACTCCGGCGACTATCTCGCCCCATTCAATAATCGTGATCGTCTTTGGGTCGCTAATTGTTTCCTGTAACTCATTTGTCATGATCCCAGCATCATTCAAACGGTAAAAATCATAATGAGACAAAGTTAAGTCATCTCGACCTTTATAAACACGATTAATAGTAAAACTTGGGCTCTGAATATATTCATCAATCCCTAGACCAATTGCAATACCTTTGACTAGTGTTGTTTTTCCTACACCAACATCGCCTAATAACTCAATAATTTCACCGCCACACAGCAAAGAACCGATCAATCGACCGAAATCTTTCATCTCGTTTTCACTGTTTATATCTTTGGGCATCACCGCCTATTATAACACCTAGCGTTTTTTTATCTCGTCGACTACAATAGAGCACAAGCAGTATGCGCGTTTCAGATGTTACAATGGAAAATTTGCTCGTTCATAGTGGCATAGTCACTAAAGAGCAAGCTAACGCCTTAAAGACCGAGGCGGCTAGTTCAAAGCGGTCACTCCAAGCCCTAGCCTTCCAGAACGAACTTATTACTGATAAAACCCTGGCCAAGGCATTCTCGGAATACGCTCAAATACCATACATCGAACTAAACCCTCGCACTATACCTCAGAATATAATTAAAAAAATACCCGAACGGATAGCTAGGCAATATAATGCCGTACTATTCAAGATCGACAAAGATGGCACTAACCACTTGGCGATGGATGATCCAGATGACGTTCAGGCAGTTAACTTTATCGAAAAACAGATTGGTACTAACACCAAGGTCTATATCGCACCACGCGATAATATAATCACTAGCCTAGAGGTTTATCGTGGTGATGTTAACCAAGAGCTAAATGAAGTAATCAATATTCAACGTGTCGACAAAACTGATGACGATGACAGCAACGGCACTGAAATTGACGACAATACCATATCAGAACAAGAAATATCCGAGGATTCACCGATAGCTCAGACAATAAATCTATTACTAGAATCGGCTATACGATCCCATGCCAGCGATATTCATGTTGAACCACGCGAAGGTTACGTCCAGATACGTTATCGAATAGATGGCATGTTAAAAGAAGTGAATCGCCTACCGCGCAATGTATTGATGGCCCTAGTTAGCCGCGTTAAAATCCTTAGTAATCTCAAAATCGATGAACGCCGCGTACCCCAGGATGGACGTTTTAAAATTAAAGTTGGTGGCAAACAATATGCTTTACGCGTAAGCACGCTGCCAGTTACCGATGGCGAAAAGATTGTCATGCGTATTCTGGATGAATCCAACCAAGCAGTTTCATTAGAATCACTAGGTTATTGGGGACAACCATTGGCAACCATTAACACAGCTATGACCGAAGCTAACGGGATGATATTAGTAACTGGACCAACTGGTAGTGGTAAATCAACCAGTCTATTTAGTATTTTAACCATTCTAAACACTCCAGGTGTTAATATTTCTACTGTCGAAGATCCAGTTGAGTATAAAATCCCAGGCGTTAACCAAACTCAAACTAATCCAAAAGCCGGTCTAACCTTTGCCAATGGACTCAGGGCATTATTACGCCAAGATCCGAACATTATAATGGTCGGCGAGATCCGCGACAGTGAAACTGCTGACCTAGGCGTGCAAGCCGCCCTAACTGGGCATTTAGTGCTTAGTACACTACATACCAATGATGCCGCAACTTGCCTACCGCGACTACTAGATATGGGTATTGAACCATTCCTAATTGCCAGCACTATTCGGGCTGTCGTCGGACAACGCTTGGTTCGCAAATTACATCATGAAACCAGACAGAGTTATCAACCAACCGAGGCTGAAAAACAGATGATCATGAGTATGATTGGTCTCAAACCAGACCAAGATTTTAGTTTTATACACGAACTAGAGAAAAAAGCTGCAGCCGAAGGTATTGGTGCCGATACCCCACTTAGCACCGACGAACACGGCATTAACGTCCTATGGCGCAATAACCCCGACGATAACGAAGATGGCGCACTAAGTGGTTACAGAGGGCGTATTGGTATATACGAGGTATTAAATAATTCCGTTGCCGTTCAAAAACTCATAATGTCCAACGCTTCGAGCAACCAAATCCAAGATCAAGGTATTAGCGAAGGTATGCTACGAATGCAGATTGATGGAATCATAAAAGCTCTTCGTGGCGAAACGACCATCGAAGAGGTTATCCGAGTGACTAAGGAATAGTCATGCCAATATTCACCTATGTCGCTATTGATAATAAAGATTCGCCAGTAAATGGTACGATCGACCAACCCGATCGTAACAGCGCCATAAACGCCCTGGGTAAACAAGGACTTCGGCCAGTCAGCATCAAGGAAGGCAAGCCAAAAACCATCACTAAATTCGGTGGTTTACTAGGTGGTGGCAAAGTAAAATCTGATCAATTAGTGATGTTTACTCGCCAACTCAGCGCTATGATTGGTGCGGGTGTTCCACTTTTACGCGCTCTCAGTGCCCTATCGACCAATATGACCGACAGCCCAGCCATGCAAAGGATACTCAATGATGTTATACACGATGTCGAAGCCGGCGAAATGTTAGGCAATGCCCTAGGCAAACATCCTGAAACCTTTAACGATGTTTATATAAATATGGTCAAGGCTGGCGAAACAGCCGGGATAATCGATGAGATACTAAAGAGGCTGGCCGTGCAGCAAGAAAAAAGCATGGCTATACGCAAGAAAATTAAAAGCGCCATGGCCTATCCAATTGTCCTATTATTTATAACTATCTTGGCTTTCTTTGGACTTATGATTTTCATCATCCCACAAATAGGTAAAATTACTACTGATTTAGGTGGCGCTGATGCAAAACTCCCAGCTATAACCGTGGCCATGCTAGCTATTAGTCATTTCATAATTAGCTACTGGTACATAATATTAATCGTGGCTTTTGGTAGTGTTTACGGAATATTATTCTATATAAAAACTAAAAAAGGTAAATTATTATTCCACACCATAATATTAAAAACACCGATGATTAATAAAATAATAGTAAAAGTCGCTATAGCTCATTTTGCTCGCACATTCTCGGCATTAACCGAGGCTGGTGTTGCCGTCCTCGAAGCTATTGACGTAACTTCACGTGCCGTCGGTAATACCGTCTACGAAAAAGCTTTGGTCGATGCCGAGGCAGAGGTGAAAAACGGTAAAACCCTATCTTCGGTTATTGCTGCCAACCCATTGTTCCCACCTATAGTTTCACAGATGTTATCCGTCGGCGAAGAAACCGGACAAACCGACAAAGTTCTAGTTAAAGTAGCTGACTTTTATGAAGAAGAAGTCGACACGGCAATCGCAGGTATCAGTTCGATAATTGAACCAGTTATGATAGTAATCATGGGTTCAATGGTCGGATTAATAGCCGTCAGTGTTATGATGCCGATCGCTGGATTGGCTCAAAACGTCAAAGCATAAACATATACACCCCAATACGCTCATGCTATAATATTATCGGTATTACAGTGGGCATTATGACAAAGTTATTTCACACAGACAAACCAATTATTGGACTTGATATCAGTAGTACTGGTATTAAAATTATGGCTATCGACATAAAACGATGGCTAGTACTTGGTTATGGCTCGATCGACCTCGACCCAATAAAAGTCAAGGAGTCGCTCGAGGGTAATAGCACCTATTTGGCTGACAATATCCAACTACTTATCAAGGAAAATATAATCGGGTCACTACCCAGTGATCATGTTGTTATCGGCATTCCTACATCACGCAGTTATTCCAGAACATTTAATCTACCAGTTAAAATCAAGAAAAATCTAAAAGATGCGGTCGAATTAGAGGCCGATCAATATATACCCATCCCAGCATCCACCCTTTATATCGACTACCGAATTGTAGAGCGCAATAAAAAAGAAGTTACCGTTTTGATGAGCGCAGTTGCTAAAACATTAGTAGATAAATGTGTCCTAGCGGCCGAAAATGCCGGTCTAACCGTTTGTATGGTAGAACCTAGTATGAGCGCAGTCGCTCGTCTGATAACTAACACTGAATATGGTCAATTACCTAGTGTAATTGTCGATATTGGACCCGCTAGTACTGATATTGCCATATTAGATAACGATGCAATTAGGGTAACCGGTGAACTAGCCGTCGGTGGTAATACTTTTACGTTAGATATAGCCAGTAAATTATCTATAACTCTAGAAAACGCTTACCAGTTAAAGGTGTTAGATGGACTTAGTGCTGGACCGCGCCAACAAAAAATCAAAAACTCAATCGAACCTAGCCTACAACAAATTATCGCCGAAACACGCAAGGTAATACGCTACTACAATGAACGAATAAGCGATGACCGCAAATTAGAACAATTACTGATCGTAGGTAGCGGTAGTAACGTCCCTGGAATTGGCGAATATTTCACAAACGAATTAATAATGCCAGCTCGTGTCGCTAGCCCATGGCGAAAACTTGATTTTGGTAAGTTACCAGAACCAGCCAAACAGCTCCGCTCCAGATACATAGCCGTCGCTGGACTCGCCAGTATAAACCCTGGGAGTATTTGGGAATGATAAATTTGCTACCAGATGAAACTAAACAACAAATACGCGCCGCACGTACTAACGTGTTTTTGTTGAAAATCATAATAAGCCTAGGATGTGCGGTTATATATTTGGCAGTGGTCTGTACGGCAACATACTTTATAATATCGAATGAAAAGGCTAGCCCAACTACTGCGGCAATTATAAAGCGAGCAAATACTATGCAAACTAGCTTTAATACCGCCCAAAGTGTCATAGACCAACAGATATCGTACAGCGATATAATCACAAATCTAGCATCCGCATTACCAACAGGTATGATATTGGATAAATTATCACTTAATAACGCTACTCTGGATTCACCAATAGACATACAGCTCCACGCCAGTGACGAAGACAACGTACCACTACTAAAGCAGAACTTACAGAAATTAGCCCAATTTTCAAACTATAATCTACAATCAGTAACATCCGATTCAAACGCTGTACCTGGATACCCTATAAAAGTCGACATCAGTTTAACCATAAGGTCGCTAAAATGAAAACAAATTACACCGAAGCAACCACTATACGGGTAATATTAGCTACTGTTGCGTTTTTAACTACAGTTACTATAATTGGTGGGTTTTATTTTACACAAAACTATCTAAAAGATTTTGCAAATCAGCCGAATACTTCGTCACAATCAGTTAATAGCGCAATTAGTTCGCAAAGTCTGACAAAACTCCAAAACGACATTAGCACATACAAAGTATCTAACGACAAAGCTAACGCCATAACATTATCGAGCCGCGATTTTCCAACAAAAATAACGAACGATTTGAATAAATACGCTACTAGCACAGGTATAGACATCACCTATGCCGTAGCTGAAACACCAACGTCTAATCTAAAAAATCTAGCCCCTATTAGTAATATACAACCAAAATTTATCTCTGTAACATTTAATAGGAGTATGCCGTTTACTAATTTCATTAAATTTCTAAAGGCGATCGAGACTAACCTGCCAAAAATGCAACCGACCAATATAACAATTAGCCGCGATCCTAGCTCTGGCAATCTGGTCAAGGTCGACCCAATAATACTGGAGGTTTATATAAAATAAATCATGGTTAATAATCTAACAATCCCACTATTATTTATAAAAAAATATCTAAAAAAATTTAGCGTAGTATTCTTTGTAATTATTATTACCAGCGGCCTAATCCTATGTGTGACTATCCTGGGTAACATATTAATACAACCCTATAGTGATGGCCCTAATAGTAAAGCCACCTTTGATCAGGCGACCATTAGTAATTTAGGTAAAATGCAAACCAGTAATAAAAACGTAAAATATCAGTCCACGCCATCTGGTAGGATAAATCCATTCTCCGAATAATTAGTAACAATTCCAGGAAACATTTATAATAATATTATGCTCATACTAGGGTCTAGATTAATCAACACATCAATAATGGGTTTACAGACCGGCACCATGTTGGCGGTGACTAAAACCCCGATTATTGACCCTAGCAACCTTCGAATCGTAGCCTATGAAGTTGACGGACCGCTATTATCCGAACGACCTTCGTTTATACGTATCGCCGATATTCGCGAGCTAAGCGATATAGGAATGATTATCGATAGTAACGACGAATTTATAGGTGTCAAAGACGTCATAGCTATCCAAAAGATTTACGACCTAGGCTTTAAATTGCTTGGTTTAAACGTAATCGATGAAAGCAAACATAAACTAGGCAAAGTTAGTGATTATACAGTGGATTCGGGTGATTTCGTAATCCAACAGTTGAATGTCGCCCGTAGTGTTATGCGAAGTTTGACTGAAACTAGCCTACTAATACACCGATCTCAGATCATAGAGATAAATGACACCACAATAATCGTACGAAACACAGCTAAAAAACTCGAACCACTCAAGGACACGCCTAAAATGGCGTATCTAAATCCATTCCGCTCATCAAACACACCCCAAACTGATAGCGCTAAAACGAATTAATCACTATCACCTAGCGCTCGTTTGATATCATCATAACCAAAACCTTGACTCGCTAGATATCGCATAAGTTTTTGCTCATCAGGATAATGCGCCTTTTTTTTAGTAATTATTTTTTGGATCTCATCATGGTCATTACGTTTTGTACTATCTAGTAATTGATTAATAATGTCCGAGCCAATACCCTTAGACCTTAGTTCAGCAGTTAATTTACGCCGACTAACACCCTTGGTCATTGATCGATTTTCTATCCAATAGTTTGCAAACTTATAATCATCTACGTAGCCTTTTTCAATCAGACGATCCAGAACGCGTGCTGCTATCTCTGGCGTAATACCTGGTTTAGTTTTGCCAGTTTTATCAAGTTTCGACCTAGTCTTACGATATAAATAATCTTTGATTTCGCGTATACTATGCGGCCGCATCAAACAATATTCCAAGGCTCGCCCATAAGCCTTGCCGAACTGGCTCTCTTGTTCTAGAGCGACGAGTTCGGTTTCGCTATATTCTTGGCCGGTTCTAATTTTCAGATCTAATAATTGATAAACATCCAAACTAAATCGGTAGACACCATCGACTGATATATTCACACGGTTTTTATTTCTTTGACCAGGAGTTATGCCCGTAATTTTCATACTAATTACCTAGGCAAATTCGCAATAACTCGGGGAACTCTCGGGTATGCATACTTTCCAAAGTGAAATGACCATAATCAACAAACTCATGATAATTTACATTTTCCAAATTTTGGCGTAAATATTCCATGGTTGTTTTTATTGGCAGCAGGTCATTAGTCGAATAGAGGATATCAATACCGCCCTTGCTCTGATCAACAATATTTGACCTAAGACTAAAATCAAACAATGGGCTACGCTTTTTTTCGATATCTAACCAAGGAGCAACTAAAACAACCTTACGAACCGTAACCTGAGGATTATCACTAAGCCAACGAATTAAAAAACCACCGCCACAACTATGACCAACTAAAATAGTATTTTCGTCTGGTTTTAGTAATTCTAATTCACTTTTCCAGGCATTATAATCAGGCGCAAATGGTCGTGGCATCTCGGGCGTTTGCGTTAGGATATCGTGCCTGCATAATTGTTGCTGCAACCAAGGTACCCAATGCGAATTGCTAGGGCTATCCAAACCATTAATATAAAAATATTTCTCTGGAAATAACCCGTGAACAATAATCGCCCGATCCATCAATTACGATATCCTATTCATTAACTTTGGCACGAACCTTGGCATCAATCTCGGCTAGAACCTCTGGGTTTTCCTTTAGAAAATCCTTACTAGCCTCGCGACCTTGCCCGATTTTTGCTTCATTATAATCAAACCAAGCACCAGCTTTGCCGACAATACCATGCTGTACCGCTAGGTCTAACACATCGCCAGTTTTACTAATACCTTCGTTATACATAATGTCGAATTCAGCAACCCTAAATGGTGGAGCGATCTTGTTTTTGACAACTTTTACCTTCGTTCGATTACCCATTATGTCCTCACCGGATTTGATCTGCCCAGTTCGTCGAATATCTAATCGAATCGATGCGTAAAATTTAAGAGCATTACCGCCAGTGGTAGTTTCGGGATTGCCGAACATAACACCAATCTTCATACGGATCTGATTAATGAATATAACCGTGGTTTTGCTTTTATTTATAATGCCAGTAAGCTTACGCAGAGCTTGGCTCATTAATCTAGCCTGCAAACCCATATGGCTGTCACCCATGTCGCCATCAATTTCAGCTTGTGGCACTAATGCAGCCACCGAGTCGACTACAACAACATCAACGGCATTTGATCGCACCAAGGTCTCGGCAATATCTAATGCTTGCTCGCCATTATCTGGCTGCGAAACCAATAAATTATCAACATCAACGCCCAGTTTGCGCGCATATGATGGATCCAAAGCATGTTCGGCATCAATAAAGGCAGCCGTTCCGCCATTTTTCTGGATTTCAGCAATAGCATGAAGTGCTAGTGTAGTTTTACCAGATGATTCTGGACCGTAGATTTCAATAATCCTACCTCTTGGATAACCACCACCAAGTGCTAAATCCAACGACAACGATCCACTGCTAGTTAATTCTATATCTACAGTTTTAGTATCACCTAAACGACGGATTGCACCATCGCCAAATTGTTTATTAATTTGATCCTGAGCTAGCCCCAAAGCTTTCAGTTTTCCCTCGATAGCTATTGGCTTTTCGCCCATTTCTGCCTTTTCGGTTTTCTTAGCTGTCATATACTCCCCTTCTTTCGTTCTCTACTAATTATACTTGTACAGCCTGTAATTTGCTATTATAATATACTTGAAATGACAAAACGCTCCGATGGGTTTACGGTTATCGAATTGGTCTTTATTGTAGCCCTGCTTAGCGTTGCTAGTATTTTATTCTTTATTCAAAAACATAATATCGAAGTTGTCGCCCAAGATGATATTAAAAAGACATCTATAAATGCCATGTATTACGGTCTGGAAGAGGTTTTTTATCCCGCTAATCAATACTATCCTCAATCGATCAGCAGCGATAACTTAAAATCAGTTGACCCCAACCTATTTACCGATCCAAACGGAACTAAATTAGGTTCTGTAGGCAGCGCTTACACTTATTCCCCAACCAACTGTACCGATAATAAATGTAAAAGCTACACACTAAAAACTACCCTGACAAACGAAACCGACTACATTAAAACTAGTAGAAACAAATAGCTGCTATTCTTCGTTAATTGGTCTACCGTTTTTAAATGCCTCGATGGCATTATTTAATATAGCTATATGCTCTTTTGGATTTGATACATATGAAAAACGATAAGTCGTCTCGTCGCCTTCGGTACTAAGTCGAATTGAACCATAATCAAAAAGTTGCTGGATAATACCAATTTTAGTAAAACTAGCATCCTCAATATTAACTAGACTGACTGTTTGTTCATTCTTGGAAAATATACTATTTTGAATTTCCTGAATAACACTCTCGTTCGTCAAGAAAAATCGGTTATTATGATAGACCGTATAGACGATATACATACCGATCAATATCAGAACAATAAAGGCGACCGATGGTAAAATAATCGCCGAAGAATCTATTGTTTTGCTCGTTATCTGAAGTGAATTAATAATTGAACCAAAATTAAACATAAATAATAACGTGATAAATATCAATACGACTCCGACCATTATAGGACCAACTAGGCCGATCGGATGGCGACGAACAAAGCTAATAACATATTCACCTTCACTCAAGTTAAGATCTGGGAACATTTGCTTGGATCGTTCGTGTTTTAGTTTAACGTCTTCGCTAATAACTGGTTGTTCTGGTGTAATTGGTCGCGACACATGGACTATTTTAGACTGAGGATCCGATTCATACGGATGTGCATATAACGGTCTACCATCAACATCATAAGCTACGGGTTTACTGTAATCGGTGGAATCTGTCTCTGTTTTTTGATTATTCATAAGTTTATTATATCAACCTTTATTAATTTTCATTACCTTCGAATTGTCGGCCAATATGCTTGAATGCCTTGGCTGTAACACGACGACCCCGCGGCGTGCGTTCAATAAAACCAATTTGCAGTAAGTACGGTTCATAGAAATCTTCGATGGTCGTTGCTTCATCACCAGTTAGCGCCGCTATAGTATTTAAGCCAACTGGATTAGACCCATAGTTATCGATGATGTTAGTTAATAAATTACGATCACCTGGATCCAGCCCTAATTCATCAATCTCGAGTAGCGCCAAGGCCGAATTAGTCGTAGGAACATCAATAATACCATCACCATTCACATCAGCATAATCACGCACACGCTTGAGCAAGCGATTAGCGATACGTGGAGTTAGTCGAGCCCTAGTCGATAATATAGCAGCGGCTTTGGGGTCGATCTTGCTGTCTAATATATTCGAGGCTCTCTCGATAATTCGCGAAACTTCGTTTGTTGTATAAAATTCCAAACGATGGATAATACCAAAACGATCCCTAAGCGGTGCGGTTAACGCCCCTGTTCGTGTCGTTGCCCCAATGACTGTGAACTTCGGTAAATCCAATCTAACACTACGTGCTGCTGGGCCTTTACCGATCATAATGTCTAGTTTAAAATCTTCCATGGCACTATATAGGACTTCTTCGACGGTTCGCCCCAAACGATGTATCTCATCGATAAATAGAATATCGCCATCCGCTAAGTTAGTTAGAATACTAGCTAAGTCGCCCGCTCGTTCAATCGTTGGACCGGCCGTTACTCGAATATTAGCTCCCATTTCATTAGCAATGACAGTTGCCATAGTAGTTTTTCCAAGCCCAGGAGGACCGTACAGCAACACATGGTCGATCGGCTCGTTGCGTTTTTTTGCCGCATCGATTGCTAGCTTTAGATTATTTTTCAAACGATCCTGACCAATATAGTCATTGAATGATTTCGGTCTTAGGCTGACATCAATACGCTTTTCATCAATGTCATCGTCATGAATACCGGCATCAATTATTCTTTCGATAGCCATTATGGTTTACCTCGTAATGCCTGGGTGACACGTTCCGCAGTTGAGAGTTCATTTGATACACCTTCAAGCGCCTTTGTAGCATCATTTAAATTATACCCAAGCGCCATCAAAGCCTCTAGGGCTTCATCGCTGATCGAAGCAACCCTGATATCACCGATATTATTAGAATTAGCACGTACAGCATGGCCGACTTTATCAGACAGATCAATTACAACACGTTCGGCTGTTTTTTTGCCGACACCAGATGCCTTGGTAATGAATACCGAGTCACTATTCGCAATAGCATTACGCACCGTTTCACTATCACTGAGCGACAAAATAGATAGAGCCGCCTTGGGACCAACGCCCTGGACTGTAATTAATAGTTCAAATAATTTTTTAGCCATTAGACTAGAAAAACCGAATAGTTCCTGCGACTGCTCGCGAATATGATGATAAGTATAAAATTTTACACTCGAATCTAGCAGTGTCGCATCAAAATCGCTAGCCGCAACTTGCACTTCATAGCCAACACCATGAACGTCGACAATGATCGACGAACCGAACTTTTCAACCACTATCCCAAAAACATGCGCAATCATAAATATATTATACTCGAGTCATCAGATAATGGGTAATCGCCGCCGCCAAAGCATCGGCGCAATCGTCGGGTTCTGGTATTTTTATTAATCCTAATTGGATTCGCACCATTTCTTGGACCTGCTTTTTACTAGCCCGACCGTAACCCGTAACAGTTTGCTTGATCTGAAGTGGGGTATATTCGGTAATGGCTAATTTGCCTTTTTGACCGGCAAGCATCGCTACTCCCCTGGCATGAGAAACACTCATAGCCGTCGTCACGTTCTGAGCAAAGAAAAGTTTCTCGATCGACATAACCTGAGGTTTAGTCTCGGCAATAATATCAGTCAAACTATCAAAAATATCTTCTAGGCGAATCTCGATTGGCGTGTGTGCTGGTGTTTTTATAACCCCAGCATCAACTAATTTCATTTTTCCAGGAGCAGCATCAATAACCCCAAACCCCAATATGCCAGTCCCTGGATCAATACCAATAATTCTCATATCACTTAGTATAGGTTATTTATGATGTTTCAGGAATGAAAGCAGTTTTAGCCTACCGCTATTAATTTCCTGGCGCCATTCCCACACACCATAACCCACCGCTACTACACCAACGACCGCTAACGAGAGCCAAATAATATAATTATTTGAATTATTAGTAGTTTGTTGGGGCGCATAATCAGCCTTAGGTATAGCACTGATTATATTTCGGCAGCGATTCGTATCAGGATTACGTTCCTGGCCCGTTTTACATGGCGCTAAATCACTAGCACCTAATACTGATGAAATCGATCGACATCGATTAGTTTCGGGGTTTCGCTCTTCGCCTTCGGCACATGGGGCTAAGACATTTACATCCGATGCGATACTACGACATCGATTAGTTTCTTCGCTACGATATTGACCGTCTTTGCATGGCGTTAATATCGAATTAGTTGTCAATATTAAACGGCAGCGGTTAGTGTCTGGGCTACGGTATTGATTAGGAGCACATGGTTGTATATTACTATCCGTCGTATCGTCATACGATTCAATAACTGAAACTAGATTACTGTTACCGGGCGTAGGTTGATTAGTATATTGCCAGACACCATCAATCAGCGCCCACGCCATACCTTCCGCTGGACTAATATATATGTCAGTCTCGTCCGTGAAATAACCATCGACAGACTGTAATCTAACACTACCGTTCGTATTAATTAATTTGAATTTTATTTCGTCATTAAATAACACAAAATATTGATTAGGCCCAATATACGAACCTTCTGGAAAATCATAATCAATGCTATAACCAGGACCCGTAGAAAATATATAGCCAGATAAATCCACGTCAATATCATTAGGGTTATAAATCTCGATGAATTCTTTGCCAGTATCAACTCCTATAGCATTAGGCAAAATTTCGCTAATTTGTAACGGTAATGATTTAGCAATACAACTATTATCCGCACCGCTCACTAAATTGTCCGGCAAGACCGCTTGAACCCCATCTATATTAGAACAAACATCAATCTGGCAATTACCGTCACTAACTAATAGATAGCTGTTCGGCACAATCAACTGTAGCCCATCTAAATTATTACAAACATCAACCGGTGGCGGGGTACAAATACCAGCAATATCAACACTATACCCATCAGGTATAGTGGATTGAATACCGGAAATATTACGACAAAGATCTTGCAACTCATATATTGAACCGTATGAATAACTATTTCTAGGCAGGCTCAATTCAAAATCTATATTATTATTGTCAGTATCCTGCAGAACGCCAACCTCGAATATTTTACGGCTAATAACCTTGCCGACCGACGGAGCGGTGGTTGGGAAACCGCCTTCTGCTGATATGGCTGTTTTACCCCAACCGACTTTGTCGATTTCCATGCCATTACTATTAATTAGTCGTAGATGACCAGCGGTGTCTGATAGAGTTGCTGAGAACCTCAGATCACTACCGAGCCCAGGCGTAGCCGATGCTAGTTGATTCGATATCAGGAACGCAAACGAATGGCTCGGTAAATACAGATGAATACTATCGTTTTCAACCAGAAAACAGGCTGTTTTGCTACCGTTTTGGGTCGAGCTAGCACTGGCATAATACAGACACCAGTTGGTCACCTCGACATCATCAATACTATTATTGTAAATCTCTATGAATTCATTACTAGCCGAGGAGGTGTTATTTAGCTGCAATTGGCTAATCACTACACTATCGCTACTGGCATAAACGGGGCTACTAAACAAAGATAAAATAAAGATGATACCAGCTAACAAAAACCAGGCATACAGCTTGCGCATATTAATATAATATGTCGCCTTTAAGCTAATTACAAGTTATCAATATTATTCAGGTAAATCAGCAGTTATATCGGCGTTACTATGGACGTTAACAACATCGTCCAGATCATCCAGAGCATCGAGTAGCTTGATCACTTTTTGAGCAGTCTCTAGGTCATTTACATCCACTAAATGATTCGGTACGTATTGTAATTCAGCAGTGATCACTTTTAGCCCAGCAGTTATAATAGCTGTTCTGACCTTGGCTAGGTCTTTTTGCTCAGTATAAACGGTTAATTCACCGTCTTCTTCGATAGCATCCTCAGCCCCTGCATCGAGAACAGCTAGTAGTGCAGCCTCACCTGTCTCGGATACTCGGATCACACCCTTGCGTGTAAATTGAAAAGCCACACTACCAGCATCAGCAATTCGACCGCCATTTTTAGTCAACGCAAATTTAACCTCTGGGAAAGTGCGATTTTTATTATCGGTTGCTGTTTCGATAATAATACCAACACCGCCAGGACCCATGCCCTCGTAGGCGGTTTCTTCTAGTACAGCGGCGTTCTTGTCAGAAACACGATCAATCGCCCTTTGAATATTAGCAGCTGGCATATTTGCCTGTTTAGCTTTTTCTATAGCCATAGCAAGTGCCGAGTTCATAACAGGATCAATGCCGCCACGAGCAGCAACTGCAATTTGATTACCGATTTTCGTGAAAACAGCGCCGCGCTTGGCATCTTTGGCACCTTTTTCGCGTTTGATAGTGGACCATTTACTATGTCCAGACATATAAGCCTCCAATGTTCAATATGGTATTTTCCCTATTATAACAGATTACTCAACTAAATTAACCTCCCGTAAATTATATTTAGTGACCCGCCAAAGATATAGGCATACAGCAATAATAATTGCGTAACACCCAGCCTCCATCCACCATAAAAATTGAATTTTACTAGTTGCCCAAGGTAAATTAGATAGATATTCCGTTGCATTAACCATATAACCCAACAGCCATTTAGCTGGCAGGCCTACGATAGCAGCAAGTGCTGGCAGCATCAAACCACCTAGCCCAGCTATGAATGTTAAAAACATTGCTAACGGTACTAGTGGTAAAACTAATAAATTAGCGACGATAGCTACGTTTGACAACTGACCAAACGCCATTATTAATATCGGCGCTGTGACGATTTGAGCCGATATCGTTTCCCCTAGAATTTGCCGAATAGTTCCTGGTTTTTTATCACCAAATAAATATCGCTGCAATAACGGTGCTAATATCATAACGCCAGCAAAAGCCGAGAACGACAGTTGCCAACCTAAATCACCCCAGGCATAACTTGGGTTTATAATGACGGTCACAGCAACGGCAATCATTAATAACACGATCGGGTGAAACCGACGACCATAATACCAGGCTAGTAAACTAAGTAGTGCCACTAACCCAGCCCGTGACATACTAGGGCTGATACCAGTAATTGCCACAAACACCACGATCATAGTCATTGCCGATAACAGTGACAAATATTTAGACACTTTAACAAATAGTCGCCTGGCTAGACGAACTAGGATCGTTAGATTATAGCCACTAGCAACCACTACATGGGTAAGCCCCGCTATCTGCAAAGCTAATGCTAAATCGGCAGGCAAGGCTCGACGTTGCCCTACTAAATAACCAATCCCTAGGCTAGATTCTGGCTCGGGAATTGCCCGACGTACACCATCCGCGAACCAATCACGAACAACGCGCGCTATATCACCGGGTTGTGGATGAATAATTTGGTCAATATTAGCACGATAAATAACACCCGAAAAATTCCCAAATCCCTTTTTTAGGACACCGCGCAATAATAATTCATCGCCTCTTTTAATATCGGCATCACTTGATGTTATCCATAAAGTTCCAGGTAATGGTTTACCATTAATCACCAAATTATCGAGTCTAATAACTATCTGATTAGCAGAATTAGTATCAACATCATCTTTGACACTACCGACAACCGAAACCGTTGTATTATAAAGTAGTCTAAATTGTGCCAATCCAACCTGAGACATCGATCCACGCCATAATCCGAATAATAACCCACCGATCATTAACAAGGGTATTATATAAATACATCTTATCTTTAATGCCAATACTATTAATAAAATCGACACGATAAAAATAGAAATCGACGACATAAACGGCCAATCAATATATTGCGACAGAAATACTCCAATGAATATTCCACCGCAACCAATTGCAATTAGCCGCGAGGGATAGACTTTACGTCTCAACACCCACAGATTCATAAAATTATTATAACAAAAAGCTTAGAAGCGGCTGTTAATAAAAACTACTGAACAGTCAGATAATTGAATTTATAAACCGTACTATTCGACGGAATAACGGCCGTATCTACCGTAAATGAAGTCGTCAAAGTTGTTGAGTTATATATTTTCAATGGAACAGCATTAGTATTGGCTGACGATAACGTAATCTTTGGTGCCACCCCAAACCCTCCATTAAACGTAATGGTAGCCATGGTACCAGTAGCACTACAACCAGTACCTGTAGTTATGGTTATTGTTCCTGCGTTATCGTTACCAGATAATGAAACAGTTGGTGTAGTACAGGCTGCAGTACCTGCAGCTATGGTTGGAGCTGTACCGTTAGTTATGATATGACCGTTGACTGTTAATGTACCGTTTATAGTGGCAGATACGACACTGAGGGCACCTGTGACACTAATACTGACTAGAACAGTGCCTGAAGAATTCTGAGTTTGGAATAGATCAGCGGTTTGACTGTTCATACCTTGGATAATTAGGCCTTTGTTGGAGGTGGAGGCGGTGGAGATGGCGAGTTGAGATGGGGATCCCGTGGTGGTTAGGTTATTAATAGCTAGTTGGTTAGGCGCTACTGAGGTATTAGTAAATACAGAGACAGTGTTCGAATTGACATTAGACACAATGAGATCTGATCTGCCATCACCATTTACATCAGCAGTCGTTATAAATCGAGGTCCAGAACCAGTAACATAATCAACTTTAGTTGCGAAGGTGCCGTTACCGTTATTTATTAGGACCGAGAATGTATCCGAGCCACCATTAGCCACGGCAATATCTGGCTTGCCATCATCGTTAAGATCCACAGCAACAGCTGAACGCGGATTAGTACCAACAGCATAATCTACCTTAGCGGCAAATGTACCATTACCATTATTTATTAATATTGAGACCGTATTGTAATAGAAGTTAACTGCCGCAAGATCGGGTTTACCATCACCATTGAAGTCGGCAGATACAACAGATAGAGGGTCAGTACCGACCGTATAATCTACTTTGCCCGCAAAGGTACCAGTGCCGCTATTGATAAAGACAGAGACTGTAACGGAAACCGAATCAGCGTTAGCCGTAGCTAAATCAAGTTTACCATCACCATTGAAGTCGGCTGCAGTAACTGAGTACGGATAAGTGCCAGTCGTATAGTCCACTTTAGCGGCGAAAGTACCGTCACCATTATTTATAAAGATAGAGACTGTATTAGAGTTGCCATTGGTGACTGCAAGGTCAGGCTTATTATCATTATTGAGATTAGCCGCTATCACCGAAGTAGAGCCAATGCCCGAAGCATAATCGACTTTGGCGGCGAAGGTGCCGTTACCGTTATTCATGAGGACCGATACGTAACCTGGATTAGAGCCGCAAGAAAAAGCTATATCAACCTTATTATCACCATTAAAATCTGCAGCGGCAACCGAGCTAGGATTATTACACGTGGTGTAATCAACTTTGGCGGCATACGTACCGTCACCATTATTCATAAAGATAGAGCCACTAGCCGAACCGTTGTTGGCGGTTACTAGGTCTGGTTTATTATCGCCATTGAAGTCCGCAGAAGTGACTGCTTGAGGATAAGTAGCGGTGGCATAATCAACTTTAGCCGCATTACTATATTGTCTAGTTATCGATGTGGCCGTGCCAATCAGAACGGCATTGTTAGTACTATCTACATTAAATATTGAAGTGCCGGTGGCGTTTTGGATCTGGAAGGCGATGGTTGAATTGGCGTCGTTTTTAGCCAAAACACTACCCGTAGCACCTACACTAAACATCGTATTTCCACCAATATCTTTGGCCTGTAACAGATCAGCTGTTTGACCGCTAGCGCCTTGGAACACTTGGGCTACCGATGCGGCAGTAGTAGTGACTACTAATTTAGGTGAATAACTCAGAGTAGTATTTAGGAACACACCTATGGTATTAGTACTCATACTGGTGACTATCATGTCAGCCTTACTATCACCATTTAGATCGCCAGCTGTGACCGAGAATGGGTTAGCCCCAGTGGCATAATCTATTTTAGTTATGAACAGGCCAGTCCCGTCGTTTATAAGTACAGAAGTATTAGCGGTACCTGTATTACCTACCATCAGATCTGGCTTATTATCACCATTCAGGTCAGCGGTGGCAACAGAATAGGCATTAGTACCAGTAGCATAATCAACCTTTGTAGCAAAGGTACCGGTGCCAGTATTCATTAAAACAGATACGTTATTAGTTACAGTATTAGCCACAGCGAGATCAGGTTTGCCATCACCATTAAAGTCGGCAGTTGTAACTGCTTGTGGGTTAGTACCGACAGTATAGTCGACTTTGGCGGCGAATGTGCCAGTGCCAGTGTTTATAAATACAGAGACAGTGTTAGTGCTGTTATTAGCTACTGCCAGATCAGCCTTACTATCGCCATTAAAGTCAGCAGCAGCGACAGCTATTGGACCGCTGCCGGTAGTGTAATCGACTTTGGCGGCGAATGTACCAGTGCCAGTGTTTATAAATACAGAGACAGTAGTAGAACCATAGTTGACCGCTGCGATATCTGGTTTGCCATCACCATTAAAGTCGGCTGCTGCAACTGAATATGGGGTAGTACCAGCCGTGTAATCGACTTTGGCGGCGAATGTACCGTCACCATTATTCATAAGGACCGAGATAGAGTTAGATCCATGGTTAGCTGCGACAATATCCGCCTTACCATCACCGTTGAAATCAGCAGTAGCGACAGAGTATGGATTAGTGCCTGTAGTATAGTCGACTTTGGCGGCGAATGTACCAGTTCCATTATTCATGAGGACCGAAACATTACTGGCACTACCGTTAGCCACTACGAGGTCAGCCTTACCGTCTGCATTAAAGTCGGCTGTAGCAACCCAAAAAGCACCAGCCCCTGTCCCATAACTAACCTTGCCTGCATTCGTATAAGCATTAGCTGCTGTGCTGCCTATCGTCACACTTCCGTTCATTGTATCTGTATTAAATAATGTATTACCTGTTGCATTCTGTATCCGGAACGCTGTGGTTGAGTTGGTATCGTTTTTAGCCAGTACATTACCAGTAGCGCCAAGGCTAAACATAGTATTATTACTGCTATCTTTGGCTTGAATTAGATCAGCTGTTTGACTAGATGCGCCTTGGATAACTTGGGCTACGGAAGTAGCTGCGGTAGCAACAGTGAGTTTAGGAGCGAAGCCTGGGGTGGTGTTAAGAAAGACGGATACGGAAGCGCTACCACCGCTATTGGCTACTACTATATCTGACCTATAATCACCATTGAAATCGGCGACAGCAACAGATATAGGTGCGACTGTATTAGCATAGTCGTTCTTAGATGCAAAAGTACCAGTACCGTTGTTAATAAGTGTCGAAATTGTATTACCACTACCGTTGTTGAAGTTTGCGACTATTAAATCAGGCTTGTTGTCACCGTTTAGATCGGCCGTAGCAACTGATATTGGTATAGTTCCAGTGACATAATCGACTTTGGCGGCAAACGTACCAGTACCGCTATTTATGAATATGGAAACAGTATTAGACCCACTGTTTGCGACTGCTAGATCGGGTTTACCATCGCCGTTAAGGTCGGCTGCTGCAA
>JBAXHQ010000010.1:0-25552 GCA_037138815.1 Candidatus Saccharimonadota bacterium
CTAACCAAAGAAGAGATAATACAGCTTGCTCTAGAAAAAAGCCCGGAAGCCCCATTATCACTCAGGACAATAAACTCACTTAGTAAAGAAGACGAGTTTATTAGTGGCAGTAAAATCATAGTAATGTTTGGATCAATATCAAATTTTCAACGTGCGTGTGGTTTTGAAGTAGCCGACCGTTCAGACTTGGGTGATTTAACCAAAGAAGAAATAATTCAGCTGGCACTCGAAAAAAACCCAGAAGCCCCATTGTCTAGTAGAACAATAGACCTATCTAGTAGAGATGGTGAGTTTCCAAGTCCCAGAAGAATTAAAGACATGTTTGGGTCAATATTAAATTTTCAACGTGAGTGTGGTTTTGAAGTAGCCGACCGTTCGAATTTGGATAATCTAACCAAAGAAGAGATAATACAGCTTGCTCTAGAAAAAAGCCCGGAGGCTCCATTATCTAGACCATCCATACATGGGCTTAGTAGAAATAATGAATTTCCAAGTACTACAAAAATTAAAAATATGTTTGGGTCAATATCTAATTTTCAACGTGAGTGTGGTTTTGAAGTAGCCGACCGTTCGAATTTGGATAATCTAACCAAAGAAGAGATAATACAGCTTGCTCTAGAAAAAAGCCCGGAAGCCCCATTATCACTCAGGACAATAAACTCACTTAGTAAAGAAGGTGAATTTATTAGTAATAAAAAAATCAAAGACATGTTTGGGTCAATATCTAATTTTCAACGTGAGTGTGGTTTTGATAGGGTATAATTCACAGGCTTATACGAAAATCGTGTAAATCGTGTAGAAACGTGTAAATAATATAAATCGTCTCAATCATAACGTCTATACACAATACTAAAACCCCAGTCAATCTGGGGATTTAATATTGGTATGAGCTAAAAATCAAACTCTCGACCTCTTCAAAATCAGAAAATAGTCGAGAGATTGCTCCCGCGCCTACAGGCGCCGGGAGTTCTTGAGTCTCTTCACCCGCACCAATTCAAATAACCTCAGCTTTGGCTGGGGTTTTTGAATTAGATAAACTATAATATAACAGTACGCGAGTGTAGTTCAGTGATAGAATGCTTCCTTCCCAAGGAAGAGGTCCAGGGTTTGAGTCCCTGTACTCGCACCAATATATCATTAGGATTTTATATATGTTCCAGGACTACAAACAAAAAGATAGCGTAATAGTTATCTATACTGGCGAAGGCAAGGGTAAAACTAGTGCCGGTCTAGGTCTGATGGTACGGGCGCTAGGTGCTGGTTTCAAAGTGGCATTCATACAATTCATCAAAGTTTGGAATGTTAGTGAACATGATTTTATTGATAAGATTATGCCAGTCTACGGTGATAAATTAACCTTTTACAAAGGTGGTTTGGGGTTTTTTCAGGCTGGCGAGCTGAGTTCCAGAGCCACAAAAAAAGAACACCTCGAAATGGCGAGGTGCACTTTTGACGTTGCCTACAAAGCGGCCACGAGCGGCGAATATCAGTTAGTTGTTTGTGATGAAATCAATAACGCTGTTTACGATGAGTTATTGAAAGTTTCAGATTTAGAGAAACTCATTGATAATAAACATACAAATACTAGTTTATGTTTGACCGGACGTAATTTTCCGTCAGCATTAATATCCAAGGCTGATATAGTTACCGAAATGACAAAACTAAAACATCATTTTGATGACAAGCTATTGGCGAACAAGGGTATCGACTACTGATTCTTTGTTAGTTTGGTAGACTCTGACTAGTTGCCAGACCGAAACGGCTGCTGGTACTAAAATTAGATTGCCGATTAGCATTGTACGATAAAAAGGTATCGCAGCCACGTAACAATCCACTAATCCAGCCATGGTTGCAGGATACCAGCCTTGGGCCCAAACGCCGAAATTAGTAATCACAAAGAACGAGAATGAGCTAACAGCGGCAAAACCAACCGAAGCTAAAATCTGATTTCTTGGTTTATTATTCAGTTTTTTCAACAATGTGGCGCTAATTCCAATCAATGCAAAGGCACTCCAAGTGAATATGAAAATCGACGTGTTACCGATGATTAAATCCGACAGTATTATCGTTGTTAGGGGCACTATTAACCCGAAACGAATTCCCATAGTGATCGCTGCAATTACACTCACGACAGTTACTAATTCTAGGTTGGGTGCGATACTATAATTATGATTTATAATCCTCCAGCCGACAGCAATAGCTATCAGGCTGGCAGTGATTACGATTTTATTTAATGTTTTAATATTTTTCATTAGTTTTCCTTAAAAGGTTGTTAGTTTCCAAGTAATTTTATCACTGGATTTAGTTACGTAACTACCAGCACCTACCATTGAAGCCTTGTCATTTATATAGAAAGCCCAATATTGATTCTTTGGGTTGGCAGTTACGCTATCGATACTAGTTACAAAAGCATTTGTGCCGGTGCCGCTAGTAATTGTCTTGGTTTTCTGGCTCAGTAATACTAGGGCAGTTACGCCATCCTTGCCTTTATAAGTGACCTCTTTGCCACTATTCGTTAGTTGTACTTGGTTGGCTTTGTTGTCGTTATATATAAACACGGCTGTCGTTGCAACTGCTGCTAGTAATAGGGCACTGATGATGTAGATAATAATAGTTCGTTTTTTCATAACATTCCTTTTTTTATAAATTATTTAATTAACATTTACTAAAACCGCAAGCTTCACATTTTTGGCAACCTTCGATAAAGCGCAGACTTGCCAAACCGCATTCTGGGCACATGTCGGTTAGTTTATTAGCTGTAGGGGCTTGCCATAATGGGATTGTTTCATTTTGGGTTGAAACTTCTTCGGTGGTTTCTGGTATTACCCTCGAAGCCTGATGTTGTTCGATAGTTTTTGCTACGGCATCAGCCAGGGATCTAACGCGGTCAGCCCCAAATCCAGTTGAACTGGCGCCACCGATACCGCGTAATTGCGATATGACTTTTTGGGCGATTTGGTTCGATGAATACTCTGATGGAATACGGAAGGTTAGTGAAATCAAACGTCCAATCGCTTCGGCATCAGCCGTGATATCTGATCCAGCTCGACCTACGTTGATAAATACCTCAAAAATATTACCGTCGCTATCTTCGTTAATCGATATGAATGCTCGTCCTAGTGGAGTTGCTATTTTATGAGTCCGACCATTCAAAACATCCGGTCGTGGCCTTAGACGTAGTGGCTCGGTAGGTGATATTTCGATTTTTTCGCTAGATTCGCCAGCTAATTTATCGTAGTATGATGATTCTTTTTTAACTTCTAGAACTTGTTTTTCACGACTACCGTCACGATAAATTGTTATACCTCGGCAGTTTGTGTCATAGGCAGTCAAATAGGCATTTCGGATATCGTCAACGGTTGCGCTATTTGGGAAATTGATGGTCTTTGAGATAGCATTATCGACGAATTTTTGGAAAGCTGCCTGAATTTTCAGATGCCACTCCGGAGTGATATCGCCAGCTATTACGAATACTTTTTTGAGATCCTCTGGGATTTCATCTATGCCCTGGATTGAACCGCCGTTAGATTGAATTTTTTCCAGTAATTCTTCGGAATATATGCCGCGCTTTTTGAGGGAATTGACGAAATATGGACTGGTTTGGAAAATACGTTTGCCTTCGATAGTGTTTTTAGCATAAATTAGGGCAAATAATGGTTCGCAACCACTTGAAGTATCGGCAAACATCGATATCGTTCCAGTTGGAGCAATAGTGGTTCGGGCGCCGTTTCGTGGTTTAATTTCACCTGGTTTGTCATAAATAGAACCTTCAAAAGCTGGGAATACGCCACGCTTTTTGGCCAGTTCAACCGAGGCGATGTCGGATTCGCGTTGGATGAATTCCATAACTTCTTCGGCCATCTTGACACCTTCGTCGGTGTTATAGCCAATCTCCATATCTAGTAGAGCATCGGCAAATCCCATAATACCCAATCCAATACGACGAATACTGCGAGTCATAACTCTGACTTTGTCGATTGGATATTCATTCATATCCAAAACATTATCTAGGAAATGAACTGAATCATGGACTGTTTGGCGCAAGGCTTCCCAGTCAAAACGATTACCGTCGACGAATAATGCTAGGTTGATACTACCTAATGTACAGGCATCATATGGTAATAGCGGCTGCTCACCACATGGGTTAGTGGCTTCGATTTGACCTAGTTGTGGTGTTGGGTTGGCGCGTGATTCATTGATTCGATCCATAAAAATCATTCCAGGATCGCCATATTGCCAGGCAAAACGGGTGATTAGGTCGAAAACTTTTTTGGCATTTAATCGGCCAGCTTCTAGATTGGTGCGAGGATTAATTAGTGGATAGCCGTAGCCAGGGGTCTTTTCGTCACACCATTCATGTAATTTAGCGACAGCGGCATCTAGACGAACTAATTTTAGATCGATATCTCGGGTTTGGTGAGCTTCGCGAACGTCATTTACTAGTCCGTCAAAATCAAAATCTTTTTCATAATCGTCGGCTAGGATTGTTTTATCGGTTTTGATCTTGTCAAAGAATTCTTTGGATGTGGTAACTGATGTATTGAAATTAGTTAGCGAGAATTCATCTAGTTTATATATAACGAATAATAAAATGTCTGGGTGGTTATAATGCAAGATACCCATGTTAGCGCCGCGCCTAACGCCACCCTGACGAACTGATGAAGTGATGTCGTTGTACATCTGCATAAACGATACTGGACCAGTGGTTGTGCCGCCTGATGTTGATAAAATGTCGTTTTTAGGTCGCAGGCGTGAAAAAGAAAAACCAGTTCCACCACCTGATTTGTGGATCATGGCCATATCAGAAGCTGATTGTAATATACCCTCTAAATCATCCGGCACTGGTAATACGAAACAAGCCGATAATTGTTGTTTTGGCTTGGCGGTGTTTAGCAAGGTTGGTGTGTTTGGCATAAACCGACGATTAGCCATTAACTTATAGAATCTAGTAGCGGTCGCTAAATGAGCTTTTTCGTCACCGCCGTATAAACGTTCAGCGGTTGCGATATTATAAGCAACGCGCCAGAATAATTCTTTTGGTGTTTCTGATACACCATCTGGTCCACGTCGGGCATAGCGAGTTTTTCCAATATACCAAGAGTTCTCAGTTAGTTTTGGCTCGGCCAATTTAACAGGTGGTGTTGGAATATTTCGTCCGATTTCGTGTATCTCGGCAAGTTTACTAGCTTCGCCCAAATCTAATACTGGTTGGTCTACGTCTTTCATTTTCCCCCTCATACCCCTATATATTGCGTGTCTGATATTTGTAACGTACGCTATATGTTGCGTGTGTTTTTAAGTATAGGCGCTATATGTTGCGCAAGTCAACGATAATTGTTATTATTACATTCACGACAAATAACACAGGGGATGGTGATGAAAGCTACTACTAGCAGTACGTTCAAACAATACGTTTTAGATTCAAAAAAGACAGTTCTATTAGATGTGTGGGCACCGTGGTGTGCGCCATGTCGCGGTATGAACCCTATAGTTGAACAAATCGCCGAGGAATCAAAAGATCTAGCGGAGGTTGTAAAATTAGATGCTTCAGTAGAGATGGAGTTAGTCCAGACACTCGGAGTTAGTTCGTTGCCGACTTTCTTGGTCTACAAGAACGGTCAAATCGTTAATTCCAGCGTTGGCGCGACCTCAAAAGCCAATCTATTAAAATTAATTTCGTAATTAGTATAGTATAATTAACAGTAGAGTTTCATATATCGTCTGTTATAATATGCCTATACGGCGCGTTGACGGAACGGTTACGTGGAGCTCTGCAAAAGCTTATAAATGGGTTCGACTCCCATACGTGCCTCCAAAAAATTTAAATGCGCGGATGGTGGAATGGTATACACGAGAGACTTAAAATCTCTTGGTCTTACGACCTTGCGGGTTCAAGTCCCGCTCTGCGCACCAATTAAAAACAGCCTCCTTTGGGAGGCTATTTTTAATTGGTATGTAAATCAGATTGAACCTGCATGGTAAAAACCTTGTGGGTGAGAACTGCCTGCTACGTTTTTCTTTGGAAATTAAAAACCCCACTAATCTCGAAAGAGAATGAGCGGGGTTAATAAAAGGTTTGTCTAATGAGGTCGTTTGCCGCCGAATATTTCAGAGAAATCTGGCATACCGGATCCGGACATAACTACTATGGAGTGTCCAAAGATTCCATCTAGGATTTCATCTAGAATAGAACCATCAGTGCTGCGATCTCTATCATCTTCTAACTCGACAACAGTCCAGTCATCCCTCAATGCCAAGTTCTTGCCTGCGGCTTTTTCGCCGAAAGTATCAGCTACCGCTACCCAGAACATACTTCTGAGGGTGTCTGAAATTTCTCGATTTTGACTAACTTTGGCCATGAAATCTTTGATTTCATCAATTCTCATCGGTTTTGCCGCTTCACGGCAAGAGTCGATGTATTGAACCGACAATAATAACAATTTCTTGAGATCATCATTCAATACACCAATAACTACTTCTTTTTACCTACAGGACCTAAATTTTTAATTAGATTCTGTGTTTTTAGGTCAATCTTGTCCATTTCAATTTGGACCTTTTCAAACCATTTAAGCATGTTTACACCATCCTTATAATTTTTTTTGTTTTCTGACAGTCATCGCGATCAATATGATCGCAGCATCTCCTCTCTCAATTTTTAAAGGACAAACCTCTTACTAGCCAAGATAAACTCAACTATCTTCATGATATCATATTATTAGCATAATGTCAATGCACTGTATCTTAAACAATCCAATTTTATTCATAGATTATACCGTATGCTCTCGATTGCGTGCCACTAGTGTTCAATAGTGTTTTTAACTATAAATTTGCTATAATAGTAATATAAATTATTAACTTCAAAGGGGAATAATATGGAAGCTATTTGGATCATTATCGGAATCGTTGTAATAGTAATACTTTTTTTGTGGGTTGCGTATAACTCGCTAGTCACTCTGAAGATTCGAGTTGACGAAGCCTGGAGTGATATAACTGTTCAACTAAAACGACGTTTGGATTTAATCCCAAATCTAGTCGAAACCGTCAAAGGCTATGCTAAATACGAACAAGGTGTATTTGAAAAAGTCACCGAAGCTCGTTCTAATGTGATGAATGCCAAGGATGTAAAAGCAACCGCTGCTGCTGAAAATCAATTCGAGGGCGCACTAAAAAGTCTGTTCGCTGTTGCCGAGGCTTATCCTGATCTAAAGGCTAATCAGAGTTACATTGAACTTCAACAAGAACTAGTCGATACCGAGGATAAAATTCAGGCATCTCGTCGTTTTTATAACGGTGGTGTACGCGAATTGAATACAAAGATCCAGAAATTCCCTAGCAATGTAATTGCTAATATGTTTGGATTTAAGAATCGTGATTTTTATGAATTAGATGATTCTGAACAGAAAATTGCCGAAAAACCAGTTGACGTAAAATTCTAGTAGATTACTGATATGTATAGAGCAATCGCTGCTAATAAACGCAATACTATACTAATTATGGCAGTTTTTGTCGGCCTCATTAGTGCTATCGGTTGGATAGTTGGGTATTTCTATAACGACATGAATATTGCGTATTACGTGATAATTGGCGCTGCGTTTTATGCTATATTGCAATATTTCATAGCCACTAAATTAGCAGTGGCCATGACTGGTGCGTACCAAATTGAAAAACGCGATAATCCTAGGTTTTATCGAATAGTTGAGAACTTGGCGATCGCAACTGGTGTTCAGACACCGCAGATTTACATTATTGACGACCCATCACCTAATGCTTTTGCGACTGGTCGTGATCCAAAACACGCTATAGTTGCGGCAACTACTGGGTTGATCGAGATGATGGACGATAATGAACTCGAGGCGGTTATGGCGCACGAGATGGGGCATGTCCAGAATTATGATATTCGAATTGGTATGATAACTTTTGGTTTGGTTAGTGCAATCGGTTTAATTACAGATTTAGCGTTTAGGATGTTCTTTTTTGGTGGTGATCGTGACAATGATAATAATTCTCCGATAGTTATGATTATTGGTGTTGTGTTGCTTATTTTGTCACCAATTATTGCCGCGATTATTCAAATGGCAATCAGCCGACAACGGGAATATCTGGCCGATGCCACTAGTGTTATGACGACACGTAACCCCGAGTCGATGATATCGGCACTAGAAAAATTGAAAAAAAATGGTCGACCAATGCAACGTCAAAACTCGGCATCGGCGCATTTATTTTTCTCTAATCCATTAAAACCAGGATCTGTTAGTAAATTATTTAGCACTCATCCACCGTTAGATGAACGTATTGCTAGGCTTCGCAATAATGAAGGAAAATTCTAAAATGAGACAGAAAAACCCGCTACTGAAAATCAAACAAAATATAAAATCATTTTTAAAACGTCGGCCGCATCGCAGCTTTCATTTAACTCGTCATCGCGATTACGCCAGATCACTTAAATTACCTGGCTATTTCGCATTTACAGCCTATGTACGCAAGACGATCTGGTCTAACCGCCGATTATTTGGATTGTTGATAGTTTTTTATATTCTAATAACTATATTTATGGTTGGGATTGCATCTCAGGATACATATAACACTATCAAGGGTACGTTAGATACGACCAGTAATAATGTTTTGGGTGAAATCGGCAAAGCAGGATTATTATTTGTAACGGCTATAACGGGCGGGTTATCGCAGAGTCTAAGTGACATACAACAAGTCTATACCGGTATAATTATGTTAATTGTTTGGTTAACGAGTGTTTGGTTATTGCGTAATATCTTGGCTGGTCATAAGGTTCAGCTGCGTGATGGTTTGTATAATGCCGGAGCCCCAATTGTATCGACGTTCGTTGTGATGCTTTTATTGTTAGTACAATTATTACCATTTGCTTTGGTGTTGATCGGGTATAGTGCCGCTTCGACATCAGGATTACTGGCTGGTGGGGTTGAATCGATGTTGTTCTGGATTGCGGCGGGGTTAATGACGATGTTATCACTATATTGGATAACTAGTACCTTATTCGCCCTAGTAATTGTCACCCTACCTGGCATGTATCCATTCCAGGCTATTAAAACAGCAGGCGACCTGGTTGTTGGTCGTCGATTGCGTATTTTACTTCGTTTCTTGTGGATGCTACTAAGCACGGTTGTGGCGTGGGCAATTATTATGATCCCGATCATCATGATTGATTCATGGATAAAGGGAATATGGCCAGTGATTAGTTGGGTACCGACGATTCCGGCGTTGCTACTGGTATTGAGCGCTATGACGGTTATTTGGATGTCGAGCTATGTATATTTACTGTATCGCAAGGTAGTTGCCGATGATGTTGACCCAGCCTGAAAAACGCGCCAAAGAATTACGAGAACTGCTCGCTAAATATAGTTACGAGTATCATGTTTTGGATAGTCCGTCGGTTAGTGATGCTGTCTATGACAGTTTATTTGGTGAACTGAAAAATATTGAATCCAAACACCCCGAACTAATCACGACCGATAGCCCAACACAGCGAGTTGGTAATGAACTGCTAGGTGGTTTTCAGAAAGTCACACATAAATCCAGGATGCTTAGCCTGAATGATGTGTTTGATCGTGCCGATGTCGAGGCTTGGGTTAAACGTATGGATAATTTACTACCAGGTCAGCAACATGAATATTTTACAGATATAAAGATGGATGGGTTGGCCTGTGCCCTTATTTATCAGGATGGTCTATTTATTCAGGCTATAACGCGTGGCGATGGTTTCGTTGGTGAGGACGTAACTGAAAATGTACGGACTATTAAAAACATCCCGCTAAGGTTAATTGATGCTGATGGATTTGATAGATTTTTATCTGGCAGAACCGAAGTTCGTGGCGAAATCGTTATGTTGAAAAAAGATTTCGAAAAACTAAATGAAAAACGTCGGTTAGCGGATGAACCAGTTTTTGCTAATCCTCGTAATTTAGCGGCTGGCACTATTCGCCAACTAGATCCACGGTTAGTGGCGGAAAGACCGCTGCATTTCAGGGCGTATGATTTGATACGTGACGATTCGTCTGACCTGCCAACTAATATATATACCTATGAAACACTAAGCGCACTTGGATTTACTCGTAATCAGCAGGCTAGTATTTTTAATAATTTAGATGGTGTTATGAAATTCGTCGATAAGTGGGATGAAAAACGTCACGATTTGCCATTTAACACCGACGGGCTGGTTATAAAAGTTAATGATCGTGCTCAATTTGCTAAATTAGGCATTGTTGGTAAACAACCTCGTGCGGCTGTTGCTTATAAATACGCACCAGAACAAGCAACGACTATTGTGCGCGATATAGTGATCAGTATTGGACGAACTGGGGCAGCTACCCCTGTAGCGGTCTTTGATCCTGTTGTTGTAGCTGGAACAACAGTTCGTCATGCTAGTCTACATAATGCTGATGAAATCGAGAGGTTAGATATACGAATTGGCGATACGGTTGTTATTTTCAAGGCTGGTGATATTATTCCACAAGTCCAAAGTGTCGTACTTGAACTTCGTCCGAAAAATGCCAATTTGTTTAACTTTGAAAAAGCCCTAAGCAATCAATATCCAGAATTACAGTTTGATCGTCCCGAAGGCGAAGCGGTCTATAGGGTTGTTGGCGCTACGAGTGATTTATTACTAAAAAGGGGATTGGAACATTTTGCCAGCAAGGGCGCATTAGATATTGATACGCTAGGCGAGAAAAACGTAGTATCGCTAGTGGATGCTGGGTTGGTTAATGATTTAGCTGATATATATAATATTACGATCGATCAACTGCTAAAACTAGATAGATTTGCCGAAATCTCTGCTAAAAAACTAATTACGGCTATCGCTAATAAGAAATCTCCATTATTAGAACGGTTTGTTTACGGTCTAGGTATTCGTCACGTCGGTATTCAGACGGCAACTGATCTAATTAACCGATTCAATTCGCTTGATGATCTGAGTGAGGCTACTATAGAGCAATTACAGGATATTGATGGTATTGGCAATGTAGTCGCCGAGAGCATTATTGCTTGGTTTGCTGACCCTGATAACGAAGCGCTAATAGTAAAATTTAATAATCTAGGCGTAAAACCAATCTATATTAAAAAAGATGGCCGACTATCTGGGATGAATTTTGTGATTACAGGTACGATCCAAACTATGTCGCGTGATCAAGCAGCTGATGATATTAGGGCCCTGGGTGGAACTTTTCAAACCGCAGTCGCCAAAGATACAACATATTTAGTGGTTGGTGACAAAGCTGGCGCTAGTAAAATCAAAAAAGCCAAAGAATATAGCGTTAAGATTATCAACGAACAACAGTTAATCGAAATAATCAAAGGTTGATATGCCCAAATTTGAATTAAATAAACTTGTACGTGATGGTCTAAAAGGTGAATACGAACGGACTAATCAAAATCCGGTGTTTCGAGAATTGTCGATTGACGAATTCAAAACACAACTAGCGCGTAAAATAATCGAAGAAGCTAATGAAATAAAAGTGGATAGTCAGCCCTATGAAGTAGTCGACGAGGTGGCTGATATCAGGCAGATCCTTGATGATATTATGGCTATCTATGATATTACCGAAGAACAGGTTAAATTAGCTCAGCAGAAAAAATACGATAAAAAAGGCGGTTTCGCGAATGGCATTTTTGTTGAAACCCTAGAACTAGACGATAACGATCCTTGGGTTGAATATTATCGTAAAAACCCAGATATTTTTCCAGAAAAATAAATATAACTGATAGAATTGAATAAATGGTTGTTTTACTTATAATTTTAGCCACTATAATCAGCACTACCTTGGGTGGTATTTTTGCGATCAAATTCAAAGACAAGCTTCACTTAATTCTAGGATTTAGTGCTGGTGCAGTTCTGGGTGTGGCTTTGTTTGACTTATTACCAGAGGCAATCGAACTTACTAAGGGTGTTTATGGTATACGGTTAGTGTCAATATTAATCGCTAGTGGCTTTGCGGCCTACATGCTAATCGATAGATTCTTTTCGCTGCATAGTCATGATGATGATTGCAATAAACCAGCGCATAACGGCAAGCTAGGCGCGGCGGCGTTAGTTTTTCATAGTTTTTTGGATGGTTTTGGAATTGGGTTAGCATTTCAAGTTTCGCCAACGATTGGTTGGATTGTAGCTCTGGCGGTACTGGCGCATGATTTTTCAGATGGTATTAACACGGTTGGTATGATTATTAAAAACAAGGGCGGACGAATTACTGCGCTAAAGTGGCTAATGGCGGATGCCTTGGCGCCAGCGATTGGCGTATCGGTGGCTTATTTTATGACCGTGTCGCAATCTACTCTGGGGTTGATTTTGTCGGTGTTCGTGGGGTTATTTTTATACATTAGTGCTAGTGATCTAGTGCCCGAGAGTCATCATCGCCATCCAGCTATTTGGACAACGGTTTCGACTATATTAGGTATGGTCGTGATTTTTGCGGCCGTTAGTTTTGCGGGGCAAATGTAGATAGTTATGCGAGAGGTTATATTCCGCCACACTAAAAAACTAGCTATCGCTATAGCTGGAACGATAGTTGTGTTATTAGGAATCGTAATGATACCTTATCCAGGTCCTGGTTGGTTGGTGGTGTTTGCGGGCCTGGCAATTTTAGCGACAGAGTTTGCAGCTGCCCAAAAAATACTAGATAAAGTTCGCGGTAAATATGACGAATGGCAATTATGGCTTGGGCGCCAGAACTTGTTTATTAGAATTATCGTTTTGTCATTTACGGGTCTAGTAATATTAATTACCGCTTGGTTATTGAATAGTTTTGGGGTTGTAAATCGAGTATTTAATCTGGATCTAAATTGGCTAGTTTCACCATTTTTTAGCTGATAGTTTTTAGTTTGTCATTTTTTTGTTATATAGTTAGACTATGAATAAAATTTCACAGGTCACCGTTCTAGGCGGCAGAAAAGCCCAGGGATTTAAAAAAGACGTTCTAAAACATCTAAAAAACAAACAAGATTTAATAATAAAAAAGGTAGATTTTGACGTTTCGAATTTTCGTAACGGTGAACTGAATATTAGGCTTTTAGGATCAGTTAGGGGTTGTAACTCGATTATTTTTCAGCAATTTACCCAGCCTGGCAACAGTATGCACGAGGAGTTGTTTGAACTATTCCTACTAGAGGATACTATTAGTCGATCGGCAGCAGATTGCGTTACTTTGTGTTTACCGTTTATACCGTATTTACGACAAGATAGAAAAGCCGAGGGGCGTGAACCGATTTCTGCTAGAACCTTATTTGATTTGCTTAGTAGTGCCGCATCTGGGAAATTAGTTAGGATTATCACTTTTGATATGCATAATTCGGCCGAACAGGGATTTGTTAATTTTCCGATAGATAATTTGCCAGCTATGCCGGTTTTTGCTAATTATTTTATAAAACAAAAATGGTTTAATCCTGAAACTACGACAGTTTTAGCGCCAGATGTTGGTGGTGCGAAAAGGGCCGAAGAATTTGCATCGTGTTTGGGATTATTCGATGGTATTTCGATTATGCACAAGAAGCGTAAAAAAGGTGAAATGGCCGAGGCGAAAACAATCATCGGTGATGTTGCTGGTAAGGATGTAATAATAATCGACGATATTATTGATTCTGGCGGAACAATCCTAGCGAGTGTCGATATTCTAAAGAGGGACGGCGCCAAGAGTATTAGTGTTGCAGCAACTCATGGTATTTTCTCGGCTGATGCTGTTAAAAACTTTTCCAAAGCCGGCATTAATGTAATCACGACTGACAGCATCCCCAGGGATGCTGATTTTATTAAAAGTAATCGCTGGCTGAATGTATTGTCTATTGCTGATTATATCGCTGAAGTAATTTACGAGAATGCAATTGGTGGCTCAGTCAGCAAGGTTATTAAAATGAGGCAAAATAATGTCAATTGTGAAAACACTAGCGAGTCGAAACAAATACCGTTGATATAAAAATGTGACATAAAAAAATACCTCGCCGAATGGCGAGGTATTTAGTTGGGCTAGGTAGTAAACTACCAGCTACGCTGACGGAATGAACCGCCACCGTTGCCGCCACGGTCGTTTCCACCGAAGTCGCGTTTTGGACGATCTTCTTTTGGACGTGCCAAGCCAACGCTGATAGCGCGACCATCTAGCTCTTTGCCATCAAGTTGGTCAACCGCTTTTTGGTTATCGGCTTCGTTTACGTATTCAACGAATCCAAAACCTTTACTACGACCGCTATCGCGATCAGTAATAACTCGGGCGCTTGCAACTTCACCGATTTGCTCGAAATGAGTTTTCAGTGTGTCATCAGTAGTAGCGTAAGCTAGACTACCGACAAAAAGATTTTGCTGTGCCATGTAATTAGGTACTCTTTTCTTCTTATCTGATTCTAATTATCGTCAGATCGACCGCTTCTGCGATTTTGCGAAGAAGAGAGTTTACCTTTTAAGAGGTAAGCGCTCGCCTTTTGCCTTTATACGCGTGTGCTTCTGAACGCTATTATTTAAGCATAGTTTCGTAAAAAATACTAGTACAAGCACTTTATTTTATAAAAATGCTTGAGTTTTTAGGCTGAATAGGTGATAATATAAGTATGGCTGGTGCGCAACAGGGGTAACCTTTGCGCTATAAAACAAAAAGCATTTAAAACAAAAACGTGCCCCGGGTGGGCGCGCAACAGCATAAAAAAGTTCACTTCTGGCGACGGGAGTGAACTTTTGTTATAATTTTATGTTATATGGGGTTATAGCTCAGTTGGCTAGAGTGCTTCCATGGCATGGAAGAGGTCGAGGGTTCGAGTCCCTCTAGCTCCACCAAAAAGATCTTATTAAAACCATCATCTCGATGGCTTAAGTTATTGTTTAATTTAAATTACTTTATCTAGACTATAATGTATATTAACAATAGGAGTGGTGTATGGAAAAAGTTACCTTAAATAACGGAATTGAAATGCCAATATTAGGGTTTGGTGTATTTCAAATCCCAGATCAGGCTGAGTGTGAACAAGCAGTATATGATGCTATTGAGGCTGGCTATCGTTTAATCGACACGGCGGCTTCTTATAAAAACGAAGAAGCGGTCGGTAAGGCGATAAAACGGAGCAGCATTCCGCGCGAGGAGCTTTTCATTACTACGAAACTTTGGACTCAGGATACTGGGTATGAAAAAACAAAAGCGGCATTTATGTGGTCATTAGAAAAATTACAATTGGATTATCTGGATTTATTTCTAATCCACCAACCTTATGGCGATATTTATGGTTCTTGGCGTGCTATGGAAGAGTTATATCAAGAGGGAAAGGTTAAGGCGATTGGTGTTTGTAATTTTGGGATGGACCGTTTGATAGATTTAATTATTCACAATGAAATTACGCCTGCTATTAATCAGGTCGAAACGCATCCTTTTAACCAACAAATTGACAGCTCTAAATATATGAAAGAACATGGAGTCCAAATTGAATCGTGGGCGCCTTTTGCCGAAGGTAGAAATAATATGTTCCAGAATGAAATCCTAGTCTCTTTGGCTGAAAAACATAATAAATCCGTCGCTCAAGTAGTGTTACGTTGGCTAACACAGCGAGGAATTGTCGCAATCCCAAAATCTGTTCACAAAGAGAGGATTATTGAGAACCTAAATATCTTTGATTTTAAGCTAAGTGACGATGATATAGATAAAATCACTACGCTAGATAAAAAAGAAAGTTTATTCTTTTCTCATACCGATCCAGAACAGGTCGAGAGGCTGAGCAATCGCGTACTTTGATTATTAGAATGACGAATTGTCAATATAGGTTATAATCATAGTTATGTTTAAGTTGTTTATCCAAAAAAAGCTAGAATCATATGTAAAAGCTTATTTTAAAAAGCATGCCGAGGTTAAATTAGTGGTTGTTACTGGTAGTGTCGGTAAAACTAGCACCAAGGTAGCGGTCGCAACTGTTTTGTCAGAGCGTTTCAGAGTGCGTTTGCATGAAGGTAATTTCAATACATTCATGAGTGTGCCTACGGCGATCTTGGGTATTGAATATCCTAGTAATATTAAAAGTATAAGTGCTTGGTTGGCGGTATTTCGAGCCGCAAAGGAACGCATTAATAGCCCAACTGATGTCGATGTGATTGTTCAGGAATTGGGCTCTGATCGCATTGGTCAAGTTCCGTATTTTGGGACTTATTTACATCCTGAAATAGCCGTGATTACGGCCATTTCACCCGAGCATATGGAATTTTTCCATACGATTGATAATGTGGCACGCGAGGAATTATCAGTGGCTAACTTTTCTAAACAGGCGATTATTAACAAAGATGATATTTCTGGTGAATATGCAAAATACCTAACCAATGCCAATATCAGCACTTACGGCACTAGCGCTAGTGCCGAGTATCATTATCTTAGTGAAAATTATTCTTTCGAGATTGGGCACAATGGCATTTTTATTGCTCCGGAATTGACTGAGCCAGTATTAGCAACGGTGCATGTACTGGGCGAGCATACGCTTCGACCCGCTATTGCTGCTGCCGCGGTTGCGGTCAAGCTGGGGATGGAACCAGCAGAGATTGCTAATGGTTTATCAAAAGTTCATGCACTACCTGGGCGTATGAATATATTAAATGGCGCCAACGAAACTATTCTAATAGACGATACTTATAATTCTAGCCCGTTGGCGGTTGAATCATCACTACGTGAACTATATAAAATATCCGTACCGCAGCGTATTGCGGTGTTGGGTGACATGAATGAATTAGGCGATACCTCGGATGCCGAACATAAGAAACTAGGCGAGATGTGTGATCCAAATCAGTTAGCTTGGGTTGTTACTGTTGGCGATCAGGCCGAGAAATTCGTAGCTTCGGCCGCTAAGGCGCGCGGCTGCCAGGTCAAGAGTTTTCGGGATGCTTTGCAGGCTGGCGGTTTTGTCAGAAGTGTTGCCGAAAAAGGTGCAGCTATATTATTCAAAGGTTCTCAGGGTGGTGTCTATCTAGAAGAGGCCGTAAAAGTAATGTTACATTCAACTAGTGATGAGTCACAGCTAGTTCGGCAATCTCCGGAATGGCTAGCTAAAAAGGCTACTTTTTTCTCTCGGGATATATAATTTTTCAATAACAGAGGTTTTTTGGTATACTAGATACTAATCATGAAACGTTATAACCCTACTGAGATTGAAAAAAAATGGCAACAAGTATGGGAAGAAAATAATACTTACAAAGTTGATTTTTCTGATCATTCTAAACCTAAATATTATGCCATGAGTATGTTGCCGGGTATTACCGGAGCAGGTATACACACTGGTCACGGTAGAACTTTTCAATTTAGTGACATCAAAGTTCGCGCTAAACGTCAGCAAGGTTATAATGCCTATCATCCGATTGGTTGGGATTCGTTTGGTCTACCAGTTGAAAACTATGCTATTAAAATCGGCAAAAAACCTAGAATTGCACACGATGAAGCCCTAGTTAATTTCAAGCGCCAGTTAAAGCGCCTTGGTTATAGTTATGACTGGTCCAAAGAAATCAGTACGGCGGATCCAGAATATTACAGATGGACTCAGTGGATTTTTAACCAGCTATTTGCGCATGGTTTGGCTTATCAAAAACAAAGTCCACAGTGGTGGTGCGAAACCGACCAGACAGTTTTAGCTAACGAACAAGTCGAGGGCGGCAAATGTTGGCGTTGCGGGAATCAGGTTACTAAAAAGAATTTAAAACAATGGTTTTTTAAAATCACTGAATATGCCGACGAAATACTCGAAGCCACCGATGACTTGGATTGGACAGAAATGGTTAAAACCATGCAAAAGAATTGGATCGGTCGTTCAGTTGGTGCCGAGGTTGAGTTTAAGATTATCGGTCGTGACGATTTAATAACAGTATTTACAACTCGTCCAGATACTTTATTTGGGGCGACTTTTATTGCGTTAGCTCCAGAACACGAATTAGTCAAAAGTTTAGCTAACGACAAAACTCGTCAAGCAGTTGACGACTACGTCTTGCAGGCAGCTCGTAAGTCCGAGATTGAACGTATGAACGAAAACCGTGAAAAGACAGGAGTTTTCACAGGTAGCTACGCGATAAATCCAGTTAATGGTGAAAAACTTCCGATTTGGGTAGCCGATTATATATTAGCGGGTTATGGAACTGGTGCGATTATGGCAGTACCGGCGCATGACGAACGTGATTTTGCTTTTGCTGATAAGTTTGGTATCGAAATCAAAGAAGTCGTCATGCCTCATAGGATCGATTCAAATAATCCGCCAGTTGATGGTAAAAATGTAGTAGAACGTCAAGCCGTTCATGGTATTGTTTATGACCCAAAAACTGATAAATATCTTTGTGTTCAGTGGAAGAAATTTCCTTGGACAGCCTTTGTAGTCGGCGGTGTCGAGGATGAAGATAATGGGGATGTAGCTGCAGCGGCTAAGCGTGAGATATACGAAGAAACTGGCTATAAGAATCTAAAATTGGTTAGAGTATTAGGTGGACAGGTTGTATCGGAATATTATGCTGCTCACAAGGATTTGAATCGCAAGGCCTACGTTAATGCCGTACTTTTCGAGTTAGTTGATGATCAAAAAGACGAACCTAATGAAGAAGAAAGCTCGATTCAATCTCCGATTTGGTTGAGCCGAAAAGAAATCACCAAGGATCGTATGACTTGTGCTGAACTTGACCTGTGGTTAGATCGAATCGATTCCGAAAACGCTATTTATACTGGTGAGGGTATTCTAACTAACTCGGGTACTTTCAATGGTATTCCGTCTAGCGATGCTCGTGAGCAAATCGTTGATTGGTTAGAACAACAGGGGACTGGTCGTATTAAAACCACCTATAAAATGCGTGATTGGCTGATTAGTCGTCAACGTTACTGGGGCGCGCCAATCCCAATTATTCACTGTCCTGATCACGGTGCTGTACCAGTACCTGACAACCAATTGCCAGTAGTCTTACCTGATGTTGAAGATTTCAAACCTAAGGGGGGCGAGACTTCGGCATTAGCGAGTGTGACTGATTGGGTTAATGTGGAGTGCCCGCTTTGTGGTAAACCGTCCAAACGCGAGACCGATACGATGGATGGATATGCTTGCAGTAGTTGGTATTTCTTGCGTTACTTAGACCCATTTAATGACAAACAAGCTTGGGATCCAGAAATCGAAAAACACTGGGGTCCAGTCGATTTTTACAATGGTGCTGATCATGCTGTAGCGCATTTGCTATATTCTAGGTTTTGGATGCGATTTTTCTATAAATTAGGGTTAGTATCAACACCTGAACCATTCAAACGTATGATGTATAACGCCTATATTTTAGCACCAGATGGTACCAAGATGAGCAAATCACGCGGTAACACAATCGATCCGTTAGAAATTATGGATAGTGGTTACGGTGCTGATAGCTTACGTGTTTATGAAATGTTTATTGCCCCTTATGATCTGGAAGCTCCATGGGACACTCGTGGCGTACCAGGTGCTTACAGGTTTCTTAATCGTGTCTGGAAACTAGCCCAAGAATATATTGAGGCTGGTGATTTAAACCTGGACGACAAAGTACAGACCGAAATCATGGTAATTGCTAATCGTATTACTAAAAAAGTAACCGAAGATATCCTGAACGATAAATTCAATACCGCTATTTCATCAATGATGGAAGCTGTTAATGATTATTACAAGATAAAAGAAAAAAGCGGCATGGGTAAATCTGTAGCCTGGAGTTTTGCTATCGAAAGCCTACTGCAGGTTCTAGCACCTTTTGCACCACATATTACCGAAGAGTTATGGAATCAATTAGGACATAGTGACACGATTCATATAGATCATTGGCCACAGTGGGATGATAAGTATTTACAAAATGATACGGTCACTATTGTCGTCCAAGTGAATGGTAAATTGCGTGCCAAATTAGATGTGTCCAAGGATATTAGCCAGGATGAAATTGAGCGATTAGCGCTAAATAGTGATAACGTAAAAGTGTTTGTCGGCGACAAAAAACCGACCAAGATCATTTATGTTCCAGGTCGGCTATTGAATATAGTTATCTAAATATTAATAATCTATTTTATTTATCGACCCTATCAGGTATAACTACGGTTTCGTAGGCTTGTAATCCATCAGCCAAGGTGTCCTTGTTTTCGGGCATATGCTCGACATAGTTAAGGGCGGCATCCATCGGTATTGAACTAATATTATCAATATGACCGACGGCGTTATATAATCCTTCGCCAGGGTTTACGGTGTAGGTTTTTGTTTGCTCTGAAAAATTGAAATTAGATGACGTGGCATGCTCGACTGCGCTGGCTATGGCGCTGCCTATGTCTACTTTTGATAATGCTTCTACGCCCTTGGTTATACCAACGCCTGCTCCTACGCCAGCAAAGAACACTGTCAGCGCAAGTATCCCGAGGTTACGTTTAATTTTTTCATAATTAGGTTTTCGTTTTTCTGGATTATTGTTTGTTTCTTGATACATGGTTCTTTTATAACACCAATCTATAATATTGGCAACAAAGCGTTAGTATTTTGACCGGTAATATTAATAAAAACAAGGTACTTGAGCTATGTCGCGTTATTAGTTATAATAGCTACAAGTTTTATTATCATAATTTTACAGGAGGTCTTTGTATATGGGACAACCAAAGAAACAGACGAGTCCACGCAAAACCGGCTTACGCCGAAGTCACTTACGCCTAGAGCTAGCTCGCCGCGTTAACAAAACATCACCAGTTAAGGCACGAACAACCACTCGTGAATCTGGCAAAGCTCTAGCTAAATAATTTAGCCAGTAGCTCTATTACCTTAAAACAATAATCAAAAGAAAGAATAAAACGCTATGGCATCTAATCGCCACCTGGGTCGCATCGTTGCTTTGCAAACCCTATACGAATATGAATTTCGTGTACAGTCCAATGACACATCGGCGGATGTAGACGATATTCTGGTTCGCAATCTAGACAGATACGAGGCCACGATCGAAGACAAGGGTTTTGTCGGAACACTGGTTAAGGGTGTTTTAGCCGAACAGGCTGGTCTAGATGCCAAAATTCAACCGATTGCGCCTGATTGGCCGATTGATCAAATTGCTAGGGTAGATCGCAATGTTTTGCGAATTGGTTTATATGAGCTGCTCTTTCAAGCAAAATTGATACCACCTAAAGTCGCAATCAACGAGGCAGTTGAACTGGCAAAAGCGTTTGGTTCTGATAACTCAAGCAAGTTCATAAACGGTGTGTTGGGCACCGCTTATCGTACGCTTGTCGAGGAGAAGACCGATGGCAGCAGTACCGAAGTTTGATCATTTCAAAAAATACTTTAATAAGAAAAATCAAATTCAAGAAATAGTTCGCGAACCGACCAGTGGTGGTATTATCTTTCGTCGTGATGATAATGGTGGTGTTGAAATTCTGTTAATCCAGGACGGCAAAGATCGCTGGACAATCCCAAAGGGTCATATCGAGGAAGGCGAAACAGCCGAACAAACTACTAGGCGTGAAATAGCCGAAGAAGCAGGCCTAAAAGACGTCGAAATTCTCGGTTGGCTAGGTAAAATCCATTTCCGCTACCGCCGTGTCGATAGGTTAGTTCTAATGACTACTCAAATCTATCTAGTCAGAGCCAGAGGCGATACTAATGCTATCCAAAAAGAAGAGTGGATGAATGACATAAAATGGTTTAAATTTAATGATGCCCTAGATGCGATCGAGTACGAAGATATTGGAAAATTAATGTTATTAGCTATGAAAAGAATTAGACAGGAGAAATTATGAGCGGGATGCAGGTGGCGCCATATCAAGATTTTGCCAGAGAAAAACTAGGTTTTGAATTCGTAAACATTCAACTACTAGTTACTGCTCTGACTCATCGCAGTTATGTCAATGAACACAAAAAAAGTGTTAATGAGCACAATGAACGGCTAGAGTTTCTAGGTGATGCTGTTTTAGAATTAGTTGTAACTGATTATTTGTATCATAATTTTTCGGAACCAGAGGGAATATTAACTAGTTGGCGGGCTTCGTTAGTTAGAACTGAGAGTATTGGTGCCGCTGGGGTTGAATTAGGGTATGAACCATTAGTCAGAATGAGCCGTGGCGAAAAACAAGGTAGTGATAGGGCCAGACAACAGATATTAGCTAACGCTTTTGAGGCTGTAACCGGTGCGATTTATCTAGAGCGCGGTTATGATGATGCGGCTACTTTTATTCATAAAAACATTATTAGTAAATTAGATGGTATCTTGGAATCTGGCAGTTGGCGTGATGCTAAATCTCATCTACAAGAGGTATCGCAGCAGATTGATAACCAAACACCGCAATATCGTGTTATCGAAGAAACTGGCCCAGATCACGATAAAATATTCACCCTTGGGGTGTATGTTGGCGACAGGCTGATGGGAACTGGCAGTGGTCCTAGTAAGCAGGTGGCCCAACAACAAGCAGCCCAAGCGGCATTAGATGCTTACGCCAAGCGCTAACTGATTGACTATCTGCTAAAAACAGTGTAGAATTGGCCAAGAGTAAAAATCAATTTTAAAGATAAGATAAAAGGAAGTTATATATTTATGCTCGCAATCCGTTTGCAACGTGTCGGTCGTACAGGTCATGCCGTATACCGCATTGCCGTACAAGAATCTCAACGTCATCCATTAAGTGGTCGTGTAGTTGCTTATGTTGGTACTTATGACCCACATACCAAAGATGCTAAAATCCAAGTCGAAGTAGCTCAAAAATACTTAGACAACGGTGCTCAGCCATCTCCACGTGTCGTTAAATTGCTAAAAACTGCTGGTGTCAAGATGCCAAAATGGGTTATCGAAGCCGACAACAAAAAAGCAAAAAGCACTCGTCACTCTGACAAACTTCGTAAAAACCAGCCAAAAGCCGAAGTCGAAGTTGTCGAAACAGTCGAAGCTGAAGAATCAGCTGACATTACCCCACAAGAATAAACGTGATACAATTAAATTACAAAAACTAGTAGCGACCGAATAGGTGAGGGGATAAGTATGTCGACAATAGATCAACAATTCGTAGAATATATCGTAAAATCGCTAGTTGGACATCCAGATGATGTTTCCGTTGAGCGTTTAATCGATGAAAAGGGTGTTTTGTTATCATTGACCGTCAATCCTGAGGATTTAGGACGAGTTATTGGCAAACGCGGTGTAACCGCCCAAAGCCTACGCACTCTTCTAAGGGCACTTGGCACTAAAAACGATGCTCGATATAACCTTAAAATCGTTAATAATGACGATCAGCGTGAAAACTATACAACATCATCAGATGAAGCTAGTAGCGAGCCTGTGAAAAACTCTACAGATGAACCTGTGGATAACGCTAGTGATTACTCGAAAAAGACTCGTGAAGAGCTTGCAGAACTAGACGACCTAGATATATAATCATAAGTAGTTAAGGCAACGCCTAAACTGCGAGAATAAAAAGCTCTATGCGAGCAACAATATATATTGTTGAGAGATTTATATGTCGAAAGAACCACCCTCCAAGGGTGGTTTTTTTGTGGTAATAGTTTATGATGGTAACAGATGAAGAAAATCCAAGTAATTACATTATTTCCTGAAATGTTTGACGGTGTGCTAAATAACTCCATGATGTGGAAGGCGCAGGACCGTCAGATTGTTGAATTTCGCATGGTTAATTTGCGGGATTTCGGTTTAGGTCTACGTAAACAGGTTGACGATACTCCATATGGCGGTGGGGATGGTATGTTATTAATGCCGGAACCGTTATTCGCGGCAATTGGTGATGCCAAAAGTTACGATCCCGATGCCAAAGTAATCCTAATGACACCACGTGGAGATCGCTGGAAGCAAGCTACGGCACAAGCCTGGGCTGATAGTGATAATGGCTATATTTTTGTTTGCGGCCGCTACGAGGGCTATGATGAGCGTATTTTGAGTTTAGTTGATAGCCAAATTAGTGTAGGTGATTACATATTGACTGGTGGCGAACTACCAGCTATGACAATTATTGATAGTATAGTACGTTTGATTCCTGGAGTTTTAGGTGGCGAGAATAGTGCGGCGATCGAGAGTTTTAGTGATGGTGAAACCCTAGAATTTCCACAATACACTCGACCCGAGGTTTTTAACGGTATGGAAGTGCCCAAGGTACTGCTTAGCGGTAATCACGCCGAAATTGCCAAATGGCGGACTGAAAATTCGTTAAAATCTGATTTAAACTAATAATTAACGAAATTAAGTGAAACGGAAAACGCCCCTTTGCAGAGGCGCTCGTTTTGTTGTGGTGGATGTCGTAGAGCGATCGGTCACAACACATGTTTTTATGATTATGTTTGTTTTTGTAACTTTCGCTTATCCGTACTATAATTTACCAATTTAAAAAGCGCAAGCATAATAATAAAAATAACAACATTTGTGATTTATAATCTATTTAGTTTATACTCAGGGTATGAGCGTATTAGTAAAAGCAACCCAGGCCAGAGAGCCTAGAACACGCGAATCACAGACTATAGCATATGCGTATGGGGCTATATTAGTTATTTTTGTAGTAGCTCAGTTGTTTACTTTCGACAAGTTTTTGCCATTGCTGGCAAGTTTTAATCTGCCTGGTGGTGATGCAGCTGCTTATCTATTGGGTGGAATTATCGTAGTCGGCGAGGTTTTCGCCTTGCCATTTTTACTGAATATGTCGATTAGCCCATTAATGCGGATTGTTAGTATGGGATTGGGTTGGTTGGTGCCATTTTTGTGGTTCATGTTAGCGATTTGGTTAAACACGAACGTCAGTGGTACTCCTAGTTTTTGTTTCTTAGGCACAATAGCTAATCTGTCGTGCGGGCCTTGGGCGATACTCATTAGTGTAGCATTAGGTATATTAGCAGCATGGTCTAGCTATGGTTTATGGCCTGGCCATCGTAAATAATTGTTTTATTTGCAACAAAAAGTTATTATAGGTTCATTAAAGGGGGATCCAAGATGGTAATATCAGTTCGTAAACTCGAGAATAAGATCGAAGGATGGTTAAAACCAATTCCTCATTTGCCTTCAACTTGGCGAAAATGGGTGGCTGATAATATATGGTGGATTATGATTGTTAGCGTGGTTATGTCGGCTATTACGATATTTACGCTATTGTCGGCAATGTCCGCGACTGCGACGATATTTACAATTAATTCTAATTTATGGCACAGTTATGACCCATTTGCGCATACTGGTTGGTGGATGTTCTCGTCTACAATATCGTTACTATTTATGGCGGTCGTCACCATAATATCTGCCAGTGCTATAAAACCCTTGAAGAACATGAAAAAGAAGGGTTGGGACTTGCTGTTTTTGGTATTTATTGTGAAAATAGTAGCGGAAATAGTTAATTTATTGATTAGTTTAAATATTTTTCTATTCTTGTCGAGTTTGGTCGGTATAGCTATCGGAGCTGCGATCGGCGCCTATTTACTGTTCGAGATTCGATCATATTTCAACCATGTAATTGCGGCTCATAAATCGTAAGTATTTAATTGTCATCACTTGAGCTGATCTGCCGATTAGTGTACAATCAGTGCTATTGGTGGGATGTCGCCAAGTGGTAAGGCATCGGCTTTTGGTGCCGACATTCGGGGGTTCGAA
>JBAXHQ010000011.1:0-24482 GCA_037138815.1 Candidatus Saccharimonadota bacterium
ATTTAATACCATCAGGTCTAAGGGCTCTGGTCATACGCACAACATCCAGTAGATCCCAGCGTGAACGGCCATCTTTCCAGCTCCATTCATATGGATCATAGAAATTACGCCAGAATAAATGGCGGATAAATTCATCATCAAAACGGATATTATTAAAACCAACAGTAATAGTATCTGGCGTAAATATGTCACCAGCTAATATGCGACAAAATTGCGCTTCGGTAATACCATCACTAACTGTCTGTTGTGGTGTAATACCCGTCACCATTATTGCTTCGGGGCTAGGTAAAGTGTCTTCGTTTAACTTAACTAAAATATTAAACGGCTCACCAATTTGTTTGAAATCCATATCAGTACGAATACCAGCAAATTGCATAATGCGTGACTCGCGAGTATTCAACCCACTAGTTTCGAGATCATAAAAAAAGAAAGTCTTAGGCATCTTAACTAATTATACATCACTCAATTTTCACCCAAGTAAAATATGTAGTTTTATCAGGCTGTCTTTCGATATAGCCATCTGGGTTAAATTGTTCTTGGGTTAATATTGATTCAAACATATAAAAAGTACTCTCAGCTTTTAAGCCAGGATAACTGTCAGAGTCAGCAATTTTATGATACGTATCAGTTTCTTCTAAATAGATATCACCTCCTAAGCCAAGTTCCTCTCGGACACCACGAATCATTGCCTCAGTAGGGCTCTCGTTGGGTTTTTTCTTTTCGAAAACAGATCGATTGTTTATTGCCAATCTTCGCCTTTCACGACCATCAATATATATTTGTTTTTCTTCTAACAAATAATATTTATTGCCGTCATCAGTGAGGTGATATATAGCAGCACCTACGACTTCAACTTTTCGCAGAAGCTCGCCATTAGCATCGGTTGCAAGGATAGCTTCTTGACATTCAATCTCAGCCAACAGATGGTCAATGGTTTTATATCCACCAGTCCCCCATTTAGAAATGTCTATCCCGGCTTTCTTGAGCCGAAATCCTAGAGCATCAATTTTATAACTATTATCCGTTTCGAAGCTTTCCACAAACCAACCTCTAGGTCTATTGTTCTAAGAACGTAAAATCATTATCACCGATACGGATTATACTATCACCAGCAGCACCTAATCGGCGCAGTTCATGGGCAATCCCGAGTTTTTTCATAATGTCGCGCAATCGGTTGACACCTTCGTACCCAGAAAAATCAGTTCTACGAGCAAATTTCTCGATTTTTTCACCAGTAACTTGGAAAAAGATATTGTCGTCATCAGTGATTTTCTTGACCACCCAGGCTTCGGCAATCTTTGCCTTGCCCAGTGTAATCGTTTCGATCACTTCCTCGTCGTCATCATCCAGTTCGGTCAGTTGTTTAGATTCAACAACTTTTTGACACAAAGCGCGTAGGACTTCGGTAGTACCGCGATGTGCAATTGATGATATAGCAAAGATTGGCGTACTACCGGCAACTGCCCGAACGGACTCCATCTGCATCTGTATAATTTCCTCGTCCAACCCTTCGACTTTCGTTAAAGCGATAATTTCAGGACGTTCCAATAAATCACGATTATAATTAGCTAATTCTGCCCGAATGGTCTTATAGGCGCCAGCAATATCATCAGTATAAGCATCTATGAGGTGCAGTAGCACGACCGTACGCTCAACATGGCGCAAGAACGCATCACCAAGCCCTTTACCGACACTAGCACCCTCAATTAACCCAGGAATATCAGCAATTAATAAACTAGTACTATCAATATCCGCAACACCCAAATTAGGGGTTAGGGTAGTAAAAGCATAATCAGCAATTTCTGGTCGGGCATTACTGACCACTGATAAAAACGTCGATTTACCAGCGTTAGGAAAACCAACTAAACCAACATCGGCTAATAATTTCAATTCCAGTTCTGCCTCAAAAATATCACCGAGTTCACCTTTTTCAGCTATACGAGGAGTCTGACGAACTGACGATTTAAAATGAGCATTACCAAAACCACCGTCACCACCTTTGGCAATAACGATTTCCTGCGCGCTCTCGGTAAAATCGGCAATAATTTCGCCTTCTCGACGTACGATCGTTCCTATGGGAACCTTGATGCGAATCGAATCACCAGCTGCACCATGACGATCACGTTTAGAGCCGTTTTCACCTGGTTTAGCTTTTAATTCTGGCTTGTAACGAAAATCAATAAGAGTGTTTAAACCACTATCGGCCACGAATATAACATCACCACCACGACCACCATCACCACCGTCAGGACCGCCCTTTTCAATATAAATTTCACGCCTAAAACTAACGGCTCCGTCGCCGCCTTTTCCTGCGTTAATGAATACTTTGGCGGTATCGACAAACATATATACCCCCATTATAACATAACAGGTTATATATTAACAGGGGTGATATATAATAGTTTAAGTCTAGTGAATATACCAATATTGACCAACATTACCAGCCGAGACGATACGACCAGATACGATATTCCAACCACCACCAGATACATAAGCATTCATCTCACTAATACTCAAATCACCATTAGGTAGGATTGATTCAACAATTGCCACGTGTCCAAAGCCACCACCGTTTTGCATAATAGCGCCGACGGATGGCGTAGTATTAACTGTATAACCAGCTGCTCTGGCGTAATAAGCCCAAGAGCTAGCATTACCCCAGTTACCACCGACTGGTAGGCCTAATTGGATACGCCTACTATAGGCATAACAGGTACATTGACCATATGAATAAGTCGGACAATCGCCAGTACCGTAGCCAATATTCCAGGTGTTACCACCAAACCCAGTACCTAAACCAGCATAATAATTAATCACAACAGGCGCAACGTAACCCGGACGTTCATCGGCTGGTAATGTGGCATTAGGCAAGATAATACTAGTATTAGGCGTTAGCCCACTAACATCTAAATCGTTATATAACACCAAGCGTGTCTTGTCGACACCATATTTAGTAGCTATAGAATCAATCGTATCGCTGGATTTAACCGTATATAACACACCATTAACTGGCAAAATACGCAGTATTGTACCTACTGATACGGTGTCAGAAGTTAGATTATTAGCCCATTTGATGGTGTCCTTTGATATACCGAATTGAGCCGACAATGTGTCGACTGTGTCACCAGCCTTGGCAGTATAATTACTAATCGATCGGTTAACCGTACTAGATACTATTAATTGTGGCTTAGCCGTACTGACTCCGTCAGATTGAGTAAACTCACTTTTAGCCTGAGCCGATATAGCCAAGTTAGCTACCGAGGTAGCTATTGGTAAATTAGTCGTCTGTGCCACATTGGCTGCTACATTAGTCGCGACTACATTATCAACCGAAGTTTGATCGACAGATTGACTAGATGAACTAACATTAGCAACATTAGCGGCTACTGCAGTACCCTGCGGCGCATGATAACCTAAAAATATAATAGCAACAATAAGAACAAAAGCGCTGGCATAAATAGCGATTACAGATGATTTTATCTTAACCTTCGCTTTTGGGCGTGGTTTTATCGGGGTTAGTTGTTGCTTGCTAGCGACAACTGGTCTTCGAGCAGAGCTCATTACAACCTGATCACGAATATCTATTCTCCAGCCAGTCCATATTACTACAGAGGCATCTACCCTACTTTGTCTTACTTCTTTTTACGAATAGAGTACATCTCGACCATCATATTAATTTATATTAGTTCAAAGCTTGTTGTACTCGTGCGACATTTATTGGTAGGCTCGTTTATGCTCCATATTACCCACCACCAGATACAAATCAACTGTATTAGCGGACGAAGTCACAAACTTGCTATCTTATAGTATACCTGGCCTTGCAATTTGTGTCAATTTATGGCGTAGAACATTTAACCTTGCAGTGAGCGGCTATATTTGCCTCATGTTCGGCATCTGTTTTAGCAAAGTACATAGTTCCATCATCACCACTTAAGAAATATAGATAGTCGCCATTAGCAGGGTGTGCTACCGCCTCAAGTGCCGATAATCCAGGTACGGCGATAGGCCCGGGCGTTAAACCCGGATAACGTCGTGTATTATATGGCGAATCAAGGTTTGGACTACGTACTAAACCAGTTTTATCGGCTATATATTGATAAGTTACGTCCGAACCCAGTACCATTCCGGAACTCAATCGTGAATAAAACACCTGAGCAACCTGTTTCTGGGTGCTAGAATCACTATCCTCGCGTTGGATAATCGAAGCTAGTGTTATGGCTTGATACAGGCTCAAATCATGACTAGTAAATCCAGCAATTAGATTATTGCTCTGAATTTTGTTATAGAATTCATCAAAAGTTCGCTGCAATATCTCGTGTACTGTAGCCCCAGCATTGAAATTATAAGTTTCACCATAAACATAACCTTCCAGATCAGCGCTAGCTGGCTTACCTGTAAATAACGGGCTGGTATATGTTTGGCCGAGTGCTGTTGTAATTTCGTCATCGGAATAACCAGCGTTCTCGAGTACCGTTGTCACATCTTGCTTTTTCGTTTTATCCTTAGTGACATTATCGACTAATGTAGCGCCTGGATAAAAAGTAACACTAAAAGTATCAACCGACCCATTAACTAAATGTCCGACAATCTGAGGCAATGTCTCACCCGGCGATAATCGATAAGTGCCAGCTTTTAATTCGTTATTTTTGCCAGAAAGCCTAACGTAAATATCAAATACCACAGACGAACGGATAATCGACTTTCCCTCTAATAATTTACCAACTTGGCTAGATGCGCTACCTGAGACTATGGTTATCTTTTGCATTGGGCTATTTTTATTACCAACAGCCCCCAACTGGACGTTATACCACAGAAAAGCACTAACTAATGCGCCTATAATAATAGCTACCACAGCGCCACATATTAATAAAATAGGACTAATCCTAGCGCGTTTTTTACTGCGTTTTAACCCACTAGACTGATTATTTATCGGCTGAAGTGTTATTTTATGGCTCGGCTCAGGCATAATTGGCCTCTATATAATCCTGCAAAATAATCGCTGCCGCCTGAGCATCAATATCAGCCTTGGAATACGGTCGTTTATGTACTGCTAACTGCTGTTCAGCAATCACACTAGTCAGTGATTCATCCTGGAAAACAATCTCAGCTGGAATACCTGACAATTTATTAGCAAAATCTTCAACAAACTTAGTTTGTTTAGTAGTTTCACCAGACTGATTCCTAGGATAGCCAATCACTAATATATCAGCATTCTCATTTGAAACCACTTCGGTAATGGCTTGGATTTCATTTCCATCAACATTAATAGTTTCAAACGGAATCGCAATCCTCACTAAGTTATCGCCAATCGCAACACCAATGCGTTTTTCGCCGACATCCAAACATACGATCGTGATTGATTTAGGCATTTTGGAGTACGAACTGAATATCAATCTTGTTTATATCATTCGGCACAGTATTAACCCAGAAATACGAGAATTTAACGTCAACGTTACTAACACCATCAATTCCACCGAGTAATGATTGTATATCGCCATATCGCTTGCCTTCGACTTGTTTTTTGATAGCCGCTTGATCAATGTTTGGCCCGATTTGACCAGTTGTAGCGATATTAACCGTCGCTGCACCACCGTCGGTAATATTGTATCCAGATAACACGACCTTACTGACACCATCATCATAAATACGCTGCGTTTTAGCATTACTAATTTGTTTGCTAATAGCATATTTCAAATATGTTTCTAATTCTGATTTGGCGATAGCTGATATCGAGAAGGTTGTTGCCGAGGTTAATTTAGCCTTGCCATCCGTCGATTCGGCGCCAACGGCTGGGACCGATACAGCAGCAGCGCGGTCGGCTTTGAAACTACTGGATATAACTGTTTCGCCATTAGTAAATTGTTTTATTAATTGCTGCTTAACCGAATCATTAGATAAATCGACCAAGGCTTGGCTGGCTTTTTGAATATCATCGGCCGTCACAACAGTAGCTTGATGGCTAGTACCACCAGCCATTTGGTTGCCATAAGCCGTCAAACCATCAACGCTCGACAGATAAGCCCCTGGCATTAAATTATATTCTGCACCAACATCAGCAGCAGTAACACTGGCAGTTATAGAACCCGCAACAACTTTACCGCCAACAACTGATGCCCCTGGCACATTAACACTACTAGCAGTCACGAAATCATAACTACCCTGGCTAAATATAGAGCCAGCCGGTACATTAATAGCATCACTGCTAGCCGCATTAGATAATGTCATAGTCCCAGTAGCTTTATCGCCTAATTTCTGCTTACCTGTAGCTGTAAAATCAATACTGACGTCTTTTTTAATTTGTTTCGTAACTGTCTGAACTATATTTTTGCTAACATCAGTTGCTGCAGTACCACCTAGATTTAATGCCATGCTAACAGGCGCCATTTCAGTCTTGGCCGTGATAACTATAGTGGCGGATGGGGCAAATTGAGTTGCCCAAACACCAAATACAACTAATATTACAAACCCAAATACACCGATAAATAGTTTTTTACGGAATCGTGAAAAGTCTGGAACTTTAACGGTGCTTTTTGACGGGCTAGATATATTTGACAGTTTAGAGGACGGCATCGTCATAGATTGCGGGGTTTCATCATCGATATTAATCGTCTCGATAACTTCATCAGCCACTTCATCACTACTGCGATCGGTTGTTTTTACTAATTCACCAACCGGCAGATTAGCTCCGTTGATAATATCTTCGCCATCATCGATTTCCAAGGCATCAATTTCGGCAATTTCGGGTTTACTCTGGAGAGTTTTAGCAACAGGGATTTTAGCAACTGCCGATAACGCAACTAAGGCCTTGTTATTAGTCACAATCACTAGATGCTTATTGCTGTTATTGGCAATACGAGCTAATAATCGTAAATTAACAGCACTCTGTAAAACACCGGTACGCTTAGGTGGAACTAGAGCGACAATCTTGTCTTTGCTAGCTTTTATTCTACCGATAATCGCCGTAATATCGTCTTCGGTATCAATGTAAATTATATCTTTGTTCATATTTATATTCTAAGGATCCGATTGAGTTTTTCTTTGATAGTATCACTGTCACTACTGCCTATTATTGTATCATAGCCAACCCGCAGCAAACCCATCGCGGTTATGAATGTATGGTCAGTCACCATACCTGTTAAATCTTTGATTCCAACAACTTCTGACGGATGAATGTGATGGACGGTTGGTTTCTTTGTAAATGGTAAATCCTTGTGCCAATCCTGTTTCTGCAAAGCCTCAACCAATTGAACCAAGCTAGCACCACCACCGCATAATAAGATACGGTTAGGTAAATGGTCAGCTGAATCGAATTCGCCGAGAGCTAATTCAACACCAGCTATCCAAACTTCGAGGGTTTTATCGATTGCTGCCACAACATCATCATGAACACCGGGCTTTATTTTTGGGCTATCAATATTAATTTTTAACTTTTCAGCATCATCATATGATATTTCCATCTCGCTGGCGATCGTTCGAGTAAAACTGCGACCACCGATACCGAACATTTTTGTTCCCTCGACACCACCGTCATTTACGACCGCAATGTCAGTCGTGCCACCACCAACATCAGCCAAGATTGCCGTAAAATTACTATTAGCATCATTACCGAGCAGGCTACGACTAACTGCAAACGGTTCGGCCGCCACCGCCAATAACTCTAACGATAGTTCCTCAGCAACACGCTCTAATGCCCCAATATGAACCATTGGCGCAAAAGCAGTATAAATCTGAACAGCTACATCATGACCCTGAAAACCAATTGGATTACTGACTTTGTAGCCGTCAATATGGATACTAACTAGCGCGCTATTAACTAATTTAACTTCGACATCAGCATTACCAGTCTCGAGAGCAATTTGTTTCTGGGCTTTGGCCTGAGCCCGCTCTTGGACTTTTTCGATAATAAATTCCATTTCAGCAGTATCAAGTGGACGATCCGGTTGTGGTCGACGATAACGAATAGTATGAGTTACGCCCTTGACCAACTCGCCAGCAATACCGATTACGACACGCTTGGCTTGCAATCCAGCTTGGTCTTCGGCCTCAGAGAGGGCCTCTTCACAATTACGAACCACGCCAGAAATATCAGCAATCGCACCGGAATACATATCACTAATCTGTTGATGCACCCTACCGACACCAACGATATTTAATTCGTCACCATCTAATTTTGCAATTAAAGCCTTGACGTACTCGGTACCAATATCTAGTGCTACAATATAATCATCAGCTGAATTATTTTTTCGCTTGGCTCGTAATTTTTCTAATACCATAGATGAAACTATTATATACTAACTGTGGTTATGGTTACAGGGTATTAGTATTTAGGCCAAGATTGCTTTGATACGACGGACACCAGCTGAACTAGATTCTTCTTTGGTTATTTTGAATTTTTTACCACCTTCGGCTAATTCATTAGTGTGGTCAACATGAGGACCGCCACATATTTCTAAGCTGAAGGGTTTATCGGCATTATCGGCTTTTATTGAATAGACTTTGACCTTGTCACCATATTTATCACTAAATTCACCATGAGCGCCCATTTCCTCAAAAGCGACTTTGGTTGGATATTCGGCATAAGTCACTTTTAAATCAGCATCAATTTGCTCGTTAACGATATCCTCGACTTGTTTTATTTGCTCGGATGTCATTTTATCACCCCAAGAAAAGTCAAAGCGAATTCGCTCCTCATTAATATTACAGCCTCGTTGCGCTACATTTTCACCTAAGACATTACGCAAAGCCTGACCCAACAAATGCGCAGCGGTATGATATTTAGTTTGCATATCACCCTGGCCTTCTAGGCCACCTTTGAATATGCCTTTTGTGGCTGTTTGGCTGCGCAATCGCTGTTCTAACATTTTTGTATCGAACTCGGCGCGCCAACTATCAGACAAAGTAATGTTCTGCTTAAAAGCTTCCTCGGTAGATAATTCAACCGGAAAACCGTAGGTATCATAAAGGTCATAAAGCTCAGAACCGCCAATCCTACCACCATATCCTTGTTTTTGCATCACGAATATTGGATTATTTTCTCCGACGGGTGAGGCAATCATACGATCATATTGTTTACCGGTCTTAATGTCGATCCAAATAATTTTCTTTTCAAATTCTCGTAACCCTTTTATTAGTGTTTGACGGAATATTCTTTCCTCTTTGACCAATACAGCAACAACTTCATCACGCTTTAATTTAACCTCAGGATAATCATCGGCATACAGGTCGGCAATTACTGGCACGATTTCTTGCAAAAAGTTCTGTTCGATACCTAAATCAAACGCGAAACGAATTGCTCGGCGTAATAGTCGGCGCATAACATAACCCTGCTCTTTGTTACTAGGCACAACACCATCAACCGCTAGAAATGTAGCAGCACGCAGGTGATCGGCAATAACGCGCATACTCTCAGTATGGCTTTCGTAGTTTTTGCCACTTATTTTTTGTAGTTTTTCAATAATTGGCCACAATATACTAATCCTGAAAATATCAGGGCTATCGATTGCAGCCGCCGCAATTCGTTCTAAACCACCGCCAAAGTCAACGTTTTGTTTTGCGAGCGGTTCGAAACTACCGTCGTCCATTCGTCGGTATTGCATAAAAACCTGATTACCAATCTCGACAAAACGACCACTGTCGGTGGCTGGATGGGCTAGACCAAAACCTTCGGCGTGATTCTGTTCACCAAAATCATAAAAAACTTCACTGTCGGGACCGCACGGATCACCAATCGGAGTACTAGCAATGCCGCCATTACGACTCCACCAGTTTTCATGATCATCATAAAAGAAAATTCGCTCGCCAGGATTTACGCCACGCTTGTCACCGTCAGATTGACTACCAATCTCGACAATTTTGGCTTCGATACCTTTTTCAGTAAAAACTTTCTGCCAAATATTAGCAGCTTCGTCATCGCGCGGAATTCCATGTTCGGGATCACCAATAAAAGCCGTAACATAAATTCGATTGGGATCGAGCCCGACTTTATCAGTCAGAAATTCAAAGAACCAACGAATTTGCTGCTCTTTGAAATAATCACCCAAACTCCAATTACCCAACATTTCAAAAAAGGTCGTATGGCGATTATCACCAATATCATCAATATCCTGAGATCGAAAACATGTCTGGCTGTCTGTTAGCCGCACGCCGTTCGGATTCGGCTCGCCTAGTAGATATGGTAAAAGTGACTGCATGCCACTGCCAGTAAACAATGTCGTCGGATCATTTAGCGGAACTAATTTGGCACGAGGAATAATCACGTGACCACGTTCCTCAAAAAATTTCAGATATTCGTTTCGGATTTGTTGAGCATTCATATCTGTTGATTATAGCAAATAAGTAATAGTTTCACTAAAAAAGAAAAAACCCTGCTCGAGAGCAGGGTTTTGAGAGGGATAATTTAATTACTAGTTTTAGGTAGTTTTATTCGGCTGCTTTTGGTTCTTCGAATTCCTCCAGCACTTCAGGTGTAAAACCCACAAAGTCCGGCAAAGCCGTTAAACGCTTAAAGCATTCCAAATGTTCCAGAAATTCCTCGGACAGCATACAATAGTAAAGAACGTTTCTTTTACATTCATATACCTTCTCTTCAATCAATTCCAACTCAGCTAAACCCTTAGTACGTCTGACGACTGATTGTACTTGAGGTTCAGTATTCGCTTTGGAAAAAACATAGAGAGCATTCCAATTATCCCTTTGTCTGTCGATATTCCTTTGTAGAATACCGAAATACCTTTCGACATCCTTAGATGTCGCTTTCTTGTTTGACATAATAATCACATCCACTCTATAAATTTTACCGTAATAAATAATCACTACGGTAATTTACAAACTACAAAAAAGTAGTTATATCCTTATAATAACATAGATTTACTAAAAAGTCAACGCAACCAACTAAATTATAATGCCGCCGCCTAGGCAGATATCACCATCATAAATAACAACTGATTGACCATAAGCTACGGCGCGCTCGGGGTTGTCGAGCTTTAATGTAACGCCGTCGGTCGTTTGTTTAACTAAAGCTTCCACTAGCGGCGCGCGATGGCGTACACGGATTTTATATTTGCCATCATCTGGCGCTCCATTTATCCAATGAACATTCCCTAGATTTATCGTATCTTTCCATAGAGTACCGTCATTTAGATCAGTGGTTACATACACTTCGTTTTTTGCCATATCTTTGTCGACGACATAATAAGGCAACCCACCACCAACATCCAACCCATGGCGTTGTCCTAATGTATAGAATATCGCCCCTTCGTGATAGCCCAGAACTTTACCAGATTGTTTGTCGATAATTTTGCCAGGTTGCTGATCAACATATAGACTCAGAAAATCACGAATACCAACCTGACCAACAAAACAAATACCTTGAGAGTCTTTTTTGGCAGCGGTAGTTAGTTTGCGTTCTTCGGCCATTTTACGAACCTCGGGTTTCGTGAATTCACCTATAGGGAAAAGGGTTTTGCCCAATGCTTCACCAGTTACACGGTACAAAAAATAAGTCTGGTCCTTGTTCTTATCAACGGCTTGTTTCAATAGACCCTTGAGATTAGCTGGTTCGTTTGCAGTTATATCAGAACTTCTGCAGCCAGAGTCTAAAAAGGCGCCGGGGCCCTTATTAGACCCGGCGCGAAGCCGTTCTGATGTAACTGCAAACGAATCGTTATCGTAATGTTCGACTTTAGCATAATGCCCCGTCGCAATCATATCAGCCCCATCATCAAGCGCTGTATCTAGAAATAACTTAAACTTTACCTCTTGGTTACACATAATATCAGGATTAGGCGTACGCCCATTTTTATATTCGTCGATCATATAATTAACGACTTTTTGTTTATACTCATTTTCGAAATCAAAGACTTTGAAATCAATACCTAATTGCACCGCCACACGCTTGGCATCAGCCAGATCGTCAGCCCATGGGCATTTCATACCAGGCAAATCCTTTGTCCAATTCTTCATATAGACACCAGTGACATCGTAACCCTGCTCGACTAATAGCGCTGCAGTTAGCGAAGAATCAACACCACCGCTCATACCAACATAAACTTTAGTTTTTTTACTCATTACAGAACACCAATAATATAAAAGGAAATAATTTTAGCTAATTCAGAAACCGCCAACCACCAACCATAAGGTGTAATCCACCACCAAAAAGACCAATCTTTGTCGGTTTTTACCGGATGATTCAAAATTTTGACGTCGTTGTTGTGTCTACTAAATTCCAAATTAGCACGGCGTTGGTGATAGCCCGAAGTGACTAAAATAACACTCTTGATGTTGTTTTCGTCAAAGATAGTTTTAGTATTTTCGGCATTTTGTTTAGTTGTTTCGGAATATTCATCAATTAGAATATTGTCAGCCGAAACACCCTCTGAGAGTGCTATTTTTTTCATGACAGCGGCATTGCTGGGACCAGTTTTGTCCTGAGCTGCACCTGAAAAGACTATGAACTTCGCCCAGCCATTTTGGTATAGGTTAATCGCCTCTTTTGCTCTGGCCGCCGTGTCACCACCGCTAATAGCGACAACCGCATCAACCGCCTGACAATTAGTAATATTCGATGGTGATTTGGCGCAACTAGCCAAATCATCTGGCTGTAAATAAATACTGATACCAAAAATAATGACTATAATTGGAATTATTATCCCTAAAATCCATCTAATCATCGTTTAACTCGCTGATATTCTTGGTTAATTTCTTCGACCATAATTTGACCAGCTTTTTCTACGTTTTCCGTTGTCGACAGATGCCCAAGCGTAATTCTAATACTACCATCAGCTACTTCGGGCGATAAACCGATCGCCGTCAAGACATGTGATCGCGTGCCTTTGTTGGCTGAACAGGCACTACCAGTCGCCACTAAGACTCCGCGATTCTCCAATAAAAATACCAGCCGCTCACCGTCCAAATTAGGGAATGATATATGTAAATGACCAGCTAAACGATTTTTGGCATGGCTAGATACTACCGCATCGGGAAAGGCATCGATTAGAGTTTGCTGCAACCTATCACGCATTTTAGCTAGTCGTTCAACTTCGTATTTACGATGTTCACTAACTAATTCCAAGGCCCTGGAAAATCCAATAACACCAGCTACATTCTCAGTGCCACTGCGCATGCCATGCTCTTGACCACCACCTATAATTTGTGGATGAATTCGCACTTGGCTGGCAGACCATAATAAGCCGACTTGTTTTGGACCATAAATCTTGCCAGAGTTAATCGTCAGCATATCAACCCCTAATCGCGCCACATTGATATCTATTTGACCAACACCCTGCGAAGCATCACAATGCAAATAAATTGGCGTTTTATCGCTGCGCATTAAACGATTAGTACGTTCGGCCTTGGTCACCTCGGCAATATCACGTAGTGGTTGTATGGTGCCTAGTTCATTATTTGCGAGTGCTACACTAATCAGTTGTGTATTAGGCTGAATAGCCGCTCTAATTACATCCGCCGAAACATAGCCATGTTGGTTAGCTGCAACTATCGTGTGTTCGCGTGCAGAAGCGCTAACTAGTACGGCAGGGTGTTCAATATTGGACACAATGACGTGGCCATCGATGCCATTAATGGCCAGATTAATCGATTCAGTGGCACCAGCAGTAATAATAATTTCACTAGATTTTGCACCGATTAGACTGGCTAACTTTTGCTTGGCGGCTTCGTAATCACGTCTAACGGCTACGGCCGGCGCATACGGACTAGAGGGATTATAAAAATTATCACTAAAATAAGGCTGCATAGCAGCCACAACCCGCGCATCCATAGGTGTCGCAGCGGCATGGTCTAGATATATTACCTCTTTATCCATTACTAATTATTATAACGGTTAAGCGGCGATTTTGTCAGATTTTAATTCCAAACCGTAAATTTGTTCGAGAACCTGGTCATGATACATGTTAGTAGCTAGTATAAAATTGTTTAATTCTTGGCCGTCAATAAATACGTTTGGAACACGCTCATCACTACTGATACGTAGTACACCAACCGGTAAAACCTCGTAATGCAGGGTAACGGATTCAATAGTACCATCGGCATGAGTTAGGCTCTGATAAAAAAACCAGTTTTCCTTGTCTTCGTTAAAGAATTCTCGATGTTCGTTAGGCCTAATTGGTCCAAATAACTTAGCACCTATGGCGCTCTCGTCTTTTTTTAGCCTGCTCTCGGTTAGTGGTTCGAGACGGCGCAATGACAATTCCCTACCGAATATTTTTTTAGATGCAGCTTTTATAAAATTACTTCGATTTTCAGCATGAATAAAGAATTGAGAATCCAACCGATATTTTCGCACGTTAGCGATATCGTCAGCAATTCCATAAAGCCTCTCAGAGGTCGGGCTAATTATTTGCTCGGTTTTATATTGGTTCCTATCTAAATGGTCTTGGTAAATATCGTCGATGACATCATAAACCTGACTCTTGGGATCAGAGTTTAAACCACCCGATGGAATTTGGTATTCCTGTGACACGATTTTTACACCTCGGTTTAGATTGAAAACAACTTGCTAGCATTCTCGGTTGTGACATTTGCGATTTCGTCAAAGTCTATCTGGCGAATCGCGCCGTTATATTCGGCAATGTTTTTAATAAATGCAGGTTCGTTTACCTTTATTTTACCACGAAAAGGGGCTGGAGTCAAGAATGGCGCATCTGTTTCGAGCAGTATTCGATCCAAAGGCAATGCCGTAAACATCGCTTTTTGCAGGTTATCCTTGGTAAATGTGCTAATACCGTTAACACCAAAATATAAGCCGCGCGCTAAACCTTTTTCGGCGTTTTCTATGGTGTCCGTAAAGCAATGTAATACGCCGCGGATTTTAGGTTCGGCCGATTTAAAATTATCCAAAACCGACCAGAAATCGTCATAAGCATCACGGACATGAAAGATAATTGGCAAATTATATTTTAACGCTAATTCAATCTGTTGATTCAGTATTTCGATCTGATCCTCGCGCGGACTATTGTCGTAATGATAGTCCAAGCCGATTTCACCAATCGCTACTAATTTATCACCAGCTGATTTTATAATCTGTTCTAAATCACCAATACCATCCTTGGCATAATGCGGATGTACGCCAGCTGATGCAAATAGCCCGTCACGATCAGACACAAATTCAATTGCTCGTCGCGAATTGTCAGGGTCGGTACCAATACAAATCATCTGCATGACCCCAGCCTGATGAGCCCGAGTAATCACCTCGTCCCCACTTAACGGATAGTCAATATCGTGAATATGACAATGCGTGTCAATCAACATAATCTAAACCTTGGCGGCGTTCGGATCGGTAGTGTGTTTGTAGATTCTAGGGAATAACACGCCGTTTTGAGGCACAACGGTACCTGATTCGAACATTTTATGAATCTTGTCGGCGGTATCTGGCAAGAAGGGAATTAGTAAATCACCTATCTGTAGCAACGCGCCAACTGCAAAAGTTAAGACCTCTGATAAATGCACCTTGGCATCAGCATCCGTTTCGACTTTTTTGGCAATTTCCCAAGGTTTGACATCCTCGATATATTTATTTAGACTACGTACCATTAACCAAATTTCGTCAAATGCTTTGTCGAATTGTAAATTATCCATAGTTTCATGATAAGCACTCATATCATGTTCACCCGTTGGTGTATCACCGATTACACCAGCTTGATAACGCGTTAACATACCAGCTACACGCTGGATAGCATTACCTAGGTCATTGGCAAGTTCAGTATTATAGGCATCTTCGAATTTTTCCCAAGTGAAATCACCGTCATCCAACGTTGGGATATGGCGCGAAAAGAAATAGCGAAAAGCATCCAAACCATACTCATCTATGATTTGGTTAGGATCAACTACGTTACCTATGGATTTGCTCATTTTAGTACCACTGACATTAACGTGCCCGTGAACTAATAGTTTTTTAGGTAAATCCAAACCCAAACCTAGTAACATAGCTGGCCAAATACCAGCGTGGAAACGCAAAATATCCTTGCCGATAACCTGGATATCAGCTGGCCAATAATCTTGCCAACCGGTCTGGTCGGGATAACCTAAAACAGTAATATAATTAGCCAAAGCATCCAACCAAACATACATGACCTGTTCTGGATCACCAGGTACTGGTATACCCCAACTGAGATTTTTCTTGGGCCTAGAAATACTAACATCTTGTAGACCGTCTTTGATTAGTTCTAGGAATTCTTTGGCACGAAATTCAGGTACTATTTGCATTTCACCACTAGAAATCGCTTGTCTGACCTGATCCGTAAAATTGCTGGTTTTAAAGAAATAATTTTCTTCACTCAAACGCTGATAGGGTTGTTTGTGATCTGGACAAACACCACCATTTGCTTCGGCCTCTTTGTCAGATACAAAGGCCTCACAACCCGAACAATACCAACCTTCATAACTGTCCTTGTAAATGTAAGGGGTCAGTTGTTTCCAAATATATTGAACGGCATCAACGTGATGTTGGTCGGTAGTACGAATAAAATCCGTATAACTGGCATTCATTTTCTTCATCAGATTTTCGAAATTCAAATAAGTCTGGTCAGTGTATGATTTAGGATCAAGTCCAGCCTCGATAGCTTTGGCAGCGATTTTATTACCATGTTCATCAGTACCAACCTGAAAACGGACCTCGTGACCATTCTGTTTTTGATAACGTGTCCATATATCAGCCAACAAATAATCTATGGCATTGCCAATATGTGGCGTGCCATTAACGTAGGGGATTGCGGTGGTAATATATAATTTCTTTTCCATAACTCAAATAACATTGTAACAGATAACAGCCACAATCAGTAGTCAGTTGCGCTTATGGATAAATTACACGGGTCAATCGAACCCAAGCATCTAGATCTAGCGCTTCGGCACGAATATCGGGATTTATATTTGCCTGACTTAGAATAGCTTCGATTTCTGGTTTTGGTAATTTTAAGCCACCCGCTAGACTACTGCGCATTTTTTTGCGTTTCGCTGAAAAACCAGCTTTGACAACTTGAAAAAAATTAGTTTCATCGATATTAACAAAGAATGACGACTGGCGAGTATGTAAAATAACCACCTGGCTATCCACTTTTGGCGGCGGTGTGAATAATTCAGCTGGAACCACGCCACCTAATGTTACGTCCGCAAAAACTTGTGCACTGATCGCTAAAATACTCATTTTGCCAGGTTTGGCTGCTAAACGCTCGGCAACTTCTTTTTGGACTAGTAGCACTGTAACCGATGGTTTATTTTCGGCTGTCATCAACATCTGCACGATTTTATTAGTAATGTAATAGGGAATATTAGCCACTACTTTGTAGCCCGATGGCAAAGACGACAGATCAAATTTGAGTATATCTTCGTTAATAACCTGCAGATTTTTTCCAGGAAACTGAGCTGGTAATTTACGCGCCAGTTCACCGTCGAATTCAACCGCCACTACCCTGCCCGCTCGTCGCAGCAATTCACTAGTTAACGTCCCCAACCCCGGACCGATTTCAAGCACCGTATCATCAGATGTCAGTTCAGCACTATCGGCAATGTCTGCTAGTACAAAACGATCGCGCAACCAGTGTTGACCGAGTGATTTGTTATTTTTTAATGCCATTAAAAACTCGCCAAAATATTGTAAGCAAATCGAACACGTTGCCCTTGCATACACAACCCACACCGCTCGAATTTGTTTTGGAAAATAATCGTCGCATCGTCAACAGTACTGGTTATCTTAACAGCATCGCGAACACTACTGTAATTAGTGTTAAGTTCGTGCATCAAAAAGTTCAACTGAGTATATATATTTTCAGGATATGGTTGCGATAGCAATTCGGCACGACGAGCGCCAGTCCATTGCACTATACCGTAACCGCCTGATGTATCGGACGTATTAAAACCATGCTCTTGCATTAAATTACCCATGATACCAGCTGTTTGATATCTACTAAAGCCGTTATTAATCAGGAAGTTCCAGGTGATGGTTTCGTTTTCACTAGGAGTAGTGTATTCACCCTTGGCACCTACAACTTCGATTTGTTTCGTAGCTGGTTTAGTAATAATATTGGCAATTGCAGTTCGACTAACTTCTTGGCCGTTTTGGATTGTGATTTCATAGGTAACATTGCGCGAACCGTTTTCACCAGGAGTTGTAATTGCCGTATAGCCAACTGGCTGATCAGCATTTTTGATCTGTTCAACCTCGAAATTTACAACTTCGCTAACCGTTATTGTCTGCTTGCCTTCACGCCAAACTCTGATCGCCATGCCGCTAGTTATTTTTGTGTCTGAACTAGGCGAAACATGGTCGTCTTTGGTAAGTTTAATGCCTTTTTCTAGCAACATACCACCGATTGTCGTGGCCTGCGTACGAGCGGTTGTTGTACTACCATATAAATCAAAATTAAATGGTGTAGCGCGCGTAACAGTTAATTGCAACCCAGCCCCTTCGGATATATTATCCACCCGATCGATAGCTGTTTTATCCTCGGGATAGAGTGTTATACCTGCACTCTTGGCGATCTGCTCGGCTGTTTGATAAGGAGTAACTATTTTTTCGCGAACACTGCCATCGACGATAATAACTGGTCTAGCACGATAGATGTTAACCTGATAACTAGATGCCACTAATTTTTCAGTAACAGCAGGTTCGACGGCATCCTTGCTGTCAATAATTATTCCAGCTTCTTTGAGGGCGTCACCAATAGTTGTCGCCTGAGATAAAATTACATTTTCCACACCACGATCATGAATGGTTATCAAACGACCGTTCTGTGGTGTAACGCCATTATCAGCGTGAGTCACCCTAGAAAGGGTCATAATAATTACGAGTATCAAAAATATAGCCGCAACTACAATTACACGCAGTGGCATCGCAGATTTTTGCATCAAACTATTCATTTACTCGCATTTTCCCCACAGTTTGTGTCTAATTATACCAGAAAAGGCAGTTAAATTAAATTTTCTCTAACCGAGCGTATTCGATATTGAGCTTTTTCGTTTGGCCATTATCAAACTTGATCGTAAGTGCTAAACCATCAACTTCGACTACCTCGCCAGTGCCAAACGATGACGACCTGACATTTTCACCGACGGTGAATAATTCATCACTGTAAAATTCTTGGCTAGGTGTAAAATGCGGCACGACTGGAGCTGAAAGTGCCACTTGATTGCCCATATCCTCGATAAATCGCGAAACTGGGTTATAACTACGTACGCCAAACTGAATTCGGCTGGCAGCATAGGTCAGATGCAATTCTTCGCGCGCCCTAGTCATACCAACATACATCAAACGTCGCTCTTCCTCGAGTTCGGCTGTGCCTGCTTCGTAAACCCTGGCGTGAGGCAATATCCCCTCTTCGACACCAACAATAAACACAACTGGGAATTCCAAGCCTTTGGCGGCATGTAGTGTCATTAGTGTTACTTTTTGGCCGTCACTACTAGTATCGGCGCTGGACATTAGGGCCACTTCCTCTAAAAAGTCAGGTAAGGTTGCAAAGTTCTGAGCATCAGACAACAACGCACCGATATTAGCTTCACGTTCCTCGGCCTGTGGTGTACCGTCGGCTATATATTGACGGTAATTAGTAAGTGATAATATCTTTTCGATTATTTCATTTGGGCTAGCTGTTTCTAAATCAGATTGAGCGGAGCGTAGTTTATTACCTAAATCCGCCAGAGCTGATTTCGCCTTGGCCGTAATAGTACTGGTTTGTTCGACACTAGCCAGGGCAGTTATAATATCCATACCACTTTCAGATTGCCATAGTAGGAATTTTTCCAAACTCATAGCACCCACACCCCTAGTCGGAATATTAACAATTCGACTAAAGCTCATACGATCCTGTGGTTGGTATATTAGGCGTAAATAAGCAACGACGTCTTTGATCTCTTTGCGATCATAGAATCTAACACCGCCAATAATTTGGTAAGGCACGCGAAACCGCAAAAAAGCTCGTTCTAACGTATAGCTTTGAGCATTCGTTCGGTAAAGTATTGCGAAATCACCGAATTTTCTAGCACCCATGGCGACATGTGACGAAATTCGTTCAGCCACCAAATTAGCTTCTTCGGCTTCGTCGTATAATTCATGGACTTGGACCGGTGCACCTGGACCAACGGTCGTCCATAATTTTTTGTCGGTTCGATTGACGTTTTTAGCGATGACATTACTGGCGGCATCCAGAATATTACCAGTACTACGATAATTTTGTTCTAGTTTGATAACTTTTGCACCCTTGAAATCGCGTTCAAAATTGAGAATATTAGTAAAGTCAGCTCCACGCCAGCTATAAATTGACTGCCAATCATCACCAACTACACAAATATTGCGCTGATCATTAACTAATAATTTAATAATGTTATACTGCGCAGCGTTAGTATCCTGATACTCGTCAATTAAAATATGTTTGAAGTTTTTTTGCCATTTCGTGCGCACGGTTGTTGATTCGCGTAACAAATGTACGACCTCTATTAGTAGATCATCAAAATCGAGCGCACCAGCGACTTTGCGAAGTTCCTCGTACTTTTTGTAGATTTTAGCAATATTTTTCTGATAAGGCGCCTGGGCGCTGGCTTCGTATTCCTCGGGACTGATCATTTCGTTTTTACTGCTGGAAATAGCCGCACTAACAGATTTAGCCTTGATATCATTATCGCTAATCGCTAGGCGCTTCATAACCTGTTTAACTAGACCTTGCCTGTCATCCTCGTCATATATCACAAAGTTTTTAGGCACACCAATAGCTTCGCCATCAATTCGCAGCATACGCACGCAAATTCCGTGAAAAGTCCCCATCCAAGGCATAAAGCCACGGTGAGCGCTATTCTGTTTTAATAAAACACCTAAACGTTCACGCATTTCGCGAGCCGCTTTGTTAGTAAATGTTACCGCTAAGATTTCACTCGGCATAACCGAATCGTGCGCGATCAGATAAGCAATACGATTCGTCAAGGTTTTCGTTTTACCGCTACCAGCCCCAGCTAGAATAAGCAGCGGTCCAGATTTTATCTGCACCGCTTCACTCTGTGCCGGGTTTAGCCCATCAAGTAAGTCCATTAATATCTATTATAGACTAGATTGACTCATTATTACAGATGTAGTTGTGGTAGGACAAAGAAATAGACGGCTGCGCCAGCACCTGCACCAATTATCAATAGAATGAATATCCACAAAACCCACATCCAATCGGACTTCTTTTTAGCTGGTAATAACAAGGTCTTGTGATAAGCATCGGTGTCATAAATCGCGCCAGTATTCTGATCACCAGAACTTGGCTGTTCCTGATATTGTTTACTGATTGACCCGTTATCGGCTAATTGGTTATTAGATGGTGTATTAACACTAGGCGCAATTGGCGCACTACTAATACTAGAATCTATGGGGCTAGCCGCACTACTGGATTCAATTGATAATAGATCACTTTGTAATTCAGCTGGTAATGGCGCATCCACATCATTAGCTGGCTCGCTAGCGGCATTATGGTCAGGTTGAGTAGTTCGATCATTAGTTGGGGATGGTTCATTCATCATATCTGAGGGTTCAGCCGAAAAAGCACCTAACGGACGTTTATCGACTTTGGCGCCAGATATAAATGGTGATTCCGAAGGGTCTTCGGTTGTTTGACCTAGGGTTTTATTAATATCGTCGCTGATCTTGTCAATATCATCGCCCTCGTTGTCATTGTGGGATACTGGCTGGTCATTACCAGCAACTTCGCTGCGATCATTCGCATGATAATCAATTGGATCAGGCCAACTGTTATTAGTAGCAGGTGTAGGCACGGGCATTACACTGGCTGGTTTTAAAACTGGGTTATCAACTAATTTTGCGGGCATAGATGTCACGGTCTTTAAACCAATTTTTCGCTCGGGCATAATTAACGGCAAAGATGGGCGCATATTAGACGAAGGATGAACTACATCCATAAATTGTCCAGTACTACGCTTGGCGACTAACGGTGATGCAGATGAAGCAAGTGTTCTGACCGTAGATTGGCTTGGCGTTGTTTTTTTAACATCATCATGCCTGGGCTGATTGTTAGTATGGTTATCACTAGGTTTACCGCCAATCAAAGAATTCACAGCCTTGTCCAGTTCGTCGTAATCCAAATCTTTCACTTGTCCCACCTCTAATCTTTCTTAGCTAACGTCGAGCTTTTGTGTGCTCTTTTAATTATTTCACTAAACACATAAGCGTTCAAACTGGCAGCCCCAATTAACAAGCCATCAACCCCAGGTAGCGCCAAATAATCGGCAGCACTGTCAGTCGTAACACTTCCACCATATAGCACCTCGGCCGAAGCTGCAGCGGTTGCCCCATATAGGTTTTCGATCTGTTTACGAATCATCATAACCGCTAATTTAACATCACCAGGTAAAGCGTTTTGACCCGTACCAACAGCCCAAACAGGTTCATAGGCAATCACGACTTGCGATAATTCCTCACTAGTTATATTAGCTAAACCACCAATTAACTGATCATGTAGAACATCTTGAGTTTCATTATTGGATCGATCCCAGGCAGTTTCACCGATACAAATAACAGGCCTAATACCGTTCCGCACTGCTGCCGCTACCTTGTTGCAGACATCTTTGTCAGTTTCACCAAAGATATGACGACGTTCCGAATGCCCAACTAGCGCATATTGAACGATACCTCGTAACTGCGAAGCCGAAACCTCACCAGTATAAGCCCCCATATCTCGCCAATAAAAGTTTTGGGCAGCTAATTTAAATTGTCGCAGATTAACCTGTAGGCTTAATGATTGCAATGACAGAACAGTGGGAGCCAATACAACTTCGACATCACGATGATTCTTGATCATTTTAGATAATTTATGTAAATACAAACTGGCCTCGTGCATATCGAGGTTCATCTTCCAGTTGCCGATAATCAGTTTTTTGTCTTGTGCCATCTGTTGTTTGTCGCTTATGTTTATCATTTTTTAGTTTACTCTAAATTAGCTTCACCGTCTAGTGAGCTTTTTTAGATACAGATAACAAACTAAATTGTACGAACTTTTATAGTGTTGGTTTTGCCGATTACGCCAGGGTATCGTCCACTAACCACAACAACCTCGGTCGAACCTTCACCGAAATAGCCTTGTTCTTTCAATTCTTTGGCAAGTTCATAACCCGCCTCGTCACTATCTGGACGAACGTAACTACGATTAGCGTAACATAGCGCTAATTGTTGGGCTGTTTGAGATTCACTAGTGACACTAATAATCGGTAATAATGGCCTATGAGTAGCTATATTAGCGGCAGTCGCGCCAGATTTGGTTTCGACGACAATAGCCGAAACATTTAATTGCTTGGCCAAGCTAATCGCCGCCACACTGATAGCATCACGACGTTTTTCGTTTTCAACCAGCCTATCCTTGATCGGTTCAACTGGTTCATGATCCTGGGTATATAAAATCACCTTTTTCATAGCTGCAACAGTTTCGAGTGGGTAACTACCGTTGGCAGTTTCGTCTGATAACATCACCGCATCAGCCCCTTGGACAACAGCGTTAGAGACATCACTTACCTCGGCCCTAGTGGGTTCAGGCGCATTAACCATACTAGACATCATCTGAGTAGCAACGATACTTAGACGACCGTATTTTCGACATAACGCTATAATTCGGCGCTGTACGATAGGTACGATTTCGGCACCAACTTCGACAGCCAAGTCACCCCTGGCTACCATAACACCATCGCTGGCTCTGACGATTTCTTCGAGCGTTTCGGCAACGATCGCCGATTTAGTCTCGACCTTGGCAATAATTTGGGCATTAGAACCGTTGGCTACTAACATCTGGCGTAGATTATTGATGTCTTCGGCACTTTGCACAAAACTGAGGGCAACATAGTCAATATCGCGAGTAGCCCCGAATTCAATATCGGCCATATCCTTTGGTGTTATGATATCGCCAGCAAAATCAGTATCAGGTAAGTTAATGCCTTTGCGGCTCATTAGAGTTCCTGGATTTTCGACACGTATTTTAATAGCAGTATCACTAACGATTTCCAGTACGGTTGTACGAATTTTACCGTCAAATATATAAAGTGGTTCACCTGGTTTAGTTTTTTCAGCCAGATTATACTGAACTGGTATAGTAAACCCGTTATGCTCAGCGGCGAAATCAAGTGTTAATTCATCGCCAGCCACAACTTCGACGTTATTAGTTAGATTACCTAGACGAATCTTTGGTCCTTGAAGATCCTGCAAAATAGCGACTGGTTTGCCGGTTTTGGCGGTCGTTTGTCGTATCCATTCGATTTGCTGGTCGCGTTCGTCGTAGGTTCCGTGACTAAAATTTAGGCGAAAACCATTAACTCCGGCATCAGCCAATTTTTCGATCATTTCGCTGGAATTAGTAACTGGGCCTAGGGTTGCTAATATTTTTGTTCGTTTAAATATAATGCTCATATCGAATGATTGTAACATTTTAATCTTAAAACTGCACCCCTCAGTTGCAAAATAGCACTCAAAACATCACACTATTTATTGCATAATATAGTAT
>JBAXHQ010000012.1:0-21357 GCA_037138815.1 Candidatus Saccharimonadota bacterium
TGGTACAGCCATTACTAGTGGTTCAATTACGGTTGATAGTTATTTTCATAATTAAATGGTTAGATTAAATAGTTGAGGGGATAATAAAAATGAATACATCAAAGAAAACCAGATCCAGAATAGTGTTAAGCCTACTAGGTTTTGTCATGGCTACGTTTTTAACTATACCCTTTAACACGATTGTGGCGCATGCATATATATATAGCGTACCAGTCGATGTTGTTTTGGTTATTGATAGATCGGGTAGTATGAGCGGTACGCCACTTAGCTCGGAAAAAACTGCAGCTAGCGCGTTTATCGATTCGATGGATTCAACTCAGGATCAGGTTTCGGTACTGGCATTTGATAGCTCGTCGTCGCTCCAAACACTTACTAATAATTTTTCTACTGCCAAGAGCTTTGTCAATGGCATAAGTGCAGGCGGTGGAACGAGCTATTTACCCGCACTAAACGCAGCGGGTAATGAGTTGGCCAGCTCACGCGCACGTTCTGATAGTATGAAAGTTATAGTATTCATGTCAGATGGTGGCCCAAGCGAGAGTTCGGTATCAATATTAGCAAAAACCACCGCGCTCAAAGCCAGTGGAATACAAATATTTACAATCCAACTAGGTAGTGGTGATGCCGCACTGCTCAAGAGTATGGCTTCTTCATCATCAGGTACTGATGATCATTACTATAATGCGCCATCAGCTTCTCAGTTGGCTGGTATTTATGTTGCGATTGCTGGTCTGTTGCATTCAGCTAATGTTACTTATATAGGCACTCGTAATGGTGATTTAACTTTAAACACTAGCACGCTTTCACCAAATAAATCAGTCATATTAAAAGTAACTGGTACGGTGACTATCGCTGGTAACCAAACCAACAACCCAGATAATAATGGGGCGGGGTATAAGGATATATCACAGTTACCGCAGTTAGTTATTATTGCTAATAAAATAGTGATTAATAGCGGCGTTACTAATGTAGATGCTTGGTTGGTTGCCGATACGGTTCAGACTTGTGATTACACTGGTACCCCGACTATAAATACCTGTACCCAAAAACTCACAGTAAACGGCCCAGTTATGGCTAATCATTTAAATCTACTGAGGACTGCTGGTTCTGGTGTTGGTACGCCAGCTAGCGGTTATCCTGCCGAGGTATTTAACCTAAGGGCAGATGCTTATTTGTGGGCAGCAGCTCATGCTACCACGATTGATCGAGCTCAGACGGTTTATAGTATCGGGCTACCACCAAGATTCTAGTCTACATATAGCTTGCTTTTTGTGCTTATGTTTATGTATAATAGGGGTAATATGGCATTACTAAAGGGATTGGGCGACTTTTTTGCGCTAGACATAGGAACTACTGCAGTACGAGTAGTACAGCTTTCTGAGTCAGGTCCAGATATCTGGAATCTAGACCATTATGGTTATGCGCCTGTCGATGAAAAGGTAACTAGTAGTAATTCAGCCGACGATATCCGTCGTCTGGGCGAAATTATTATGACCGCAGTTGGCCAAAGTGGTATCAAGAAAAAGAACGTAATAATTGGGTTACCATCTAGCAAAACATTTACGACCGTTATAGACGTACCGACCATGGGTATGGCGGAACTAAAAGGTACGATGAAATATCAGATCGAACAGTATATTCCTATGTCGATCGAAGATGCCAAAGTTGACTGGGCCTTACTTGGGCAATCACTTCATGATCCTAAACAACAAGAAGTGCTATTAGCTAGCACTGCCAATAGCTATGCCGAAGAACGATTGGAATTTGTTGAAGGATTAGGGTTTAATGTGATCGCCGCCGAACCAGATCCTATCGCTATGATACGCGCGCTACTACCAACTGGCGTTCAGGATGCTCGATTAATTATAGATATGGGTGAGCGATCAACTGATTTAGCGATCACTTACGGTGGTACACCTAGATTAGTTCGCACTATTCCAACTGGTCTAAAAACGCTTATCAAAGCTGCTGTTCAGAACTTGAATGTCCAGGAAGACCAAGCCAGGCAGTTTATTCTAAAGTTTGGGCTAACTCCAGACAGGCTAGACGGTCAAGTGTATCGATCAATCGAGAGTATACTAGATAATTTCTCAACGGAACTAATTAAATCCATTAAATTTTTCCAAACTCGTTATCCCAATGTAATTGTTGGCGGTATTTTACTATCTGGGTTTTCAGCAGTAGTGCCTCAATTTGGTGCTTATGTAACTGCCAAAACTAATATCGCATCAAGTGTAGCTAATCCATGGCAAAAAGTTCATGTCGCTCAAACTGATCAACAACAACTAGGTCCGATTGCGTTTGAATTCGCGACAGTTATTGGTCTTGCCCAGAGGAAGAATTCATAATGATTGAGATAAATTTAGTCCCTGATGTCAAGCAAGAGCTAATAAAAGCACAACGTATACGTTCAGCTGTTATTACAGTCTCTATTGCTGTTTGCGTAGTGTCAATTGCGGCGGTTATATTACTCGTTCTTTATATTTATACAGTCCAGGCAGTTAGAAGTGGTATCGCTGATAATTCTATAAAGCAAGGTAACAGTCAGTTGGGCAATGTTAAGGATTTATCAAAAACTCTTACGATTCAAAATCAGCTAACCAAGATATCAGCGCTTAATAGCAGTAAGAAAATCGATTCTCGTATATTTGATTTACTATCCGCTGTTATCCCACCGTCTCCTAACGACGTTAAGTTTTCTAATCTAGCAATTGACTCTACCGCCAAGACGATATCGATCGACGGACAGGCAGCTAATAGTTATGCGGCATTAGAAATATTCAAGAAAACTATTGGTGGTACAAGCGTTAAATACGATGACGGTAATGGTAATTCGATTACTACACCTATAGCTTCTAATATAAGCATTAAGGATGTTAGTTATGGTCAGGATTCGTCAGGTGTTAAAGTACTTCGTTTTACTATCAGTTTCACTTATGATGAAGCGGTGTTTGCCCCTTCCTCAAAGAACTTGTCATTTATAGTTACAATTAACGGCGATGTTACAGACTCGTATTTAGGTGTACCAACTTTCGTTGATCGCGCCAAAGATTTAACGGGAGGGCAGTAATATGAAGCCAAAAGACACAACAGCTATACGTAAACGCACTCAAATAGCCATGGCTAATCGCACTATGTTCTTGTGGGTTGCTGGTGCATCAGTCTTGTTTGGATTTGCGTTAGTGGCAGCAATATTTTTAACACAGATGCTCCTATTCAATGAAAGAGTATTACACGAAAAAGATATCACTGTTTCTGTTCTTAAGCCTGACTACGATAGTATAAAACCACTAGAAGCACAAATTAGAGTGTTGGATACTAATCAGGCTCTTATAGATTCCAAAGCTAATTCAACTGATAATGCTGTTCAGGTTATTTTGGATGCTTTGCCATCCGAAGCGAACTCATTAGCGCTTGGATCTTCACTCCAGAAAAAGCTGCTAGAACCCGTAACTGGTCTATCGATAGAATCTATATCTATTAATCCTGTCGTAGGTATCGAGACCTTGGATAATAATTCAACTATAAGTGTTGTGTCGGATGTAGCCGGTATGCAGAATTTTATATCTTTTAATATAGCAGTTAGTGGTACCCGGGATTCCATAAAACAAATGCTAATAAACTTAGAACGCTCAATCCGCACCATTGATGTAGTGTCGGTGACAATAGAAAATCAATCAACTATAGGTAATGATGGACAGGCTAGCGACCATATATTAGTGAAGGTTCAAGGTCAAGCGTTTTACGAACCAGTTCGCATAGTAGAGTTAAAGGATAAAACGGTAAAATAATGAAAAAAACAGATATAGCGATGATAATCCTCATAGCCTCTATTAGTGTTGTTGTGGCTTTCTTTGTCGCAAAGGGTGTCTTTGGTGATGTTTATAATGGCAAGGCTACAGTAAAAACTATCGACAAGATCGATTCATCAATTACTCAACCATCGCCGGATATATTTAACAAGAATGCTATTAACCCAGCTGTTCAGGTTGAAATTAGCGGGACGAAATAGGGGGCGTTAATTATGGCGCTTCTAACTGGTGACATACAGGAAAAACTGGTTAGCCTTCTCATTGATGAGGGTTTGGTTGAAGCTAGCGTGTTGCAAGAAGCCAAGCTTTTGTCTACAAAGACTAATAAGCCACTACTAGGATTACTAACCGAGGAAAAGATCGTTGATGACGAGCTATTAACTCATGCTATTGCTCATGTATCTGGCGTGCCTTATGTCAGTCTAGTTAATAGTGTTATCGAACAAGATATCCTTAATCTATTGCCCGAAGATATAGCCGAGCGCTTTATGGCGGTACCACTAGCCGAAGTCCAAAATCGTCTAGCAGTAGCTATGATCGATGCTAATAATGTTCAAGCAGTTGATTATTTGTCTAGTCGCATAGAACGACCGTTAAAAGTATTTATGGCATCCGAAGCGGGTGTACGTCATGTTTTAGGTCTATATAAAACCGACCTATCAAGTGTCGATGAAGCAGCCCAAGTTAGCCAAGCCGAGGCTACCCAAGAATCTAACAAAGAAGTTAAAACAATTGTTCAAGATTCTCCAATCAGTAAGGCCTTGAGTACGATTTTAGAATACGCGCTTAGGTCTCGGGCGAGTGATATTCATGTCGAACCGTTGGAAAAATCCTTGCGAATTCGCTGTCGAGTTGATGGAATGTTGCGCGAAATTATGCAATTACCAAAGAGTATCGAGCCAGCGCTAATTAGTCGTATCAAGATTTTGTCTAATCTGAAAATCGACGAACACCGCACACCTCAGGATGGTCAGTTTACTGTCAAAATAATTAACAAAGAAGTTGATTTACGTATTGCAATCAGTCCAGTTATATGGGGTGAACAAGCGATCTTGCGTTTGCTGGATAAAACAGGTAATAGCTTTGATTTGCAGGAAATGGGCTATGCAGGTCGCGCACTGAGGACTATCCGAAAGGGTATTCGCCAGCCTAACGGAATGGTTCTAACTTCTGGACCTACTGGTAGTGGTAAAACTACCAGCTTGTATGCTTTGATCAAAGAAATAAAAAGCGACAGTGTTAATATCGTTACCCTCGAGGATCCAGTTGAGTATAAGATGGATGGCGTAAACCAAATCCAGGTCAATACAGATGTAGGCCTAACGTTCGCCAGCGGTCTAAGGTCTATACTTCGTCAAGATCCAAACGTAGTGATGGTCGGAGAAATTCGTGATAGCGAGACTGCTAATCTGGCAGTGCAAGCTGCTTTGACGGGGCACTTAGTATTCAGCACGCTACACACAAACAGTGCAGCTGGCGTTCTACCGCGACTTTTGGATATGGGAATTGAACCTTTCTTGATTGCTAGTACTGTGAATACAATTCTTGGTCAACGTCTGGTTCGTCGTGTAGCTAGGAGGCGCGAAGAATTTCAATCCAGCCCAATCGAAACCAAAAATATATTGGATGTAGTCGGGCATTTGTTGCCGAAAACAAAAGAAGATGTCGCTAGGGTTTCTGATGATTTTGGGTACAAAGGCTTGCCCTTAGCTGGTCAAAGCGCTTATACTCTAGTTAAGGGCGTTGACACTCGTCAGGATCCGGCTCCAATGGGCTATAGCGGTCGAGCTGGTCTTTACGAAGCGATGGATGTTAACGAAGAAATTCAAAAATTGATAGTTGCCAGAGCCACCAGTGCTGATATCCAACGTAAGGCTCAAGAACAAGGTATGGTAACGATGCGCCAAGACGGCTACCTAAAGGTATTACAGGGCATCACTACTATCGAAGAAGTTAATCGCGTAACAACTGATACGTTATAGAAGAAGGGTGGATGTAATGAATAATAATCAGGAATTAAAAATCGAAACATTGCTAGAGGAAGTAGTACGTAGGAAAGCCTCGGACTTACATCTTCAGGTTGGATTACCACCAATGCTACGCGTGGACGGTGCATTAACTCCGTTTATTGGATTCAATCCACTTGACGAACAGGCCGTCGAAGGTTTGGTTTTTGCTACCCTAGACCAGGATCAACGTCAGATATTATTAAAAGACAAAGAATTTGATTTTAGCTTTGCGTTTGGAACATTAGGGCGTTTTCGTGTTAATGCCTATCATGAACGTGGTAATCTGGCGGCTGCACTGCGCTTAATTCCTAACGAAATAAAAACAGTTACCGAACTTGGATTACCTAACATAGTAATGGGCTTTGCTGATTATCCGCGTGGTTTAGTTCTAATTACTGGGCCAACTGGTAGTGGTAAATCTACGACACTAGCGGCTCTAGTGGATAAAATTAACAGTGAACGATCACAGCATATTATAACTATCGAAGATCCGATTGAGTTTACTCATAAGTCTAAAAAATCAGCCGTAGTTCAACGTGAAGTTCATTACGATACGTATAGTTTTAGCGCTGCGCTTCGTTCTAGTCTTCGCCAGGATCCAGATGTCGTTTTAATCGGTGAGATGCGCGATCTCGAGACTATCAGTGCGGCTATCACAATTGCCGAGACTGGTCACTTGGTGTTTGCGACCCTACACACTAATAGTGCCTCACAATCAATCGATCGTATGATTGATGTATTCCCACCGCATCAACAACCGCAAATTCGTGCCCAATTGTCGAACATTCTGATGGCTATTTGTTCACAGCGACTAATCCCATCAATTGGTGGTGGGCGAGTAGTGGCTGCCGAAGTTCTAGTTACGAACCCAGCCGTGCGAAACATTATACGTGAAGGTAAAACTCATCAATTAGATGCTGTTATTCAAACTGGTGCTGACCAGGGGATGCAGACTATGGACCGTACTCTTGTTAGTTTGGTTCAAAATGGCACCGTAACATACGATAACGCCTACGAAGTCGCTGTTGATTTAACTGAATTCCAAAGGTTAATGCGGGGATAATGAATGAAAAAGTTTAATTATGAAGCGCGTGACCAGACAACTAACAAAGTCACTAAATCAGTAGTTCAGGCTGATTCGGAAAGCGCTGCTGCACGATTATTGATCAAGCAAGGTTTTATACCACTCAATATCAAGGAGCAGAACGATAATAATAATTTTATTACTCGCATAACTGGCAAGATCACGACCAAAGATAGGATCGTGTTTACTCGGCAGTTAGCTACTTTGATTGGGGCTGGTATACCACTGTCGCAAGGTTTATATACTGTGTTAGAACAAACACAGAACAAACAGATGCAGGCAATCGTTCAAGAGGTGGCATCATCTGTCGAGGGTGGCAAGACGTTATCTGAATCTTTTGGTAAACATCCGGATGTATTTGATGTTGTCTTTTTGTCATTAGTTGGTGCTGGTGAAGTGTCTGGTACATTAGACCAATCCCTACAGAGGATAGCTGCTCAGCAGGAAAAAGATGCTAATACTATGGGTAAAATCAAAGGCGCATTAACTTATCCAATCATAGTTTTAGTAGTTATATTTGCCGTTGTTATTTTTATGCTATTAACCGTTGTGCCACAAGTCCAAAAACTTTACCATGATCTAAAAAAGACATTACCATTCCTAACGCAGATTATGGTTAGTGCAGCTGATTTCTTAACTCATTTCTGGTGGATAGTTATTGTAGCGGTGATAGTAGGCGGATATTTCCTAATACAGTTTTCTAAAACGAGTACCGGTGTTAGAGCTATGGATATCTTTAAACTGAAAGTCCCAGTATTTAGCCAGATGTTTAGAAAATTATATATGGCGCGGTTCATGCGTACTGGCCAGACATTACTAAGTACTGGCGTTAGCATGCTTGATATGCTTAGATTAACATCTAAATCAGTTAATAACTCGGTTATCGAAGAGAGTATAACGCGTGCTGCTGATAAAGTTAAGGGTGGCAAGGCGTTGTCTGTCGCGCTTAAACCCGAAGCTATAATTTTACCGCTGGTTCCGCAGATGATTAGCATTGGTGAGCAATCTGGTCGAATCGACGAGATGATGGGTAAGGCTGCTCAGGTATATGAGGAAGAGCTCGATGAACAGATCAAAACTATATCGACAGCGATCGAGCCTATTCTGATGGTAGTACTGGCTGTTGTAGCTGGTAGTATGGTCGGTGCAATTCTAATGCCTATATATAGCCTAGTAAATGGAATAAATGTATAGACATTGTTTTGTCGGTATAGTATTATAAGCTCAAGCGTTAATACGTTAACAAAGATTCATAAGAAAGGTGGAAGAAATTCTAATGAGTATTAAACAAAAAGAAAAAGGCTTTACAATTATCGAAGTTGTATTAGTACTAGCTATTGCTGGTCTGATATTTATGATGGTATTTGTAGCATTGCCTGGGTTACAACGTGCTCAACGTGATACTCAACGCAAAAACGATATGGCCCGTATGATGACACAGCTATCTAGCTATTCATCTAATAACCGTGGTGCTATACCTGTCGACCTAATAACTCCAGCTGCTACTAGTTTTGTTTTGAATTATCTTGGCGGAACTGCAGCGAACACTGCGGGGGGTGAGTATTTAGAACCTTCAACTGGTCTTGGTTATACGTTCATTACAGTTAACACAGCCATCCCGGCTGCTCCAGCCCTAGGAGCGATATACTATGATACTTCGGCACACTGTGGTGTTGATGGTGCACTTGTTGCTGATACGGCTCGCAAGTTTACTCTCAGGACTAGACTTGAAGGTCAAAAAGCAAACGTACCATACTGTATCGATAATCGTTAAGAATTAGTAACTTATAAATCAAAAGCCCGGTATCATATCCGGGTTTTTTGGTTCCCAATTAATTAAAAATGTTATGATAGTGCTTGTGGAACAAATAATTATATATTTGGCGTTGGTTTTATTCGGTCTAGTATTGGGCAGTTTTGCTGGTGCATCGATATGGCGATTACGCGCATCACAATTAATTCAGGATAAAAAAGACGGCGAGCGTGTCGATTGTGTTGAATATAAAAGTCTTAAAAAGTTGGCTAAAAATTCAATATTAAACGATAGGTCACGTTGTTTGCATTGCTCGTACGTGCTTCGATGGTATGACCTAATTCCACTGTTTAGTTGGTTATCTCTGGGTGGGAAATGCCGTAAGTGTCATGAGCCTATCGGTTATCTAGAACCAGCAATCGAAATTTGTGTTGCGCTATTTTTTGTTATTTCTTATATGTTCTGGCCTGTTGTACTTGTTAGTCAATTAGAGATTGCACGTTTTATTATTTGGCTGTTAGCTGGTGTTGCCCTGGCTATCTTATTCGTATACGATGCAAAATGGTATTTATTACCGAACCGTGTGAATTTTACGATAATAGGGTTTGGGGTTATAAATGCGATTTTAGCGATTCTATCGTCTTCGGATAGAGTCAGCACAGTAGTCAGCATAATCGGATCTGTAGCTATATTGAGTGGTATATATTGGGGCTTGTATCAAATTTCTAGTGGTAAATGGATTGGCTTTGGTGATATAAAACTTGGGTTGGGGCTGGCTTTGCTATTGGCTGATTGGAAATTGGCTTTTATTGCGCTATTCGCCGCTAATTTAGTTGGTTGCATGATTGTTTTGCCGTCTGTAGTTACGGGTAAATTAAAACGGGATTCACACATACCGTTTGGCCCGTTATTAATCGTCGGCTATATATTAGCGGGACTGTATGGTCACTATCTAATCAATCTGCTCTTTTTGTAGAGCCTCTATTAAATAGCTTATGTTATAATTGTATACAAATGAAGTCCTTATCTACGTCTGGATTTACTATTATTGAGGTGATGCTAGTCCTAGCCATATCTAGTTTGTTGACTATGGGAGCTATTATCGGTCTTAGCGGATCACTAAATACCCAACGGTATCGTGATAGTGTATCGTCGCTCCAGTCACTGATACAAAAACAATTTTCGGATGTTAATAATGTTAGTAATGTTGATAGCACTTTGAATTGCGCGGTCGTGGCCGGTGCTCCTGTATTAACAGATGCAGGGGTGAATGTATCTAAGGGTAAAACGGATTGTGTCATATTGGGTAAGTTAATCACAACTAACGATGGCAAGACTGTTTTTACTTATAATGTCATCGGTGCTGCCATATCTGGTGCGTTTACTGGTGATGTTGCTATGCTGCAAGCTTCTAAAATAATACTAAATTCGGTAGGTGTTGAATCGTATGATCTAGAATGGGGCGCATCGCTGAAGAACATTAATGGAACCGTAGCTAAATTCTCAGTATTAATAGTTCGCTCGCCAGCCAGTGGTGCTATTAGGGCTTTCATTGATCCGGCTATCGGTATTGCATCTAGTGGCGATACGATCAATTTACGGAATATTATTACCGCCGGTAAATTACAGTCTCAACTAAAAGTGTGTGTTAAATCTGATGGCTCTATACGATCCGATAGAACGGCTATATTTATTAAGGCGGGGGCGGCCAGTTCTAGTAGTGTCGAAACGCAAGGGGAGTCAACAAGCGGATGTTAGCTTTTAAAAAAGGCAATAATCGTGGCGATACCTTAATTGAAGTGTTATTTGCTATCACTATCTTTAGTTCAGTAGCGGTTGCTAGTATAGTCATAATGAATCAGGGTGTTACGGTTGCTCAGCGAGCCCTAGAGATTACGTTAGTTCGTCAGGAAATAGATTCACAGGCCGAAACATTGCGGTATTTAAACGCAGCATATATAAGCGCCTATCAATCAACTGCTACGGCTGGTAGCTATACCGGTCCAGCGGCACAATGGAAATCGATACGTGATAATAATCTAGTGACGACTATATCAGCTTTTGGTAGTAGCCCTACTTGCGGGACTCCTCAGGCTAGGAGTTTTATATTGAATACTAATAACGTTACTCCTGTATCACTAAACGGTGCTACTTATGCGGTTCCGTCGACATTTTCTCAGGTGCGCTATAATGCGGCCGGGGCATTCACTTCGGCTGATGGCATATGGATAGAGGCGATTCATTCGGTTGCGTCTATTGATACTTTTCAATCCGATGCTGGCTATATAGATTTTCATATTCGAGCATGTTGGACTAGTGCTGGTCAGTCGGCGCCATTAACTATAGGTACAATCGTGAGGTTATATGAACCAATTTAATAAGAAATCCGGATTTACGATGGTAGAACTAATGCTAGCCATGAGCTTTGTCGCGGTTTTAATGGTCACTATTGCTATGATCGTTATTCAGATTGGTTCGACCTATGAAAGGGGATTAACACTCAAGGAAGTTAATCAATCCGGCCGCGCTATATCTAGTGAGTTGCAACAAAATATCAATAGCGGTCTACCGTTTGAGCTAATAACTTGTACTGGCGCCAATACGTGCAATTATATGAATAATAACACTAGCGGTGGTCGTCTATGTATTGGTCAATATAGCTATGTTTGGAATTATGGTAATGCTATAAATAATAACACTACTACAAATAAATACGTTGGTTCTAATACCGTGATACGTTTTGTTAAAGTCCTAGATTTGAATGCGGATTATTGCGCGACTGCATCGAAAGACATCATAGTTGCTGATGCTGTGGAGTTATTAGATGTCAGTCAACATAATCTAGCGATCCAAGGTTTTTCTATGAGCAATTCATCGAGTGATCCAAGAACTGGACAACGATTATACAGCATAGGGTTTCTACTGGGCACTAATGAGTTGAATACAGTAGTGCCATATACTGCTGGCGTACAGGCTAGATGCAAGACACCGAAAGAACTCAATACCGCCGATGCCGCGTACTGTTCAATTAACAAGTTCAATGTAGTAATACGCGCTGGTAGTGTAAAATAAAGTAATGATGGGGGTGATATGGTAATAGATAACAAACAGAGAGGTGCCGCATCATTAATAGTGGTAATATTCACGGTTTTGATTCTGTCTCTTATTATAGTTAGTTTTGTGCATATAATGCTTAGCGATCAACAACAAGCTACATCAAATGATCTATCACAGAGTGCCTATGACTCCGCCCAAGTCGGGGTCGAGGATGCTAAACGGGCCATACTTCGCTACCAGAATATATGTGACACTGGTACGTTAGCTGCGTGTAATGCCGCCTATACTGAATTAACGTCTTCTACATGCAATCATGCAAATTCAATAGTGACCGACAGCGCGGCGTATAATGCTACAACCCTAGAAGTTAAAGTACAAACTAGTACATCTAATAATCTCGATCAAGCCTATACGTGTGTCAAAATCACACTTGATACATTTGATTATATTGGCGACCTCAAAAAAGATGAGAGTCGCCTGATACCACTCATAGGCGATTCACCATTCAACACCATAAAAATCGAATGGTTTAATGCGGCTGATATCCAAGGGCTAGGTTCGGCAGTTAATGTTCCGGGTAATCCAACTTCATTACTAACTCTGCCGTCCTGGACTGGGACATTAATTTCTCCTACTAATTATCCCGCCGTAATGCGTACGCAGCTTATACAATATAATACTTCTGGGTTTAAACTAGCTGATCTTGATACCAACACCGGAGGAGGGTTTAACAGCACGATGTTTTTATACCCATCGAATGTTAGCACTATACCGGCCACTGGGTTTCCATCGGCTCGCATAACACCTACGTTTAGCCCATACAGAGTAGTATGCAACTCCGCTAATTTATTAGCTAATGGCTATGCTTGCTCGGCTACTATAAAACTGCCAATGACACAGTCTGCCGGGGCTAGAAGTGCTTATTTAAATCTGGAATCTTTATACAAAGAATCTCACTACAAGATAAGCATGTGCAATAATATCTGTAATACGGTTGCTGCGGCCGCTGGGGCTGATGGGCTCATTAGGTTTCATGCCATTCAACCCGAAGTCGATTCGACTGGTCGGGCAAATAATCTGTATAGGCGAGTTGATGCTAGGATTGGGCTAGGTGATATAACGTTCCCTTATCCAAAAGCAGAGATTGACCTTACTAATAATTTCTGCAAGAATTTCCAAGTTACCGACAATCCAGTCGATTATGTTAACTTGTGTACGTTCTAATAATAAGTTAATTTATATTATCACTGTGAAATTTTTCGTGCACTTCGCGTAAATGTTCATCTGTGACATGAGTGTAAACCTGAGTTGTACTAATACTGCTATGTCCCAACATTGATTGAACGCTACGGATGTCAGCGCCGTTCATTAATAGGTCGGTTGCAAAACTATGGCGCATAGTGTGTGGGCTAACATGTTTAGTAATTCCTGCTAACCTAGTGTATTTATTGATGATTCGCTGTATGCTTCTTGCGCCTAGTCGTCGATAGTCGCCACTATTTGTAATTTCGTTATTACGGCTATAGCTGATAAATAGTGGTTGTAGGGAATCGGTTCTAGCTGATAAATAGTTTTTTACATGTTCACTAGCACTCTCGCTTATAAAAACCGGTCGGTCTTTTTGACCCTTACCGCGAACCATGAATTCTCGCCTGGAGGTGTTGACGTGATCGCGATTTAGATTAACTAATTCTGACACGCGTAGGCCACTTGAAAAAAGTAGTTCAATGATAGCGCGATCACGTAGACCACTTTCGCCACTAATGTCTATTTGTGAAATAATTTGTTCAATCTCGTCGTAATATAGAAAAGTAACCTGTTTTCGTGATGTTTTTGGCAACACTATTTTGTCTGGTGATAGGCTAGGGATATCGCGATTAGACAAATAACTCAAGAAACCGCGGAGGGCTATCAAATGGTAGCCTTGGGTGATTGTAGCTAATTCATCATCGTTATTATTTTTATAACGGTTCAGCCATAGTCGATATTTACGTATAATTTCTGATGTTATTTTTCCAACTTCTATATCGTTAGTAAACTCAACAAAACGTTCTAGATACAGTGTGTAGTTTTCGGCGGTATGCGCTGACCGTCCACCCTCGACTTCCAGATGCTCGATGTAGTCGAGTAATAATTCTGACATATACATACTATTAGCATAACGCAAAACCTTGGTTTACTACATATCGGTAATATTTGGTACAATTAAATAATAGTAATTAAGGAGCAAAACAAGATGGCATCAAAAGAACATATCGAGAGAACGTTAGTAATTTTTAAACCAGATGCTATCCAGAGGGGTATCGTAGGGGATATCCTAGCTAGGTTTGAGCGAGTAGGTCTAAAGATCGTTGGTATGAAAATGGCAACACCAACTCGAGATCAATATTATGATCATTATGAAACTATTGGTAAGGTCATATCACGTAGGGGTGAGGGTGTCTTTAATGCCGTGCTTGATTTTATGTTACAGGGACCGGTCATAGTTATGGTACTCGAAGGGGTCGAAGCTATCGAAGTAGTTCGTAAATTAGTAGGTTCGACTGAACCGAAATCAGCTGCGATTGGTACTATTCGAGGTGATTATAGCCACATTAGTTACCAACGTGCCGATTCCGAGAAAAAGAGTACCCCTAACCTTATTCACGCCAGTGATGGTTCGGCTGATGCCGCCAAGGAAATTAAGCATTGGTTTTCCGACAGTGAATTATACGAATACCAAGCTTTGCATGAAAAATTTACGCGTTAAATCTGTTACAATATAGCAGTGATACGAGCCTCGATAGCTCAACTGGATAGAGCAGATCCGTCCTAAGGATAAGGTTGTAGGTTCAACTCCTGCTCGGGGCACCATTAATAATTTCATGGAATGATATATGGGCAAAAAAGTTATCAAAAATACAGAATCGCAATTTACTTTTGAGGGACAGCGTGATGGTGAGAAATTGCTATTCGTTTTTCGTCGTCATATGATAGCAATGCGCAAAGGTTTTTATTTACTTCTAATTCCAGTGGTTATAACCTCGTTACCACCACTTATTTGGAGCTATAATCTTGAATTATTTTTATTGCCGATAGCGGGATTTATAATTGGTTTAATGCTATTTTTTTATCACTTTATATTGTGGTATTTCACGATTTATATAGTTACCGATCAGAGGATTCGTCAGGTTACTCAGCGCGGTTTCTTTGGTAAGGATGTGATTGATTTGCGCCTGTCTAAGATCCAGAATATAAGCTATAATATACCAGGTTTTAGCGGTGAGGTCTTTAAATTTGGTACTATCGTTATTCAAACTTTTGTCGGCGATTTGGTAATACATAATGTCGAGCATCCCGACGAAATCTATAATAAATTACAGGATGCAACTAATGATGCGATCGAAGGTCAAATAGGTGATGAAGAAATTAATTGATAAAATCCGTAAACGAAATGTTCCGCCATTGTCGTCTCGCATAACTAGTGAAACGGTGTCTGAACATCGTGAGCAAATTCTGGCTGGTGGTCGTCGTTTCAAGTATCCAATTCAGTATGTACGACATAAACTGGTTATTAATACGATTATCATCAGCTCAGTTGCGTTGATTGTGCTACTGGTTGTAGGCTGGTGGCAATTATATCCAGCTCAAAACACTAGTGAATTTATATATCGCATTACAAAGGTCCTACCTTTGCCGGTTGCGAGTGTTGATGGCCAACCAGTTCTTTATAGTGATTATTTAATGAAATACCTTAGCTCGGTTCATTATCTTGAACAAAAAGAACAAGTCAGCCCAGACACTACTGATGGTAAGCGACAGATTGAATATATAAAGCAACAGTCTATGCAGGATGCGATCGCGGATGCCTATGCCGTGAAATTATCCAAAGACCTCGATGTATCGGTTAGCCCGGTTGAGTTAAGTGTTTTTTTGAAAGGGCAGCGACAATCTAGCGATGGTGAGATTTCGGAGCAGACTTATAATGCTGTAATCCTAGATTATTACGGATGGAGTCCAGCGGAATACCGTCACGTAACTGAGAATAAGTTACTTCGTCAAAAGGTTTCCTATGCTATGGACAGAACTGCCAGTGAAACTATAAGTACGATTTCGAATTCTATCAAAAGTAATTCAGGAATTGATTTTAGGGCTTTAGCTAGCACGATATCTAGCCAAACTGGAGTTAATGTAACCTATGGTGTTTCGAATTGGGTACCGAAACTCAACCAGGACGGCGGGTTAGCGGCTGGAGCTAGCAGCTTAAGCAAATCCCAGGTGTCAGGGGTTATAAAATCGACCATGGGTGACGGATATTATATCGTAAGGTTGCTGGATATAAACACCACCCAGGTCAACTATGAATACGTTAAGGTTCCGTTAACGGCATTTACGAAGAGTTTAGATAATATTAAAAACAGCGGTAGAGTTGCTGAATATATATCGATCAAACAGAACTCCAAATAGCTAAAATAATATCTTAGGTTTTAAATGAAATTATCCGATTATAATTATGAGCTACCAGAATATTTAATTGCCGATATGCCGCCGAAGGAACGTGGCACATCGAGGCTTTTGGTATTAAACCGTCAAACTGGCGATATATCTGATGAAAAATATGCTAACGTCGCTAACTTTTTTCAACCTGGTGATGTATTGGTTTTGAATGACACCAAGGTCATCAAAGCCCGACTAAAGGCTACCAAACAAAATGGTGTTAATCGCGAGCTAGTTGTTTTAGAAAAGCATAGTTTTGACAATGACTGGTATCGTCATAAAGTTTTATATAGGCGCAAACTAAGTGTTGGTGACGAATTAGCAGTTGGCGATGCCAAATTAATAGTAGAAGAAATTTACGGTGATGGATTGGCGATTATTAGAAGTAGCCAGAATCTACTAGACCTCACTGATAAATACGGGGAAGTGCCATTGCCACCATATATGCATCGCGAAGCTACGCCATTGGATGTCAGCCGTTATCAAACAATATGGGCGGATAAGCGTGGTTCGGTAGCTGCGCCAACCGCCAGTTTAAATATGACTGATGAAATATTAAATAGTCTGCGGCAAAAAGGGGTAAACGTTGTATATTTGACATTACATGTTGGATTAGGAACATTTTTGCCGATTAGAACTGATACAGTCGAGGCTCATCATATGCATCAGGAATATTTTGAAATACCCAAGGATACCGTAGTGGCTATCCAATCAGCAATAGCCAATAATAATCGAGTTATTGCATTAGGTACAACTGTTGCTAGGACGTTAGAATATGCTCATGAATTCTTAAAACAAGAGCCGACATATATCTCAGGTGAAGCCGATATTTTTATATATCCTGGCTATAAATTTAAATCCATAGATGGGTTATTGACGAATTACCATGCGCCGAAAAGTACGGTTTTGATGTTGACGGCCGCATTTGCCGGTTGGGATAAATTACTACCAGCCTACCAGCATGCCATAGATGAAAAATATCATTTCTTTAGCTATGGCGATTCAATGCTGATATTATAGTTTAGATGAATAAATCGCTAACATTTTCTATAAACAAACAGCTTGACGGGACTTTAGCCCGTATTGGTGTTATTAAAACTCCTCATGGGATAATTAAGACACCTGCATTTATCGTAGGTGGTACAAAAGCTACAGTTAAGTCCTTGAACGTTGAACAGATAGATGAACTGGGGGGTCAGTCTATTCTAGTCAATGCTTATCATCTAATGTTGCGACCCGGTGTTGGAGTAATTAATTCAGCTGGTGGTGTTGGTAAATTCATGAATTGGGATCGCCCGACATTCAGTGATAGTGGGGGATTCCAGGTATTTTCGTTGGGTATGGCCTACAAAAAAGGAATTGATGCTACTAGCCACAGCCAAAAAGGTGATGCCGCGCAAGCTGTTCATTCTAAAACCCAGCTGACTAAAGTAACAGATGACGGTGTTCATTTTAGATCAGAACTTGACGGTAGCAAATTGTTTATAACGCCAGAAATTTCGATGGAATTTCAACATAAAATTGCCGCTGATATTCATATGTGTTTCGATGAATTGACGTCGCCGCTAGCTGGTCCAAGTTATATAAAACAAGCAATGGATCGAACTCATTCATGGGCAGAGCGCTGCCTGCTTAGACATAATGAATTGAATGACGAGCATTTGGCTATAGGTGATAATTTGCAGGCACTTTACGGTGTAGTCCAAGGAGCACGTGAGGAAGATCTTCGCAAAGAAAGTGCGACGTTTTTAGGACAGCGTGATTTTGATGGTTATGGCATCGGTGGAGTGTTCGAGCCAGAGGAAATATCGTCAACGGTTCGTTGGGTTAATGAAATTTTGCCAATCAACAAACCGCGCCATTTATTAGGTATGGGTGCTCAACCAGCAGACCTGTTTTTGGGTATTCAATATGGTATCGATACATTCGATTGTGTTGCTCCGACTAGGCAAGCTCGTAATGGTGCGTTGTTCACTTATGACGGCCGAATTAATATCAAGAACAGCGGATATTCAACCGATTTCTCGCCAATCGATAATAACTGTGATTGTTATACTTGTCGTAATTATACGCGAGCTTACATCCACCATCTACTCAGATCAAATGAGATCCTGGGGTTAACGCTAGCCAGTATTCATAATGAGAGATTTGTAGTGGGTACAGTAGATAATATACGCAAAAGTATTGATAACGGGAATTTCTTTGATTATAAAAAGGAATTTTTAGAGCGATATTACGGTCCTGATAGGGCAAAGGTATTTCTCGATTAAATATTGAAACTAAAAATACTACCGATTAGGTAGTATTTTTATTGGCGGGCTCGGCCGGATTTGAACCGGTGATCTCCTCCGTGACAGGGAGGCGTGATAACCCCTTCACTACGAGCCCGTATTTTTTGGAACTTTAGATATTTTAGCAGTTTTCTACCCACAGTGCAACAGAGTAGTGGCGTTTATTTTGTGCCTATGGAGTGCTATAATATCAATGGTTAACCGAGTGCCGCTGTAGCTCAGCTGGTAGAGCGGCGCTTTCGTAAAGCGTAGGTCTCCGGTTCAAATCCGGACAGCGGCTCCACGATTACGGAAATGGTTATCCAGTATCGCATTTCGAAATTATGAAGAAAATTATAAAAGAGTCACTAAAACAACTTGTCGCTGACAGGTATCTCTTAATAGTTATATCTCTAATGTTGGTATTATCTGTTGTGGCCGCTATAGTTATTGGTCTATCGATCCACTCTAGTGAATTACAACTTGTATCTCATTATTCGGCATTTGGCATAACGCATCTTTATCGTGATCAATGGTTTTATTTGTCAGTTTTTGTGGTATTCGAGATAATTGTGGCTATATTGCATTCAATAATCTCTGTTAAGTTGTTAATAGCGAAGGGCCGCTCGTTGGCTGTGATGTTTGCTTGGTCTGGCGTAGGCATTGTACTACTAGGCTGGATTACCGCTGTGGCCGTGTTAAACGTTTGGACACCACTATAGTCATATGATTGATTTAGAAATACCATTAGGAAAACGGACATTAAAATATCGTCTGTTCGAAATGTTGCCAGCTTTTCTTAGTTATGGGGCATTGGTTCTAATGATCGTATTATCCCTAATCAGTCCGACTTTAGCTGCTATCTATCTGTTAATAGTTATTGTTATTTTATTAGTAAAAGCCGTTGGTATCGCGTTTCATACCATACAAGGCCGCAATAGACTAGAGGCTGCTCAGAAGGTTGACTGGCATACCAGGCTAAGTGATCTAGAAGATCCAGTAAAATCATACGCCGTTATGCAAAACAACCATTCTAATTCATTCGGTTCTTTTGCACATATCGATAACCTAAGGTTAATGGCCGCTAATCCTAGTGCTTTTCCACGACCATCACAGATATATAACGCTGTAATAATAGCTACCTATAATGAATCTTATGACATTCTAAAGCCGACTATTAAATCAGTTTTAAACAGCACCTTCAACAGTGACAAGATAATTCTAGTCCTAGCTTATGAGCAAAGGGGTGGTGAATCAACAAAACATACGGCCAACAGATTACAAAAAGAGTTTGGCAATAAATTTCATACATTCCAAATAGTCGAGCATCCCAGTGATTTACCTAATGAGGTTATAGGCAAGGGCGGAAATATAACTTATGCCGGTCATTTTTTACAAAAGTGGCTAAAAACAGAGGGTATTAAAACCAGTGACGTTATAGTAACTACGCTCGATTCTGATAATCGACCCCACCATACGTATCTCGATTATTTAACCTATGAATATATAGTCCACGAAGATCGTAAACACTTAGCGTATCAACCTGTATCATTATTTATGAATAATATATGGGACGCACCAGCGCCAATGCGAGTGATTGCTACTGGTAACTCATTTTGGAATATTATTAGCTCGATGCGACCTCATACATTACGTAACTTTGCTTCACATTCGCAACCGATGGATGCTCTCGAAGAGATGGATTTCTGGAGTACTCGTACCATTGTCGAGGATGGCCATCAATATTGGCGTAGTTATTTCTATTTTGGTGGTAATTACAGTGTAAGCCCTATATATGTACCGATTTACCAGGATGCAGTACTATCCGACACCTATAAAAAAACCCTTAAAGCCCAATTTGTTCAATTGCGTAGATGGGCCTATGGCGCATCGGATGTCCCATATGTGGCAGTCAGAGTATTTTCGCATGATCGCAACGTATCGCTAGCCGAAGGGCTTGCGCGTTTTGGTAGGCTACTAGATGGTCACATAACACTTGCCTGTACGTCGATTTTAGTAGCGGTTGGTGGTTGGATACCACTACTTATAAATAGCGAAGCGGCACGCAGCGTGTCGGCCCATCAATTACCAGATATAATTAGCACGATTCAGCAGATTGCTATGTTTGGGCTCTTTATAACTGTATTTCTCTCGTTCAAGATGCTGCCGCCTCGTCCCGAACGCTATAAACGTACTCGTACTTATGCCATGCTGGCACAGTGGGTATTAATGCCATTTACGGCCATATTATATAGTTCAACCGCTGCATTATATTCGCAAGGTCGTTTATTTATTGGTAAATATTTAGATAAGTTTGATGTAACAGACAAAGCAACCCATAAATCAGTAGCCTTAGCTAAACAACAGGCTAGAAAGAAAATATAGAGATAATAATGTAGGGTTACACAATCCTGCAACTAATTATCACAAAAACAAACCCCCGGCGATATAGCTAGGGGGGTTGTTCATATTAAATTTCTAACTTACTTAGAATAGTGACATTATCATAGGGTACGCACGCGAGTCTCGCGTTTTAGCTGTTGTAGCGTTTTGTCATATTCAAATGTCAGATTAAAACGCTCAAGTTGAGATGGTCTGGAAACAACATTGGGGGTTTGTATCTTTTGATTCTGTTGCATACCTTGATATTAGCATAAATGGTATGAAATGTCAATGGAACATCCGTCTATGGATTACATCATCCATGATATATAACTATTCAATGATCGTCTAAAACCCAAGTGGAAAACTTATTAGAATTGTGGGTAATTAGCGAAAATAAAAACTCACCACTTATAGTGATGAGTTAAAATCTGATTTGGTGGGCCCTAAAGGATTTGAACCTTTCACCTCCACAACGTCAATGTGGCGCTCTAGCCAAATGAGCTAAGAGCCC
>JBAXHQ010000013.1:0-20017 GCA_037138815.1 Candidatus Saccharimonadota bacterium
TATTCTGGTTATAAAAAACGTGGGCAAGCCCAAGATATTGGCAATTATAAATTACGTAATCAACTGGTCGAAATGTTTTTAGTTTACGATTTATATAAGTTCTTGCGGCATAATCCGTATGAGTCATTAAACTTAAACGAACACTACGCTCGAACTAGGGATATATTAGTGAAATCTGGTGTGTTATTATATAAATAACTTAATGATAGTGAGGTCAAGGTTGTTATGGCAAGTTGGAAGAAACGGCTTATTTCGCAGAGCGACTTAATGGTTTTGGGTGAAAAGTTAAGAGAAAAGAATAAAAAAATCGTCTTTACCGCTGGATCATGGGATCTAATCCATGCTGGTCAATGCCGATATCTGGAAAAAGCCCGAGAATATGGCGATGTTTTAGTAGTCGGCGTTAGTAGTAATAATGCTATAAAACAAGTCAAAGGACCAAACAAACCAATTCTTGACGAAAAAATTCGTGCTGAAATGCTAACTTATTTAAAATCAGTCGATTTCGTGACTGTTCTGCCTGAACCTAGCTGCCAACCTTCGCTTGGGCTACTTAAACCTGATGTTTATATAACCGTCAAAGAGGACTGGACTGATAATTACAAAGAATCTCGTGAATATAAAACCGTCGTTAAATATGGTGGCGAAGTTGTGGTTGTCGACCGTCAATCAACGGCTATTTCGACAACTCAGATCTTGCAACGTGCTATTGGCGGACATCTAAGCGAAGTTTTAAAAGATTTCATGCAATATCGTAAAGAACCACTAAAAGAAAAGTAATGGACACGGCGGATTACGAAAAACAGATAATATATCGTGATGCCAGGACAACTGGCGCTTACGACAAAATCTGGCAATCTGTCGGTGAATGTGCGTTTTGTAATTTAAATGACAAATACGTGGTTTACGAGGAAAACGGTGTTGTTTTAACGGTTGCTTTGTATGCGTATATTGATGGGCACTGTATGATTATCCCCCGTCGCCATATCCATTCCGTCAAAGAACTAACCAAAATCGAGTGGGAAACTATGCGTAAATTAATGTATGTTGCCAAGAAAATGATTCGTGATATTTACGGAATCAAGGGCATACAAATCATTCAAAAAGACGGTGAAGGTTCACAAAGCACTGTTGATCACCTACATTTTCATTGCATACCGTTTGATGCGCCAGACTTAGCGCAGTGGAATTATCGCCAGCTAAAAAACACTCCGATTGAAAACGCCGATTTATATAAACATAAAAAAATCGATATGGAAAAACTAGCCAAACGATTCGAGCGGAAATATCAGAATGAATAATTATCAGATAAATTGGTCTGATATTGTGTTTGGTAGTAAAAAACCACTACGTGATTTAAACGCTATTTTTATACCAGCTCCGCGCGAAATGTCGGCTAAACGATTCACTCAAATTATAAAACAGTATTTGCCGAGCGGTAATATTGTAATTGGTTGTAATGACGAGGTGTATGTTGATGGTTTTGATGGCCAACCCCAATTTAAATTACTGCAAATCGAAACTATTAGTGATGTAATATCCAAAGTCAACAAATCTAATAGCCCACATAAAATAATAGTATTTCATTATCGTCAGTCGGATATATTAAATATTTATGAAAAGGTAAAGTTTAAACGCATCTTGCTAGTCAACGGTTCGTGGCAATATTCGTTTCATTTGCGACCAGAATATAATGCGCTAGTTTCTAAAAATATTCCTTTCGAATTTATCTCGCCATTTGTCGATGAAAATGAAGCCATAGCTTATGCTGCTAAATTTCAATCAGTAATGCCGTTAAAAACTAACCCCGTAAACGAGCTAGATGTATTATTATTGGCTGGTGATTTTGCCAAACAATCATTTGCTAACGAACAACAAACTGGCGTGGTAATTGCCGAAAAAGTTGGTGGTAAATACAGACCATTAGTTGCGGCATATAATAAAACTGAACCATATTTAACCTTTGCTTGGCATTTTGGGGCATTACGCGAACGTCATCTGTCACCTCCTGGTGATTTGAATTATTATGACACGGTACATGCCGAGATAATGTTATTAATCCAGTCTCAGAAATTAGGTTTGAAACTCACTAATACTTCCCTATTTATTAATCTATTACCATGCCCGACTTGTGCCCGCATGCTATGTGAAACTGATATCGACGAAGTCGTATATTCTCTTGATCATTCCGAGGGTTATGCGGTAGCCCTGCTGGAAAAGGCTGGCAAAAAAGTTCGTCGTCTAATTGATTCTGACAAAATATTAAAAACGGAGGGTTAAAAAATGCATCCAGAATACCAATATCTGAAATTGATGGCGACTATTTTAAGAGACGGTAAAACCAAGCCAACGCGTGGTGTTTGTCCTGTTAAAACTATCTTTGGCTATCAGATGAAATTTGATCTACGCTATGGTTTTCCGTTACTTACTACTAAAAAAATGCCTTTCAAGATGCTAACTAACGAATTATTATGGTTTGTTTCTGGGTCATCTAATATCAAGGTTCTACAGTATAACAATATTCATTATTGGGACGAATTTACAGACAAGAATCTAAATTTAGGCCCAGTATATGGTGTTCAGTGGCGCCATTGGAAGGATACTCATGGTGGCGAAATTGATCAATTAGCTTGGGCGATCGATCAAATAAAAAATAATCCTGATTCCAAAGCGATTATCGTCAGTGCCTGGAACCCAGCCGACTTAACTGAAATGCGTTTACCACCTTGTCACACAATGTTCCATTTGGATGTTACTAAGGGTAAATTGCGTATGTTATTATATCAACGATCATCAGATGTATTTTTGGGATTACCGTTTAATATTGCACAATATGCATTACTACTGGAAATGATTGCCAAAGTTACTGGTCTAGAAGCACGTGAATTAGTTGTATCGATTGGTAATGCGCATCTATACACCAACCAGGTCGAACAAGCCAAAGAGCAGTTAAAACGCAAACCTATGCACTTCCCTAAACTATCTATTAGGGATGATATTAAGAATATTGATGATTTTACGATTGATAGCTTTGAATTATCCGATTACGAATCTCATCCACATATCAAAGCACCGCTAGTTATTTTATAAGTCGCCCGTAAACTTCGGCATGGTCGCGGCACATTCGCTCTAATGTGAATCGTTGCTCGAAATCGTCACGGCAATTCTGACGTTCGATATTATCGATCATTTTTATAGCTTGGCTTAGGTCTTCTGCAGTTATCTCTTCGGATTCGTTTTTAACAACGACAATACCGGTTTTGTCAGTTACTACTTCGGGAATAGCGCCACTGTTTAGGCCGATTATGGGGGTACCGCTAGCCAGGGCTTCGATCATTACCATACCGAATGGTTCTTCGAAAGTCGAAGGTATAATTAGTGCCTTAGCATTGCCCAAGAAATCATTTTTTTGTTTTGTGTCCTTAATAAAACCGACATATTCGATCATATCGTTAATTTCTGGCAAGATTTCATCGTTCCAGTAATTATCCTTGCCAGTGTCTGAATAGTGCTTACCTGCTATTTTCAGTTTGAGTGGTTTGTCGGTTGTCTGATTATATTTTTTTAGGGCTTTTATAGCCAAATCTACGCCTTTTGGCTTAACGATTCTACCTAAATAAGCAATGTAATCACTGGTCGGGTTTTTTATCGGCTGAAAATCATCTGGATTTAACCCATGATAAATATTACCAACCCAGTTGGTGTTAGGTGGCATACTACTACGTTGTGATATTGAAAGTGACAACCAATTAAGTTCGGGATATTTAGGAAAAACACTTTTGTATCTAATTAGAAAATTAAATGGATCATGATGTGTGAATATAACTGGTTTATTGCATAGTTTTGTAAACGGTAGTGCGATGTCCTCTTCGTTAGTATAAATATGTACTAAATCAAACTCGTTATTATTGGCAGCCACGTAAGCCTTGGCGATTATTTCTGATTGAACTTGGCGAGCAAGGGACACGAATAATGACGGATGTTTTTTGAGTAGATCAATGTAGGTGTCATTTCTACCGGCTAATTCTGCCTCGAAATAGCTCATGTCGGCGTTTATATTCGGTACGGTCGTATTGACTGGGCCCGGTGTGAATAATGTCGCGTCGACATTGTAATTACCTAAGCCCTTAGCTAATTCAAGCGCCAGGATACCTGGCGAAAAAATGACATTAGGCAGGATGTCGCGATGCAAGAATATATGAGGAACGACTAGCGCGACTCTAATTTTATTCTTTTTCGGATTCATCTTCGTCTAGAAAACTAAGGTCGAAATCCTCGTTAGAAGTATTTGCATCCTCGTCGTAATAACCATCGGCTTGAGTGTTGTTGTCTGTCATAAGATTTAATCTCCCTTTTATAACAACTGATTATGACAATCGTACTAGTTTTTGTAAAGGCTACGCTGATTTGATCTGTTTTTTATGATATCATAAGGTCAAATGAAGGCGATTATTGTAGCTTATGACAAAAAAAATGGCATTGGAGCTGATAATGATTTGTTGTGGCAACGAAACCTGCCAGCGGATTTGCAACACTTCAAGAAAATAACTAGCGGTAACACTATAATTATGGGTAGTAAAACCTATCAATCGATTGGTCGACCGCTACCTGGACGTCAAAACATAGTAATTAGTCGTAGCCTTAAACCGACTAACGATGGCATATATATCGCCAGCAACCTGCAACTAGCCTATGATTTAGCGGATGCTGACAAGGATAAATTCGTAATTGGCGGTGGACAGATATATGCCCTGGCCATAGATACAGTTGATCGTATTTATGCTACGGAAGTAAATGAGATATTCGATAATGCAACCGTGTATTTTCCTGAAGTCGATCATACTAAATGGCGTGAAATCTCTCGCGAAAAGCACACAGCTGATGGACGTAATTTATATGATTACGATTTTGTTATCTACGAGCGAATTTAACCTAAACTTCGCCGATAACGATTTGATTGGCTTTTAACCAACCTTCGACTGTACCGCTATCTAAATAGTCACCTTCGGCTCTAACTACAACCATGCGACCACCTTTGGACACATATTTATTGATTGGCTCGGTAATATAATATTCGCCTTTTACATTGTCTTTTTCAGCGTATTTTTCGATCATTTTTAAGGCTTTGTAGTTAAATACGTATTTACTAACATTGACGACATCACTGGGGGCTTTTTCGGGGCTAGGTTTTTCAACTATGCTCACGAACTCACCTTTTTTATTAGATTCGATTACGCCGTATTTCGAAACATCCTTGTGCGGTACTGGTACGGCTAATATAGCTGAATCTTCGCCGGCTGCTTGGATTAATCTGGCTACTTCCGAGCCGTCATCACGTCGATATATACAGTCATCGCCCATTAGAACTACGGCTGATTCACCAACTTCTAGTAATGGTACGACTAGGCTGACTGGTATGGCGGTACCATATTTGCTATAGCTGGATTGTGTGATGTAATGCATATGTACTTTTGGCGGTTTTATTAGTGGCAATAAATCCTCTTTGCCGTTATGTCGCAAATAGTCGTTTAGGTCGATATTCGAGCGGTAGTAATCGCGTAGTTGCGTACTTTGTTCGCTAATAATGAAATAAATATCAGTTATTCCTGCACGAATGCAGTCTTGGACTACGTAATCGACGACTGGTCGGTTGCCGATCGGTAACATACATTTTTCAATAGCTTTAGTGATTGGTAAGCGGCGTGTGCCCCAGCCGGCTACGGGTATAATGGCTTTGGTTATATTCATAATTATATAATTATGCGCTAATATCTATTAATTTAAAACCTTGCAAAATTAAAGAAACCGAGGTATATGCCTCGGTTTCTATATCTTGAGTTTATTACCTAGTTGGTAATATTTTCTACTTTGATTCCAGGACCTTGGGTGGTGCTGATCGAAGTTGATTTTACGTAAACACCTTTTAGGCTAGTAGGTTTGTGTGATTTTAAGCTGTCAAAGAAAGCCGTAGCATTCTCTTCTAGTTTCTTAGCACCAAATGATACTTTACCAATACTTAGGTGAACGATAGCTTGCTTGTCGACACGGTATTCAACTTTACCGGCTTTGGCTTCAGAAACAGCCTTGGCGACATTAGCAGCGACTGAACCGCTCTTTGGGTTTGGCATTAAACCTTTTGGCCCAAGTAGACGAGCGTATTTACCTAGTTTTGGCATGTATTGAGGTGTTGTAATCAAAACATCAAAGTTGATTTCTTGTTTTTCTAATTGCTTCAAGAAATCGTCGTCACCAATAATATCAGCACCGGCAGTTTTAGCTGCGGCGTGATCACCCTCTGGAGCAAATACGGCGACACGGATTGTCTTGCCTGTACCATTTGGTAGACTGACGGTTGCGCGAACGTTTTGGTCGGCCTGGCGTGGGTCAACACCTAATCGAACATGAATTTCAACACTAGCATCAAATTTGCTTGGACTGGTTTTAGCAGCTAGTTCCAAAGCGTTTGTTAGTGAGTAGACTGTTGCTTTTTCGACTAATTCAGCTGCTTTACGATAGTTTTTACCACGTCGAGCTAGTTTTGGACGAGTAACTGGCTTTGGGCCTTTTTTAGAGTGAGCTTCGGCCTCTTCGGATTGTGGAGTTGTATCACCAGTAGCTTTACGAGCTTCTTTTTCAACCTTGGCTTTAGCTTCGGTCAGGGCTTTTTCGCTTCGCTTGCCGGCTTTGGCTAATTTTACTTCGGGTGTTTTTTCTATGACGATTTCTTCTGTTGCTGCTTTTGGTGAGTCAACACCAGCAATAGCTGTCTCGATCTCGGCGATAGTGTTTTTATCTGTTAATTCTAGTCCAAGTTTAGTGGCTTGTTCTAGCAAATCGGCTTTTTTAGCCATAATTTTAGTGAACCCTTTCTGTGGTAATAGCGGTGTCGGTTTGACCGATCACCTCCCAACATTGATTGTTATGCATCTAATTATAACAGATACAACGAGTTAATTCAATATATAGATTGGACATTATAGCAAAAGGTGATAAAATAATTTTAATTATGACTAATTCAATTGACGTAATCAAACCGTTTATTGAGGTGATGGCAAGAGATGAACTAGCCCCTGATATACAAATTATTGGCGGGGTTGGTTCGGCTGCTCTGGAGCATCCTGATACAGTTATAGATACTCGCAACAAGGAAGTGATTGCGCCTGATTCGCTATATTTAGATACCTATCGTCCTAACGGTAGCTTGCGTGATTTGGATGTATTAGTTTTATCTAGTGATCGAAAAGATATCGACTTAGTTAACAGATATATGACCGAAACGGTTGGTGATAATCTAGAACGATCGGCATTTGGTATTAAACCTGCTGAATTACTAAGAAAACAGATGTGTAGCCCGCTCGGATTTATGGCTCTCAAAACCTTTTTATCAGATCGTTACGATATGCCTGCCGGTATGGTTAAATCGCTATTTCCGTTTTCAGTACCGATCAAGCCCGAGAGTTTAGAGCCATGGACTTTATCGATCGGCAATAGTCATATTCCAATCCCCAACCCAGCCATGTCGGTTATAAATTATACCAATCGTTCAATCGGTGGTATTAGACCTAAGGATTTAACTAAAGTTAGCAATATGGCTAATTCTGTGTTTTCCAAGGCTCCAGAGCTTCGTGATTGGGCTGTAGAAGGACCTGGAGCTAGTCAGGTTAATTTAGGATTACTACTACGTTCCTTGACCCCAGGTAGGAAACATACGGATGTTTTTAATATAAACAGACCAATTCTGACCGCTAATGACTTAATCGAACACGAATCGTTTATTTTGCCAGAGTTAACTACTAGGGAAAAGCAATTAATGGTCGGAATGGCCACCATAAAGGCCACTCTATTATCATCAGTTGAATCAAATAGCACTATAGTTAAATTATGGCAAAAATTAGGTGGCGAGCAGCGAGCTAGCTCGATTATTAATAACGATTAAAAATATCGCGGTTTTATCCGCGATATTTTTAATATTAAATAGCTGTAATTATTCAGCTATTTCAACGCCCATAGAACGAGCAGCACCAGCGACAACTTTGACACGACCTTCTAGGTCGATTGCGTTTAGTTGGTCTTTTTTGATCTCGGCGATCTCTTCGAGTTGTGCGCGAGTGATCTTGCCAACTTTATCGATATGAGATTTGCCGCTACCTTTTTGGATACCAGCGCGCTCTTTGATCATGTCGGTCATCGGCTGACCTAGTGATTTAAAAGTAAAGGTTCGGTCTTCAAAAACTTGAATATGAACGATTACGTTTTTACCCATTAAATCTTTGGTGGCTTCGTTGAATGGATTAATAAAATCCATCATATTTAGACCCCATTGACCAAGGGTTGAACCAACTGGAGGACCTGCGGTCGCACGACCAGCTGGAATTCGTAATTTTAGATTTCCAATAACTTTCTTTGCCATTTACTACCTTTGGGTATGAGATAAACCTACGGTTTTTCTCATCGCTCCGGGTGCGGAATGAATCCGCCGCTCGGGCTGCTCTTTTCCCTATAGAGCTAAATTATTATTTACAAAAATATTTTAGAAGCGATTTTTGCGTAACTGGGGTATTATACCTTACGAACTTGTAGGGCGTCAAGTTCGACCGATGTATCACGTCCGAACATACTAACCATAACTTTGACTTTACCTTTTTGGTTGTCAATTTCTGAAATTGCGCCATCAAAACCTTTGAATGGACCGTCGGTGATGCTAATAACCTCACCAAGGTTGAAATCGATGTTGTGTTTAGGATCTTCGACACCCATGCGGCGTTTGATTTTAGTAATTTCACTATCTGAAACTGGTGTTGGTTCAGTGCCGGTACCGACGAAGCCAGTAACACCAGGAGTGTTACGTATGATATACCAAGTTTCATCAGTTAGTTTCATTTCGACCAAAGCATAACCCTGGAATATTCGCTTTTCGACGACTTTACGTTTGCCGTTTTTGATTTCGATCTGTTTTTCCTTTGGTACCATGACATCAAAGATCTTGTCGGCCATGTCGACGGCATTAATTCGCTGGCGAATACTATCAGCTACTTTTTCTTCGTAACCGCTATAGGTATGGATGGCGTACCATTGGCGAGTTGAGTCATATCGGTTTTTGGACATATTGTTCCTTATTTTATAATTAAGTTAAATAATTGGCTGAATGCGAAATCTAGTAGCACGATTAGGCCAACGAAAAATGCAGTGAAAACTATAACTGCAGCTGTCATACCCCAGGTTGATCGACGATTAGGCCAACGAACTTGTTTCAATTCAGTCCATGAACCTTTAAAATAACCGCCAATTGCTTTGAATGCTTTTACGATTCGCTTTTTTTTGGTTTTTGCCACCTTTGGTTCCTTAGGGGCTAAAACTTTGCTGGTTTTTTTGTCGCTTTTGGCTGACATTTTTACTCCTAAATTTAAATAGCCTGCTCGTAGCAGACTGTCAATACGTAATATAACCGACAGCCTGTGATTAGTCAAGTATTACTACTGTTTTGCCTCTGGTAATATAAAGCTGAATGTCGATCCAAAATTCAAACGACTAGTTAATATAATTTTAGTGCCCATTTTATGAGCTAGCTTAGCGGCAATATATAGCCCAAGCCCCGTACCGCTAGTTTCGCGTGTTCGGTAGTCTTCGCTGCGATAGAATTTATTGAATAGCTTTGGCTGATCACTTTTACTAATGCCTATACCCGTATCTTTGACGGCAAAGTTAATTAGGTCGCCTTTTTGTTCGACGATTATATCTATCTTGCCTTCTTTGGTGTATTTAATGGCATTAGTGATTAGGTTCTGCAGTAATTCCTCGATATATAATCGGCTAACATTTACCTTGCCTAATTTAGGTGACAAGTCTAAATTTAAGTGTAGCTTTTTGGCTTTGGCTTCGTCGACATATTTGTTATGTAATTGATGTGCTAATTCACGGACGTCAATAAATTCAACATCATCATAAACGCCACGTTCAGCTCGTGATAGAGTGCTCAGATCGTTCACCATGCTAGCCAGGAAGATTATTTGTTCATGGGCTACTTCGACAGTGTCCTGTAACATTTTAGGTGTGACATCAGGGTGTGACATCATTACTTGGACGTTAGATATAGTTCCCTCGGCGATAGCAATTGGAGTACGTAATTCATGGCTAACGACACTAATGAATTCATCACGTTCACTTTCCAGGCTCTTGACCTTGGTAACATCACGCATAATAACGATATAACCATCATGAGTGCTGGTTTTTTTGGAACGGCTGTAGCTACTGCGAATTGGCGAATATGTTATTTCTAAACGAATTTTGTCATCATCGCTAAAATTATAATCAAGGTCATCACGCTTGGCGACGGTTTTTGAGTTTTGAATTTCTTGGAATATATCAATTTTGTTACCATCCTGATCATTTAGCGGCAGAATGTCATTGATATGGTGACCGTTTAACGGATTATTTGTGTCCAATAGATTCAAACTGGCGGCATTATATATACGAATCACACCATCCATATCGGTGCTAATTACGGCATCGGCTAAGTTATTTATAATAGTTAGGAAACGGTCGCGTTGTAATGATTCCTGTATTTTGCTTTGGGCGAGTTCTAATTTAGATACTTCTTGGGTCTTGGAAATATTAATAGTTACTACACTAACGATGAGTGTTAATATAAATGCAATTAAATCTTGGATGATTATAGTATTGTCGTATTCATACCAAAGTGCGATATCGAGTGTTATAAATGCGATAAGCCCTAAAATACTTAATTTAAATCCAAATTTCGAGTCATGTACATAGGCGAACATGGTTAATATAGACCAGCAGGCTACTAGCGGTGTAACGGTACCTGATATAAATACTAGATAAGACCCAGCCAACAGATGATAAGCTACTAAAAACCAACCGAAAACTTTATCGTTTCTAGTTGGAGCGATAAATTGCAGGAAACTTACAATAACCCACCAGGCCATTAGCACTATGAAACTAACATTATCAATAGTCCTGAAGGTATGTATAATATCGAGTTTGACTAGTACGGCGTACAAAATTACAAAAATGGGTATAAACACCCCAGCCCAACGGATAATCTGTCCAGATTTTGGCGTGTAAATAGTTTCCTGCCTATGCATACTAAGTTTCATTATACATTAGCATAAGGGTTTTTATATAGATGGGTTTTGTGTCTTGAGGGCGCGACGATGGATTTTGTAATGTGGATCACCGATAGCTACTAGCGCCCAAAAATCCTTGCCGTGATTCATCTGTTTAGTGTGTGATAATTCATGAACGATAACGTAATCGATTAGTTCGAAGGGTAATTTCATAAGTGCGATATTTAGGCTGATCGTGCCGCTACTACTGCAACTGCCCCATCTACCACTGGCATGTGAGAATCTAATTTTAACGTAATCGTATCCGTATTTATGGGCTAAAAATGATAGGCGTTTAGGCAAATAACTCTTAGCTTCAATTCTTAGGGCGGCGATTACGACATCGCGTATCTTGCGGCTTATATCTGGGCTATTTAATAATTCTAAGGATGGTATTTTGATAATAATTTGCAAGCCATGGCGAGCGACACTAAATGGCTGGTTGTCTGTGGGTTGGATCACTAACGTGTGACTCTTGCCTATTTGCATGCCGTTTTTATATTGGTATTCAGGTTTGGCGGTAGCTATTATTTTTCTAAGTTCTTGCCTGGAGGTTTTAAGTAGGTGTTTAACTAGAAACATTGGGGCGTGTAATGGCAGCGAGGCGCGCAAAGTGCCGTCAGGAGCAACCCTGACTCTTACTTGAGTGGCTGCAGCGCTGCGACGGATAGTTATTTTGCCAAATTCTTCATCTTGAATTATAGGCATGCTTTCTCGTTTCTCAGCTAATTAAAATACTGCGGCTTTTAGGTGGTGGTGTTTGACTGGTGTTTTTATTTATTTCCGCAGGTTTGTTGACTAGATGTTTTAATACTATTTTTAATTGACTGGCGTAAGTGTATTTACCGCTGATAACGATTGTTTTTTCATTTTGGCTAGGGGCGTTAAATCGTTTCAAACTGGCATCGAATTGGTCATTAGTTAAGGCTGGTCTGTTATTTGTGGGTTTAGTAGCTCTTTTTCTGGCGGTAGTTGGTTCGGTTTGTATCCAAATGAATAATGGTTCATAGCCAGCACTACGAGCTAGTTTGGAAATATCAGTTCGATAGGTTTTTAGATCAGTCGGACCTTCGTAAATAATAGTTTGCTTGGTTTTTAATATCTCGCCCAACATATAATTAGCGACTTTTTGGATATCTTTCCAACCTATATTAGATGATAATTCCTGATATAGACGATCAAAACTGACGATCGGAGCCTTGAATGTATCAGCAAAATGTTCGGCAAAAAAGCTTTTACCTGAACCAGGGATACCCACAGTAACGATTAAGTGAGGCTTGTTAGTGCCGGATGGTTTCATAATATGACATTATAGCAAAAATATGTCTGTATAAACATATAAATAGCTAATTTTACACTATTGTTCTATAAACATCGCCTAAAAACACTAGGATTCCGCACTGTTATATAGTATGCTAAACACATTAACCATAAGCGTGGTCTAAGAATTAAAATGGTGAAAAAGCTCAACCGATTCACAAAGGGTACACGAAAAATAAAACGCAATATCGTGAGGACACAACGTCGCGCTAAAAACATCGCCAAAAACATGGTCGAGCGTAAACGTTTCAGTCGCTTTTTACGTATTTTGGGGCCTGGTATCGTGACTGGTGCAGCAGATGATGATCCGTCTGGTATTGTGACTTATTCTCAGGCTGGTGCAAAATACGGATTTAGTTTCTTGTGGGTTTTTCCGTTAATGTATCCCCTATTGATTGCAGTTCAGGAATCCTGTTCTCGAATCGGTGCTGTGACGGGTAAAGGTTTGGCGACGGTCATCAAAGAAAATTATAGTAAAAAACTACTCTACGTAGCGGTTCTGTTGGTTGTCGTAGCTAACGTAATTAACATCGGCGCTGATTTAGGGGCTATGGCATCGACTACGCAATTGTTTGTTAACTTACCATTTTCAGTATTAGCAATACTGTATGCAGCGTTAATTATTATTTTAGTTGTGTTCATAAGCTATAGGCGTTACGCCAAAATATTGAAGTGGCTAGCTATTGCCTTGTTTGCGTATCCCTTAACGGCGTTAATGGTGGGTACAGATTGGCCTGCGGCTCTACATAGTACATTTGCTGTTTTACCAACAATTAATGCTCAAACAATTTACATTCTGGTTGGAGTTTTGGGTACGACGATTTCGCCTTATTGTTTTTTCTGGGATACATCCGAGGTTGTCGAGGAAGAAATTTCTCATCATAGGTTAAGTGAAACCGGCAAAGACCCTCGCATTAGTAGGAAATTCCTAAAGAGCGTTCGTTTGGATAATTTCTGGGGCATGACCCTATCTATTGTGACTGCTTGGTTCATCGTCGTGGCTTGTGCGGCGGTTCTATTCAAAAATGGCGTACATGATATCAATACAGCAGCCGATGCTGCTCGTGCCCTTGAACCATTAGTGCACGGCTTTCCATATGCTGGGTTGATTGCTAAATTAATATTTTCAGTTGGGGTTATTGGTATAGGCTTGCTGGCGGTTCCAGTTTTAGCTGGTTCATCAGCGTATGCTATTAGTGAAACATTAGGATGGCGAGAAGGTCTGTATCGTAAATTTAAACATGCCAGCGGTTTTTATGTAGTAATTATTTTTGCAACGGTCGTTGGGCTGCTTATGAACTTTTTGGGGATTGACCCAATTCAGGCTTTGATATTCTCGGCAGTATTTAATGGTATTGCAGCTGTTCCGTTGATCTGGATTGTAGCTAGGATTGGTAATAATTCAAAAATTATGGGCGAATATAAAAATGGAGTTTTATCGAATATATTTGTCCGCGTAGCTATGGTTGTGATGGCCTTGGCTGTAGCTGCATTATTCTTTTTCATGACAATCGGCAAAGGTTAATCTTCTTATAGAAAAACGGCTAGCACTCATATTGTGCTAGCCGTTGATTATCTACCTTTTTTATGATGGTTGCGATTTTATACTCGTGCTGCAATTAAACCATTAGATCTATTATCGCTGCGCGGAGTGAATGGTGGCCATTTGCAGGTAACTTTGCCATTAGGGTCTATTCTATGATGGCCATGTCCCAAGCCATTTGGTTTACCTATGCCGCCAAAAAATATATTAATACTGCCATCAGGTTTACTTTTGACGACCAGATTATCGTGATATTTTTCAGGTACACCAGCACGTCTGGCGATTGCTATCTTGCTATTTCGCCCATACTTTTTACTAGGGGCGTTTTTAGCAACAGATTTAAACATCTGCCTAAGTTTTTCGTACTCGGCTTTGACTGCGCGGTATTCATTACATGCGCGTTTATGATCGTCTATAGCTTTTTCAACTATAGCAATTAAACGACGACGTTCTTTGACTAGCGCGGCCATTTGTATCCTATAGCTCTTGCCTTGGTTTGAATATTTTTTGGCGCTAATATGATCACCTGACTTGTAAGCTTCGGTGGCTTTTTTACTTGCATCGTTCATATTAGCGAATATCCGATCATGATCTAGCTTTAACCGATTAATTTGTGGGTTAAGTCTGGATTGTACTGATTTTAAATATCGCCAAGCCTCATCTTGTTGTTCCCAGGACCGTTGTTTGCGGCTAAAGGACTTGTTTAGATCTTCCTTTAGCTTGTTAAACACGAAGTCTCTTGCCAATATAATCACAACCTTTCATTGTAAAGGGACAAAACATACACGCATAAAGATTTACGTGATATGGATAGTTTAGATGCCTCTAATTATATTCGCAAGCGTAACCGTGTAATAATCTAACTAACGATTTTAATTTCAGCCTCTGGGGCTTCGTTTTTGATCTTTTCGAGTGCCTTTTTAAAATAATTCGCATCTATTTCACAAGCAGTTAGGTTAAAATCTGAATTATGACAAGCGATAGCTATCGTCCCGCTCCCCATATGGGTATCGAGGATTTTATCACCAGGTTTGGCGAACATCTTTAGGATCCATGTATATAGTTCTACTGGTTTTTGCGTTGGATGTATTTTGTTGCGATTTTTTCTAACACTATATCTAAAAATTTTAGAAGGACGATCTAATGAGGTCCAAGCCATCTCGGCCATAGAAAAATTATTCAAACTCTCTGGTTGGTTTTTATCCCAAATTATAAAGCATTTATTATATTCACAGCGGCTCCATAGATATCCAAAATAATTACCACCCCAAATGATTTGGTTTTTGGATACCCTGAATAGTTCATCGAAATATTCTTGATTAGGTTTTATGTCCCATTTGGAATATTCTTTCATATTAAATTTTTTATCACCACCACGTTTGGTTTTATTGAGTATACCGTATGGTGGATCGACGATAGCCAGGTCGAAATAGTTGTCCTCATATCGGGACATTAGGTCTATATTATCTTCGTTACTAAGTATTATCATATATAAATGCCTAACTTATTTCCGCAAATTTCTTGATAGTTAGGTCTGATATATGCGAACTTATATCCTTGCCTAGATTATCAGCAATGATATTATCGAAGTCAGAATAGTTAATTTCTCTTATGTCATTATTTATATGGTTATATAAATATTCCGAGAATGTGTTAGATCTGATAATCACGATTGGTGAATTTTTAATATCCTGCAATACGGCTGGAACGTATCGTGGTGTTACGACGATAGTATACTTTGCGCCAATTCTATTTCTATGTTCGGCTAATCGACCGGCGTTTATAGCTGATAACTTATTTTTTGTTGACTTGGCATCGACTGCGAATTTCTCGGTTTTTGTTATATATAAACATTCGATGTCGGTTTCGCCAGCGCCACCAATTTTTTTAGCATCTACGTCGATAAACAAATTAAAACCATCAACTAGTACATCCTCAAACAGATACGCCTCATCGCCGTTATTGTTATTTGAATATTTTTCTATTAATTTTGATAGATTTAGTAGCTCGTAACTAATAGGTTTGGTTGTCTCGTCTATTTCTAGTAATAATGTTTGTGGATAGAAATTATAAATTTCCTTAATGACATCTATTTTTAGCCTTTCGGGATCATCTAGCGGCAACGGAGTTTCGTCAAATGGATATTCTAGTTCTAATTTTGAATAATATCCTAATAATGATGTGTTAAGCGTCACATAATTTCTGGTCACTTTTCTGTAGGAATTTTCGCCCTGTAATAATCTACAAATAACTCCACCTTCGGTTTTTTGTAAGATACCAGCGTTTTGTAGTAGTTCGCTGACATAATAATCCCATTCATAAGCCGAGTTAACGTAAGTATGCGGGTTTTCCTCGAACTTGGTTTTGATTTTTATATCACTCCAGGTTCGCATTTCTAATATCTGGTCTATTAGATTTTCGTATCCTTCTTTGTTGATGGTTTTTAGAAATACTAGTAGATAAGATACTTCATAGGCAAATAACTTATTATCAAGCCTAGGTTCGTTCAATAATTTAAATATTAGTCTAAATGGGTATAACTTAAAATCTCGGCTAGTTCCACTGTGAGGGTGTTCAAACTGTAGACCCCATAGCATGGTTATAAATATTTTATTTAGTTTATGTTTGTCGTTGAGGTGTTTCATGAATAAGTTACCGAGCGGGCTAAACAAGAACCTAGCCTGTCCGTCGACAGTGTCTTTGTAGCCGAACATGTAATATGCCAGCGTATTTATCATGTGGTTGATTGAATCTAGTGGCAGTTCAGGGTTTCTTTCCTTGTAATAAGCTAATTCCTTTAATTTAAGTGTCAAAGTCATCTTGTCTTCGTTCGAAATTGAATTTTTAGACAAGTATTTTAGATTAAAGGCCACCGCAGTGATCAAGTCAAAGTTATTAGTATGCCTATATAGGATCCATTTTTCTGTTTCTATTCTGTTAGTCATCGCGATATACCTTTTAGTATTTTTTTAATTAGTAACGGTGGTACACATTCCCCAATGCATTTTCTGATGAGTATTTCTGGAGTGCCGTCTGGTATTTTAAATGATTCAGGAATGGATGATAATATCATTAGTTCTAGCGGCGTTAGGGCGCGTGCATCTGAGTACTCGCCATTATCTAATTTTCTGCCTGGGTGAACATTCATCTGTGAGCTGATTGCATCATTTCGCATAGTAATAGTCGGTGCTGGCTCATCCCATTTCATTCGTCGGTAGGTTGTGATATACCCCTTGACCTTTTGACCGTCTTTTTTTTGAGGAAAAAATATTTCATTTTCTAATGCTGAATGACCCGTAGGTGTATGTTTCATCCAGAGTATGTGATTATCAGAATGTTTTCTAGAGAAATGCCAGGGAATATTACTGATTTGACCAGACTCTAACGACGGTAGATGCCCGATTGCCGATTCTATTGAAATTGTTTGCTCTCGTTTAGGCCAATTCCATTTTAGGCCTTTTTTACTCATAATCACAACCGCTCTAATTCGTTTTTGTGGAATACCGTATTCAGCCGTATTTAATATTTTTGTTTGAATATTATATTCCGTATCGAATATATCACTTAAAATATCAACGAGTTTTTTAGCAGTACCTTGGTATGGCAATTTGATCTCTAAAAAGTTTGGTACATTTTCGATTAATACGTATTGTGGTTTTTTTATTTTAATTAGCTCAATTATCCTAAAGACCAGATAATTTCTCTGGTCGGACACCATGTCTTGTTGAGTTCTGTTTTTGCCAGCTACACTCATACCTTGACAAGGAGGGGTGGCGATAATAATGTCAATTTTGCCTGACGAGTCGACTATTTTATTAAATACGATATCGTCATTGATATCACCAGTGATCATATTGGTTTTGTTATATATTTTAGAATATAATTCGGCTCTTTCGGGGATTATTTCGTTGGCGGCTACGATATCAACACCAACCTCTGTTAGGAATATTTCGCCAATTCCAGCACTAGAGAACAAGGACACACCTCTTAGTGGTATTTTTTTAGACGTATTTATCCCCTCTTTCATCTGGTTATCATTCTATCAACTATCAGACCTAAAAAACAGGGTTGCCCACTTATGGTGGTTATTGTTATTGTTTGTAGAATTAGTATTAATATTAATTTGCTAGTTGTCTACATAGTGTTATTATATGAATATAGCGCTTATACGGTTATAAGTAGCTAAATCTACACCTTTGAAAGGGGTGAGTTCGTTGACAAAACGGATTAAGACTACCAAGAAGTTTGTAGCGGTTATTCTAGCGATCGTGTGTGCATTACTATTTATTGATGTAGTGCCCGCACAGGCAGCGTACAGCAGTCAGAGTTATCCTTATCCGTCGTCAAAGCACGACAATGCAACCAGAACGGATATTGATAATCGAGGCTACTATACGTCGTGGCCTTCGCAAGTTCCTCGTGATGGCAATATGCAATATCGAACGAATTATCGTTATCACGACAATAGGGGTAATAATAACTACAGTTATCAAATCCCCGACGTAACTCTTAACCAAAATGGATCAATGCTTTATGGTATTGATGGTTCCGGTCGATGGGTTTTACTCACCTCTAGGTTTGCATACGGATTGCAGATTCAAGGGAATAGAATTGCTATGATCGATAGGGATCACTATTTGGTTGTGAGGGATGGCATTTATGGCGAGTGGATTATCGAATCCACTAACTTTGACGAGTATTGGTTGTCGAGATCGGTGTTGGTTGAACGTATTGGCACATGTTTGTATTTCAAGGCTAGATTTGACGATCCATGGACCTTCTTGTCGTCGAATGTTACGCCTGGTACGGTTACGGTCAACGGTAGCAGTATAGATTATACCCCCTTATATCAGAATGGGTATTCGGTAAATGATCAGTACAGATATCCGCGTAACTAAACTTAGTTGGCATGCGCTGGTTTTATACCAACCAAAAAAAGGCGAGAGAGTTTCTGCATTAGCAGCTAACTCCTCGCCTATTTAATTATTAAATTTAAACTATCCCTGATTCGGCAACTGCCGCAATTAATGTATTTAGCCCGCGTTGATCAGCGAACAGGGCTAGTTTCTGTAAGTTATGGTCTGATGATGTAATAAAGATCTTGTTATCTATGAATTCTAGATAATAAAAAACACTTAGGTCTTGTAATATTACTAATCCTGAAGTGTCATTTTCGCCTGGAACTGTCGTAGCGACCGGAGGGTATATGATCCAACCCTTACCTAGCAGACTAGCATTGTCTAGGGATTTATTATTTGAAGATTTTACATATAAATCGATGGTTGGGACGTTATTGTCTTCCATTAATTTTGTAAATTCAGCGGCATGCTCGTTTGAAGTGTTTAGTCTAGCTTCGAGTTCTGCATTTTTGATGCGTATTGCCTCTTGGCGTGCAGCTTCGGCTCTGTCTAGCTCTGGCTTCATCTCTCTTGCCCGATCTAACATCTCGCTCATTAGATTATATTGTAGAACATTTTATGAATAGTAGCAATAATATTTGAATTAGATATTAAAACCGCTCAATAATCACAGAGGTATCGGTATATAACAAATGACGTATCTTTTTATTAAAAAATCTTACTTTTACTTACAGATTCGGCAACTCCGCGTAGGCCACGACGAAATATCACCACACCTATTAATATCGTAAATAACGAACCAGCCAGTAGGCTCCAACCGAGGTCAGGTGTTTCTTTGAATAATCCTATCGAAATAAAAATACCCAACAGGGCTAGTAGTATTGTAATTAAACCGATTATTTTATTTATCATATTGGGATTATTATATATTATTTATTTGCTTTAAACGAACAAAATAACCATATGTAATGTCGACAACATTTCTAGTATGATGTATTTGTGGGTAAAGACATTATAAAAAGCAAATATGATAAATTTTGTTTACGTATAAGTGTTGTGGTGATTTTGTCAGTCTTTCTAATAACGACAATATTGAGCCTGGTGCCTATTGGAAAATTATTAGATCAAAATTATTTTAGCTCAATTGTTATTAACGTGGCTTTTTATAC
>JBAXHQ010000014.1:0-19893 GCA_037138815.1 Candidatus Saccharimonadota bacterium
GGTATGGACAACGCCGTCTAGCCATTGGATTTGCAGCGGCAGGGTGATGTGATGTTTTTTAGCGAGTTCATCTACGGCAGCGATAAACTCTTCACGCCTTTCGGCTGGTATCGAGGCGCCATCGATGATTGGCGGCAGCGATTCGCCCTTACTACTGGATTGTAATATTACCGAACTGACATCACGTATGGCATATAGCTCGTCGGTAGAGTAGTCGTCACTACTAAATATAGTTGTATTCATCTTGGATAGTTTTTTCATGGTTTGTTTTATCTTGCGATTTCTGATTCGATCGCCAACATCATTGAAACTTATGAACAAAACTGCACCGATTTCTTGATCTTTGAAAAGATATTTTTTACCACAGCTTTTGGCAGCTTCGAATAATTCACCATCCAGAATTTCTAAAACGGTTGGTTGGATCGACTCTAATACACCAGCAGCATCGCGAGCTTTCATGGCATCGTCAAATGCGGCCACGATAATTGATTCTTCGCTATTATAAAAACTAGTTTTTAGGACAATTTCCGAGACGATACCTAATGTGCCCTGGCTACCAATTATTAGCGGCGTTAGGTCGAATGAACCGTCGCGTTCTTTGACTTTGGCAATACCAGGGTAACCTGCGTTATCTGGTGTGCTGTTGGCGATCTTGTTATCGATTAATTGTTGATTATCCTCGATAATCCCGTCGATCTTGCGGTATATTTCACCCTCAAAAGTCTGCAAACCCTTTTTCTTGTTTAGCTCGTGTTTATTGATGCGGGTTGTTTCGATTAAATCACCGTTAGCTAGGATTAACTCCATACGTTCTACGAAATCACCAGTTAAACCGAAACGTCCAGATTGCATGCCGCCAGCATTGTTGGCGACTGCTCCACCAATAGTGCTGTATTTGCATGATGATGGGAAAGTAGGGATAATCATTCCATGTGATTTCAGGGTATCATTAAGGGCTTCAAAATTAACACCAGGTTGAACGTGCACGAATTGATCGTGATTCTTAAGGCTAAGGAAGATAATTTTATTCAAATGAGCAACAGTATTAATAATAATACCTTTACCGATAGCTGCACCTGTTTGGTCAGAACCACCACCACGAACGGTGATAGGTAGGACATTGCCTTTTTCGGCTAATTGCCAAGTAAATCGGGCGATTTTACGTATATCATTAGTTGACCTGGGGTGTACGACTAATTCGGGATTGATATGAAGGATGCTGCCATCACGAGAGAATTGCTGTCTAGTATGTTCATTGCTAGTAACTTCACCCAGAATATGCTCATTCAAATATTGCGCAATTTTATTCATTAACTATTCCCCTCAGTCATTACTATATTTATGATAGCACAAGCGAGTTCGGTAATATATAATTTTCAGACTTTATCTGTCGGTAATAATTTGGTACAATAAACTGGCTATCAAATTTATGCGCGAGCGGTGGCCTATGAGTAATCGTAGACATGCTAGCGTGATAACAGCATTGTATGCGCGAGTGGTGGAATTGGTAGACACGCTAGCCTTAGGAGCTAGTGCTTTCGGGCGTGGAGGTTCAAGTCCTCTCTCGCGTACCAAATAAAAAAGACCGTCCACGGACAGTCTTTTTTTATTTGATCGGTGATAGGGATCAAACCTCCATGGCCTATAAATTGCTCTGCAATTTGCGCGTGGAGATAGCGCTCCACTTCTTTTCGCTTCTCCGCTTATTCACGAAAAAATGTAAACACTTTTTCGTTTCAATCGCTGCGCCAAGTCCTCTCTAGACCAGTTACCTTATATTGACATATCTGCTGTATTATGTTAATATCGTGGGTATACTGCTAATTACTTTTAGGTATTTGATATCTAGTAATTATTAGTAGGTCGTTGATAATTAGGTTTTTGTCGAAAAATAAAAAAGGCGAGGTGCGTGGCAATGTCTAATAATAAAAAGACTAGTTGGCGTAATAGTGAATGGTTTGATTTTCTCAGATTTGCGATTATAACTTGTATTGTAATTGCGATCATCGGATTTGCTGGAGCTAAATTTCATGACTATACCACTAAAGTGGATGAGAATGCTCGTACGGGTCGGATAAGCACTATGGAATATACTATTGGTATTGTTAATGACAGAGATGTTTCCATGATCGTTGCTAATTCGATCAACACGAAAGGTGAAATCGAAGGTAAGATGATTTTCTTTGCTGGTAGTATTTCCGGTAAAGAACAGGACAAGATCCGTATGGGTTACGTCTCACCGAAGGGTAATTCGTATATCATCAACGTTCCAGTTGAAAAGATCATTTTTCACCAGCAGTATGACATTAAGTCATCAGGAAGCTTTCGCTTTAATGACTATATCCAAAAAAATCTGCAATATAATATCGACAATAATCTGATAAGTATCACCGTAAACCTAACACCGGAAGAGTTTAAACAACTAATCCAGTAATAACTCCGACCCACTAGTGTAAACTAGTGGGTCTTTAAAATAATTATTTCTTACTGCGCTGCTATCGGTGTTTGCTCGAATGTAGGCGTGCAACTAACTTGGGCCAAGGTTGAACTGAGCGAGGTGTATGTAGCGGACAATTTATCGTTATAGGATTTTATAGTCGCTTGGTAACTATCATTCCAGGCACTATCTGATGTTTTCGGGTTGTCTTGCAACCATTTAGCGACCCCATCAGAGTCTTCTTTGTATGCTGACTGATAATTGCCCGAGATTATCTTATTTATGCTGGTGCATTTATCTTCGGTCGAAGCGGGTGTATTAGGCTTGCTGGTGGTGTCAGTAGCTTTGGTTGTGGCGGTCTTGATATTACTCTGAACGAAATTAATACCGAATTGAATACCTACGATCAATGCCCCCGTTACTAATATCAAAGCAATAGATATCAGAATCATTCTGACGATGCCCTGTAGATTTTGTAACCAAGATTTAATCTTTTTCATATATTCTATTATAGCCTACATAAAAATACAGCTTTGGAGCTGTATTTTTATATTCAAGTCTATGCTATTTTAATAACTTTTTAACTTTGATCTTTTCGACACACAGTAGGTAATAGATGTCCAAAATACCAACAGTATTAAATACCATCAATATAACAAACCAAATGCCGTTTTTCTTGCGGGCGGCGTGCCACATAGCCAAGCCTTTCCAGAAAAATGTCCACAAAGCCAAAATTATAATAATTGGCCAGATCCATTCAGGTATTTGTAATGTGTTCGTACAATCCATAATATTTCACCCCTTATGTTTTATGATTCAAATTATACCACTAGCGATAAAAAATACATATACAAGGTATAATATAGCCTATGAATGAACTACAAATTGGCGTTCCGCCACACCCTCAACCTTGGCCGACTGATTCTCGGTATGATTCTGATCTGTTAGAAAACGGCGATAAGCGTAATGTCCTAGATAAATATCGTTATTGGACTAATGCGGCAATAAAAGCTGACCTGGATAAAACTAGGACATCCTTACATGTGGCTATAGAAAACTGGCAGCATGATTTTAACGCTGGCACGATCGTTCGGACTGCCAATGCCTTTAATGTTGATACGGTGCATATTATCGGTAAACGTCACTATAACCGTCGTGGAGCGATGGTAACTGATAAATATATGAATATTATCCATCACGAAACGGTCGAGGCCTTTACTAAATATATGAATCAGGACGAGCGACATATTGTTGCCTTTGATATATTACCTGATGCAATACCACTATCTGAGGTTGAGTTACCTAATAGGTGTGTTCTAGTGTTTGGCGGTGAAGGTCCAGGACTTAGTGAGCTTATGCAAAAATCAGCTGAAAAAATAGTGATGATCGAACAATTCGGATCGACCAGATCGGTTAATGTTGGTGTGGCGGCTGGTATCGCGATGTATTCGTGGATGCAGCAAAACGTATTGAATTAGCTTTCTTATCTATAGGGGTTGTAATAAACAGATAAAACTGTCAAAATTATTGTATATGAGCGGACTATCATCTCAACCATACAAGGGTACGCGTGATCTTTATCCTGCGGACAAACGTGTTCAGAATTATATCTTTTCGACTTGGCATCGAATTTCAAAATTATACGGTTACGAAGAATATGGTGCATCTATCCTAGAGCCACTCGAGGTTTATGCAGCTAAGAGCGGTCAAGAATTAGCCAACGAGCAAACCTATTCGTTTGTTGATCGTGGCGGTCGTACGGTGGCAATTCGCCCTGAAATGACACCAACGATTAGTCGTATGGTAGCCGCTAGACGTCAGGAATTAGCTTATCCTGCCAGATTATATTCAATAGCTAACTTTATGCGTTACGAACGCCCACAACGCGGTCGTGAGCGTGAGTTCTGGCAACTGAATGTCGACGTTTTTGGTGATGATACTGTAGCTGCCGAGGCCGAGATTATTACTATGGGTGATAATATAATGAAGGAATTTGGCGCTAAACCAGATGACTATGTTATCAGAATTAATAACCGCAAATTGATTAATTTTATGATGGCGCAATATTTAGGATTGGATGCAACCCAGGCACAGTCCATGGTTAAATTATTGGATCGCAAGAACAAGATTAGCCAGCAGGATTTTACGGATCAGGCCACCGAGATTTTTGGCGACCAATCCGAGGTTGGTTTGGTGAATCTAGATAAATTGCTCAGCGCTAATAGTATGGCTGAATTACCTGCGGAAATAAGGGACAGTTCAAGTGTTCGCGAGATACAGGAATTATTTACGCTATTAGAGCGAGCTGGTGTAACTAGCCTGAAATTCGATATCACTCTGATGCGTGGTTTGGATTATTACACTGGAATGGTATTCGAAGTGTTTGATACTAATCCTGAAAATAATCGATCACTATTTGGCGGTGGTCGTTATGACGGTCTGGTTGGGCTGTTTGGTGCCGAGCCGATTTCGGCAGTTGGTATGGCGCCTGGCGAGACTACGATGGAATTGTTCCTGACTATTCATAATTTATTGCCAGCAGTTCACTCCACAACCAAAGTCTATATTGCCGCTCTAGGCGATGTAGCCCGCGAAGCTACTAAATTAGCCCGTGAACTTCGTAATAAGAACATAAACACTGAACTAGACATATCTGGTCGCAAGTTAGATAAACAGATCAAAACTGCTCTCAAAAAAGACATTCCATATATCCTATTTATTGGTGAGGCCGAAGTTGCCAGCGGTACATATACACTTAAAAATACCGCCAGTTCCGAAGAATATAAACTAAATCTTGACGAAGTCATTGACCGAATTAACGAGGAGACAAAATGAAAACATCAATTAAAAACTTATCCGATACCAAAGTCGAGCTAACAATTACACTAGATGCTGAGGAACTAGCAATCGCTAGTCAAGTTGCGACCACTAAACTAGCCCGATATATCAAAATGCCAGGCTTCCGCAAAGGTAAAACCCCAGTTACTGTAGCTGCTAAAAATATCGATCCAGGTGTACTACAGGAACAAACTATGGAAAATGCCATCAGCAAAGCTGTAGCCGAAGCATTTACCGAAAATAAATTGCAAGCTCTCGATCGTCCAGAAGTTGCCGTCAAGAAGTTCGTACCTGGCCAAATCCTAGAGTTTACTGCCGAAGTTGAAATACTACCAACTATTAAATTAGGCGATTACAAGAAATTAAAAGCCAAAATTGAAAAAGTTGAAGTAACCGACAAAGATATCGACGAAGTAATCAACCGTATTCTAAAAGGCTTTGCCGAGAAAAAAGACGTTGATCGTGCTGCAAAAAATGGTGATGAAACTGTCATTGATTTTATAGGCAAGAAAGACGACGTGGCTTTTGATGGCGGCACTGGGTCTGATTACACCTTGGTTCTAGGCTCGAACCAATTCATCCCAGGTTTCGAAGAGGGAATAATCGGTCACAAAACCGGTGATGTGTTTGATTTGGAATTATCTTTCCCAGATGACTATCACGCAGCTTATCTCAAGGGTGCAAAAGTTGTATTCACTACAACGCTAAAGGCAGTTAAAGAGGTAGTTCTACCTGAAATGGACGACAAATTAGCCGCCAAAGCCGGCCCATTCAAGACTGTCGCTGAATTAAAAACTGACATTAAACGTGAGTTGATCACTCAAAAAGAACGTGAAGCTGGCGAAAAACTAAAGGATGAATTAGTAAAACAGCTAGTAGCTGTCAGCAAAGTTCCAGTCCCCGAGATTCTAGTGGCTGATCAGGCTAAATCGATTGAGCAGGATTTTGCGAATAATCTAATGTATCAGGGTATCACAATCGATCAATATATCGAAAACAAAGGTTTTAAATCCCGCGAAGACTGGTTGGAAACCGAAGTTAAAACCGTTGCGACTAAACGTGTCCAGGCTGGGTTAGTCCTAGCTGAACTCAGCAAGGTTGAAAAAATCGAAGCTACAACCGTCGAATTGGATGCGCATGTTGATATGTATAAACAGCAATATGCCAATAACGCCGAGGCTCTAAAACAATTCGAGCAGCCTGAGGTTCGCCGCGACATCGCCAACCGATTATTGACTGAAAAAACCGTTGATCGATTAGTCGAACTGAATACTAAAAGATAATCATATTTTTACTAAAAATCTAGCACTCATTTGCATAGAGTGCTAGATTTATATATAATTATTTATATGAATAAACCATCGAATTATTTAGTGCCAACTGTAATCGAAAAGACTTTTGATGGCGAGCGTGCCTTTGATATTTATTCGCGACTGCTGAATGAACGTATAATTTTTCTAGGGGAGCAAGTCAACGAACATACGGCTAATATTGTCGTCGCTCAGTTGCTGCATTTGGCTTACGAAGACCCCAAAAAGGATATAAAGCTATATATTAATAGTCCTGGTGGTAGTGTTTATGATGGTATGGCGATATATGACACGATGCAATATATTACACCTGATGTCCAGACTATTGGTATAGGGTTACAGGCTAGTATGGGCGCGTTTCTACTGAGCAGTGGTGCTAAGGGCAAGCGATTCATCCTGCCTCACAGTAAAGTTATGATCCATCAACCTAGCCATGCGACTAGGGGTAAAGTAACTGACATGGAGATCGACCTCAAAGAGGGTTTGGCTATCAAGGAAATGTTAGCTGAATTGATAGCTAAAAATACCGGTCAAAAACTAGCCAAAATCAAAGACGATATGGAACGTGATTATTGGATGACACCAACCGAGGCCAAAGCCTACGGTTTGATAGATGAAATTATCACTAAATCTTAAATCAAATTATTACAATTAGTGCACGTCTAGTCCTAGTGATTAGGGATGGAGTGCTCTGCCTGGTTTATCGATAAATTAATACCGATGGCGCAGGCAGAACACCTCTTGATTCATTCCTTACTATCTAGGAGTGAAATTAGCTCCTTGTTTTGGAATGTCCAAGAACCTACTCGATTAAAAACAACTTTCATAGCATCCTTGAATGTTTCGCTATGTTTTATGAAATATAACATATTTCTTTCGACAGCGTGGTTTCTGTACTGAATATGCTCTGTTAGTATTGTTTTCAGTATGACATCGTTGAAATAGTCTGGGTACCGATTGATTGCTTGTTCTAACCAAACAGCCAGTTCAAAAAATCTCTGGAAAGAAGGTATATCCGTGTTAGGTTGCTCTACGAGAATCCCTAATTGTATAAATATACCATCTGGCACATTGACGATTATCCGCCTTTCTGGAGTGCCGAAATTAATTGGATCCCCCTTGATGTTACCGATTGCCTCGTTTTCGTATACCATTCCCATAATTCATTCACACCTCTCTTATTTTTTACTGCCCAAGTAAAATTATCGAGAGCAGCACGTTAAATTAGAAAGTCTGCTTTCTAAACTAACGCGCCGCTCCGAACAGAGGTCGACCGAGACGTGCACTGTAATAATCTGATTTGTTAATATCCTCGATCACTGGTAAAATTATAGGTGATTGATAAGTGTTACGTTATCACAAATTAACTAAAAAGTCAAGTAAGCGGGTGTTTATTTGCAATTAGTTATTTTAACTTGCTAAATACTATTGACTAATTAGTAACGGTGTTACACAATGGGTAATAAGAAGTAGTGTAGCTGTGGTTATCTATGTCTTTTTGTATTAGTGGCATGATGCAAAAAACTGACCGCGGTTAAGGGAATCTTCGGCGCCAAAGAACCCCTATTAACTAAAACAATTTATTGCGAGGAGCAGCATCATATTATGGCAAAAGCCAAGTTTGACAGCACTAAGCGCGTCTTTTTTACCGAAGGCGACGCGGCATTACCTTTACCAAATCTAATTGCACACCAAAAAGATAGTTGGCGTGATTTCGTCGAAACCGGTCTCAGCGAGATTTTTTCCGAGCTAAACCCAATCGATGATTACACTGGTCAGAAGCTATCACTGCGGTTCAAGGAATACTCATTCCAGGATCCAAAAAATAGTGAACGTGAAGCCAAGGAAAATAATCTAACATTCGAAGCTCCTTTGCATGTTAATGTCGAACTAACTAATAAAGTAACCGGTGAAGTCAAAGAGCAGGAAATCTACTTAGGTGATTATCCTTGGATGACCGATCGTGGTACGTTCGTTATCAATGGTACCGAGCGCGTTATCGTTTCTCAGTTAATCCGAAGTGCTGGTGTTTTCTTTACCGTCGACAAGAGCGGTGCTCGTAATTTCTACGGTGCCAAGGTGATTCCAGGTCGTGGTGCTTGGCTAGAAATAGAAACAGCCTCGAATGGTGCTATCTATGTCAAAATTGATCGTCGTCGCAAAATTCCAGTAACAACACTATTACGCGCTCTAGGTTACAGTAAAACCTCAGAAATCAAGAGTCTATTCGCCGATATAGACACTGGTGATGTTAAATATGTTGATGCCACATTGGAAAAAGATTCAGCTCGCGGTTCAAACGAAGCATTAATCGAGGTCTATCGACGACTTCGCCCAGGTGACCTGGCAACTGTTGATAATGCGCGCACTATGATCGAACGTATGTTCTTTGATTTCAAGCGTTTTGATTACAGCCGAGTTGGTCGTTATAAGTTAAACCAAAGATTAGGTTTAACCGTTCCTAATACCGCTGAAAACCGCGTTTTCCAATTAACTGATTTAATCGCTATTATCCGTGAAGTTATTCGTTTAAATAACACTCAGGAACGCGAAGACGATATCGATGCTTTGTCGAATCGTCGTGTTAAATTGGTTGGCGAATTAGTTGCTCGTCAGTTCCGTGTTGGTATGTTGCGTATGCAACGTAACGCCATGGACCGCATGAGCATGAGCGACCTAGAAAACGTCACTCCTAGCCAATTAATCAACGCTCGTCCGATCGTTGCGGCTGTTCGTGAGTTCTTTGCTAGTTCACAACTTTCACAGTTGATGGATGAAACCAACCCACTATCCGAGTTATCACATAAACGTCGTCTAAGCTCGATGGGGCCAGGCGGTCTAAGCCGCGAACGCGCCGGCTTTGACGTGCGTGATGCTCATCCAACTCATTATGGACGTATTTGTGTTGTTGAAACTCCAGAAGGTGCCAACATCGGATTGGTTCTAAACCTAGCTTCTTATGCTAGGATTAACGAATACGGGTTTATTGAAACTCCATATCTAAAAGTCGTGGACGGTAAAGTAACTAAAAAATTAGTTTACCTAGATGCTGCTCAGGAAATCGTCGAAGTTATCGCTGATGCCAGTGTTAAACTAAACGCCGATGGTTCATTTATCGACGAACGTGTTAGCGCTCGAAACGGAATTTTGCCAGAACAAGTCGATGCTAGCGAGGTTACATATGTTGATGCTGCCCATAAGCAGATTCTTGGTTCATCAGCTGCTTTGATCCCATTCATTGAAAAAGACCGTGTTGACCGTGCTTTGACGGGCTCAGCCATGCAAAAGCAAGCTGTGCCATTACTTACCCCTGAATCTCCAACTGTTGGAACTGGTATCGAAGCGCAAATCGCGTTAAATACTAGCCAATTAGTAATTGCCGAGGGTGATGGTGAAGTTATTAGGGCTGATGCTGACGAAGTTCAGGTTAAATACGCCGATGGTGTTAAAAAATACGAACCAATCCATTTCGCCAAGAGCAATGATGATCGTTCGATTAACCAAAAAGTCCGCGTTGCTCGTGGTCAGAATGTCAAAAAAGGCGACATTCTAATCGAAGGTGCTTCGATCGCTGATGGTGAATTAGCCCTCGGTAAAGATATGTTAGTTGCGTTTATGCCATGGGGTGGTTACAACATGGATGATGCTATTATCTTGTCGAGTCGTGTTGTTCAGGATGATACTCTAACCAGTATTAATATCAAGGATTACACAGTTGAAGTTCGTGAAACTAAACTTGGTAATGAAATCGTAACTCGCGATATTCCTAATGTCAGTGAAGAATCACTACGACACTTGGATGAAAGCGGTATTGTTCAGATCGGCTCAGAACTACGTGCCGGTGACGTTTTGGTTGGTAAGATCACACCAAAAGGTGAACAAGAACTATCGAGCGAAGAGCGTTTGTTACGTGCAATCTTTGGTGAAAAAGCCAAGGATGTTCGCGATACCTCACTACGTATGAACAGTGCTGGCGGCGGTAAAGTTGTTGGTGTTAAAATCTTTAGCCGCGAAAACGGCCACGAATTAAAAGCTGGCGTATTAATGCAAGTTCAAATTTTCGTTGCTCAACTTCGTAAAATCAGCGTTGGTGATAAGTTGGCTGGACGTCACGGAAACAAAGGTGTTGTTGCTAAAATCCTACCTATCGAAGACATGCCATATATGGAAGACGGAACACCAGTTGATGTTGTTCTGAACCCACTCGGTGTGCCATCACGTATGAATATTGGTCAGTTGTTTGAAACTCACCTCGGTATGGCTGCTCGTGCCCTCGGTTACAAAGTTGCTACACCTCCATTTAACGGTGTTCCGAACGATGTAATTGCTGAACAATTAGAAAAAGCCGGATTTAACCGCGATGGTAAATTCCAGTTGTTTGATGGTCGCGATGGTGCTGCCTTCGAAGAACGTACTACTGTCGGTGTTATGCATATGATCAAGTTGCACCACATGGTAAGCGACAAGATCCATGCTCGTTCAACTGGTCCATACACTCTAGTTACACAGCAACCATTGGGTGGTAAAGCCCAAAACGGTGGTCAGCGTTTCGGAGAGATGGAAGTGTGGGCATTAGAGGCTTACGGCGCTGCCGCAACCTTGCAGGAAATGCTAACTATCAAATCCGATGATGTCTATGGTCGCGCCAAGGCTTACGAATCGATCATTAAAAACGAAGCGATTGTTGGTCCAAAACTTCCTGAATCATTTAACGTTCTAGTCAAGGAACTCCAAGGCTTAGGTCTACGTGTTGATTTATTAGACGAAGCCGAAGATGCTATCGTAGATGCTGGTCAAGTTATTAGTGGACGTATCGGTGACGAAGAGGAAGTCGAAGAAATTGCTCCTCAACCTGCTGATGAACTAGACGAAGACGAACTGGAAATGGTCAACATTGATGAAATAGAAGCAGATATTAAGGAGGAGGCGTAATATGTCGCGAATAATTGCCAATAACGGGATTACTGATTTTAACGCAATTCGTCTGACGGTCGCTAGCCCCGAAGATATTTTGCGCTGGAGCAATGGTGAGGTTACTAAACCCGAAACCATTAATTATCGTACTCAAAAACCAGAACGTGATGGTTTGTTCTGTGAACGTATCTTTGGACCAGTCAAAGACGTCAATCCACATGATAGTAAATTAAAAGGTGTTAGATCACGCGAAGCTGCGGTTGATAAAAATGGTGAATTAATCACTAAATCAATCGTACGACGTGAACGTATGGCTCATATTACCTTGGCTACACCAATTGCGCATATTTGGTTTATGCGTGGTACACCTAGCGCTATGAGCTTGTTACTGGGTATTACGGTCCGTAATTTGGAACGTATTGCTTATTTTGCCACCTACATAGTTTTATCAGTTGAAACCGAAAAACGTGATCAATACCTAGCTGATCTAGAGGCAGAAACCGAAGCTGGCCGTATCGCTATTAAAATGCGCTACGAACGCGAAGCTGGTGTTGAAAACGCCGACGTCAAAGCCCTAGCAACTGAACAATCACGCGAAATCGAAGAACTTAACGAAGAATATTTAGCTAAAAAATCTCAATTAGAGAGTCTAGTCAAGAGTGCTTTAATAAGTGAAGTTGATTATCGTAATTTGAACGAAGAATACAAAGACCTAGTCGAGGTTGGAATGGGTGGTGCGGCTCTTAAGACTCTACTCGATGAAATCAAGTTGCCTGAGTTAATTGCAAAATTAGTCGAAGAAGTCGCTGGTGCCAAAGGTCAACGCGAGAAAAAACTGCTAAAGCGCCTAAAAATGCTCGAAGGTATGTCAACAGCTGGCATCCAGCCTAGCAGTTTGACCTTAACTGTACTACCAGTTATTCCTCCGGATCTACGCCCTATGGTGCAGTTGACTGGTGGTCGTTTTGCGACTAGTGATCTAAATGATCTATATCGCCGCGTTATTAATCGTAATAACCGCTTGAAAAAACTACTTAGTCTAAATGCTCCTGAAGTTATTCGCCGTAACGAAATGCGTATGCTACAGGAAGCAGTTGATGCTCTAGTTGATAATAGTGCCGCCAAAGGTAATCGCGCAGTTAATGCTACTGGTGGTCGCCGCCGCCTAAAATCAATTAGCGACATGCTAAAGGGTAAGCAAGGTCGTTTCCGTCAGAACCTACTAGGTAAACGTGTCGACTATTCAGGTCGTTCAGTTATCGTTGTCGGTCCAAAGCTAAAAATCAGTGAATGTGGTCTGCCAAAACAAATGGCCTTGGAACTTTTCAAACCATTTATTATTAGTTGGTTAATCCGTAACGAACATGCCTATAATATTCGTTCAGCTACACGTTTGATCGAATCTGGTGATGCCCTAGTATGGGATGCACTAGATGCTGTAATCGAAGGCAAGTATGTATTACTTAACCGTGCTCCGTCACTACACCGTCTGTCTATTCAGGCTTTCCAACCAGTTTTGGTTGAGGGCAAGGCTATTCAGTTACATCCACTAGTCGCTAACGGTTTCAACGCCGATTACGATGGTGACCAGATGGCGGTTCACTTGCCACTTTCCGATGCTGCCCAAAAAGAAGCTCGTGAATTAATGAGTGCAACTAACAACTTGCTAAAGCCGGCTGATGGTGCGCCAGTTCTAAGTATTGGTCAGGACGTAGTCCTAGGTAATTACTACCTAACATACGAAAAACCAAGTGCTCAGACCGCTACTGTCAAAGCCTATAGCTCACTTTACGAAGCTGAAATGGCCTATGATAACGGTAAATTAAAACTACAGAGTCCAATTAGGCTATTCTTTAAGGGTGAAATCCGCAATACTACCCTAGGTCGCGTATTCTTTAACGATATTCTACCTGCTGATTTCCCATTCGATAACTCGGTTCAGAACAAAAAACAACTAAAGCGTGTTCTTGCCAAGATCTTTAATGATTATGGCGCTCAAGTAACAGCTCAGACTGCTGACCGTATGAAAGGCTTGGCCTTCCGCTTTGCTACTATCGCTGCTGTATCAACTGGTAAAGATGACTATGTTCAATTTAGTGAAATTAGTGAATTCGTCGCCGAAGGTGATGCCAAGACCGCTCTGATTTCAGAACAATATGATCAAGGTTTAATCACTGACGATGAACGTTACAACCTAACTATTAGTGCATGGCGCGCAGTTGACCGCAAAATTGCTGATTTCCTTCAGGACAAGCTAAAACACATGGATACTAGTGTTAGTGTCATGGTTAGCTCGGGTGCTCGTGGTGATATCAGTAACGTCAAGTGGGCTAGCGCTATGATCGGTATCGTGGTGGATTCAAATAACCGCGAAATCGAGCTTGCGATTCGTTCTAACTACAAAGACGGTCTAAGCTCGCTCGAACAGTTCGTTGCCACTCGTGGTGCACGTAAAGGTTTGATCGATACTGCTCTTAAGACTGCTGATGCTGGTTACTTAACTCGTCGTCTAGTCGATGTATCCCAGGATGTATTCACAGTCGAAGATACCGAAAACAGTGATGATGGTTTCTCGATTATGCGTAGTGAATCAGAATTAACTATGATTAGCTTTGCTAACAGATTAGTTGGTCGCTTTACCGCCGAAGCTGTTTCTGGTTTCATTGACAATGATCAATTGATTACTCGTGATATCGCTAATGCCATCGAGGCTGATCCACTCATCCAGAGTGTCAAGATTCAGTCAGTTCTATCAACCAAGAACCTACGTGGTATTCCTCGTAAGAGTTATGGTATTGATATGGCAACCAGCCGTTTGGTTGATGCCGCTCAGCCTGTAGGTGTAATTGCCGCTCAGTCAGTCGGTGAACCTGGTACTCAGTTAACACTTAAGACCTTCCATAAGGGTGGTGAAGCTGGTGGTGATATTACCCAAGGTTTGCCTCGTGTTGAAGAGTTGTTCGAAGCCCGTACTCCAAAAGGTCAGGCTCATATTACTGAAACAGCCGGTCTAGTTGATGTATGGGAAGACGGCAAGAAATATATTGTCCAGATTACTCCAGAGGCTGGTCATGTTGAGCGAATTGCGCTTGATGGCCGTACTGCTGTTGTTAAATCTGGCAGCAATATCAAGGTTGGTGATGTGATTGCAACGGGTGAGAGCGAGTCAAAGCCGCTAACTGCACCATTTGACGGTGTCATCGAAGTTGCTGGCGATACCCTAGTATTAGCTGCTAATGCTAGTTCTCCAGTTCGTCATGAAATTCCTGGTACTGCTCAAGTTGTTGTTTCAGCTGGCGATACTGTCGAAGCTGGTGATCGCCTAACGACTGGTTCATTGAATCTACATGATTTGATGCGCCTCAAAGGTACCGAAGCCACTCAGCGCTATATAATCAACGAAGTTCTACGCATTTACGCTGCTCAGGGTCAAGACGTTGCTGACAAGCATCTCGAGATCATTGTCCGCCAGATGTTTAGTCGCGTTCAAGTCGAAGATCCAGGTGATAGCACTTTTGTCATGGGCGACATCGTGTCCAAGGCATCGGTCGTAGAGGCTAACGCTGAACTAGCTGCCGCAGGCAAAGAGTTGGTTGGCTATACTCAGTTATTACTAGGTATTACCAAGGTTTCTATCTGGTCTGACAGCTTCCTATCAGCAGCTTCATTCCAGGATACAACTCGCGTATTGATTAACGCCGCTATTAGTGGACGTGTCGATCGCCTACATGGCCTAAAAGAAAACGTAATTATTGGTCGCAAGATTCCAGTTGGAACAGGTGCCAAAAATAACGAAGGATTAGACCACGACGAAGTAATGGAAACAGAGATCGTCGAAAACATTGGGTTAGCTATCTAATAGTTAATTCATAAAATAAAAAACTCCCCTATTTATAGAGGAGTTTTTTATTGTCAAATTAGATTATTACAAAAGTGCACGTTGTTCGGGTTTAACCCAACAAAGATCTGTTGGCCTACTTGATTTTATTCAAGTAGGCGATAAGTATTATTAGCTAATGTGTTCGCTAGAAAGAGCCATTGACCAACCTGTAAAATCGTCGATCGCGCTCATCATAGCTAAACGCAGTGCGCTAAGGTGGTTTCTCTCAATAAAAAAATGTATGTTGTATTGACTCATAGTTCTAAAAATTATGCTATTTATACTCTCGTCATTCAACACTGAATCCTTTGTCATAACGAGAATTGTATTAATCAGACATACCATATCCGATTCGTATGAACCGCTCGTTAGTTCACAGAATTTTTCGAGGTTAATCGATTTATTTTTAGCGGTTAATTGCCAAAAATAAAGTTTTTTCTTGAGGTTGTCGATTATCTTGCGATCATCGATATTAATCTGTCGTATCGACTTTTCACTCGTCCTCAGTTGCTCGATAATTTTACTTTGATCCTTTTTTGAATTCATTAATATCCTCTCCTTAGAAAAATTATTACCAAAAGTTTAGCGCTCCTGGTTTAGGAGCAGCTCTGCAGATAACCTCTGCCGAGATTAACTATAGAGCCGCTCCTAACAAAGAAAGGGGATACGGGATATCAAAAAAACATGCACTGTAACAATCCAATTTGTTAATAATGCTGTTATTATCATCCGTAGATTACAATAACTTACACCTTAATATTACCATAAATATGCCTAATTGTCAATTTAAGAGGTGTCTGTATAATAACAGCATTGCCTTATACCCAATATTTTGATATAATCACACTCGAGTTTACTCTTATCGGGTTGACGGGTTATTGAATGTGTACAGACCTGTTACCGCTGGTAAGTATGACACAGAGAGAACATGCTGAGTTTAATCTGTAAATTATAATCGGGCACGCTGTGTCCAAATGATAAATAATTTCTCTTAAGGAGTATTAATGCCAACAATCAACCAATTGGTGCGAAAGCCACGCAAGATTGCAGACAAAAAGTCTAAATCTCCTGCGCTCGGCAAAATTTATAACGCACTAAAAACCCATTATTATGAACAAAACAGCCCACTTAAACGCGGTGTATGTATTAGGGTTACCACCAAGACACCTAAAAAACCTAACTCGGCTCTACGTAAAGTAGCTCGCGTTCGTCTAACCAACCAACAAGAAGTTTGGGCTTATATCGGTGGTGAAGGTCATAACCTACAAGAACACGCCGTAGTGCTAGTTCGTGGCGGTCGTGTGCCGGATCTCCCAGGTGTACGTTATCATATCGTTCGTGGTGCACTTGATCTTCAGGGCGTTGCTAAACGCGCTAAGGGTCGTTCTAAGTACGGCACTAAAAAGGAGACCAAGTAATGCCTCGCAAAGTAACCGTTAGTTTACAACGTAAAATAAACCCAGATCGTAAATATCAGAGTGTTTTGGTTCAACGTTTGATCAATAAAACCATGTTAAATGGTAAGAAACTTTTGGCTGAACGTGCCGTCTATGAAGCGCTAGAAATAGCCGCTAAAAAGATCGGTAACGAAAACCCACTAGAAGTATTCGAAAAAGCTTTGAAAAACATCTCACCAAACTTCGAAGTTAAATCTCGTCGTGTTGGTGGTGCTAACTATCAAATTCCTTTCTCGATCCAAGGTCATCGCCAATTACACTATGCATTTAGCTGGTTAGTTCAAGCTGCCAGAGGCCGTCATGGTACGTCATACGCTCAATGCCTAGCATCCGAGCTAGTTGATGCCTATAACGAAACCGGTGGTGCTTTCAAGAAAAAAGAAGACACCCACAAGATGGCCGAAGCAAACCGTGCATTCGCACATTTTGCTCGCGTGTAATTTGGTCTATCCTAACAGATACACCACTAGTAAAAGTTATAGCAACTTGCTACAATAACCACCAAGAGCTGTTTATTATGGCAAAAAATAATTAATTAAATTCGCTTTCAGTGAAAGGATACGGAATAACTATATGGCAGAAAAACATGTCCCCTTAGAGGATCTTCGCAATATTGGTATTATTGCTCATATTGATGCTGGTAAAACAACTACAACCGAGGCTATTCTGTATCGAACTGGCCTTTCTCACAAGATTGGTTTGGTTCACGAAGGCGAAACTACAACCGACTGGATGGAACAGGAACGTGAGCGTGGTATCACGATTACGTCTGCTGCCGTTACGGCTTTTTGGCGCAATCACAAGATTAACTTGATTGATACACCAGGACACATCGACTTTACTGCCGAGGTTGAACGATCTCTACGCGTACTAGATGGTGCTGTTACTGTTTTCGACGGTAAAATGGGTGTCGAGGCTCAGTCCGAAACTGTTTGGCGCCAAGCTAACAAATATAACGTTCCTCGTATTTGTTTTATTAACAAGATCAACCAAACTGGTGGTGATTTCTATAAATCACTTGATTCTATCCACCGTCGTTTAACCAAAAATGCTCTACCGATTCACTTGCCAATTGGCTTTGAAAAGGAAATTAACGGCATGGTTGATCTAGTGGATATGAAATCGTATACCTACAATGATTATTCCGACCACCAATTAGTCCAGGGTGAAGTACCAGCTGATATGTTGGAAAAAGCCAAGCATGCCCGTAGTTTATTAGTTGAAGCAGCTGTCGAAGCCGATGATGCTTTGTTTGAGCGTTTCTTGGAAAAAGGCGAAGAATCAATCAGCATCGATGAATTAAAGGTTGCGTTGCGTAAACGAGTTCTAGCTGGTGATTTCTATCTAGTAACTGGTGGCGATGGTCGTGGCGTTATTGTTGAAAAGGTTCTAGATCTAGTTGTTGATTATTTGCCATCTCCACTTGATGTCGAGGCAATTTGGGGTCAAAACCCTAAAACTGGTGACGAAATTCAACGTAAACCAAGCGAAAGCGAGCCACTAGCTAGCCTTGCATTTAAGATCGCAACTGATCCATTCGTCGGTAAATTGATTTTCGTTCGTGTCTATAGCGGCAAGATGACGGCTGGTTCATATGTTCTGAACACCACAACGGGCGAAAAAGAACGTATCGGACGTATCGTTCGTATGCATGCTGACAAGCGTGAAGATATTGATTTTATCGGCGCTGGCGATATTGCAGCAGTCGTAGGTCTAAAAGACACCTTTACTGGTGCTACTTTGTCTGATGTAGCCCATCCAATCACTCTAGAATCAATCACTTTCCCAGATCCTCCAGTATCAATTGCGGTTGAACCAAAGACTAAATCAGATCAGGAAAAAATGGGTATTGCCCTTCAGCGTTTAGCCGAAGAAGACCCAACTTTCCGTGTTCGTACTGATGAAGAAACTGGTCAGACGATTATGTCAGGAATGGGTGAGCTGCACTTAGATATTCTAATTGATCGTATGAAACGCGAGTTCAAGGTTGAAGCTAATATCGGTGAACCTCAGGTAGCCTTCCGTGAATCAATCAAAGGTACTTCGGATGTTCAAGGTAAACACATCAAACAATCTGGTGGTCGTGGTCAGTATGGTGATGTTTGGATTAAATTCGAAGCCAATGAACCAGGTAAGGGTTTTGAATTCATCGATGCCATCAAAGGTGGTGTAGTGCCTCAGGAATATCGCAAACCAGTTGAAGCCGGTGTTCGTGAAACTCTAAATGGTGGTGTTATTGCTGGCTATCCAGTTGTTGATATCAAAGCTACTCTACATGATGGTAGTTACCATGATGTTGACTCTAGCGAATTAGCCTTTAAATTAGCTGGTAGCTTAGCTGCCCGTGAAGGTATCAAACAGGCTAAACCAATCCTACTAGAGCCAGTTATGCTCGTCGAAGCTACAACCCCAGAGGAATTCATGGGTGATGTAATTGGTGATCTTAACTCTCGTCGTGGTCGTATTGAATCCATGGAAGACCTTAGTGCCAATGCTAAATTAATCCGTGCCTACGTACCGCTTGCAAATATGTTTGGTTATACTACTGATTTACGCTCGATGAGCCAAGGTCGAGCAGCTAGTACGATGGAACTTGCTCAGTACGAGGAAGTACCACCTAATGTTGCTCAGGAAATCATCGCTAAACGATCTAGTAAGTAAATCGTTCCAAGTGAATAGAAAAAGCGCCTTTACTAGGCGCTTTTTCTATGTCTATCATCTAAATAAACACTTTACTCTTATAATAATAACCTGTATAATCGACACCATAGCGCTTTGGAGTTTTATTGCTCTTATGCGAAAAATAATTAAATTAGGAGAAAAACTAAATGGCAGAGTTCGATCGAACTAAACCCCATGTTAATGTCGGTACTATGGGTCACGTTGACCACGGTAAGACAACATTAACTTCAGCAATCACCAACGTACTTGCAAAGCGACTACCAAGTGCAGTCAACAAAGCTGTTGATTATGCTCAAATCGATAACGCTCCAGAAGAGCGTGCTCGTGGTATTACTATTGCTTCATCTCACCAAGAGTATGAATCAGAAAAACGCC
>JBAXHQ010000015.1:0-17363 GCA_037138815.1 Candidatus Saccharimonadota bacterium
TATTTTGGCGGAGGAGGGGAGATTCGAACTCCCGCTCCAGGTCTCCCCAGACTAACGATTTAGCAAACCGTCCCCTTAAGCCACTTGGGTACCCCTCCATATTATTAGCTACGCTAATCCACGTGACTGCTTTGCAAATAACTCGTTTATTATATCACAATCAAGAGAGGTGAGACTATAACTTTGCGCCAGTTAATTCTGACATTATTTGCCCCGCCGACACTATACCGGCGGCTCTATCCTCTTTTAGCCTATTACTATTACTACCGGTAAACAAAACTCCGTTTTCAACATCACCACGATGAATATTATCTAGGGCCCTAATAATGCAATAACCAGCCAATTTATTCTCGCGATACCCGCAACCACGTAAACAGCCGACACAAGGGCCTAGATTGAATTTTTCACCTAGGTTAGTTCTACGCACAAAATCATTCTCGATTGCTCGCCCCGGCATTCCAACTGGACTTTTGATAATTACAATCGGGTCGGTATTATGTAAATGTCGATCTTTAAATGCCTGTGAAGCTCCGCATTCACTAGTCGTCAGAAAACGAGTTGCCATTTGGACACCCTTGGCGCCAATCTTTAGCATCTTTTCGATATCACCTCTATCCCATATACCGCCCGCGGCAATTACTGGGATGTCATAGCCGCTATTTTCAAGAGTCTCAACCAATCTAGGAACGACACTTTCTAGGCTAAATTCGTCTTTGCCTATATCGTCTATATTAGTAACACCTAAGTGTCCGCCCGCCGCATTAGGCGTTTCAACCACAAAAGCTGCTGGCAAGATAGGGTTCGAGCGCTTTCCCCATTTTTTTAATATAATTTCTGCCGCTCTAACACTCGAAACAATCGGTATTAGCTCGGGTAAATGTACCCCGGACACTCTGTATTTTTCTGCATAATCAGGCAAACTTAGCGGCAATCCTGCGCCAGAAACGATAAATTTAGCCCCATTTTCGACAGCAACCCTGACCGAATTTTCGTAATCAGTGGCTGCGACCATTAAATTAACACCTATGTTACCATTATTGCTGGCTTCTAGAGCGCTCTGAATTTCATATTTCAAGACCGATTCATTAGCTTTAAAATATTCATCTCTGTTTCTAATATCCAGAGACATACCTAGACCAACTCCACCGATAGTCCCATAACCACCGCTATTCGCAATCTCGGCGGCTAGTTCCGATTTAGTTAGCCCAGACGACATACCACCTAGAACGATAGGATTATCCGATTCTAGATGACCAATTCTTAGTGACGGTAATTTTTCGCTCATCCATATATTGTAGTTGATGGTAGGTGAGTTAGATATACTAATACCGCTATAGTTAGGAGTTGCCGAGTTCGAATCTCGGCCATCTGTTCAAATTAAAATAATGGCCACAAGGGTCATTATTTTAATTTGGCGGAGAGGGCGAGATTCGAACTCGCGGTACCATTGCTGACACGACAGTTTTCAAGACTGTTCCCTTAAACCACTCGGGCACCTCTCCGTACTGATTATTAGCTAGTTACCGACCAATAATAACAGATACAGGTTGTTCAGTCGAGAGTTTGTCTGGCAATTAATGCCACCCAGACATGTCTCGCTCCAGCATCGTGCAAAGCCCTAGCCGCATATTTAATAGTCGCACCTGTCGTTATCACATCATCAACCAATAAACATATTGAGTCCTCATCAATGTCGCTATTCACCCTAAAAGCACTCTTAGCTTGTACTAATCGCTGTTTCATATTTGCCTGGCGTTGTTTAGTGTTTGTCGCACGAGCCAGCAATTGACTACATTTAAGTCCACGCGCTTTGGCAATATAGTCAGCAATCAATAACATATGATCGTAACCTCGTTCTCGGATACGTCCAGAGGTAGTGGGGATAGGCACAATCACAACATTATTGGGCAATTCAGGCAAAACTTCTAATAACAAATCGCCTAGAGTTTTATGTGCCGAGCGAACCCGTTCAAACTTGTAAAGTCCAATTAATCGTTGTAAAATACCAGTCCTTTCTCCGACCACCCAAACGCGCTCGTACGGAACTTTACAGGTGTTACATAACCAATTCCGTCCAGTTGGCCTATGACACACTACGCAAACCATTCTCGATTCATTAATGATGTTTATTTTACAATTATCGCATAATAGACCGCCAATTTTACCACACCCAGAACAGTGGTGTGGGGCTATGAATGACAGGATGGTATCTAGCATTGTGTTTTTTACGTTTATGTACCTTATGCGGTTGATTATACTGGATATGTTAGTTATAATGTGAGAGACTATTTGTCAATAGAGCCTAGAGAAAAGTGGAGGATATCATGGCCCGGAAACAGAATGACGACCTATTAATCGAAGACGAGCTGACCGCAGCTTTTCTAAACGACGACACGCTAACATCAGACAACATGGGTACAGCAGTGGCTGTCGATGCTAATTGGGAAGATTCCGAAGAAGAGTTCCCAGGTCAGCTAGCAGTTGATGTCTATGAAACCGACGACAAGTTGGTTGTCAAGGCTCGTACTGCTGGCGTTAACAAAGAAGAACTCGATGTCAGTATCAGTGATGGTATTCTGACTATCAGTGGCACACTTAGTAGCGGTGACGAAACCGATGCTACCAACTGGCACATTCAGGAATGTTATTGGGGCGAATTCAGTCGCACCCTAGCACTACCAGTCAGTGTCAAAGAGGATGAAGTAGAAGCAGTCCTAAAAGACGGCGTACTAACTATCCGCTTTAACAAAATTCGCCAAGAAGCTGCTAAAAAGATCCAAGTTCAATAATAGATCAGAATATTATATAAAAATACGACCTGCGAGATGGTCGTATTTTTTATATAGTAGGGTGTGATGAAACAAAAATATTCGCCACATCTCTATGGCGAATATTTTATTTAATCTAATAGTTATTTACAGTATTAGGCTACGAGCTGGCTTAGGACGAAATTAACAATAGCATAGGCTAATAATGCAACTACAATGCCGATAACAGCATACATAATTGTATTCTTGGCTGCGGTCACACTAGAACTGTCACCACCAGATATCGTATAGCGAATACCGCCGTAAATTAGCATTAATACGCTAATTGCACCGATTAGAAATAGAGCAGCATTAACGATCTTTTTAAATACACCGTTAGAGCTGAACAGATTGTCGGCTTGGCTATCACTCTTAGCAGAGCTTGCTCCGTCCTGAATAGACGATACAGCAGAAGCATATTGTAATGGTGCAGCTGCGCTAATACCTAATGCTAACATAGGCACAGCGAGTACCCCAGCTAACATAACTTTTATTGATTTCTTCATTATTTTGATTCCTTTCATTATAATTCTTACTTCCTTTATAACAGATATTGGCGTTATTGTTAAGGTTTAAATGGTATTAAACTTCTCCTCACTACTTAAAGGTTGTTATGACGTAGTTCACAATAGCATATGATAATACCGCAACCGCCAACCCAACCACCGCATATAATAATGTATTTTTGGCTCGTGTAACCTGACTACTATCACCACCAGATACGGCATAAAAAATACCAGACAATATAATAACGATGATAGAGACCGCTCCTAATATATACAAGAGGGTATTAACTAAGGTTTTTATGAATGTAGGTACGTTATCAGTGGCTCGATCCTTACAGACAGCAGTGTCAGCTGCATCACCACTACATGCACTATCTAGGGCGGTATTAGTCACAGCCCCGACCATACATGGAACAGTCGCCAGACCAAAACCCAATAAAACACCCATAGTTAATATCATATACTTAATCTTTTTCATCTAAAATCTCCCCATTACGAATTGAGTAATAACAAACGCTATTAAAACCACGATTAATCCAACCGCGGCATACAGTATAGCGTTCTTAGCCTTGGTAATCTTGGCTGGATCATAAACAGCAGTTGCAAAAGTATAACCCGACAGGATGATAACAATCACCGCAACCACCCCAGCCGTAAAATAAACAAGATTCAAAGCGTTAGCTAGTACCGTACTAGCGCTATCGGTCGGTAAGTTACCGATATCACCAGTGTTAATTTTTGCCGCCATTAGATTAACTAGTGAATTTAATACGTTCATTTCCAAATCCCATCAATCACAAAGTTTATAAGCGCAACTGAAGCCATTGATATTATGAGTCCTATAATAGCATCTAATATCGTCATCCTGGCCCTGGCGGCACCCTCGGGCTTGCCTTGACTGATTATAAACAGGAATCCACCGTATAACACCAGGAAAGCTGTTATATAGCTAACAGCCACCAGGGCAATTTCGATACAGTTTAAAACTATATGCCAAATAAAACCGCTTAAACCACCAGCATCGTTAGGGCTCTTAATAGTACAATCAGCGTTAGTTAGCCCCCTATACCAAGCCGGGAAGCCCAAAAAACCACTATTACAATTAGTGTCGGCAGCCATAACTACTTGTGGCGCAGCCATAGTCAACATAGCCCCGCCAGCCGACATAATAATCGCTAGTGATACAATCCAATTTCTAATATTATTTACTCTCATTTCGAAAACAACCCGCCAGGAATTATATAGTTCAAGAAAGCAAACATCAGCACATAGGCGACTAGACCTATGACGACATTCTGGATGATTACTATGGCTTTTTTCGTTTGATCAACACTACCACGAGAAGTTGCATATAATACCGAAGCATACACAATACCAGCGACAGCCACAACACCAACACCTGCGGTTAATATATTTATAACTAATAATAATATTCCCCAGATTCCAGTGCCAGACACCGTATCGGGTACGGAACCGTCCGAACACCTAATGCCACTCTTGATATCATCCTTGCTAATAACTGCACCATCAGGACATTTACCAGAGCCATCGCCACTTTGGCTACAGCCTATAATACTAGTAGTAACACCACCACAAGTGACTGCCGAGACAGTGGGGACTAAACAAAAACAGCCGATACCTATAAATAACGCCAGTGATAGTATTGTTTGTTTTATCTTCATACCTACCTTATAAAATACGATAAAATTCATTCCTCTGCAAGTATCAACCATAGAACCCCTAATACTATTGCATTTTTGTACAGTTTAGTGTATAGATAACTATAACAATTAAAAGTTCCATGTAACCACATAAGCATACAAGGAAAATTATCACATGACATCAAATGAACATGTACTCTACAATCAAAACGAAACGATTAACGATATTCCTGAAAAAAAGGGGATGAGCAAAAAACTTATCGCCACAATATCCGGCATCGCACTGACAGCAATGTTGCTAAGTGGCTGCGGTAGCGACACCAGCAAGGCCACAAACCCAAATCAACCAACAGCTACAGCCACAGCAGGTGAAACTCAAAAACAACCTATTCCAGTCGAAGCTAAGAGCTTTGTTGATAAATATGGCAGTAGATACGCCGATCCAGTTGCAACCTATTACGCCGTGAAGGGTTATGGCACCGAGTACTTCGGTGTTGGATCAATAATAGGTGATGGTTTCGTTGATAATTACGATCTAACAAATATGCAAGATAGCACAAACGGTCAGCTTGGTTTCGAAACACTCGAGCTGCCTGCAACCACAGAGAATAGCCAAGCTACCGCATTGAACGTATTTAATGAATACACGGCTCCGAACTTAACTAAATATATGAATTGGTTATCCAAGAATCCAGGTGGTAAGACTGTAGATTTTATAGATAACGCATTCCGTAACTATTGCTCTAACACAGCAAATAATAACCTTCCAAATTTAGCCTTCACACTCGATGATGAATATATCAATAATCTAATGAATACCGCCAAATCGGTCGTTTCAGAATACGGTAGTACGGCAGATTACACGGTCGCTCCCGCTTCTATCAATGAAACCGACCCAAATAAATCGTCATTTCCAGGTGTTATTACTCAAATCGGCAAGACTAAATGGCACGAATATGACGTTACGTCCATGGAGAGTAGTGGTGTGCGACTAGTAATAAATGTAGACAATTATAATAACAAAGGCGAAGTTTCCCATATAAACAAAACCTTCAAAGATACGCAGTTAATAATAATCAGACAACCAGATTATATGGGTGCTAAATCCAATATAGTCTCGATTGGTAAACTAAACCCTTAGAGCTTGGCTGTCACGTTAATTTGTGATGTTGGTTATGTTATAATTTTTACATGCCCGCTCATCGCAATATAGACAAACTAAACAGATTAAAACAGGCTACATCTAAACTAATAATTAATAGTTTATTATTTATTATATTGTCATCAACGATAATTCCAGCCCTATCTGCAATACCAGTAAGTGCAGACTCTAGCCCATCATATAAATATTATAATAGCGGCGCTGACATCGGAGCTACCGGAGGCCAATTCGGTAGTAATACTGTTAAAGTTAGCCAAAATCCTGCCGGGTCAAACACTTATACTGGAGTTATACAGGTAACCGTCACATATAACGATTCGTGGTGGAGTTGGGTGCCATTACTAAATATCGGTCAGAAGACAGTCACTTGCAAAGCTGGTGTTCAGATTAATGTGAATAGCGATAAAACTACTGGGTCTATTTCTACGCCAGCCGAACTAAATAAACCAGAGCAGGTTATACCATCACCTAACGCAACCGTTATAACTAATTGTAGTGCCGCACAAGCTGCACATATAACTGACTTTAACCAAGGCAGTATATCTATAAGTGGCAGTACTAGTGACGTTGGGCAAATAACTAATTTATCCGAAAATGACGACACTAGGCAATTATCTGTAACTGTTTATTCTAATAAACCAGCTAGTGAATTACCTAGTGGTATTATTGCTACGTTATCGCTCGCTAATTCTGATATAGCGACAGAGAATTTAACATTTAATAACGATTCTCTGGCCGTTAGCAATCAGGTATTTTTCAAGAAAATAAACCCAGCAAAGTACAAAGTATGTTTAACCCCCGCTTCTATATTTAACTTCAACCAATGCCAAGATGTAACTAAAGTTTACGGTGTAATACCGAGCGTAGTATTTGGATCGTGGGACACAATTAGCAATAAAGAAGGCAAGCTAGTAGAAGTCACTGTCAATATCCAAATGTCTAGCGGCAGCAAAGATGGATCGTATGGTCCGCTTAATATATCATTATCGAGTGTGGATGGCTCGGGTGGCGTACATCAATTAGGCACAGCTCAAACAAACAGTAAGGTTATATCCACCGTCGATGGTAGTGGTAGTTCCAGTGTTGATGTAGCAGCTAATTTCGATTCAGTTGAGCCTGGTAAATATAGAGTTTGTGTAATAGGTACAGATTTCTGCTCGGACTTTACAAAAGCAGTAAATATGAAAAGTTCAGTGAAGATAACTATACCTTCCGATAAATCAGACCAATTATACAATCCAAAAACAGCAGCAGCTGGAACCTGTGCTGTTGACGGCATCGGTTGGATTGTTTGCCCAGTAGTTAATTTTTTAGCTAAAATAGCCGATTCGGCCTTTACATTCTTATCTGACAACTTCCTAAGTACTAACGTTAAAATATTCGACACAACCAGCCCAACATATAGTGCATGGGTAATAATGCGCAATATTGCTAATGTAGCATTCGTAATAGCGTTTATGATCATTATATTCTCGCAATTGACTGGGGCTGGTATTACAAATTACGGTGTTAAAAAACTACTACCTAGAATAGTAGTGGCGGCAATATTAGTTAACTTGTCATATTTTATATGCCAAATAGCAGTTGATTTATCAAATATACTAGGGTATTCATTAAAGAATTTACTAGCCGGTCTAGCTCCAGTATCGTCAGGTGGAACGGCGGGATTCTGGTCGGGTGGAACTTGGGCGAATATAGCAGGCGGAATATTAGCGGGAGCAGTTGGGATTGGAATAATATGGGCTTCACTGGCGGCATTAGTCCCAATATTATTAGCAGCTGTAATAGCACTTGTAATGATTCTATTCATACTAATCGCACGCCAAGCTTTGATTATATTATTGATAGTAATATCGCCATTAGCGTTCGTGGCATTTTTGTTACCAAATACTGATCAGTGGTTCAAAAAGTGGCAACAAACATTCACAGCCATGTTAATGTTATTCCCAATCATAGCGTTAGTTTATGGGGTATCAAGTCTAGCTTCGAACGTATTATCACAAACATTCGGTAGTGGTGATGCTAGTTTACAAAAAACACTTGGACAGGTAGCAGCCGCAGCAGTAATGGTATTACCATTATTTGTTGTGCCTACATTACTAAAGAAATCGCTTGATGGAGTCGGAAATATAGGCGCAACATTAAATGGGTTGGGTGGTAAATTAGGCGGCGGTCTTAGTAATAAATATAAAGGTTCTAGCTTTAATAAATACCAAGAAGCTAAGAAGGCAGACCGCGATGCTAGGATATCAACTGGCAATTATATAGGCCGCGGTGGAAGCTTTAATCCTAATAATATTAGATCTAGATTAAACAGGGGTCTGAATAATAATAGAGTTTTTAATACAGCAACCGGCGGATTCGGAGCACAGAGAACACTTATGGCACAGGCTCAAAATAAAAAAGATACACAAGAGGCTATATCTATGTTTAATAGTGATCCAGACCTCGCCATGGCATGGGCTAGATCGGGAGGTGACAAAAATCATGCTGCGTACACTAGCATAACCGACCCAGCACGAAGGCTGCAATTCGATAAGATGGTTGCGGCCGGTCACGGTAATAAGGCGACTTCGCATTTAGCAGCAGCACAAATGTTATCCGAAAAGGGTGCAGGAAACGCTACCGATATTCAGAACGCACTAACCCACGCCAGAAGTAGCGGTGCAAATGATATAGATATCAGTAACGCAACACAAAGCGCTATTTCGGCTTATAGAGACAGCGGAAGGGGAGATGTACTTGCCGAGCTCAACACTCTTAATGGTACTCCTATGACAGCAGCCCAAGGCTGGAGCCAAGTTGCACCATCAAATATAAGTCGTCATGTATTCAATCCTTTAGTTAATCCTACTGGTGCAGCAGACTACCAAGCATATCTAACACTTACTAGCGAAAATACTCGTTCGGCGCTAGTGGGTTACGATAAAATGGAAGGACGCGCACGCGTTGCAGCAACAGCTTCGATAGTAGCAGCAGCTGATGCCCATGCTGGTGGTGGTGGGGCGATAACAAACATACAGCAAGCAAAAGCTCATTTTGGCGTTATATAGTAGTCATTAGCTCTGCTATACTATAAGCACAATGGCCGTATATAAAGTTCCCCAAGACGTTGAAGCTGATGATAAATTAATCGGTCCGTTTAGCTTTCGTCAATTTATATATCTAATCGTCGTTGCATTGGCGATAGGGCTAGCTTGGGGATTAGGTCAAGTATTCATACCACTGGCAATCATTCCGCTACCAATTATTATTCTGTTCGGAGCTCTGGCATTACCGCTACGCAAAGACCAACCAATGGAAATATATTTATCAGCTATTGTCGCATTTTATTTAAAACCACGACGACGATTATGGGATCCAGATGGTGTCGATTCATTAATTGAGATAACCGCACCTAAAACATTAGATTTCCAACGTACCAAAGACCTGTCCCAGGGCGAAGCTGAACGCCGCTTTAGCTATTTAGCTCAAATAGTCGATACCCAGGGTTGGGCAGTTCGTGGCATAGGTATACAGACTCCAAATAACGCTATTAATAATGATGTGTATTTCGAAGCTCAACAAGCCCAAGATATTATGGATAGTAATAACGCCATGGCGCAATTCTTTAAACAAAAGCTAACTATAAGTGACACCACCAGGCATCAGGAGGCTATTGATTTAATGAACGGTCAACCTAGTGTTTCTGCCTACAAAATTCCCGCGCCGAGGTCGAATAACAATCCTAATACAACTACGAACAAGCAAATTAAATACAATCCATACCCCGAAGATATGCAACAGGCAATTATTCAGCCGCTCGATCCAACAAAGCCAGCCGTCAAACCAAAACCAACCACTAGCGGAAAGGTGATATCTGCTGATATAATAAACCTCGCTAGTAATTCCGACTTATCAATTGAAACGATTGCGCGTGAAGCTAATCGTATAAATAAAAGATTAGGTTCTGGCGAAGAGGTGATTATATCACTAAGATAACATAGATATTAATAAGGGGATGGGGAACAGAACAAATTATGCCACCAAATAGCCAATTTCCGAATCAGACACCTGCCGCTCCTGTTAGCAGTGGTGTTTTTCCGCAAGGCTCGGGTGACACACAGGTTGCACCGAAACTTAAAAATCCTAACTCAACCCAAAACAGTTTATTGTTGTCCGAAGTTCGCGATAATATGGTCATTATGGCAGACGGATCTTTCCGGGCTGTCATTGCTTGTAAGTCAATCAATTTTGATCTGATGAGTAGCCGAGAGCGCGAAGGTGTTGAATATAGTTATCAAAATTTTCTGAACGCCCTAAACCACCCCATACAAATTCTAGTCAGATCACAGCGTGTTGATATCGGTCCATATATTGATCGTTTGGTTGAAATACGCCGCAACCAAGATAATATGCTACTGAATGTATTAATGGATGATTACATTAATTTCATAGATATTTTGTCCCAAGAAGCCAATATCATGGACAAGTCATTTTTCATCGTGATACCATACTATCCATCAGTTGACGGCGCTAACTTAATCGAACAAAGCAAAGGGTTTTTCAGTAAATTATTTGCTAAATCCCCAGATGCCGTAACAAAAATAGATACCGCAACCTATGAAAAAGGTAAGACTGAAATTAAAAACCGAGTTGATGGTGTTATGGCCGGATTATTCCAATTAGGCGTGCAGAGCGTGCAATTAAACACCAAGGAATTAGGTGAATTATATTACAATTTTTATAATCCAGACACCGCTGTCCGCGAACCATTGGGTGATTTCGATAATGTAACTGCGACTTTTGTCAAAAAAGGTCAGTCGGCTAATTCTACTAACCAGCCAGGGGGACTATTGTAATGGCACGTAAAAAACCCGACGTAGTTGACATTGCCGCCGAACAGCGTGCTCGTGAACAAGTTGAAGTCGAACAAGCTTTTTTGAAAGGCGTAACCACACTCCGTGATCTAATCGCCCCTAGTAGCCTAGAAATTCATTCATCATATTTCCGATTAGGCACGAAATATGGACGAACTATATATGTCTATGGTTACCCCAGACAGATCTATACCGGCTGGCTAAGTTCACTAATTAACATCGATGAAGTGTTAGATATTAGTATGTTCGTCTACCCAGTCGAAAGCCAAGTCGTACTAAACAACTTGCGCAAAAAAGTAACTCAATTAGAAGCATCTATATCAATCAATAGCGAAAAGGGCTTAACGCGTGATCCAGGGTTAGAGGCTGCCATAAACGATGCCGAGGAACTGCGCGACCAGTTACAGGTCGGCGCCGAGCGATTCTTTCGTTATGGATTATACGTAACTCTGTATGCTGACAGTCTAGATGAGTTAGGGTTTGTTCAGCACAAAATCGAAACCCTATTCGGTCAGCAGATGATATTCAGTAAAGTCGCCAGTAGCCAACAAGAGCAGGGTTTAAACAGTACCATCCCGCAAATGTCCGACCAACTACAGATCCGCCGTAACATGAATACTGGCGCTATCAGCACTAGTTTTCCATTTACTAGCGCCGACTTAACCCAAGAGAATGGTGTGCTTTACGGCATAAATATGCATAATAACGGTCTAGTTATCTTCGATAGATTCAGTTTAGAAAACGCCAATATGGTAGTCTTTGCTAAATCTGGTGCAGGCAAGTCATTCACTGTTAAATTAGAGGCTCTACGCAGCATGATGACTGGTAGTGAAATAATTATTATCGACCCAGAAAACGAATACCAAAAATTATCCGATGCTGTTGGTGGTAGCTATATCCGCCTCAGCCTGAATTCTGATACACGTATCAACCCGTTTGATTTACCACGTGTTATTGACACTGACGAGACCGACAACGCCTTGCGAGCTAACCTGATTACATTACATGGCCTATTAAAACTAATGCTCGGTACAACAATGTCGACCGCTGGCGTACCAATGTCTTCGCTAACACCAGCCGAAGAAGCCGATCTAGACCAGGCTTTGATCGATACCTACGCTCGTGTTGGCATAACTAGTGATCCATTGACTCATAATTCACAACCACCAACAATTAGCGATTTATACGACACGCTACTACATATGGGAGGTAGTGGCCCTCAATTAGCTCAGCGATTACGTAAATACACAACTGGAACGTTCGCTGGAATATTTAGTCAGCAATCAAATACTGAAATAAACAATCCGATGGTAGTATTTAACATTCGTGATCTCGAGGATGAATTACGACCAGTTGCGATGTATATTGTTCTAAGCCACGTCTGGAACATTATTCGTACCGAACAAAAGAAACGTATGTTAATTGTTGATGAGGCTTGGCAATTGATGAAATATGATGATTCCGCCAATTTCTTGTTCAGTCTAGCTAAACGTGCTCGAAAATATTATCTAGGATTAACGACAATCACACAGGATGTCGAAGATTTCATGGGCAGCAAGATGGGGCGTGCGATTGTCGCTAACAGCTCGATGCAGATACTGCTTAAACAATCATCTAGCGCCGTCGATGTATTATCGGATGTATTTAAACTAACCGAAGAGGAAAAGAAACGCCTAGCAAACTTCCCAGTCGGTCAAGGTTTATTCTTTGCCGGTCAAAGCCATGTGCACATCCAAATCGAAGCCAGCCCAACCGAAAAACAACTAATCACTACCAATCCTCAAACATCCAACCAACAAACTCAAGCTATACCATTAGATAATACAGGCGTTAATAGTTATATAGACCCAGGCTCGAAAATTTAAGGTATAATGTAGGTTAGTTATGGGTGAACCTGCACGAAAACTAGAGAATATCGAACCAGATATACGACCTAACTTTAACGTGCTCCAGGGGGGTGGTCAGAGTACTCCTGAACGAGCATCCCTTAAAGCGCTCAATAATCTGGAATCCAATCCCGAAAAACCTAGTACCGGATCAATAGACGAACAAGAATCTAATGGATCAAATGTTATTCCTGGGCCATGGGCGAATAATGTCTCGGGCGCTACATCCGACAAATCTAGATCAGGTGGTCGTTTCAAGTTCGCTAAAAAGAAAGGCCCATTAACCGCCATTATATTAACACTCGTTGGTGGTGGTATTGGAATTGGTGGGCTATTGTCACCAGGTCTTTTGTTAGTGCAAATCAAAGAAGCTATGGTTGGTAAATTTAATACTCAACTAGCAAGTATGGATGTCAGGACAACAAAATTACTCACCAAAAAAACAACTGCTGGTATTTGCGGTACTGTTATAACCATACAATGTAAATATTCAACAATGTCCGAGAAGCAAGTCGCTAATTTCGAAAAAGCTGGCATCAAAGTAGCATCTGAGGAAAAGACTATTTTCGGTCGCACTAAACCGACAAGTTTCGAGTTCGAAGGTAAAACTATAAAAGCCAGCGAATTCACTAGCACTATTAGCAAAGATTTAAAATTTAGATCAGCCGTCAAATTAGCTTATAACCCTAAGTTTGCTGGATTTGTTGATTCGATCTGGAACAAGGTTAGTACAAAATTCAGAATTTCAAAGGCTGCCGAAGATTTATCAGGGGCGACTGATGATGAAAAGTTAAAGAAAGTTCAAGAAGAAGTGAAAGTAGGATCTAGTAATTTAGAGGATATAAAGGTAGGTGCACAAAAACCAGATGGTACATTATATACCGAAGAGGAAGTAAAAGCCGCTAAAGCTGTTGTTGCTGAAGTTGAAGAATTAACCGAAGATGGTACCGTTTCAGCTGCAAGTAAATTTTTGAAGCCAACAGCTACAGCAATTAATGCAATTAAAATATCCGGTGTCGCAGACACTGCCTGTATGGTTTATAACACAGTAAAAGCTACATCTATCGCAGCTAAGGCAGTCCGTACGTTACAATTAGCTAGATACGCCATGCTATTTCTAGGTGTTGCCGACCAAATAAAAGCCGGTACTGCAAAAGCCGACGATGTATCATATTTAGGTAAGGTATTAACCACCGAAACAAAAGATGAGAGCGGGGCACTCAAGTCAGCCACTGATTCATTCGGTTACAAATATGCTGCTTATAACGAGGTAGGTACTATGCCTACATCCGCTACGCGCTTTATGGCAGGTGGTGGTTTAGCTGGAAAAATGTCTAATGTAATGTCGTTAATAAATAGCAGTACTAATAATGCCCCCGAATCAACGTGTAAATTTCTATCTAATCCATTCATACAAATTGGCTCTTTTATAGCTGGCGCTTTGGCATGGTTGGGTGCTGAGACTGTAGTACTTGGCGCCTGGGATATTGCAAAATTAGTAGGTATGGGAGCGTTAACGGTTGCATCTTATGCATTACCCTCAATACTCGATGATATTATAGCTGGAGTATTAGTCGATAAAACAACCGTAGGTGAAGATGCTGGTGATGCAATTACATCAGGCGCCTCGGGTATTATGGGGACTTCTGCTAAATATGGTGGTAATTCTCCGATGACACCTACTGAGGCGGCGGCGTACGGTAATTTAACCCAGAGTATAGTTGCTCAGTACAACCGAGACGACAGTATGAATTCTAATCAATTCGACATTACGAACGACAACACTTTCCTAGGTAAAATAGTCACCATTCTAACCCCTTATATCTCAAAAATGTCATCATTATCTGGTGTTTTAAATTCCGTGATGTCTGTAACCACAGGGTCAATCGCAGTGATAAGTTCGCCAATAACCAAAGCTAGCAGCAGCGCTGAATATAGTATGTGCCAAGATATAGACTATAGAAAATTAAACATAGCTACCGACCCATATTGTAATGTCATCTATGGCATTCCACCTAGTGCACTACAGATGGATCCAATTGACGTAGCTAATTATTTAATAAATATCAAAGACCCGTCAGACCCATCTGGGATGGCGACTTTACCGCAAATAGATAGCGCTACTGGCAGCCCAATCGATATTTATAATAGTTACTTTATACCAAATTGTATAAACCGCGAAATACCATTAGGCACCAGCGAAAACGATACAGATGATGGCGCTAATTGTTCGTTCGGCAAAGATATTCTAATACGATCAGGTGGTACGAGAGCTGATGGAAGCTCATATCCAGCAGTTTATGTAAATAATAAATATTTCTACGTGCATTATATTGACCAACGTGTCGATAGCGGAATGGATGGGGAATAGATTATGATAAATAAACACCTAAAAATACGCGCGCTATTGTTATCGGGATTAGTTATTATTTCGACACCAATTAGTGTGATGGCCTATGACAATAATCCTTTTTATAATTCTAACGATATATTATTTTATAACTCTAGTGATGCTAATTGTATTAATGGGCCTTTAGTTGGCAATGATAATTTAGAAAAGATACTTCGCTATTACATAGGAAAAGGTTTAACATTACAGCAGTCAGCAGGTATTGCTGGAAATTATCAACAAGAATCAAGCTTCGACCCTAAAATGATCCAGGGCGGCACAATCGCTAGCGATACATACTCGCCAGTTGATGGAGTAGGGTTTGGAATTGCCCAGTGGACATTTACTAGTAGGCAATCTGTATTAGTTAATCTAGCTAAATCCAGTAATCGCAAGATTACAGATCTATCACTACAACTGGATTTCTCCTGGCAAGAATTAAGTGTAGATCACCCAAACTGGCTATCTGATCTGCAAAAAACGACAACACCCGAATCTGCTGCTTATATTTTCCATAAAGACTTCGAAGGTTCGGCTGATTCCGAAGCTACCGTCAGAGCCGTTCGTGGCGGCAACGCAATAACTATATATAATAATTACAAAAATAACATATCTAGCGGAACCTCATCATGTGCCAGTAATGGTCAGCCATCAACATATATAAATGGGTTCGCTATATATAATCAAAATGATCCACAATGGTCAGGTACGGCTTATGGCACTAGTACTATCGGTAGATCTGGATGCGGTCCATCAGCTATGGCTATGATCGTAACAGCACTTACTGGCGTAAAAGTAACACCCGTCGATACCGCAACATATGGCGCAGCTAACGGGTCATATGTGGAAGGTTCTGGTAGTAGTAATACCATAGCAACTATCATAGGCACACACTGGGGATTAACTGTGAAGAAAATAGGGGCTGATACTGCAAATATAAACACTATTCTCAGGAGTGGTGGTTTAATTATTACTTCGGGTGTCGGTAGTGCGCCGTTCACTAGTTCTGGTCATTTCATAGTTATTCGTGCCGTTACAGCTACTGACAAATGGATGATCGGTGATTCAAACAGTAATAAAGGTATAGAAAATAGTAAAAAGGAATGGAACCCTGCTGATCTAATAACAAATGGTATGAATACCGATAATGTATGGGCGGTAACTAAATAATGTCAGATTCTAGAAAAAAAATAATCATTATTATTACTATTTTTACTCTGTTTATAATATTAATAGGTATTATATTTGCTATTAATTCGGGAAATATAAATTCAACCAAAGATCCGTCAATTACAAACATATATGTCGATCCAGGATCTGGCGAAACCGTCTACAGTACTCCTAATAAAACCTCAGAAAAAGCTGGTGGTAGTAATGTAGTTATATTAGGTTTATCTAAATTATTAGATATTGGAATTACTAGTAATCAAATTACAAAGCTGAAAACTTATTTTTCAAATTATGCATCCACTCAAAAACCAAATGTAACAGAAATTAGTATAACAGTGGCATCGATTAAACGGACTATTAATAACGGGGAGGTTACATTAGATTTTGTTATAACAATTAATCGCGGATCAACTATGAATGCTAAGATTATTTATAATAATATTAACGATTTAACTTTAAAAATATATAAAATAACAGATAATTCACTAGTTTATAGTTCTTAGACACTAAGGTTAATCGTATAATAATCTTCTATATATTCCGGTGTATGAGCTGATGTTATTATTATTTGGTTATTTGATGATAATAAACTTTTTTGTCGGTCGCTATCTAGTTCACTAAAAACATCGTCAAGTAGAATAATTGGCTTTTGATCAATAATTTGTTCAATAATATCAACTTCTAGAAACTTTAATGCCAGTATAATACTACGCACCTCGCCACGTGAGGCGACATCTAGGGCAGGGGAGTTATTAAATTGGAATATCACATCATGTCTATGTGGTCCAGTACTAGTAAAGCCCAGTAGAGCATCCCGTGAACTATGATTATGTAGATCATTTAGTAATTTTTGTTTTATATCACCAATATAAGTGTGTGAATAATGAACCGAAACGACATCGTTTGATTTCGCTATATTATTA
>JBAXHQ010000016.1:0-14614 GCA_037138815.1 Candidatus Saccharimonadota bacterium
CTGTAGCGCTAGGGGCTATTACCATTTTGGTTATGCGCCATTCGGTGGATTTACTGTGAGTGTGGGTACCATAAAGACTATAGAAGCTGGGGATACTGGTTTGCGTGTATGATTTACTATTTATCGACGGCACCATTGTAATTGACGACCCAGGTTCGAGTCTAGCAAAGAAGTCGTTAATACTTGAATTTAGTACATAATCATAACAAGGACCAATATTAGTAGCTCTCGAATAAGATCTATATTGGTCATTATGCCCGGTACAAGTCTTTGGCGCTAACGCAGTTCCACAACTGTACGTATAATCGTAGTGATAGTAAATATATGAACCGGACGTTTCAGTAATAGTCCAGGTGTCGCCCGTCGTACACCTAGTGGTTAGATTTATTGTCTGCTGTGAATCGTAATAATATGGTCCATAATTATAGGTAGTACCCGTGCTATTATTACGAACTGAAACAGAAGTAGGGATTTTTCTACTATTATGAACATCCCATAATGTTGACGTATTAGTTTTGTATTCTATCGGTCTACAAGCATTTGGCGTAGGTGGAAGCGGCACATTAATATCTACACAGGCACCAGCTGAATCTTGTTTGGAATTATTATTCGAAGCAGCCGGATTTACATAGGCCGCGCTACATAACCTCTTGCCGGCATTAAAAGACGATGCGGTGACATTATAAGTCTGACTATATTCACCAGAACCGCCACCAACCGCGGTACCAATTGCTAAATTACCTCTACTGACTGATGAATTAAAAGTACCACCACCAGTATTATCATAACCATAATTTACAGTCTTATCGATAGCCTGCATATTAACAGTTACTTTATATTTCCAAACAATTGTGTCACCTATGTTGGCTGTCGTGGTATTACCTGTATTGCCATTAATACTATAAACCCAAGCAGTTGGAGCCACATACCAGACATTAGGTCTCTGTTTACCTACTGGGTTGGCACATTTCCTCCATAAACGATATATAGTATTACCATCCGAATCGGTTATATTTATACCCGTCCTATTACTATAACAACTACTCGAGTTTGAATAGAAAGCATCATCAGGACCCGAGAAATACAAACTATTAATACAGTTCGTACCGTCATTATTACTTAGTCCGGCTTGGTGCCAGTTTATATTGTAACTATTCAGAAACGTCGATAATTGCGACCAGTCGCCAGCGCTAATCGTTGTGCCATTACCCGGAGCATTACGGCCAAGCATCGTATTGACGACAAAAGCAGCGCCAACGCGCGCCTGAGTGATTTGAGCACTCCCGGAATATGCCGACGAGTTATTAGTGTAGGCATTATACAAAAGCCCTATCAGTGTATTAGGTTCGCCAGTACTACCAATAGATTCTACATAATCAGGTATGGCGCATAATGACAATCCATCCGGACAATCAGAATACACTTCTGGCAAAACAGACTTACCGTTGTTGCCACTATAATAGTCGCCTGTAAAATAACCATCGAGATTATTGCGTCCATAAACCGTACCAGAATACGCCGCACGGACACCTATATATGAACCGAGCGCAAATACGGCCATCATAACAAGACCAACTATTAATCTGGTTTTAATTTTTGAATCTATATGTACCATATTAGATTGTTCCGCCCAATGATTTGATCATATTCCGGTAATCCGCTATGTCCGATCCAGACATTGGACTGGTTTTATCCACCAAACTAATAGCTTTTTTGTAATAGATAATGGCATTTTTCTTGTCACCTTTTTCAGCATATGTCTGTGCGATATAGCCAGCTACACTACTATTCTTCGGAGAATATGATTCGGCTTCTTTGGCAATGGTTAACGCTTTGTCATAATTTTTGTTTTGTTTATATAAAGTGGCCTTATTTAATAGCAACGAAGCCTTTTGATCAGTATTATTAGTTTTCTTAATCAGTACGTCATATGCGGCTATCGCCTGGTCGGTTTTGCCAGTGTTAACGAGTTTATCGGCATCATCAAAGAGTTTTATTAATTCCTTACTATCATTCTCGCGCTGAACCGCTAATCGATATGATACAAAAAACCAGCCGCTAATAACGCCGCCAGTAAAAACTATGGCAACAATAGCAATAATAATAACCCGTTTCTTTCGAGAAATACGTTTATGTTTCCTGGGTTTAGGCTCTTGGATGTTTATGATATTACTCACAAATAATCCCCCTTATGGTTGGCTTGTTTATAATAATAACACATCTTGTAGGACTATGTCCGTATCTTGTATTTTTTTTAAAATCGAGAGAGCTAAGACTTTGAACTGTACCCCAAACTGTATACACGCCTAATGGTGCAGATGGGCGCATACGGGTGCAAGTTAACACGATTAACTAACATTTTTTAGGCAATAAATCCTATAATCGTGTTCGTAAAAATAACAAAATACCCCTGAATTAACAGGGGTATTTTGGTTGTCAACTTAACTTGGTGGGCGCTGAGGGGCTCGAACCCCCGACCCCCTCGGTGTAAACGAGGTGCTCTAGCCAACTGAGCTAAGCGCCCGCACTATAGGGATTATACAGATATGGCTGTAATTTGACAAGGAACCTGAACAAAATTTCACTAAAAAGTATGGTGCGCGGGAGAGGACTTGAACCTCCACGTCCTTGCGAACACTAGCACCTCAAGCTAGCCTGGCTACCAATTACAGCACTCGCGCATAAGTAGTGAACGAGATTTAGTATAGTCGATTTTAAGGTGTTTTGTAAACACTCTTGCTGCCAACTGACCAGTTCAAAATATCACTATATCGATCAACTTCTGATACTAACTTGTTTGCCTTATCGAACGAACGAACATTAATACTACTGACATACTGAGTGGTTGATTGATATAATCCTATCGCTGGTACATCAGACAACCATTGTCTAGCAAATGTGATATATTTAGCATTCCTAAGAGCTGGTTCAACCCTAGCCCTTGCAGATGAAAGGGCATCATCGCTAATAACATTGGAATAGTTAGAAAAATTAAGACCTTGTAGAGAAATCTGCGATGAATGCCAATACGCATACACATCCGGATCAGCACCAATACTTAACCTATATAACAAAATATCAAAGTTACGTGGCTGCAGAATATTCTGAACCACACTCTGTGAGACATCGGTAGGATCGACGACTTGGGTATTAACTTTTATACCCATAGAGCGCCATTGACCGGCCAGAACCTCTAGCACACTCTCCAATTCGCTACTCTTGATAGTCACAACTGAAATCGTCAATTCTTTACCGCCTTTTTCACGAACGCCTTTGCTATTCAGCGCCCAGCCATTATCGTCAAGGACTTTTTTAGCATTCACTAGACTATATTGAGGAGCATGCGGCACATCGCCCGATAATTGGTCGTTGGTAAATGGCAAATCCAGAGCCGGAGTTCCAGCTGGCAACCTATCGCGAATAGTTTCAGTATTAGTACCAGTTTGCAGAGCTCTCCTCAATGAGACATCTTGTAATAATCCACTTTTTGTATTAATTATCGCATAAACACCGTTTTGGACTGGGTTAACTGAAATTGAATATCGCTTATTATTAACACGCCCTAGATCGGCTGGTGATAAATCAGATGCAGCATTAACCTCATTAAGCGATAAGGCGCTTATTATATCGTCAGTCGTTCCATAGACATGCAATTGAAATCGCGCTAATTTAGCCATACCACCGTAATAACTATCATTTCTAGCCATGTAAATAACCTTGCGGCCAGAAGCCACGTCAACATCCTGGGTAAAACTAAATTTAAATGGCCCGCTACCGATTGGGTTTTGACTAAAGTTATTTTCACGAACATTAGCTGGCGCCACGCTACCTAAAATATGTTCAGGCATAATCGGAAAAGTCAAAGCATGTTCAAATGCCGCATAGGTAGATTGTAGAGAAAATTCTACAGTATTACTGTTCACTTCTCTAACGGAAATATTACTCCATCCAGATATAACCGTACGCGTGTTTGAGTTCCTCATTAAATTAACAGTAAACACGATATCTGCAGCGGTTAATTTGACACCATCATGCCACTTAGCATCAGGTCTAATAGTCACCGTGTATATATTTTTTGCATCATTAAGCGTGACATTCGTAGCTAAATCGTAATTTAAATGACCGGTCGTATCGTAATTCAAAATTCGCGAAAACATCAGATAACCAGCCGACTGCTCAGCGCTAGTCGCAGCAAATAGAGGGTTTAGAGTGTTAATTGGTCCCAAAACAGCTTCGGCATAAGTTCCATTATCTACCGGAGCTGTCGTTTTATAACCCTGCTGAGACCACATTAACTGTAGGCCAGTAGAAGCTATTAATAGCCCCATAATTAATATCCAAGCAATCACATACCGCTGGACTTCTAGTATGTTGCTCCAGCGTTTAATAATGAACTTGTGAGCATGACGAACGGTCACGCCCTCAATCTTGCGCATATTTTTTGTCAAGTTTTTATTATTCAATTTCAGTTTTATTTTTGGCAACCGATGCCATTTATCACGGTTATCATCAGCCATATAGCAACGCCTAGTGAGCTGCTGGCAAGACCAGCCCGACTAAGATCGACAACACAAAAATAACAGCCATAATAATAGTTACTTCAAATAAATTTTTATCGATACCCCGACGAGTCGTATATAACTCACCAGAACTACCGAAACCAGCACCTAATGATGCCCCGCGTTGTTGCAATAAAATAGCTAAAATTGTCAAAATAGCCGATACGACTGTAGTTATTTGTAAAATGCTATTGATATTCATAAATCGTCCTTTTTACTTTGCGTTATTTGATCGCACTACTAATGTGGCACTTACTATATAGTTTATCAGACTAAGGATCATACCAGTAAGAATTGAATTGAAAAGTGTCATAGAAATTCCAGGAGCTAACCTTAACGATATATAAACCATTAGACCGTTAACTACTAGCATAAACAAGCCTAGTGTCAATAAAATTGCCGGAAGCGACAATATTATAAATAACGGCTTTAATATACTATTAACTAGGCTAAACATAAGGCCAGCAAACAAGAACCCAGCGATACCCAAGTGCACACTAACGTTATCATAGCCAGTTCCGAGTAAACGAACAGCTACCCACAACCCCAGTGAATTCAATAACCATCTGACAATAAAAATGGCAAATTTATTTTTCATATAACTACCCCTATTGTAACATAAAACCAATATCAGATAAATCTAATCCTGTTTGTGATATCGTATATAATCCGTAATAATCTTTGCCCTAGCCCGTCCAACTAATTGGATAATTTCAGTTTCCTTAGCCAAATTAAGCCCCCGAATACTACCGAATTTACGGATTAGCTTAGCCCGTGTTTTGGGACCAATTCCTGGTATTTCCTCTAACAGATTAGCGGTTTGCTTGGCTCGTTTTAATACCGTATGATAAGTAACCGCAAAACGATGTGATTCATCACGAATTCTCTGCAATAATTTTATTATATTAGCTGATTTAGGCAGATTTATTAGCGTAAAATCATTGCTACTGTCTAAATAACCATCTAATTCTGCTAGTTTGGTTTTATTTACTGTTATGTTTTTAACAACAATTTGTTCATCTTGTTTGGCTAAACCAATAAAAGGAATATCCTCTTGACCACAGATATCTCGGGCCTGAATAGCCGCATCTAATTGCCCTTTGCCACCGTCAATTAGAATTAAATCAGGCTTGCCCCACCCTTTTAGATTTCTGGGGCTTAATCGCCTAGATATAGTTTCATTCATATTATAAAAATCGTTATTATGGTCGATATGTGTTTTAAATTTACGATACTCGCCACGATCGCTAACCCCGTTTTTGAAAACCACCATACTAGCGACTACATTCGTACCACTCATATGTGAAATATCGTAACCCTCTATACGCACAGGAATTTTGGATAAATTCAGCAAATCAGTCAGATCACGCAACGCTTCGTCCTTGCTGATATCTAGAAATTCCTTGTCTCCAAACATAATTCGCCGCTGTAGCTCGCGTAGATTATTTATTTTATTGCGAAGAGCAGCTGCTTTTTCAAAGTTTTGTGTCGCAGCAGCAGTTTTCATATCGCTTTCGAGCTCGGTAATTAGTTTTTTTCGATTGCCTTTTATATAACTAATCAACCGCCGTAAATTAGCCTTGTATTCGTCACTAGTTATACCTACAGGCGATAGCCCCAGATGCGTATCTAAATCTACTCGTCCGCCAACTTTCGGAGTATTGGTGTAGTATGGGAAAACTCGGCGTAAATATCTGAGAGCTTTTTTAACAGCAAAACCGTTATAATAAGGTCCGAAATAGTCCGCACCATCATCAGCTGGGTTACGAGTAAAACTAACATGAGGCCAATCATTTTTCATATCAATACGTACAAAAATCAATGATTTGTCGTCACGCAGCAATATATTATACCGAGGCATATAGCGTTTTATCATCTCAGCCTCTAGGAACAGGGCATCGATTTCGCTCTCGGTCTCGACCCAATCGGTATCGGCAATTTCAGCAACTAATGCCTTGGTTTTAATATCCATGTCGCGCGTATTCTGAAAATATTGCTTAACACGATTTTTTAAAACTGCGGCCTTGCCGACATAAATTATCTCACCAGATTTTGACTTATGAAAATAAACACCAGGACTAATTGGCAGAGTTGCTAATTTCACCAACAATACGTTATTCATCTTATATATTATACATCTTACGTGTTGCACTATTTAAGATAATCGTGCATAATTATCTCATTATGACCTGCGGGTCCTCTATTTATTAATATATAACGTTACATAAAAACGGAGGGACTGTTTTTGGACACTAATAAACGCACACTACAACTATATTGGCTGCAAATAAAAAAATATAAAGTAAGTTTTTTCGCTGCTTTGTTTTGCATACCTACAGCCTCATTATTAACTAGCACATTACTACCATATTTTTTCAGTCAGACGATCGGTGGACTATCCAGTAACAACCAATCCACAATAGCTAACAATTTAATGTTTGCTGCGATATTCGGAATAGTCGGAGTCATACTAAATTATATTGGCTTTCAATCGATCATGCGCCACGAAGCCAGCGTAAGGGCTGACTTGAGCGATGCGACTTTCGAAAGCCTAATCCGTAAAGATATGCGCTTCTTTGTCAACGAAAAAGTCGGCGCACTAACGAGTCGTTTTATTGATTTCACTCGCAGTCAAGTTAATCTGCAAGATTTGTTGATCATTCAAACGCTCGGTTTTATTTTTTCCGTTGGCACAGGGTTTTTTATTGTCGCTTCAAAATCTTGGCTATTGGCTATCCTAGTTTTACTATTAATTACTGGCCTGATAGTGGAAGTGAAATGGAGTATTAAAAAACGAGCTCTATGGCGCCATCGACGAAAAGAATTAACTGGCGAGATACATGGTAGTATAGCCGATGCTTTTACAAATAATCTCATAGTTAAGACTTTTGCCAGTGAGAGTAGTGAAATAAAGACAATCTCACATAAAAACGGATTATTTCGAGAGGCATTCATAAAAGATGTAGGTTTCGTGATGAAAGAAGGCTCAACACGAGTAGCATTAATGGTAATAGTCCAAATTATCGCGATAAGTCTTTGTTCCTACCTGGTTTTGCATGGACAAATAGAAATCGCTCTGGCTATATTCGCAATAAGCTATTTACAGCAGATTAACTCACAGATCTTTAGGTTGGGTGATATGCTAAATGGGTACGATCAAGCATTGCTCGAAGCAGCTCCAATGAGTGATATGCTAGCACAAGAAACGGCCATAAATGATAGCCCTAAGGCTTTAACATTAAAAAACATAACTCCAAGTATAAATCTAAAAAACGTATCATATCGTTACGATGACAATACTGACGATGTTCTTCATGACATATCTCTTTCGATCAAAGCTGGCGAAAAAATCGGGTTAGTCGGCCGTTCCGGTGCAGGCAAGACAACAATAACTCATTTATTATTACGCTTTTCAGATATAACTGGCGGCTCGATTTTAATTGACGGTCATGACGTGCGTGACGTAACCCAAGAGAGCTTACGCCATAATATAGCCTACGTTCCCCAAGACCCAATGTTATTTCATCGTAGTCTTCGTGAAAATATTACCTACGGCAAACCCAATGCAACCGAAGAAGAAATATGGCAAGCAATCAATCAGGCAAATGCAGCTGATTTTATTAAACAGATTCCCCATGGCCTTGATGCAATTGTCGGCGAACGCGGCATAAAACTTTCCGGTGGCCAACGCCAGCGAATCGCAATCACTCGAGCTATCCTAAAAGATGCGCCAATCTTAATACTAGACGAAGCTACTTCGGCGCTCGACAGTGAAAACGAAAAATTAATCCAAACCGCACTAACTCGATTAATGAAAGGTCGAACCAGTATTGTTATTGCCCACCGTCTGTCGACAATCGCTAAACTAGATCGAATTATAGTCCTAGACAACGGTAATATAGTTGAACAAGGTACCCATAGCGAATTAATCGCAGACAGTAATAGTGTCTACGCTAAACTATGGAAACATCAATCTGGCAATTTCATAGACGAAGAAGAATAAAAAACTCCGCCCTAAATGGGCGGAGTTTAGATTAGTCACTAGGATATTAGGCTTCTTTTTCTGAAGTCTTTGGGCTAGCTTGGTCTGGCTGAGCAGTAGCATCACTACCCTTTTCAGCCGCGACAGCAGTCTCGTCCTGAGCTTCACCACCAGAGGCTTCATTTGCTGCCTGCAGGGCGCTTGGTTCGTAAACATTAGCGATCACCAATTCCATATCCTGATCAATATCAGCGAACTCGACACCATTAGGCAATTTAATGTCGGCAATTGTCAATTTATCGTCTTCGCCTACTAGATTGGCGATCGATAATTCTAGAGAATCTGGTAAATCAGCTGGCTTTGCCTTGATTTCTAGGGTATCGATAGCCTGCAAAACAACTAATCCAGCACGTTCGGCAGCACTCTCACCTTGTCCAGTTAGGACGATAGGTACATCGGTCGTAATAACATCGTTCTGATTAATCGTATGAAATGCTACGTGGCGTAGGGTGTGTTTTACTGGGTCCATATCAATAGCCGTTATAATAGCCAGTTTTTTATGCCCATCAATCACTAGATCGATTGGCATGTGTTTGCCGGCAATTTGAACTATTTTAGTAGTCTGAACCTGAGGTGACTGTGTCATAATCGGCTGATCTTGACCACCATAAACAACACTTGGTACAAAACCGCTCTCGCGTAATTTAATAACTTTTTTACCCTCAAGGGTTCGTTCGTCTAATTTCAATGAAATATCGTTCATCCTCTATCCTATCTCAGTCGTTAATTGTAACTGTATAATATATAGTATAACATTTTGCTCGCCACCATGCTAAAATATTGAGACATGATACCTGGATTTGATTTAATGCAATTCGCACAAACCGCTGGACCACTAGCTGCACTTATAATTGTTGCAATAATTATTTTTGCCGAGAACGGGCTATTAATTGGGTTCTTTTTCCCAGGCGATAGCTTGCTATTCACTCTGGGGTTTCTAGTCCAAGGCACGACTAATTTTAAACTTGGTCTAAATATAGGCGTTGTTATCCTAGTCCTCTTTATTGCCGCAACAATCGGATCTAGTGTCGGTTATATGTTTGGGCGCAAACTTGGACCACGCCTTTTCAAAAAACCAAATTCCCTACTATTCCGTCAAGAAAATGTTCAAAAAGCCCAGGATTTTTATGACAAATACGGCGGTAAAACCATAATTATCGCTAGGTTTGTTCCAATCGTTCGCACTTTCGTGCCATTAATCGCTGGTATAGCTAAAATGGAATATAAAACATTCATGGTATTCAATCTAGTGGGCGGTGCGCTGTGGATTGGCATCGTAGTTTCACTGGGATATTTCCTAGGCAAATTACTAACCGCGATAGGCGTTGATATTGATGTGGTATTACTACCAATCGTTGCGCTTATATTAATCGCTTCAATATCACCAGCCCTATATCACCTGTTAAAAGACAAAAAACAGAGGCAAGCTATCTGGAACACTACTAAATTAGAATTTAAAAAGATCATCAAACGAAAAAAATAAAAACATGCTAACCGATACCTCAGAAAAACCAAAAATAAAAAAAATTATACCAACCAAAACTAGCATTAGGATAGCTATTATTAGTTTTGCTGTAGGTGTGATTATATTTACGCTAGCCTATATCGACATGCGCCAAAAAACAGGGCTAGGCTCGCTAAACCAACCGATTTTAATGTGGATGGTTAACCATCGAAATCCATTAGCTATAGACATAGCAAAGACCGTAACAACAATTGCCGGACCGCTAGTATTTATCGCAATCACGGCTATTATCGTCAGTATTTGGATATTAGTAAAACGCGAGATTTGGCGACCATGTTTATTAGCCGGCTCTATGGGTCTGGCCGTTACTACGTCCACAATATTAAAAACTATAATTATGGATAATCGTCCATCGCTAGAATTTATGATACCTACGTTCGAAGTTGATTATTCATTTCCATCTGGGCACACTATCGGTATGATGGTATTTTTATTGGTAATAGGCTATTTAATATATTCGAGAAATTACAGTCCAAAACGTTTTTGGATCTGGATAATAACGGCGGTCATTGGTGCCGAGATCATAGCAGCCAGTCGGCTATACCTAGGTTATCACTGGCTAACAGACGTTGTGGCATCAATTGGGTTAGGCTTTATTATCCTAGCAATAGTTGTCGTAACCGACAAATTAGTAACCAGGCGTTTTAAACAATTAAAGTAACTTTTTTAGATATTGACCGGTAAATGATTTTTCAACCTTGGCAACCTGTTCTGGCGTACCGCTAGTTACGACTGTACCACCGCCAATTCCACCCTCAGGTCCGAGGTCGATAACATGATCAGCGGTCTTAATAACATCGAGGTTATGTTCGATAATTACCATACTATTACCGCCTTCGACTAGTTTTTGTAAAATCACCAACAGCCGTTTGACATCATCGCTATGCAAACCAGTAGTTGGCTCATCTAAAATATAAAGTGTCTTGCCAGTAGCTCGCCTGGATAATTCACTAGCTAATTTAATACGCTGTGCTTCACCGCCACTGAATGTGGTTGCTGGTTGGCCTAATTCGATATAACCCAAACCAACCTCGACTAGAGTATCTAGTTTCCTAGCTATAGTTGGGATGTTTTCAAAAAACTTGGCAGCTTGTTCGACTGTCATATTTAGAATATCGCTGATTGTTGAACCCTTATATTTTATCTCCAAGGCTTCGCGATTATAACGTTTTCCCTTACAAATATCACAAGTTACATAAACATCCGGCAAGAAATGCATTTCAATTTTAATTACACCGTCACCCTGACAATTCTCGCAACGTCCACCTTTAACGTTAAAACTAAAACGTCCAGCTTTGTATCCACGGATGTTTGCCTCAGGAGTTGATGCGAAAAGTTCACGTATTTGGGTGAAAACACCAGTGTATGTAGCTGGGTTAGAGCGTGGTGTGCGACCAATCGCTGACTGATCAATTACAATAACCTTGTCTAGCAGATTAATGCCTTCGATATTATCGTGGGCTCCAGGCACAACATGGGAACGATGCAATCTGGCTGATAATTCCTTAGCTAGAATGTCATTAACTAGGGTTGATTTACCACTACCGCTAACACCGCTAACCACAGTCATAACACCTAGTGGAAACGACACATCGATATTTTTTAGATTATTTTCGCGAGCGCCACGAACCATCAACTGGCGGTCTTGGTTAATTTGGCGGCGTTTTTTAGGAACACCGATTTTTTCCGCACCACTCAAGTAGCGACCAGTAATACTATCCTCGTTTTTGGCAACTTCTTCGGGAGTTCCCGAAGCCACCACATTACCACCAGCTACGCCAGCCCCAGGACCTATATCTAGCAAATAGTCAGCATGACGAATAGTATCCTCATCATGTTCAACCACTATAACCGTATTACCTAAATCACGTAGGTGTTTGAGGGTTTCTATTAAACGATAATTATCACGTTGATGCAACCCGATCGATGGTTCATCCAGAACATATAACACACCTTGCAAGCCAGAACCAATCTGGGTCGCCAAGCGAATTCGCTGTGCCTCACCACCAGATAATGTATTGGCGGCTCGACCAAGTTCTAGGTAATTTAGTCCAACATTATTCATAAAGCTCAGACGAGCCAAGATTTCCTTGGTTATCTGTGAAGCGATGAATGTTTCTTGATCATTTAATTTTAGATTATTTTGGAATAGATCAAGTGCGTTATCGACATCTAAATTACAGATATCCATAATATTTAAACCATGGATAGTAACCGCCAAAACAACTGGTTTTAGACGTGCACCCTTACATATATAACACTGGCGTTCACGCATGAAACGTTCGATATCTTTGCGCATGAATTCACTATCAGTTTCTTTGTGACGACGTTCTAGGTTAGGAATAACACCCTCATAAGTTGATTCATAGTCACGACCATTGCCTAACTGGACAGTATATTTCTGGTCACCAGTCCCATACAAAATCTTTTCCAGATCAGATTGCGATAATTCTCCGACAGGCACTTTCAGGCTAAATCCATGAACACGAGCGACTTCGGCCAGTTTCTTCATATACCAGGCATCACTATTGACTCGGTTATAAGGACGAATCGCCCCTTCGGAAATAGTTAAGCTGGGGTTAAAAACTAACTCAGGATCGACTTCTAGCCTATTACCAAGTCCCGTACAGACTGGACAAGCCCCTTGTGGAGCATTAAAACTAAATAATCGTGGCTCTAATTCGGGTATGTCCTCGTTTGGATGATCCAAACAAGCATAGCGCTGGCTATAGGCAGTCAAAGTGTTATCATCAGTATTAATCACTTCAATAATACCATCCGCTAACTCTAAGGCCTGTTCAACTGACTGTGTAACACGACCTGAAATATCAGGGGACATAACAACACGATCGATTACGATTTCGATATCGTGTTTGTATTTTTTGTCTAAGGTTGGAAATTCATCAAGCGCATAAACCACGTCATCAACCCGCGCCCTAGCAAAACCTAGTCGGCTATATTGTTCTGGGATATGTGCAAACTCGCCTTTTTTATCTTTGACAATCGGTGCTAGAATCATCAATTTAGCCCCTATCGGTAGACTCATAATTTCATCAATTATCGTTTCAGGAGTTCGACGTGTCACGGGTTTATTACAAACCGGACAATGTGGCACCCCAATTCGAGCAAACAAAAGGCGTAAATAATCATATATTTCCGTAACTGTAGCGACAGTACTGCGCGGATTATGGCTGGTCGATTTTTGGTCAATACTAATCGCTGGGCTCAGCCCAGTAATTTGATCAACGTCAGGTTTTTCCATTAATCCTAGAAATTGACGAGCGTAACTAGACAGACTCTCGACGTAACGGCGCTGTCCTTCGGCATAAATAGTATCAAAAGCTAGCGATGATTTGCCAGAACCCGACAAACCAGTAATAACCACGAATTTATCGCGTGGTATCTCGACATTAATGTTTTTCAAGTTGTGCTCGCGAGCACCAACAATTTTAATCACCTCTGGCATAACCCAACGATTATACGCTAAATTGGTGTTTTTTTCCAGTCCCTATGCAGAAGGTACTATGCTTTCCGCCCAAAGTTGCAGTTCTTGCAATATAAATATTTTGTTTTCGTCAGCATTTACCGACAGTTTTCGTAATGATTCCAAAAAAGTCGGCAAATTGGCATTGATTCTGCCAGCACGCCATTCTTCCCAAATTATCATCTCGTCTTCGGCCAAGCTGTTAGGAAAGTTACGAGCTTTGTAATGTAGTAATAGCGGATCAAGTCGTTCATCCGTGAAATTAGGATGTAAATCAGCTAATTGGTCTTCGCTGGCATTTCGTACCGCTTCACTACGCATCTTGTCGACATCTGGCATAAATCCGTCATATAGCTGCGCTTCTGGATCAGCGGCTTTTTGGTATTCTTCACGATTTTCGAATGCCGAACGGATATTTTCGGCAAATGTTGGATTAGATAGTAATACATCCCTGTTTTTAGTAACTGTCGCCTCATCCATATCAATTCTCTTCCAGCCATCACCTTGGGCCAAAACACCCATTGGCGCTACCGCTGGCGCATGATTATATTGCAGTTCCTTGACTGGCAGTTTAATAAAATCGTCAGCCTGGCGCTCTTCCCAGGTGGCATATAATTTACCTGCTAATTGCTTTGGGTTCATTTTAATAAAAGGAGTTGGATCATAACGTAAATCATAAATAACCACATTACCGTTTTTGCCTGAAGTCAACGGGAACGCAACCGTAGCTTTGTTATAAGCAGCATCAAATCGCCCGCTAACATAAACAAAAGGCTGTTTATAATCCAAATTAACCAATTTCTTAATTTCATTTTTATCACGCAATTTAAATAAATAGTCATAAAGTTGCGGTTGTTTTTCGCGGATAAGCCGAGTTACAGCAATCAAAGCTTCGACATCACTCAGCGCATCATGAGCCTTGAAATGGTCGATTTCATTTACTTTGGCGATTAATTCTAGCCTGTTGGTTGCTACGCCCTTTTCATCAACTGGCCATTTAATAC
>JBAXHQ010000017.1:0-9781 GCA_037138815.1 Candidatus Saccharimonadota bacterium
ACCTTTCACCTCCACAACGTCAATGTGGCGCTCTAGCCAAATGAGCTAAGAGCCCTTACCCTATAAAGAATATCAAAATAGAGGTGACAGTGCAAGAATGTGGTATTATATTAGACAGACGATGACGTAACCTAACCAATTACTGAGTCTCGTGGGTAGTTGTAATGTACGATAACGTTACTTCATAAGTGTCCGCCATAGCTTCAGTAAAGGCGGAAAGTCCGGTGGAACCACCCTAATAACGGGGTCCGAGACATGCGATATATAGATTTAAATTAATTTTAAAACTAATCATCGCATGTTTTTTATTTAACTAAAAAAGGAGTAATGATATGGATAAAGAACAACTACACATAATGCGCCACAGTTTGGCGCATATAACCGCGGCGGCAGTACGCCAGATTTGGTCGGATGCTAAATTTGGGGTTGGTCCAGTCGTTGATAATGGCTTTTATTACGATATAGACCTAGGTGATATAAAAATATCAGAGGCTAACTTTCCAAAAATAGAGAAAGAGATGCGCAAAATTATCGAACGCGGTAGTAATTTTGAAAAGTTGGATATGCCAATAGACGAAGCGATTAAATGGGCTAAGGATAATAATCAACCATACAAAGAAGAACTATTGAATGATCTCAAGCGTTCTGGCACGACTGCTGCTAAAGATATTGATGTGAGTGAACTTGGGCTAGCTGCGGATGGCGAATCGGCAGTCGAGAGTGTCTCGTTTTATAAAAATGGTGATTTTATGGATTTATGTCGTGGTCCGCATGTTGAAAACACAAAAAATATCGGTGCATTTAAATTAATGAAGGTAGCGGGTGCTTATTGGCGTGGTAAAGAAACCAATCCACAGATGCAACGTTTGTATGGCGTAGCTTTTGCTGATCAAGGAGAATTAGACCAGTATCTCGAGCGGTTGGAACAAGCCAAAATGCGAGATCATCGTCGTTTAGGCAAAGAACTGGATATTTACACTACTTCGCCGCTAGTTGGGGTAGGGTTACCTCTATTTACACCTAGAGGCACGATACTACGTGATATTATGTCGCAATATTCTAACCAATTACGCATAGGTTATGGCTTTGAAAAAGTATGGACTCCTCACATAACCAAGATTGATTTATATAAAAAATCAGGTCACTGGGATAAATTTGGTGAAGAATTATTTTTGGTTACCAGCCAAGAGACTGATGATAAAATGGCGTTGAAGCCTATGAATTGCCCACACCATGCCCAGATCTATGCAGGACGACCTAGAAGTTACCGTGATTTGCCGGTTCGTTATTTAGAAACCACTACAGATTATCGTGATGAAAAAACTGGTGAATTAGGCGGATTAGATCGGGTTCGCGCTTTGACCCAGGATGATAGTCATGTATTTTGTAGCCCAGATCAAGTAGAGGGCGAGATTAGTAATTTATTAGCTACCGCTCGTGAACTGTACAGTTCGATTAGCATGGCGTTACGCGTACGACTATCATATCGCGATAGTAGTGATGGATATCTGGGCGAGCTAGCATTATGGGAATCGGCTCAGGCTCAATTAAAAGCTGCTGTTATTGCTAACAAATTAGATTATTTCGAACAAGAGGGCGAGGCTGCTTTTTATGGTCCAAAAATTGATTTTATGGCAACTGATGCAATAGGTCGCGAACATCAGGTAGCTACTGTTCAGTTAGATTTTGTGCAGCCTGGACGTTTTGGTTTGCAGTATACGGATAGTGAAGGCAATATACAGACACCTCTGATGATTCACTGCGCAATACTAGGATCAATCGAGAGGTTCCTCAGTGTATTTATAGAACATACTGCTGGCTGGTTCCCATTCTGGGCTGCACCCGAGCAAGTGCGAGTGCTGACTATAAACGACACGGTATCGGATTATGTTTCTGAAATTACCACAATTCTTGGCGGTTTAATTCTAAATAAACCGGTCAAGTATAACGAAATTCGCTATACTGTTGATGATCGCAATGAATCGCTGGGCAAGAAAATTCGCGAAGCGACAAATTGGAAGATCCCGGTACAATTAATTATTGGCCAGAAAGATAAGGATGCCAGAGAGGTGAGTGTGCGCACTCAATCTGGTGAGGAAAAAGTCAAGATCGACGGTCTCGCTGACTATATAAAACAACTGTAATTATATGGCTGATGGAACTTTTCGTAACGATATATATGATCTAATAGCCAAAATCCCTAGAGGTTCTGTTGTTACTTATGGTGATTTAGCTGCTCTTGCTGGTCATCCTAACGCTTCACGTATTGTCGGTGGGATTGCGCATTATGGAGATATTAATTTACCGTGGCACAGATTAGTGAATCGTTTTGGTGGATTAGCTTCTGGTTTTCCAGGAGGCAGGGATGTACAAATGCAACTTTTATTGCAGGATGGAACATCTTGTAATAATTACATTGTTGATAATTTTAAGGATATAAGATGGAAGCCGATTCTATAGACCAGCCATTAGTTGTTATAGTCGGCCCTACTGCTAGTGGCAAGACTTCATTGTCTATTAACTTAGCCAAGCTACGTAGAGGCGAGATTATATGTGCCGATTCAAGAACGATATATAAAGGCATGGATATAGGCACAGCTAAACCGTCGGCTGCCGAACAAGCTACGGTTCCACATTGGGGCCTAGATTTAATTGAGCCTGGTGAGTATTTTTCAGTTGCAGATTTCAAAGCCTATGCTTGCCAGAAAATCCAAGAAATCAGGTCTCGTGGGAATGTACCATTTCTAGTTGGAGGTACTGGTTTGTATATAGATGCAATTTTATTTGACTATGAATTTGGTACTGTAGCTGATAATAGTAATAGGACTAAATTACAACATATGACACTAGACCAATTACATATATATTGTAGTAAAAACAACATATTGTTGCCAGAAAATTATAAAAATAAACGCTACGTAATACGTTCAATAGAGAACCAAGGTGTAAAACTAAACAAACGCCAGCAACCATTAAGCAATAGCATTATTGTAGGAATATCAACAGAAAAAACCATTTTGCGTAGTAGAATTGAACAAAGGATTGAACAACTATTTAATGATGGGGTAGTTAATGAGGTCGAAAAAATAGGTAATAAATACGGTTGGGACAGCGAAGCTTTGAAATCCAATATATATCCGCTGGTGCGCTCATATCTAATCGGTGATATAGAATTAGCGGATGTGAAATTGAAATCTATAACTGCCGATTGGCGTTTAGCTAAACGCCAAATGACTTGGTTGCGTAGAAACAACTTTATCCAGTGGTTATCATTACGTGATGCATATGAATATTTAGATGGCCAGCTCGCCATATATAAATAATCATGATATTATTAGAGCAAGAAAGTTATACGGGGTTAATATGATTGATGCGTTATTTGGTTCAAAAACAAGGGTAAAACTTTTACATCTTTTCTTGAATAACCCAGGTAAATCTTTTTATGTGCGCGAGATTACCCGTAAGATAGAGGAACAGATAAACTCTGTTAGACGTGAATTATCTAACATGCTCGAAGTTGGTATAATAACCAGCGATAGTTTGGATAATAAATTATATTACCAGGTTAATCAAAGGTACGGTTATTACGTGCCACTGAGGGACATATTCAATGACAATGTTACTGAGAGTAATGTTGTCGCACATAGTCCCAGTGATATATCTAATAATAAGTATAATTTAATGTTGCGTGGAATAACCGGTCTGCGCCTAGCGATATTTTCAGGCGTACTAGTAAAAGGCTCGAACGGTTCAGTTGATGTTATGCTAGTTGGTGATATTTCGTCGGCCAAAGTCAAGTCATTCATAAAAGACATAGAAAAGACCGAAGGCCGCGAGATTAATTATAGTGTGTTACTATATGATGAATTTTACTATCGTCTAAGTGTCAGGGATAAATTTATTACTGAGATTTTAAATAGCAAACATGTGGTAGCGGTTGACGAAGACAAGATATTAAGTGAATAGCAGGCAGGAGATAAAAAGATGTTTGAAATTGAATATAAAGGTGCAAATTGTATAATTATCAGTACTAAAAAAACTAAGCTTGTTGTTGATCCAAAGTTATCGATTGTTGGGCTCAAGGATATTTCTACTGATGAAGTAATAGAATTGGCAACCGAAGATAGATTTGCTGTTAATAATCCCGATGCAGCTTTATTAATAAATAGTCCGGGGGAATATGGTATTTCTGAGTTCGATATACGCGGTATCCCAGCTAGACGTCATTTAGATGGTGAAAATGAGGCAATGATCTCTACTATTTATAGGATTGAGCTAAACGACACGCGTATTGGTATTTTGGGAAATATTTATAATAAATTATCCGACGAACAGCTCGAAAATTTGGGTCTGATTGATATTTTGGTAATACCGATTGGTGGCAACGGCTACACTCTAGATGCTGTTAATGCAGCTAGTCTTGTGCGATCTATCGACCCAAAGATAGTTATACCCGTACATTATGCAGATAAAGCACTTAAATATGAGGTTCCACAGGACGAGTTGCAACTATTCATTAAGGAGTTGGGTGCTCCAGTTGAAACAGTCTCTAAATATAAAATTAAGCAGTCTATGTCAACTCCAGCTACGTTGTCGGTTGTTGAAATCACGCGTAGTTAATATGATTAATTCAAGTATGAAAAATCCCTCTAGCTAGAGGGATTTTTCATATTTGAAGGCTGTATTGATATTTAGGCTAAAATGCCTTTTTTCTTTAGGGTGCGTATAGCTTGGGTGCTAAGTACCATAGTTATCTTTTGACCATCGATCTCAAAAGTTTTCTTTTGAAGATTTGGTTTAAAGACTCGATTTGTACGACGCAAAGAAAAGCTCACATTATGACCAAATTGTTTGCCTTTTCCTGTTAACTCGCAACGTGCTACCATATTATGTTTCCAATTATTTTTAACAATCTGTATTAGTATAATTCTTTTCACCCCATACGTCAAGGATATAAAATAGTTACTGCATCGGCATACCTGATATAATAATAGGGAATGAATATTGATATTATCTATATACTAACTGTTATTGCGGTTGTTTTGGTTTCTATGACACTGCACGAGACAATGCATGCTTTTACTAGTTACTGGCTAGGTGACGACACTGCGAAATTGAATGGTAGGTTAACATTTAATCCAATCAAACATATCGACCCATTTTTAACCGTACTATTACCTATAATGTTAGCTATAGTCGGCGCTCCTATATTCGGTGGCGCTAAACCAGTACCATTTAATCGTGATAATTTACGTTGGGGTGATTGGGGGGTTGCGATAGTAGCATTATCTGGGCCGCTTACTAATTTATTTATTTCTTTTATTATATTTGGTTTATTCGTACTATCTGGAGTGTCAGCCCAAGGAGCTCTAGGTCAAATATTTATCACTACAGTATACGTTAATCTAGGGCTATTTATATTTAATATGATACCAATTCCACCGCTGGATGGATCTAGGTTACTTTATGCTTTGGCGCCAGATTTTTTTAGAAATATCCTTGAGTCTATAGAAAAGTTTGGGTTGATATTAGTATTTGCTATCTTATTATTATCCGGATCTGCTTTGGAAACTTTAATATCTAAATCCGTAAGTTTCTTTATCGGTATTTTTGGACATATATTTGGTTTTTGAGATGTTATAATAGATATGTCCCCATGGTAAGCCTAGGCGTTAATGATTTTCCTAGAATATCATATAGATAGGGAACTCTAATGGTCTGTCTCTGTGGAGATAGGTTGCGAGTACCCACCTTGCCTTTACGGTAGGGAATATCGTGCGCTGACGGCAAACCTAGGGGACTTTTTGGTGTAAAGATGAGATATTTGATACAATATTTAGTAGGCAGTTTATTAGATGATCGCCCCGTATTCATACGGAGAGGAAAGTCCGGGCAACATAGAGTGTGACAGTCGCTAACGGCGACCAGGGGAAACTCTAGGGAAAGTGCCACAGAAACGAAACTACCTTGGGATATTATATCTCGGGAAAAGATGAAACGAGTGGGGTAAGAGCCCACAGCATACCATGGTGACATGGATTGAAGGTAAACCCTGTCGGTTGCAAGGAGGTCTGCATAAAAGGGCTACTCGTCCGCAGGCCGATATCCGCTTGATTTAGCAGGCAACTGCTAGGCTAGATAGATGATCATCCACGACAGAACCCGGCTTATCGATAGGCTGCCAACTAAAATAACCACTTACTTAAATGCAAGTGGTTATTTTAGTTTTATTGACTTAAAACTATGCGTTATTTAGCTTCTTTGACGATCTCGGCGAAAGCCTTAGGCTCTTTGACGGCTAGTTCAGATAAAACTTTTCGATCAATCTGAATATTAGCAGTTTTTAACCCAGAGATAAGTTTTCCGTAGGTGGTGCCTAATTCACGAGCAGCTGCATTAATCCTAGTAATCCATAGGCCGCGTAGATCTCGCTTTTTATTGCGGCGATCTCGGTAGGCGTATTGCAGGGCTTTTATGACAGCTTGTTTAGCTAGACGATACGACCTAGTCCTATCGTGTTGCATGCCCTTAGCTAGCTTTAATATCTTTTTGTGCTTGGCAGTAGCAGTAACTCCTCGTTTTACTCGCATAACAATGTACCTTTCTTATTTAATTTAGGCGCCTAGCGCTCGTTTAATATTTTTTGCAGCTAGTCCGGTAACGATTGCGGTAGTTCCGATGGCTCGCTTGCGGCTCTTACTTTTTTTAGCTAACATGTGGTTGCCGAATGCTCTACGTCGAGTCAATTTACCAGTACTGGTGATCTTGATGCGTTTAGCGGTTCCTTTATGTGTTTTCATTTTTGGCATTATTTATTACTCCTTACTACTATACTCAGATTGCGTCCCGCCATCTGGGGTTTTTGTTCTAATATTGCATCTCCTTCGAGTTTGGATACGATTTTATCAATCATTTCATACCCTAGTTCTTGGTGAGCCATTTCTCGTCCGCGGAAAAAAATCATAATCTTTACTTTGTGGCCAGCGACTAAGAACTCACGAATCTTGCGAAGCTTAATCTCTAAGTCATTTGCCCCAATTTTTAATCCCATGCGCATTTGTTTTAAGTCAACGACTTTGGCATGTTTGCGGTTTTTTTGTTGTTCTTTCATCTTTTGGTATTGATATTTGCCCCAATCGACGACTTTCACAACAGGTGGGTCGGCGTTTGGCGAGATTTCAATAAGATCGACTCCAGCTTCTTCGGCAATTTTTAGTGCATCGGACAGGCTCATAACCCCTAATTGATCGCCGTCCGGTCCAATAACACGCAATTGTCCAGCCTTGATTTCTTGATTGATTCGAATTGATTTACTGATCGCTGAATCTCCTTAGTTGAATCTGTTAGTTGAGCATTTACTCGATAATTATTCTATCAGATATGTAACAGTAGTGCAAGCGCTATTGATTTCGGTATTGTAAAGCTTCGGCTATATGTTCTTTGGATATATTAGGCTCGCTATTTAGATCGGCTATAGTTCTAGCTACTTTGATTACTCTGAAATAACTGCGAGTGCTTAGTTTTAAGCGATCAGCTGCTACTAATAGTAGGGAATTGGCCTCACTAGATAAGGGTGCGTACTTTTTTATATCCTGATTAGTTAATGATGCGTTGTATTTTATGCTACTATTATAACGCTTTTTCTGCATACTTATTGCACTGTTTATGCTATCCATAGCTGTTATATGTTGTTTATAATTCAACGTATCTATACTTAATAATGATTCGTTTGGTATACGTGAAACGTTTATTATCATATCTATACGATCTAGTAATGGTCCCGACAATCGTTTTTGGTAGGCTAGAATCTGGCCGCTACTACACGTGCACTCTTTGGTATTGTCACCGAAATAACCACATGGGCATGGGTTCATTGTGGCAACTAGCATGAAATCAGCAGGGTAGGTTATGTGAGCATTCGCTCGGCTAATATCTATCTTACGGTCTTCTAAGGGCTGTCTTAGTGATTCAAGGGTAATTCTGGGATATTCGGGCAACTCATCCATAAAAAGCACGCCAGCGTGAGCTAAGCTAATCTCGCCTGGTTTTGGGTGGTTGCCACCACCAACCATTGATATGTGGCTGGCGGTATGATGAGGTGATCTGAACGGTCGATCACTAATTATTTCTCCGCTGACTTTACCAGCCAAGCTGTGGATTTTTGTTACAGCTATTTGTTCTTCTGGCGTTAGCTCTGGCAGTAAATTAGACAAGGCTTTGGCTAGCATAGTCTTGCCAGTTCCTGGTGTCCCTGACAATAGGATGTTATGGTGACCAGCTGCTGCTATCACTAATGCACGCTTGGCCTGTTCTTGGCCCTTTATATCGTCCAATACGGGCGGTATTATACTGTGTTGAGTTTTATTAGCCTCGGTCTGCGCATAGGGTTTTATAACAACCTCTTGTTTTAAGTGTAAATATAGCTGTTTGAGGGAATCTATTCCAAGTATCTCTATGCCATCTATTAAGCCAGCCTGTTGGACATTGGATGTAGGCAGATATATATGTTTGAAACCGGCTTGTTTTGCTGTTTGGGCTATGTTTATTGCGCCTTTTATTGGCCTTATACCGCCATCTAGGGCTAGCTCACCAGCAAAGATGGCATTATCTAGCTCTTTTTGGTTTATTTGTCCACTAACACAAAGGATAGCTAATGCTATAGGTACATCATAGTGGGCGCCATCTTTTGGTAGCTCGGCAGGGGCTAAGTTGATAGTTAGTCGTTTTTTAGGGAATTCTAGTAAGGAATTTGTTATAGCGCTACGTACGCGCTCTCTGGCCTCGTCTATAGCTTTATTACCCAACCCAACTATCTGCAAGGAGGGGAGGCCTTTGGTGGCATCACTCTCGACTTCGATGATAGATCCATCGAAGCCTATAGGCGCAACAGTTATAACTCTAGCAACCATAATTAATCATCAGTTAACCATGATTGGCTTACGAGCGCAAATTATGGTATAATCAAATGGTTCTGTTGGGGCTGATATAGCTTTCGACGAAGGGAATTTAACAGGTTATTTTGCAAGTCGAAGGTACGCGTTAAGTACAAAATATAACTGCAACATTTATTGCAAAAGCAAAAAACTATGTGTCTGAAATTGCATCTGGCTTAGCCAGTGTGCTTCAGTCACCAGTTCTAGTAACAGCTCGGATTTAATCTGAGCCATCGTATTATCCAGGCGACATAGAGATAGTGTGGTGTTATAAGTATGTCGCTAACTGTTTAGATGGGGAGCAACGTTTAATAGGACATTACATTGCGCGACAGCCAGGGAATTTTTGTTTAGCTTCTATCTCTGTGAGTCGTAAAAAATTAAGTTAAAATATACTTGTAGATGAATAATTTGTTACCTTTCGGACCGGGGTGCGATTCCCCGCAGCTCCACCAATCAAGGACTTATGGAAAAAATAAAACAACCGCCTGCGAGGAACGGTTGTTTTTTTGTGGAGTTTTTTGAATTTCTGTTTATTTTTGGCTTCTGTATAATTTTTTTATTCAGGAGCTACCCCTATAATAGTGCTACAAAGCGCTTGTGTCAATAATAATTATTAAAATCGTCTAGTAAAAAATACTACGTGTGGAAAACTATTATCTAGGCTATAGTTTCTGTGATCAGCTATGCTATACCCATAGAAGTATCGAGTAAAAATAAAAGTTCATATTACAAATTTAATTAATTATCTAATTTGAAAATAATTACAAATCAAATTTATAAAAAAGGATTTAATGCGAACCAGGAAGGTAACAAAAAATAACCCAATATATTTTACATTTTGGATT
>JBAXHQ010000018.1:0-9711 GCA_037138815.1 Candidatus Saccharimonadota bacterium
CAGTGGATAGAGCAGAGGACTTCTAAGCCTAAGGTCGTTGGTTCAATTCCAACCCGGGGTACCAAAATAAAATAAGTCAACCTATGGCTGACTTATTTTATTTTGACCTTAGGATTGAATTGTGAAAAATTTGGAATAAATTTTATCGTGACCAATTCCAACCCGAAATTATTTTCCGATCTTTTTAGCAATGCCGCGATTCAATTTCTCGCGCCAACCCTCAAAGTAGGTTTTTTCACCTTTCACAAGTTCGTCACAAAATGATGCCACATCGTTGCCTGTGATTTCCAACACTTGTCTACCATTTGCTGCACTTTCCTCGAAAAGGTCAATCATAACCTTAAACGCATCAATTGTAGTAATTCCTGAACTTTTCCAAAGATAGTGCTTGATTTCATCATATGTAACACGATAGTCGCGTGGTAATGCCTTGGCGCGCTTTTCTATCGCTTTCCATTCTTTTTTGTCTTCGATGCTTCCGATAATTGTATCTAGGATCTTGCCCATTTACTTCTCCTTTAATTCATTAATTTTTGATGAAACGAAATCCCATTTTGCCCAAAAGTTTCGTAGTTCCCCACGCCCCATTTTCGTGAGTGTGTAGAATTTGCGTGGAGGTCCCATCTCGGACGGCTTTTTTTCGATACTAACAAGACCGTTTTTTTCTAAACGTACTAAAATAGTGTAAACCGTACCTTCCACAACTTCTGTGAACCCGAGCTTACGTAACTGCTGTGCTATTTCATAGCCATAGGTTTTATCACGACCAATAATTTCCAGCACACAACCTTCCAGTGAACCTTTTAACATTTCTGTAATATTTTCCAAGTATTTTTTACCTTTCGTTATGGTCTAGTAGCTAGCGTTACTTATTACTGCTACATAGTATCACGTAGTAGTATAACTAGTCAACAAAATAAAATAAGCCAACTCTACGGATGGCTTATTTTATTTATAGTACGATTTTTGTCAATTCAGATTATCGCTGTTTTGCTAGTAATTTTTTCTTGAGGATGCGTTTACGATTTGCACCATGCCAGTTCTTGTGCTTAGCCATTATTTACTCCGATCGTTTTATATTCCGTCCAATCATAACACATTACAGAGGTTAAGTATCTAAAATATTCAAAATCAGTTATTGCTTATGCTATAATCCGATTATGACAAACAAAATTACAACAACTAGTTTACGTAAATTTAACCTAACGATGGGTTTTATGCATTTAGTACAGGGAATAATAATATTAATCCTCAGCAAGATGTTCACGTTACCTATTAGCGGCAATTATCTGACTTTTAATGCCAGCTCGCAGAGTCTGGAGCCTACAACCAAGTTTTTGTTTGATTTATCGTTACCGATGTTGATTGCTGTATTCTTTTTCCTATCTGCCGCGGCTCATCTGATTATCGCAACTATCTATAACAAAAAATATAATCGCAATCTATCACTCGGCATTAACAAGGCTCGTTGGGTTGAATACTCAATCTCTGCCAGCATAATGATGGTAGCTATATCATTGTTAGTTGGTATTTATGATCTAGCTAGCCTAGTAATGATATTTATACTAACCGCCATTATGAACCTAATGGGGTTAGTGATGGAAGTCCATAATCAAACAACCAAGAAAACTAGTTGGTTGAGTTTTTGGATCGGTAGTTTATCTGGTCTAATCCCATGGTTAGTGATCGCTTTTTATATGTGGCTAGGTGCTGCGAATGGCAGTGCTGCCCCGACATTCGTTTATTGGATATTCGTATCAATCTTTGTATTCTTTAACTGTTTTGCAATCAACATGGTTTTGCAGTACAAAAAAATCGGACCATGGAAAGATTACATATACGGTGAACGAGCCTATATTATTCTCAGCTTAGTTGCAAAATCTCTACTCGCTTGGCAAGTATTTGCCGGTACGCTTAGACCCTAGTTATTTATCATCGACTATTTGTTGAGCGGTATTTTTAGAATCAATCAATCGTTTCACTTGATCTAGTGATATTTTAATCGTGTCACCAGGATTAACAGTACCCGATAACATTTGTTTGGCAACGGTATTTTCAACCGCTCGTTGAATAACTCGGCGCATTGGTCTAGCGCCTAGGCGTGGGTCATAACCAACATTCACTAGATATTTCTTAGCTTCGATATCAACATCAATATTAATTTTCTGTAACGACATAGTTTTATTGACATCTGCTAACATCAAATCAACCACTTGTAATAGTTCATTCTCATTCAGAGGTTTAAACATTACAATTTCATCAAAACGGTTTAGAAATTCGGGACGAAATTGGTTACTACTGATTAGTTCGTTGACAAATTTATCCTCGAATTGTTCAACGTCGTATCCCCTATCGATATATTCACGAATTCTATCAGCACCCGCATTACTGGTGGCAATAATGATCGCATCACGAAAGCTCACTTCGCGGTTTTTAATATCTCGCATAATTCCCTCGTCCAGCATTTGCAACAACGCCGATATAACATCGGGATGAGCTTTTTCGATTTCATCTAGTAATACTACGCTGAACGGTTGTTTCATAACACTAGCCGTTAAACTATTTGGGTTATCGGCACCATCCGCGATTAGGCGCTCTGTATCACCGCTATTGGTATACTCATTCATATCCAGACGTATTATTTGGTTTTCGCCACCAAAATATATATCAGCTAGGGCTTTGGACAATTCCGTTTTACCAACACCAGTCGGGCCTAGAAATAGGAACGTGCCAATTGGCCGATTCTGATTACGCACCCCAGATCTAGCCCGTCTAAGAGCATCACTAACAACACTAACGGCTCGTTTTTGATTGATCATACGCTCATGAATTAAATCTTCTAGATTTAATAGTTTCTCGCGCTCCACGCTATCTGTCGCTACACTAATTTTTACCCCTACGGTTTTTTCGACTGCCTGACGAACTGATTCAGCTGTAACTAAACCATCACTTGCGTACTGCGCAGCTGATTCCAATAGTTTAAGAGCCTGACCTGGCATAACTAAATCATGCACGTATCGATCACCTAAACGATAAGCCTCGACTAGCGACTGATACATGTAGGTTACGTGGTTCTGAAACTCCAGCATAATCGACTGATATTGCATAATCCCGATAGTTTCTTCGCGACTTGGTTCTGGTATTATAATTTTGTTTAATAGATTAGCGATTTCTGGATTGCGACGGCTAATTTGCAGAAACCGTTGTTCGTCCATTGTTAAAATCATGCGCAAACTACCAGCGCCTAAAATCGGTGCTAGGATATTAGTAATATCAACCGAGCCTATACCACTTTCAAAGAATAGCTGCGCATTGTCTAAACAAATAATTATATTTTTGGCGCTATAGGCTTCATTCAAAACTCGTGACACCAACTGTTCAATCTCGCCACGATTAGGCGCTGCTGCAATTAACGCTGCCGAATCTAAAATAAAAATCTGACGGAATCTAAGGTTGTCTGGTATATCGCCCGCTGCATCCAACAGTCTGCCCGCAAAAGCGTGAACGATTTCGGTCTTACCCACACCCGGTCCACCAACCAAAAGCGCATTCTGGCGACCATTTTTACTAAATATATTAAGCAGCTGATCAATTAATTCGGTATGTGTAGTGCGTTTTGCTAGCGATGAATCACCAACTCCAACCTGTTGACTAATATTAATCGCGAAACGATCTAGTATCGGAGTCCAGCCAAACGACCAATCCCTGGCCAAACCACCAGTTCGTTTAGGCATTTTATGCTGGTCAATTACGCTTCGCAGGTAATCATACCACTGTACTCCACAGATCAAATCATCTAAGTCTAGTTGTAAATGGCTAAGTAATGTTTTGTAGTTATTATTACAACGTATAAGCGCAACTACCAATATAGCGGCTGATATATTTTTGCTGCCAATTTGGCTACGTAGAGCTAGAGCTTCTTGCCATACTGATTGAATGTCAAAAACATTACCAGACGTTAATTCTCGTAAGAACCCGGACCCAATTCCAAATCTAATCGCCATAAACTGCCCACCTGGTAATTGACTAACAATTGCGGCTAGTTCACTAGGTGTTGGTTGTTTGGATAATTTGCCTAAAACCGAACCAGATAATATACCGTCAATCGAGCTAGCATCCTTGGTGATTGCCAAATGGCGCAATTCGCCCCTATACCACTCAATAATCATAGCTGGTATTACTGAAAATCCTATTAGCACCCAGCCTAACGAAAATCCAAATATAACAACAGCAACGCCAAGTGCTAATAATAGAAATGTCAAAAATGATAAAACTATCAGTTGTAATTGGCCGAACCAAGCACTAATTCGAGCCTTTTGACTGCGGGCACTATTATAATTAAAGTTTAGATCATCCATTGCGGCACCCAACCAATTATCATCATAATTAGACCAATAACCGGCAAAAACGGCATAATTAGCCAAGACAATAACAGAACAATTCCGAACAGTGTTTGTGCTAATATCACAAACAAACCAGCAATGATCATAAATAGCCGCACAAACATGCCTATAAAACGCGATATCAGCCTATCAAAAAAAGCATGTATTTGATCGCCTATGGGACCAGACACGCTACCGGCCGAAATTTGTCTAAATGGCGCAAACAATGTCGACAATAACAGTTTTATCGAGAAAAAATCGACACAGCCAACTAGCCTTTCTTTTATTATTCGTAATCGGCCAGTAAAACCGTCACTATACCACCAAGACAAGATGCCCACTAAAAACATATCACTATTATAACTGCTTCGGTTATAATAGACCATATGTCAAAACCACTCGTCACAATCCTGGGTAAAATGGTCAGGAATGTCGCCAAATTGCGCGGCGGCGGCTCGGCCTTGCCTGGTCTAGTAGTAGAACGTATCGATCATGATTTTATAAAAAACACATTATCGACCCTACCATTAGGAACGGTAGTTATTAGTGGCACAAATGGTAAAACCACTACAACCAAAATGGTTGTCGAGCTATTAGAGAGCCAAGGATTAAAGGTTTTCACCAACCGTACTGGCAGTAATTTCACCAGAGGCGTTGCAGCTGCCCTATTGGGCGACATCGACATCAAAGGTCATCTACATACCGACATCGCCGTACTCGAGCTGGACGAAGCTCACGCAGTACATTTCGTAGATAAAATACCACCTAGGTTTAGTTTGATATTAAATGTTATGCGCGATCAGCTAGACCGTTTTGGCGAGATCGATTACACTACCAACCTACTACGCCATATCGCGGTAGCCACAACCGATACGGTTGTTTTGAATCGTGAAGATTCCAGAATTGCAAATATTAGTAAATCGTTGGATAAACAAAAAATTAAATTCTTTGGCCTAGACGAAAAACTCTCATCCATATTCCCTAGCGACGATAACTTGCATCATAGTTCATCAAAACACGATGCGGCTGTCAATGCCGATGTAATCTTATCGGAGTTCACAGACAATTCCGCTACATTCATAATCGATAAGCAAAAAGTAATAACCAATCTAAAACTAAGTGGTGTTTATAATATTTTCAACGCCGCAGCAGCGCTAACACTCGTCAGGGCTATAATCGGCGAAAAGATCAACCAAGCTAAACTCATCAAGGCATTATCACAAACCAAACCAGCCTTTGGTCGAGGCGAAAAACTAATCATAGGCGGGCAACCTCTAGAATTAGTCCTCGTCAAGAATCCATCTGGTTTTCAACTTGGCCTGAAATCGTTTAGCCCAGCAGAATACGCGACAATGATAGCCATTAATGACAATTATGCCGACGGGCGCGATATGTCGTGGTTGTGGGATGTGGATTTTACTAGCCTTGCCACAAACGGTGTCGAGCAAGTATCTGGTAGCCGAGCATTTGATATGGCTTTGCGGTTACGGTATGATAATGTGCCGATTACTGACACTAATTTGGATCTAAAAAAAGCTCTAAAACATTTCATATCAAATAACCCAGACAAACCAAAGCGAATCTATTGTACTTATACAGCAATGCTAACTCTGCGCCGATCATTAGCTAAAATCACAACCGTCGAGGTTATAAAATGAACAATAAAACTATAACAATTTTGCATTTATATTCGAATGACATGAACATTTATGGCGATCATGGCAATGTTTTATGTTTAAAGCGTCGGTTAGAATGGTGTGGTTATACACCAGAAGTTATCGAGTATAATCAGGGCGATCAATTTCCGTCTAATATTGATATTGTCGTCGGTGGTGGTGGCCAAGATAGCGGACAGGATAAAATCAAATCAGACCTACAAAAAATCGGGCCACAACTACGCGAGTTGGCGGATAACAACATACCGATGCTGATGATTTGCGGGCTTTATCAATTATTTGGCAAGTTTTTTAAAACTGCTGACGGTGAAATCATTGAGGGGATAGACTTATTAGATATCGAGACCTATGGTAAGTCCGAGCGCTTAATTGGCAACATCATTACACATAGTGAACAGTTCGGCGATATCGTAGGTTACGAAAACCATAGCGGCCAAACATTCCTAGGGAATGGCATGCAGACATTAGGGCGTGTTCGATTGGGCGCTGGTAATAACACCGTAGATGTTAGTGAAGGCGCTAGATACAAAAACGTTATTGGCAGTTATCTGCATGGTTCATTATTGCCTAAAAACCCAGATATTGCCGATTTCTTAATCGAGCAAGCTGTTAAAAATAAATACAATGAAGTAGTGTCTAATAATATTGATGATAACCTCACTAGGCTGGCACGTAAAGTTGCCCTGAAACTACCTAGATAATTTACACCACTATACGTGGCAACAATGCCGAAATGCGAGTTGTTATTTCGTAATTTATTGTGTCTATTTTCAAAGCTAATTCTTCAGCTGATATAGATTCGTTCCCTTGCCAACCCAACAAAACCACTTCATCCTCGACCGCAACTTGATCCAATTTCGACACGTCAACAACAAACATATTCATGGCAACTCTACCTAGAACCTTGCATCTCACACCACGAATTAAAACTTCGCCACAATTTGATAAACCCCGATCATAACCATCGCTGTATCCCTGAGGTATCACGGCAACTTTAGTTGGTTTATCAGTTACATAAGTCAGACCGTAACCAATCGTGTAATTAGCTGGTAAAACTTTTACTTGAGCAACATGCGTTATCCATCGCATTACTGGTTCAAGTTTTAACTCATTTAGATAATTATTTTTTAGATTTTCAGATGGCCACAGACCATAGAGGCCGATTCCCAATCTAACGATGTTATTTTCATTAAGGTTCTTGTCATAGACTAAAATGCCAGACGTTGCAGATATATGCGTTTTTAAATCATCAAAGCCAGCGCTTTTAAATAATTCCACGGCATTTTTGAACGTTTTGATTTGAGCTTGCGTATGGCTGGGATCATCAGTGTCTTCGATATTAGCAAAATGAGAATAAATACCATCAAATTCAATGTTTTCGCATTTTTTACACTCGTCTATAAAGTCAGGGATGTCAGTTGCTAGTAGTCCCTGTCGACCCAGACAAGCATCGATCTTGATATGTATTTTAGCTTTTACGTTTAATTCACCAGCAATCTGGTCAATTAATTCTAGCCTTTCATTATCATATATCGCGATAATAGCGTTCGATTCAATAGCCTCTCTGATCTCGGACTTAACGATATAGCCCAAAACTAATATCGGTTTCGATACAACATCCCTCAATGAGCGCAGTTCACATAAATCATCTACCTGGAAATAATCAACGTAATTATTGATAATAGCCGCCACTTCATTTTGACCGTGACCATAGGCGTCGCCTTTTACTACGGCAGCTATTTTAGTGTTCGGACTAATATAAGATCTGACATGTTCGATATTACTTAATAATCTAGATTTAGAAATCTCAACATATGATAGAGGGCTGTAATTAGTTTGTAACATATTAATTATTAACTATCTGATACTGAATTGCTTTATAGGCAGGTTTGCCATTGACGGAATCGTTGACTAATACTTCTTGCAGCGGTTTCCAATTTGAATATGGAGATTCCAATATACCAGCGCTAGAATAACCAACATACCAAATGATCAAATTTTGTTTAGTAAAGGCTGATATATTCTTGATTTTATATTGATCGTTATATTTCAACATATCCAACGAGCCAAATTTATATTCTGACGGTTCGATGAAATAAACTGGATGGTTGTTAGTTGAATAAAACACCGCTTCATAAAATAACCATGGCGTAGCGGCGATTATAGGCTGCTTACTGCCAGCCTTTTTTGCGATAGCTTCGATGATTTGTCTAGTGTTATTCGAACTATGTGTGTTTTTATTGTAGTTACCTAATTGCCAAACACTCGCGACACCAATCAGCATCAACCCAGCTATTAATACCGTTACAGCAATGCGCCATTTAGGTTTTATGAATCTATAACCAAGCGCCAAGGTAACACCTATAAACAAAGCTATACCTACCGTAGAAGTTATTAAGTAACGATCGATAAATGATGAACGTAGTGGTGGCATTGATAGCGCAAATAATAATATCATAGGGACAAATGCCAAGGTCATAATTAGACGGTATGACTGACGTTCGGCTTGGTTCTGTGATTTATATACACGGAAAGCTAACATGCCAAGTGCTAAAACAATAATCGCAAAAGCCGCAGCCAACCAACCATTTACATCACCAACGTCCTTGTAATAAATCACGTTAGTCATAAAGTTTACCATCGTATCCGGTGTAACTGGTGGTATCCAGAAACCAAAGGCTTGCACTACCGATAATTGATAAATACAAAATGGTAGCCAAGGAATAAACACAGCAATCGCTACGATATGAGCCATAATCCATTGTTTAGAAAAGAAAGTTTTGACAAATTTACCTTTACTAGTGGTGCGACGAATATTATCAGCTCGCCATATCCAGTGAGCAATCCAGACTATTGCCGAGAAATAATGAGTCCACATACCAAGCCCCACCAAAATGCCGTAAATTATCCATGGCAAGCGCTTTTTGGTATTGATTGCAAACGTTAACGTGTAAGTGGCGGCTAGCGCTATGGTAGTTACTAATGTATACATCCTAGCCTCTTGGCCATAGCGTACGAACATTGGTGAGATCATCATAAATATCAAACTAATTCTAGCTGCTTTTCTACCGAATAATCGATTAGTTAATAAATAACCAAGCACAATCGCTACCCCACCAAACAAAACACTCATCGAACGAAGCGCTAGTTCAGTGTTGCCAAACAACATACTCCATGATTTTAGTAACCAATAATAAAGCGGCGGATGGACATCAGTTGCAGTATAGCGCGCAATATCAATAAAGTTGAAATGAATTATATAAGCACCGAAGGCTTCATCAAACCAAATTGATGATTTGGTTATCGTCCAGAGGGTTACGAAAGAAAACGCTAAAAGGGCGGCCGCAACTAAAACCCAATCAGCGATTTGCACGCCCAGAAAAGTATGTTTAGATTTAAATAGTCTTTTCAACATAGTTAATTACCTCTATATTAACCCGCCTTAACCTGATCGACAAGTGACATTTTCGTCATCACCACTAGAAATCATGTTAAAAATACGCTATAATCTGCCAGGTAACACCATCGGGGTGTGGCGCAGTTGATAGCGCGCGCGGTTTGGGACCGTGAGGTCGAAGGTTTGAGTCCTTTCACCCCGACCATAAAAAGACTATAACTTTGAGACAATTTCAAAGTATGATAACCCCTAATTT
>JBAXHQ010000019.1:0-9199 GCA_037138815.1 Candidatus Saccharimonadota bacterium
ATATTGGCTACTTTTATATTTTTACAATATAGAAAGACTGTGCGTGAAGCAAAAAACTACGAACGTGGGCTCAAAATGGTTCCTATGTATATTCACATACCGCCATCAAGTGATGATTTGGAATCTAACGGCCGTGATGAACGTGATATTACAGAAGAAGTTTTATCGCAGGCCCAGGTTATGTACAATATTATTTCCAGCACGGCCGTCAAAGGGTTTAGTAGTAGGATTTATGGTCAACGCCATTTGTCGTTTGAGGTTATAGTTCATGAAGGGTTGATACATTACTACGCTATCGTTCCGACGGTATTAACTGATGTTGTAAAACAAGCAATAATAGCTGCTTATCCGTCAGCTAGGTTAGAGGAAGTAGAAGAATATAATATATTCAATCAAGCAGGTAAGATTAGCGGCACTATAGGCGGGGAATTTACCCTCAAAAAAAGCTACGTATATCCCATAGCTACATATCAAGAATCAAAACGTGATGCGGCTAGGGCACTTTTAGATGCGCTATCAACTGCTACTCGTGATGATGGTATTGCAGTTCAATTATTGTTGAGGCCAGCTACCGAAGGTTGGGTGAAAAATTCTATATATGCAGCAAACAAAATTAAAAAAGATAAAGGCGTAAAAAACTCTGGTTTTGGTGACATATTCAAACCTAAAAGCTTGATGGAGGCTCTATGGAAGGCGCCAGAACTAAAAGATACAAAGCCCGAAGATAGGCAGCTTACGTCATTAGAACAAGGTTTAGTCGAAGCGATCGAAGAAAAAACTCGCCATCCAGGTTATGAGGTGTTGATACGGGTTGTCGTTTCATCTAATACTGCCAATAGGTCACAGGCTTTATTGAAAAATATAATTGCGGCCTTTTCTTTGTTTGATTCGCCGACCAATAATGGGTTCAAGTTTAATATTGCGAAAAATATCGAGGAATTAGCTACTGCCTATATTTTTCGCTTTTTTCCTCAAAGTATCACGCAGAACGTGTTAAATAGTGTCGAACTGGCTACTATATTCCATTTGCCTGATCAAAATAGTATCCCAACTTCACAAGTCCAGCGACAAATGATGAAACAGGTCGACGGTCCGACTCAGGTGATGGACGAGGGCTTTTTATTGGGATATAACGAATTCAGGGGTGTTAAAAAACAGATTAGGCTCAGCACTAACGACAGACGTCGCCATACTTACATGATAGGACAGACTGGTACTGGTAAATCTGGACTACTCGAGAATCTTGCATTTCAGGATATGATGGATGGTCGCGGTTTTGCATTTATTGATCCGCATGGGGATTCGGCTGAAAAATTATTAGGCATGGTCCCAAAAGAAAGAGTGGAGGATGTAATATACTTCAGTCCTGGTGATATGGATAACCCTATAGGGTTGAATTTGTTCGAGTTTGAAACACAGGATCAACGAGATTTTCTTATTCAGGAAGCTATAGCTATGTTGTATCGCCTGTATGATCCTGGTCATACTGGTATTATTGGTCCGCGTTATGAACATTGGTTCCGTAATGCAGCCCTCACTATAATGAGCGACCCCAATGGTTCCACTTTTATTGATGTACCGCAGGTGTTTAATGACCAAGCATTTACTGATGAAAAACTAAAATATGTAACTGATCATACTGTGCTTGATTTTTGGAATAAAGAAATGGCCCAGACTAGCGATGCTAATAAATCTGAGGTGCTAGGCTGGTTTGTTAGTAAATTCGGTGCTTTTTTGTCTAATGAAATGATGCGCAATATACTAGGTCAAACAAAGAGTGGGTTTAGCATGCGCGACATTATGGATAATAAAAAGATCCTATTCGTTAATCTTTCTAAGGGACGTACTGGTGAATTAAACTCGCAATTATTAGGTATGATATTTGTTATGAAATTTCAGGCAGCTGCTATGGGTAGAGCGAGTGTATCTGAAGACGAACGAGAAGATTTTGCGTTATATGTCGATGAGTTCCAAAATTTTGCAACCGATTCATTTGCTACTATTCTGTCCGAGGCTAGGAAATATAGGTTGAATTTAGTTTTAGCTAATCAATTTATGACACAATTGACGGATAACATTCGTGAAGCCATTATCGGAAATATAGGTACTGTTATTAGTGGGCGAATTGGTATAACTGATGCCGAGATATTGCAGAAAAAATTCGCGCCTACATTTGATGCTGAGGACCTAACTAAATTACCTAATTTTCAAACTATAACTTCGGTCATGATTAATAATGTTCCATCATCGGCCTTTAGTATGTCGCTGGTGCCACCTATGGGTAAATCAAACCCTCAATTACGTGACGCCCTCAAGAAGCTGTCTGCAGCTAAATATGGCCGTCCACGAGCATTAGTCGAAAAAGAAATATTTGAGCGGCTAGGGGCCGGTGATGCGGCCAGAAAGGCGAAATTAGATACTCTAAGGAATTCGCAACAGCAGATTTCTTCGGTTAATAACACTACGCCTTTGCCCCAAACTAGTAAGGTAGCCACTGGCAGTGGATCATCATTTTTAGATGAATGGTTAGCAAAAAGGCAGCAGATAATTAATACCAAGGCTGCTAATGTAGGTGATACGGATAAGAAAGAACTTCATCTCAGAAAAGACGAAGCAGATAATATGGGTGATGAAGTGTCTATTAAACTACGATAATTAAATTATATTTTATTTTATTAGATATTTTTACCAGTGAACAAGGCCTTTAAGTAGTCGTAGACGATACCAACTACCCACCCTAGGGCAAAAGCGCCAATAGTCTCGAAACCAGATAGGGTATAGCCAATATTTTTTGCCACAACATACATAAATAATGGTATTATGAACGCGAAAACTGCGCCAGTTAGGATAGCGTTTGGTCGTGCGATAGTCTGGCTTATGAAGTCGGCGGTTTTTTCTATGTATTTATTATGCAAGAATTTGCTAAATTTACGGCTAGCGGTAGGTAGTTCGCCTTGGATTTGTTTCATGGCTTTACTGTAACTATCACCTAATTTCTTTTTACTTAGATTGATATATGGATTTTTTGTGTTACTGTGGCTCATTTATATATCCTCGTTCTGACACTAAATTATATCTGTATTAATAATTGATCGTATTAGATAGAGTTCTTTTTTGAACTGTCGTGTGCGTGCATATAAAAATGCGGTGACCGTTACTATAATAAACGCGAATAATATATTCTCTGAAATTCCGATTTTAGGCAGATCTGTAGAGATTTTTTCGATTATTTTTGGTGCTGGGCAAGCCAATTTTATGTTCGTAGTGTTACCGAAAGCATTAGTCATAACACAATCATATGACGACGTATTATTATTTTCACCTCGAGCGGTTGCTGGTATTGTTTCGAACAATTTCACTGTGAAGGTTCTGTTTTGTTTGTCTTTTGGGTTGAGCGTGATATCTGGCCATGATAATATGTGTGTTTTCTGATCCAATACACCGCCGCCGTTATCGTTCAAAGTTGAATATTCCAATACATCGGCTAATTCATCCTCTAATTTACTAGAGATAGTATTAATTCCAGTATTCTCGACTGTGATCGTGTAGCTAATCTGATCGCCTGCACGAGCCGTGACTAACGATGCATCTATAAATCCCTGCGAGATATTAGTGGCTGTTTTGGTTTTAATTAGACTATTTATGGATTGACTAACGTCTTTGGGCGCTGTCCTATTTGCACTGGCGGCATTAGCTGATTCCGAAGGTTGGAATACTATCAATGACTGCACTATAAGGGCTAGAATTACAAATATTAGGCTTAATTTTCTAGTTGCTTCTTCTTTGCGTAATCTTTTTACATAGAATCCTAATTGCCCAACTAGAGCAGGACTAAATGGTAAATTAGATACGATCTTTCTAAACATTTTTTATTTTAATTACGCCTCTTATATAACACTTTAGCATAACAAATATGTTCAGTGCAATAGCTTGAGTGAACACAATTTATCCGCTATAATAGTAATATTGTAAATAGCCGTAAAGTAGTCTGAAGCGGATGAGGGAGTTAATAGTGATTAAACAAAAAAACGACAATTCTTATGATGGATCACAGATTCAGGTGCTTGAAGGACTTGATCCCGTCCGAAAACGCCCCGGAATGTATATTGGCAGTACTGGCTATGAGGGGGTTCACCATCTAATTAAAGAAATAGCTGACAACTCGATTGATGAAGCTATTGCTGGGTATGCCAATAAAGTAAATGTAATCATATTGAACGATGGCGGCGTAAAGATTGAGGATAATGGTCGCGGTATTCCTGTAGATACACACCCAAAAACTGGTAAAAGCACAATCGAGACTGCTTTGACTATTCTCCATGCTGGTGGAAAGTTTGGCGGTGGTGGTTATAAAGTTTCATCTGGTCTTCACGGCGTAGGCTCTAGTGTGGTAAATGCATTATCTAGTCGTTTAATCGCTGAGGTAGTACATGATGGTCAATTATATCGTATAGAATTTGCACAAGGTGTCACTCAAGGCCAGTTGCAAAAACTAGGCAAGACTGATCGGCCACGTGGTACGACAATTACTTTTTATCCCGATCCGACTATATTCAAAGAAACAGTTGAATTTGATTACAAATGGGTTGTTAATTATTTACGCCATCAAGCCTATTTAACCAAAGGCGTATACGTTGCCGTCCAGGACGAGCGAACTAATGAACGCGAAGCTTTCTATTTCGAAGGTGGCATACAGAGTTACGTTAAACATCTAAACGTAGGCAAAGATATCATAGGTGACAGTGTTTTTTATGTTGAAAAACAAGTAGAAGATTCAATGATTGAAGTTGCTATACAATATAACGATTCTTTTACAGAAACAGTTCGACCATTTGCAAACAACGTGCTTACGGTTGACGGGGGAACTCATTTAGTTGGTTTTAGGTCTGCGTTAACGCGTGTCATTAATGACTATGCTCGAAAAAGTGGTTTACTAAAGGAAAAAGAAGAAAACCTGAATGGTGATGATATTCGTGAAGGTTTAACAGCTGTAATCCTCGTTAAATTACCAGACCCTCAATTTGAGGGACAGACAAAAAATAAGCTCGGTAACCCAGAGGTTAGGCGCTATGTCGAGCAAGTAATGAATGAATATTTTTCGTATTATTTGGACGAGAATCCAAATACGGCCAAAGGTATTGTAGGCAAGGCATTGTTGGCAGCTAGGGCTAGAAAAGCTGCTAGGGCGGCTCGTGATAATGTTATACGTAAAGGTGCCCTAGATGGGCTCAGTTTACCTGGAAAATTAGCCGATTGTTCTAGTAAAAATCCCGCTGATTCGGAGCTCTATATAGTAGAGGGTGATTCGGCTGGTGGATCGGCTAAATCAGGGCGTGATAGTAAAACTCAGGCTATATTACCGTTAAGAGGTAAGGTATTGAATGTCGAGCGAGCGCGATTAGATCGCATGCTTGGTAATAATGAAATTGTTAGTTTGATCAAAGGTATGGGGGTTGGTATTGGTGACCAGTTCGATATTTCTGGTCTAAGGTATCATCGAATTATTATCATGACTGATGCCGATGTTGACGGTAGCCATATCGCGACGTTGCTATTAACGTTCTTTTTCCGTTATATGCGTGAAGTAGTAGAGGGTGGCCATATATATCTAGCTAAACCACCATTATTCTTGTTGAGGGCTGGTGCAAAGAAGTTTTATGCCTATGACGAGGAAGAGCGTGAGGTTATAACTGATAAACTTATCGCCGATCGAAAAGACAAAGGCGTTAATATTGATATTGAATCAGATAGGACTAAGCAGGCCGGTATAACGTTGCTACAGCGTTATAAAGGTCTTGGTGAGATGGACGCTGAACAATTATGGGAAACGACCATGAACCCAGAGAATCGCGTGTTGGTCCAAGTTAGGGTTGCAGATGCAGAAAAAGCGGATGCTATTTTTACTAAACTAATGGGTGACCAGGTGGATTTGAGAAAAGCATTTATACAGAGCCGTGCTAAAACGATTAGTCTTGAGGAGTTGGATATTTAGTTATGAACGACGATGAAAATACACCTATTGAAAGTGAAGTTGTAATAAATACAACACATTCACGTGTTGTAGAAGATAGAACAGTTGAAGATGTAATGGAGGATAGCTTCCTACGTTATTCGATGAGCGTTATTGTTGATCGTGCGTTGCCTGATGTACGTGATGGGCTTAAGCCTGTACATCGCCGTATATTGTTTTCGATGGGTGAGCAAGGAATGCGCCCGGGAACAAAATTCACCAAGTCTGCTCGTATCGTAGGTGATGTTATGGGTAAATATCACCCACACGGTGATACGGCTATTTACGACTCTATGGTTCGTTTAGCACAAGATTGGGTGATGCGATACTCGCTAGTTGATGGTCAAGGAAATTTCGGTTCTATGGACGGCGATCCTGCTGCCGCTTCTCGTTATACCGAAGCCCGACTAGATAAAGTCGGTAATGAATTGCTAACTGATTTAGATAAAGATACTGTAGATTTTCGAGATAACTATGATGGTTCTGAACGAGAACCATCGGTATTGCCGGCTAAGCTCCCTAATCTGTTACTAAATGGGCAAATTGGTATCGCAGTTGGTATGGCGACTAGTATCCCGACACATAACCTCAGTGAATTAGTTGATGCTACAATTCATCTAATCGATAATCCAGAGACTACTACATTAGATGACTTGTTGAAGTATGTTAAGGGTCCAGATTTTCCAACTGGAGCTGTTGTTTATGGTGGTGCACCAATGCGCCAAGCGTATCAAACAGGTCGTGGTAGTGTTGTAATTCGTGCAGTTGCAAACATCGAAGAGACTAAAAAAGGGCGTAGCCAAATTATTGTTACTGAAATGCCTTTTGCTGTAAATAAAGCAACATTAATAGAAAAAATTGCCGATTTAGTCAAAGAAAAAAAGATTACGTCAATTAGTGATTTACGTGATGAGAGCGCACGCGGATCAGTTCGAGTTGTTATTGAATTAAAAAAGGATTCATATCCAAAGAAGGTATTGAACCAATTGTTTAAGATGACAGCCCTACAGACTAGTTTTCATTATAATATGTTGGCTTTGATTGATGGTATACAACCGCGTATTTTGGGGCTGCAAGAAATATTAAGTGAATTCATTAAACATCGTCAGATAGTTGTTCGCCGTCGAACCGAATTTGAATTGCGCAAGGCAAAAGAGCGCGCGCATATACTAGAAGGCTATAAAATAGCACTTGATCATATCGACGAGGTCATTAAAACGATTCGTGCTAGCAGGACGAGTGAAGATGCCGAAGTTGCCTTGATAGAGAAATTCGGGCTATCTTCGATTCAGGCTAAGGCTATCCTGGCTATGCAGCTAAGACGTTTGACTGGTCTGGAACGTGAAGCAATCGAGAATGAACTGAAAGAATTATTTGATTTAATTGCGAAACTCGAAGCTATCCTGGCTGATGAACGTGAGGTTCTGCGAATTATCAAAGAAGAATTATTGGATATGAAAGAAAAATACGGCGACAAACGTCGTAGCAAGATGATTAATTATGAATTGGGTAAATTTAGTGACGAAGAGCTTATACCAGAAGAAGATAGTATTATCCTACTAACTACTGAAAATTACATAAAACGAACATTAGTTAGTGAATACCATCGTCAGAATAGAGGTGGCAAGGGTAAGCGTGGTATGACTACTAAGGCTGAAGATATAATTGACCAATTAGTACCAGCTAGTACCCATGATTACTTATTATTCTTTACTAATCGTGGTCGTATTTTCCGCTTAAAGGCATATGAAGTCCCAGCTGCTGGTTTGGCCGCTAAGGGTGTGGCTGCGGTTAATCTATTACAGTTGCAACCAGAAGAAAAAATAACTTCAATTATCAAACACGAGAATAATTCCAAAAATGAAGGTTATTTATTTATGGCAACCGCCAAAGGTACCGTCAAGAAAACCCCTCTAGAGGATTATGCGAATATACGAACGAATGGGCTGATCGCTATAAAGCTTGATGACGGTGATGAATTGCGTTGGATACAAAAGACTACTGGCGATAATGATGTAATTATATCAACATCAGCTGGGCAAGCAATTCGATTTAATGAAAAAGATGCTCGTCCAATGGGGCGTTCAGCACGAGGTGTACGTGGTGTAAGGTTACGACCAAATGACCAAGTGGTTGGTATGGATATTGTTGACGATGACAGTAGAAGCTTACTAGTTATTAGCGAGAACGGATATGGTAAGTCAACTAAAGTATCTAATTTCCCTTCACATAAACGTGGTGGAGTAGGTATAAAAGCGGCTGTCGTGACTGCTAAAACCGGTCCTATAATCGCAGTTCATACCTTGGATCCCGAAGCGTGTGAAGTCCTGTTGATTTCTAATGAAGGTCAGGCTATCCGCGTTGGTCTGAAAGATATTCCAACTCTAGGTAGAACAACTCAGGGTGTACGAATTATGCGTATGCGTGAGGGTGATAAGGTAGCTTCGCTTGGATTAATGCCAGAACAAGATAGGACAAAAAATATAAGTAGTGAGGAGAGCTAAACTCGTGAATTTTGAGATATTTTCACCGTATTTACTTACAATTTTAATTGCTTGGATTGGCGCTCATACAATCAAGTATGTGTTTAGCTCGATAAAAAGAGAGAAACTTAATCTTAGATCGCATCTATTTATCTCTGGAGGTATGCCTAGTGGCCATAGTGCGACAACGATGGCTATGGCTACAATCATAGGGCTACGCGATGGTCTAGGCTCTGGGATCTTCGGACTTGCGTTATTGTTTGCGATAATTGTTATGTACGATGCTTTGAAGGTTCGCAGATCGTCCGGTGAACAGGGCGAGGCCATACATGGGTTGATAAAAGAGGGTAAAAGTACAGTGAAATTACCACGTGTCGCCAAAGGCCACACCCCCTTAGAAGTCGTTCTTGGGGCGGTATTTGGAGTGGTTATTGGTATAGTTGTGTTTTTATCAACTAAATAAAGGAAAATTACCCTTGACTGATGCGTAAGTTGTAGGGTATGATTGAAAACAATCTGGTCGCACAAATTTTGAGCGAAACAACGTGGAGTTGCAACAGATGATAAGAACTTTGACAATTTAGTTGTGCAAATCATCGTCAGTTTATATTGAGTTATGTTGATATATCGATTTATCGGTAATATCATTTTATGGAGAGTTTGATCCTGGCTCAGGATGAATGCTGGCGGCGTGCCTAACACATGC
>JBAXHQ010000020.1:0-9094 GCA_037138815.1 Candidatus Saccharimonadota bacterium
CACCATCCAAGGTATCGCCACATCCTCCTCTCCAACATTTGCTGGGTTGACACTAGGGACTGCATTGTCTGTAGCTAGTGGTGGTACGGGTCTAGGTAGTACGCCGACAGCTGGACAATTATTAATAGGGAATGGCTCTGGCTATACACTATCTACATTAACGCAGGGATCGGGAATAACTATTACGAGTGGTAGTGGCTCTATATCTATCGCTGCAACCGGTGGCAGTACTTGCCCAACTTGTGCTACTAGGGCATTAGATAACCTAGTTGGTGTTGCCATTAATACTAGTCTATTGCCTGGCGTAACTAATAGCATCGATCTAGGTTCAGCTAGTCTAGCATATCGAAATGGGTATATGGCTGGTGTAATGCAGACAGGTTCAATTGATGCTATTGCTGCGGCAAGTTTATCTATCGGGGCTACTAATGCTACCGCGATTGCTTTGAATGCAAATACCACGGTGGCTGCTAATAAAAGCCTAACCGCCAACGGTGCGGCCTTGTTCCAGGATGCCACTAACTCTACAACAGCTTTCCAAATACAAAACGCTGCTGGGACTAGATTATTGAACGTAGACACGACTAACGGTGGCGCAACTATTGGATCGGCAACATCAACGATCGGGCAATATAACAATGCTGGCAAAGTCGACTATACGACAGGCAGCTATCCTTACTCGGTAATAGCCGCTGACTTCAATGGTGACGGTAAAATAGACATGGCTGTAGTTAATAATGGCTCTGATAGTGTCTCTATCTTTATTAATAGTGGCACTGGTACCTTCGCAGCCAAAGTTGATTACACTACTGGCACTGGTCCACGTTCAGTTACCGTTGCTGATTTTAATGGTGACGGTAAGGCTGATCTAGCAGTAGCTAATGGTGGGGCCAATACAATATCGGTACTTGTTAATAACGGTAACGGCACCTTTGCCGCCAAAGTTGACTATACGACTGGGTCTAATCCTTATTCAATTACGGCCGCTGATTTCAACGGCGATGGCAAGATAGACCTTGCTGTAGTTAATTATAATTCTGTTTCTGCTTCTGTATTCATTAACAATGGTAGTGGCACCTTTGCCGCCAAAGTTGACTATACGACAGGTAATGGCCCGTATTCAATTACGGCCGCTGATTTCAACGGCGATGGCAAACCCGACCTAGCAGTAGTAAATGGTGTTGGATCTGATAGCGTATCTATTTTAATAAATAACGGTAACGGCACCTTCGCCGCCAAAGTTGACTATGCAACTGGATCGTCCCCTCGTTCCGTTGCTGCTGCCGACCTTAATGGTGATAGCAAACCCGACCTAGCTGTAGTAAATTATGGTTCTAATACTGTCTCGGTATTTATTAATAGCGGTACAGGCACCTTCGCAGCCAAAGTTGATTACACAACCGGATCATTACCTTATTATGTAACTGCTACTGATATCAATGGTGATGGCAAGATTGATATCGCTACGGCTAATAGCGGCGATAGTACTACGTCAACATTTATTAATAGTGGCACTGGCACCTTCGCAGCCAAAGTTGATTACACAACTGGATCTAACCCGTATTCAATCACGTATGCTGACTTTAATAGTGACAATAGGTCGGACCTTGCTGTAGTAAATTATGGTTCTAGCACCGTATCCGTCCTCCTCAACACCACCCCAGGTTGGTCACCTAAACTCACCGTCACAACCTCTGCAGCCTCAGTAGCTCAAGTCATTCAAGGAGCATCTAGCCAAACTGCTGACTTGCTACAAGTCAAAGATAGTAGTAATAACACTATGTTTAGTATTAGTGCTACTGGTAGTGTATTAGCTAAGAATGATATTAATTCAACGACAGCTTTCCAAATTCAGAGTGCGACAGGCACTACTTACCTTAATACTGACACGGTTAATGGGGGAGTAGGCATAGGTAGCACGGTGGTATCGGGTATGACTAGTTTTGCTAATAAAGTCGACTACACTACCGGCTCTAGCCCGCGCTCTGTCACTAGTGCTGACTTCAATGGTGATGGCAAGCCCGACCTCGCGGTAGCTAATTATAGCTCTAATACAGTCTCTGTATTTATCAACAGCGGTACAGGCACCTTTGCCGCCAAAGTCGACTACACTACCGGTACCAATCCAATAGCAATCACTAGTGCTGACTTCAACAGCGATGGCAAGCCCGACCTAGCGGTAGCGGATTATAATTTAGCTAAAGTCTCTGTATTTATCAACAGTGGTACAGGCACCTTTGCCGCCAAAGTCGACTACACTACCGGCTCTGCCCCATATGGAGTTACGGCCGCTGACTTCAACGGTGATGGCAAGCCCGACCTAGCGGTGATTTATCTCGGCGGTACTCCTTCTGTCTCCGTTCTCATTAATAATGGTACAGGCACCTTTGCCGCCAAAGTCGACTACGCGACTGGCGGTGGTCCATATTCTATTACAGCCGCCGATTTCAACGGTGACAGTAGACCCGACCTCGCAGTAGCTAATAGTAGTGATAGTACAGTCTCTGTATTTATCAACAGCGGTACAGGCACCTTTGCCGCCAAAGTCGACTACGCGACTGGTGCTACCCCTAGCTCAGTTGCTGCAGCCGACCTTAATGGTGATAACAAGCCCGACTTAGTTGTGGGTAATTCTACTTCTAATAATATCTCTGTGCTAATAGGCAATAGTAATGGTACATTTGCCACAAAAGTCGATTATGCTATAGGTTCTAACGCAGCTCCTGCTATTGTCGCTGACTTCAACGGTGATAATAAACTTGATATTGCTGTCGCTAACGCTAACACTACTATATCTATCCTTGCTAACAACGGCGATGGTACCTTTGCTAATAAAGTTGATTACACTGCTGGTGCTGTGCAGTCGATGGCATCTGCCGATTTCAATGGTGATGGTAGACCAGACCTCGCGGTAATTATTAGTAGTGTATCTGTTATTATCAACACCACCCCAGGTTGGTCACCTAAACTCACCGTCACAACCTCTGCAGCCTCAGTAGCTCAAGTCATTCAAGGAGCATCTAGCCAAACTGCTGACTTATTACAAGCCAAAGACAGTAGCAACAACACTATGTTTAGTATTAGTGCTACTGGCAGTGTATTAGCTAAGAATGATATTAATTCAACGACAGCATTTAGTATCCAGAATGCTACGGGAACAGCCTTCTTTAACGCTGATACAACAAACAGTAGTGTTGCAATCGGATCAACTTGGGCACCATCTACATATTCTCTTGCTAGTAAAGTCGACTACACTACTAATGCTAACCCATTTTCTGTTACCTCAGCTGACTTTAACGGCGATAGTAAACCTGATATAGCAGTAGTGAATAATAACGCTTCGGGTACGGTATCAGTACTCATAAATAATGGTGACGGTACATATGCTGCCAAGGTTGATTATTCCGTGGGGACTAGTCCATATTATGTTGCTGCCGCCGATTTTAACGGTGACAGCAAACCCGACTTGGCAGTAGCCAATTGGGGAGCTAGCACTATTTCCATCTTAATGAATAACGGCAATGGTACCTTTGCTGCTAAGGTTGATTATGCAGCTGGTGCTAACCCGCAATTTATCGCCGCCGCCGACTTTAATGGTGATGGTAAAATCGATATAGCTGAAGCTAGTAATAGTGTTAGTGCAGTTTCCGTACTTATGAATAACGGCAACGGTACCTTTGCTACTAGAGTCGACTATGCAACTGGTAGCGGCACTAGCCCTTGCGCTGTTGCTACTGCTGATGTAAATAGTGACGGCAAGGTTGATATAATCGTATCAAATAATAACACCACTAGTACTGTATCGGTGTTTATAAACAACGGCAACGGCACTTTTGCTACCAAAGTAGATTATACGGTCGGTGCCTATCCATGGTCTATAGTAGTTGCCGATTTTAGTGGTGATGGTAAGCCAGACATAGCAACGACCGGTAGGGATGCTAATGCAGTTTCCGTACTTATTAATAGTGGCACGGGCACTTTTGCAGCCAAAGTCGACTATACAACCGGTACTCTTCCTATATCTATTACTGCCGCTGATATAAATAATGATGGCAAACTTGATCTAGCGGTAGCTAACTATACGTCCAATACTATATCGATATTCACAAACAATGGTACCGGTACCTTCGCTGCCAAAGTCGACTACACGTCTAGTACTCATCCATGGTCTATTACGTCGGCTGATGTGAATTCAGATAATAAAACAGATCTAGTTACGGCTAATAATGGTGCTACCAGTGCCTCTGTATTTATGAATACTACACTTGGATCACAGAAACTAACCGTCAACACATCCGCGGCCTCGGTAGCCGAAGTAATCCAAGCCGCATCTGGCCAAACCGCTGACCTATTACAAGCTAAAAACTCGTCTGGTACTATCTTGGCTAGTATTAGTGCTACTGGGATTGTAAGAACGAATACATTAGATGTAGCTACGCCATCTGGTTTAGCTATTGGTTCTGTTAACGCTACGTCGATCAGCCTAGGCGCTAACACTACCATTACTGCAAATCATAACCTAACCGCCAATGGGGCTGCTCTATTCCAGGCTGCTACTAACTCTACAATAGCCCTGCAAGTACAAAATGCTGCTGGTTCGAATCTTTTGACAGCCGATACGGTGAATGGTGATATTACAATAGGTTCATCGTTAACAGTAGGGCAATATACCAACGCCGCCAAAGTCGATTATACGACTGGCTCGAACCCACGTTCAGTTACCTCCGCCGACTTTAATAGTGATAATAAACCCGATATGGCCGTAGCTAACAACAGTTCTAATACGGTTTCCGTATTTATGAATAATGGCGATGGCACTTTTGCCGCTAAAGTGGATTACACGACAGGTGCCAACCCATTCTCAGTTGCTACTGCTGATTTCAACGGGGATGGTAAGTATGATCTTGTATCGTCTAATTACTCGGCAAATACAGTTTCCGTGTTTATTAATAACGGTAACGGCACCTTTGCTAATGCTGTAGGCTATGGAACCGGCACTCAACCTTATCTGGTTGCTACTGCAGATTTTAATAATGATAGTAAGTTCGACTTGGCAGTAGCAAATTATACTGGTACCGTCTCGGTATTAATAAATAACGGTAACGGTACATTTGCCACTAAAGTTGATTATACTGCCAGTACTAATCCATATTCAGTAACCACTGCTGATTTTAGTGGTGATGGTAAGGCGGATATTGCAGTAGCTAACTATAGTGCTAATACTGTCTCGGTATTTATAAATAACGGTGCTGGCACTTTCGCCGCCGCTGTTAATTATACTACCGCAGCTCAGCCGTTATCGGTTATCGCCGCTGACTTCAATGGCGATGGCAAACCTGATTTAGCTACTGCTAACGCCAATGGTAATAATGTTTCCGTTCTTATAAATAATGGTACTGGTACATTTGCCGCTAAGGTTGATTATACTGCCAGTGTTTCCCCTCAATTTATCACAGCAGCTGATTTAAACGGTGATGGTAGACCTGACTTAATAGCTACCAATACTGCCAGTACTATATCTATATTTATGAATAATGGTAACGGCACCTTTGCTACTAAAGCCGATTATACAGTTGGCTCTGGCCCAGTATCAGCTGCTGCTGCCGATTTTAACGCTGATGGCAAACTAGATATTGCGATTTCAAATGGTGGTACTACTACGGTTTCAGTTATTATGAACACCACTGTAATGTCACCTAAACTCACAGTCCTAACCTCGGCTGCTTCGGTGGCGGAAGTTATCCAAGGGGCGAGTGGTCAAACCGCTGATCTAATCCAAGCCAAAGATAGCAATAATAACACTATGTTTAGTGTTGGTGCTACAGGCAATATCTTGGCTAAAAATAATACTAATTCCACGGCAGCTTTCCAGATACAAAGTGCCACAGGTACTACTTATTTGAATGCTGATTCTACGAATGGGGCAGTAACGATCGGTTCAACGACAGCAATAATAAAACCATACACTAATGCTGGTAAAGTCGATTATGGCACGGGTTGGCAGCCACAGTCTGTCGCTACAGCTGACTTTAACGGCGACGGCAAACTTGACATGGCTACTGCTAATAATGGCGACTGGAATATGTCGGTACTAATGAATAACGGTAACGGCACATTTGCTACCAGAGTAGATTATGCGACAGGTAATTATCCATACGCAGTTGTTGCTGCCGACTTCAACGGTGATGGCAAACCCGACTTAGCAACTGTAAATAATGGTTCTAACACTATTTCTGTCTTTATGAATTATGGCGGCGGTACATTTATGGCGAAAGTTGACTATGCTACTGGTAATACTCCATATGCATTAACGACTGCCGACTTCAACGGTGATGGCAAACCCGACTTAGCAACTGCAAATAACGCATCTAACACTATTTCTGTCTTTATAAATAATAGTAACGGAACATTTGCTGGCAAAGTTGACTATACTACCGCTACTAATCCTTACTCGATTGTTGCTGCCGATTTCAATGGTGATGGCAAGACGGATATTGCTGCTGTAAATAATAGTTCTAGCAGTATATCTATATTTATGAACACCGGCACGGGCACATTTGCCGCCAAAGTCGACTATAACACTGGTTCTAACCCATACTCTGCAACTGCCGCTGATTTCAATGGTGATGGCAAGATAGATTTGGCGGTAGTTATCGATAGTAGTACGATGTCGGTTCTCATGAATAACGGTAACGGCACCTTCGCCACCAAAGTTGACTATACTACTGGCGCTAAACCATATTCTGTCACTGCTGCTGATCTTGATGGTGATGGCGACCAAGATATGATAGTCGCCAACCGCAATTCGGATACACTTTCCGTGTTTATGAATAACGGTAACGGCACCTTCGCCACCAAAGTTGACTATAACACTGCATCCGGTCCATGGTTTGTAACTACAGCTGACCTTAATGGTGACACTAGACCAGACTTGATAGTTGCCAATCAGAATGTAGGCAGTGTCTCGGTATTTATGAATACTATTCCTTCTATATCTAAATTATTAGTAACTACTTCGGCTGCATCCGTAGCTCAAGTTATCCAAGGGGCTAGTAGCCAAGTAGCTGATTTATTGCAAGTAAAGAGTAGCAGTACCACTATGTTGACTATCGGTGCTACTGGTAGTTTTGTAGCAAAAAACGGGACTAACTCGACTACGGCGTTCCAGATCCAGAATGCTAGTGGCACGACGTTCTTTAATACTGATACCACGAACGGAAGTGTCACTATAGGTTCCACAGCAACAGCATCAATCGCAACGGTGCAATATTCTACTGCCGCCAAAGTTGACTATACATCTGGGTATCACCCACAGGGAGTTGCTTCTGCTGATTTCAACGGTGATGGTAAACTTGACTTAGTCACAGCTAATACGGGTGATTATACTGTATCTATACTTATGAATAATGGTACTGGTACCTTCGCTGCAAAGGTTGACTACGCGACCGGTAATGCCCCATATTCTGTCACTACGGCTGATGTAAACGGTGATGGTAAACTCGACGTAATAGCCGCTAACCAAGGTTCGAATAATGTTTCCGTCCTAATTAATAACGGCAACGGTACATTCGCTACAAAGGTTGACTACGCGACCGGTAGCGCTCCATATTATGTAACAGCATTAGATGTGAATGGTGATAGTAGACCTGATTTGATAGTAGCAAATAGCAACTCGAATAATGTTTCTGTATTAATAAATAATGGTGATGGTACATTCGCCACCAAAGTTGACTACGCGACTGGATTATATCCGTTATCTGTCGTTGCGGCTGACCTAAACGGTGACAATAAACCCGATCTCGTATCTGCCAATAACAGTTCAAACAGTATGTCGGTACTCATAAATAATGGGGATGGTACATTTGCAACCAAGGTGGATTATAACACTAGTAATTATCCATACGCTGGGGCATTGGCTGATTTCAACGGTGACGGCAAGATAGATATAGCTATATCTTGTTACAATAATGTTATCTCTGTATTCATGAACAACGGCAATGGTACGTTTGCTGCCAAAGTTGATTATGGAACTGGTAGTCAACCTTATTCGTTAGCTACGGCCGACCTAAATGGTGACAATAAGCCAGATCTTATAGCAGCTAACTATACCTCTAATACAATATCCGTCCTTATGAATAATGGTACTGGCACATTTGCAACCAAGGTTGATTACGCTACAGGTTCAAATCCAAATGCAATCATTACGGCTGACCTTAATAATGATAATAAACCTGATATAGCAGTAACTAACCTCAACTCGGCTTCTGTGTCTGTATTTATTAACACCAGTCCTACCATTCCAACGTTATCTCCTAAACTTACGGTTAATACCGCTGCAACTTCCGTAGCTCAGGTTATTCAAGGGGCGAGTGGTCAAACGGCCGACCTATTACAGGCTAAGGATATTAGTGGTAATACTATGTTTGGTATTAGCGCTACGGGCAGTGTATTGATTAAAAATAATACTAACTCAACTACGGCCTTCCAAGTTCAAAATGCTGCTGCCTCATCAATATTCGATGTGGATAGTACTAATGGTCGCGTAGGTATAGGTACTAATACGCCCGCTAACCAATTATCTATTAACACACTAAGTGCTGCTGATTCACTGGCTCGAGTCGCCATTTCTACCAAGGCTACAACTAATAAAGGTATGGTAATTCAAGGGATGACTAGCCAAACTGCTGATCTATTCCAAACCCAGAACTCTTCAGGTACCGTTCTAGTCAGTATTAGTGCCGCAGGTGCCCTCAGTGTCGTATCTGCTACTATCAACGGCACTCTAACTATTAACGGTCACATTATAACTGGCGGTGTTTCGCCAACCATAGCTGCCGGCGCTGCGGCCTGTACTACGCCAACCGTATCGATATCTGGTAATGATAATGCTGGTACCATTACAGTGGTTACTGGCACGGGTTGTGGTGCTACTACTGGCACTATGGCAACGATTACATTTAATGGAGCTTTTGGATCTGCACCTAAGGTAATGTTGACTCCTGTCAATATAGCTTCTGCTTCGTTAGCGGGCTATAATGGCACCGTCTCCACCGCCTCCTTCACCCTCGATACAACCATTGCTCCTGCCGATACC
>JBAXHQ010000021.1:0-8516 GCA_037138815.1 Candidatus Saccharimonadota bacterium
TGGTACAGCCATTACTAGTGGTTCAATTACGGTTGATAGTTATTTTCATAATTAACCTAGCTGACGTAGTAGTTTAATTTTATATAATGCCGTGCTTGAATATTTTCATTTTTCTGCTATAATTGACAGATAAGGAACCCGGTTATCGGGTATATTTTTATGAAAGACCCAAAATTTATTCGCAACGTTGCTATTATTGCTCATGTCGACCACGGCAAGACTACTATTGTCGATGGTTTATTAAAGCAAAGTAATACGTTCCGTTCTAACCAAGCCGAGATGGCTCAATCACTAATTATGGATAGTGGTGACCAAGAACATGAACGTGGTATTACTATTACTGCTAAACAAACCTCGGTTTATTACGGTGATTACAAAATCAACATTATTGACACACCAGGACACGCTGATTTCAGTGGTGAGGTTGAACGTACTCTTAATATGGCTGACGGTGTTTTATTAATCGTTGACGCCCAAGAAGGCCCAATGCCTCAGACTAAATTCGTGTTGTCAAAGGCGCTAGAATTAGGGCTTCAGCCAGTTGTAGTTATTAATAAAATCGACAAAGCCGCTCGTCGTATTGACGAAGTTATTGACGAAATTGCTGATTTATTTTTGGAACTTGCCGTTGATGACAGCCAATTATATTATCCTGTATATTACGCGATTGGTCGTGACGGTAAAGCTTGGAAAGAATTGCCTGAAAACTCAGACGAAGATACTGACTTAACGCCAATTTTTAATGCAATCATTAATGATATTCCATCACCAACAGTTAACGTTGATGGCCCATTACAGCTATTAGTCACTTCATTGCAATATGATTCATTCCTAGGTAAATATGCTATTGGTCGTATAACCCGCGGCTCTATTAAACGCGGAATGTCGGTGATTTTAATTAAACGCGACGGTACGCAAATTAGTTCTCGTATTGACAAGATATTTGGATACCGCGGTCTAAACCGCGAAGAAATTGATGGCGCAGCAGCTGGTGATATCGTAGCAATTACTGGTGTGTCCGAAGCTCATATTGGCGAAACTATTGCCGACAAAGACACCCCAGAGGCACTACCAGTTATCGATGTCGAAGCCCCAACCATTAGTATTTATTTGGGCCCAAATACTAGCCCAATGAAGGGCAAAGAAGGCCAATTTAATACATCTCGCCAGATCGGTGATCGTTTAAAGCGCGAATTAGAAACTAATGTTAGTTTACGTGTCGAAGAAGATGGTATTGGTTTCAAGGTATCTGGCCGCGGTGAGTTACATCTATCAGTTTTAATTGAAACACTACGCCGTGAAGGTTTTGAATTCGAAGTTGGTCGTCCACAGGTTGTTACTATCCGTGAAGATGGTGTCGAAAAAGAGCCAGTCGAAGAACTATTAATCGAAATCTCTTCGGAATTCATGGGTGTTGTTAGCCAAGAACTAGGTGCTCGTAGGGCAAACCTAGGCAAGCAAGAGCAAACTAGCGGTGGCATGAACCGTTTGACTTATGTTTTGCCAACTAGGGCATTGATTGGTCTACGTAACCTATTACTTACTGCCACCAAAGGCACGGTTATTATGAATACTTTACCTCATGGTTATCAGCCATTAGGTCCAAAGATCCAGAAAATCCGTAACGGTGCGATAATTGCGACCGAAGCTGGTATTACAACTCCTTATGCCCTAGAAATGGGTGAATCTCGTGGTGAATTGTATGTTGGACCTGGTGTTCAGGTTTACCAAGGCATGATTGTCGGTTTATACCAACGCAATGAAGATTTGGAAATGAATGTTTGTAAAGCTAAACATCTAACGAATATGCGTAGTTCGTCCAGCGACGGTACGGTACAATTAACTCCATTTACCGACCTTAGTTTAGAACAGTGTATTGATTTTATCGAAGATGACGAATTGCTAGAAGTAACACCTAAGAGCCTACGTCTACGTAAACGAATGCTTGATCCAAATCTACGTAAACGCGCCGCGAAGAACTAGTTAGTTTTCTACTGGATATTGTTTAAGAGCTTCTAACAAAGCATTCTTATTAATCGAAGCTACGGCTATCGTGGTGTCGCTAGCTCCGTAATATAGACGATAATCTGGGCCAAATTCGATTGCCGAAGTCCCGAAAACTACGTTAGGTATATTGCCGTGTTTTTCGTAATCTGTTTCGGGATGAATTAACGAAAATGGTAGTCGATATAGTGTTTTGGTAGGCGAGTCATGTTTTAGAATGGCAGCGCCCATAGAGTATTCTTTGGTCTCGCTAACACCGTGGTAGAACAGTAGCCAACCTAGGTCGGTCTTGATTGGTGGCGCACCGGCACCTATTTTGCACGCTTCCCAGGTATTGTCGGTCTTTTTTAGCACCGTAGTGGATCGTGTCCATTTTTTGAGGTTTTTGGATACACTTAACTGTATGTTAGGTTCTATACGATGGAGCATGTGATATGCTCCGTTTATTTTTTCAGGGAACAACACACCGTCTTTGTCGTTCTTGTGCCAGTGGTTTTTAAACGATGCGGTAATACGCTTGAAATTACTAAAGTCGGAAGTTTTTAGTATCCTAATTTTAGTATTTGCATATCGTCTTTTGCGATTATATGCCGTATAGGTAATCAAATGTTGACCGTCAATTTTGACAATACGTGGGTCTTCGATACCATCACATTCCAATCTGAAATTATCTGGTATAACGCGAGGGGTTTTGTCCTTTTGCCATTTTATGCCGTCGAGGCTCTCGGCATAGCCTAATCTGGATATATTATCATCACCGTAGGCTCGATAAACCATTTTCCATATGTCATTTTCATATATAACAGCTGGGGCAAATACGCCACCGATTTCCCATTTTAATGACGGGTCGGGTATTATTATGGGTCCGTTGTCGAGTCGTGTGAATTGTAGTAGGTTGGGTGTGTTTTTATTTATTGTCATTTTGTGCTATTATAATACAATAAGAGTTAATAAGTGAACATTTAATTGTTGTCTTCTCATTTTATCTTGAAAGTAGTGGTTTAGTAGCTGGTTACTTTATGACAAAGAAAAAATTACGAATCGGGATCATTAGTTCCTACGTGCCCAAGAAATGTGGTATCGCTACTTATAGTCGTGATTTAATAGAGGCGATGGACAAAGATCCTGATTTTGATTGGTGTTTGGTTGCCGCCGAAGATAGCAAAGATTCGTTATCGTACGGCGATCGCGCGATAGCTGTATTGAAAAAAGATAATATAGATTCGTACAAAGCCGCCGCTGTCGCTTTAAATGAATGGCAGCCTGACATAGTTCTGTTAGAACATGAATATGGTTTATATGGTGGTAACTGGGTTGATTTTGAATACAAAGGTATAAATAGGCACGATCCGACTGGTGATTTTATATTAACTTTGATTAATTCAATTTTCGTGCCAGTAGTAACTACCTTACATACAGTACTACCAGAACCTGACAAAGCTCGCTTAGAGGTTATGCGAGCAATCAGTAAACGTTCGACTAAATTGATAACGATGACTGATGATGCTAGAAAAACTCTGAAATTTTATTACGACATCGATGAAAAGCATGTGGTAGTGATACCTCATGGTGTGCCAAAACCTACATCAGGTGACAAAAAACTTATCACCAAAGAGTTAGGGCTCGACAGTGATAAATTCTACATGTTAATTACTGGGTTAATTGGCCCAAATAAGGGGATTGATGTCGTCGTTAGGTCTCTGCCTAAAATATTAGAACGTCATCCTAATGTTGTTCTGTTGGTGGTTGGCCAAACCCACCCTGATATATTACTAACTGACGGTGAAACTTATCGTGAAGGTTTGGTGAAATTAGCCAAAGAGCTAGGTGTTAGTGAATCGTTACGATTTGTAAATGAATACTTACCTACTGATAAACTAGTCGATTATTTCACGATAGCCGATATTTATATGACGATTCATAATGATCCTGAACAATCAGCTTCGGGCACATTGGCTTATGCCCTAGGTTGCGGCTTGGTTTCGATTTCAACACCATATCGCTATGCCAAAGAAGTGTTGTCTGATGATCGTGGCTTTTTAGTGCCATTTAATACACCGTCGGCTATAGTGGAGCGAGTTAATATTCTGATTGAAGACACCGCGTTGTATCAGCGAACCAGAGAAAAGGCCATGAAGTTTGGCGATTCGATGAGCTGGGCCAAAGTCGGAGATGCTTATTTACATTTAATGAGGACTATTATTAAATAATAAAAGCCATGGGAAAATTTCCCCAGACACCTTATTTTGATAGTTTAATTGATGATTTCGGCATGTGGCAGCATACCGACGGCAAGTCTATTTTGCGTGAGGAAGGATATTCCTTGGACGATGCGGCCCGTGGTTTATTATTAACTTTGGCGCTTGGGCGGTCGGATCAATCCGAAGTACTGTTGTCTTATATTGTAAAGTCCAGAGCCAAGGTTGGGTTCTATGGGTTTGCAACGCCCGATAGAAAGTTCATACCTAATATTGCATCAAGTGATGCTACTGGTCAGGCTATTTGGGCAGCCGGATATGCTTTGTCTAAGAATTTTAATATAGATATCGCTAATAATTTAATTATCGAGGTAATGCCGTATTTAAATGAAACTAAATATATGAGGGGTTATGCCTATGCCTTACTGGGCGCTATATATATTAGCAAAGAGTTGGCCGATTTTTATTATCAGAAATTATTAACATTTTTTGACGGTACTAGTGATGAATGGCCTTGGCCAGAGTCCGTGTTAACGTATGGTAACGGAATTATGCCCTATGCTATGTTGCGCTATGCTTTGGTTTATGGTGACAAAAAAGCAGCTAAATTAGGACGAAAAATACTCTTATTCTTAGAAGAGTGCTGCACTCGTAATCGACAACGTGGCCCGATCGGTAACGACGGTTGGTTACCGCGAGGTGTCGATGTAGTTCCGACTTATTCCCAACAGCCCATCGATGCTGCCTATATGGTATGGGCTTGGCTGGCTGCCTACCGATTGTCTGGTGATATAGCTGACAAGAAAAATAGTGAGTTATGGATGCGTTGGTTTGAAGGTGATAATGTGGCTGGCGTTAAAATGTATAATCCCGAAGATATGCGATGTTTTGATGGAATCGATTCTTGGGGTGTGCATTATAACAGTGGGGCAGAGTCGAATATTTGTTTATTACTCAGTAAATATATGTTGCAAAACAATATTACAATTTAGAATATTTTCTTGCCTTTTAATTCATCAGGTAAAAAACCTTTGTCATGTTTGAAACCGGCTTGCCATTCGTAATTTACTCCATAACCAATATCTTTCATTAGTTTAGTCGGAGCGTTACGCAGCTGTAGTGGTACTGGAGCGTTAGAATATTGTTTAGCTAGTTCGGTTGCTCGATTCATAGCTTCGGTTGTTTGTCGTGATTTTTCGCTTTTGGCAAGTGCCGAGGCAACATGGAATAGTATGTAGCTAGATTCGGGCATACCAACACGTTCAATAGCCTGGAAAGCGTTCAGAGCTAGCCCCAGGGCGCCATTACCAGCTAGCCCGATATCTTCACTGGCAAAAATAATCATGCGCCTGGCGATGAATTTAGGGTCTTCGCCGGCATCAATCATCCGAGCTAAATAATACAAAGTGGCATCAACGTCACTACCACGCATGCTCTTAATAAAGGCACTTATGACGTTATAGTGCATATCACCTTTTTTGTCGTAGCCTGGCAGGCGTTTTTGAGCGGCGGTTTTTACGATTTCGGGCGTGATTTTCTTTTCATTTAGGCTGAGGGCTAATTCTAGATCGCCCAGTGCCACACGAGCATCACCGCCTGACAGTTCGGCTAGATAGTCGATTGCTTTTGGGGTGACGAGTTTAGTTTTTTTCTCGAGTTTTAGTGCACGTTTTATTATAGTAACGATTTCGGATTTGCTGAGTGGTTGCAGTATTAAAACTCGGCTACGGCTAAGTAGCGGCGAAATAATCTCGAAACTAGGATTTTCGGTGGTTGCGCCAATCAAAGTAATTAATCCAGATTCGACGTGTGGTAAAAAAGCATCTTGTTGGGCTTTGTTGAATCTGTGGATTTCGTCGACGAATAGGATCGTACGGTTTTGCAGGTTCCAGTTCTGTCTGGCATGCTCGATGACTTTTTCGACATCTTTTTTACCACTAGTTACGGCTGACAATTCGATAAACTCGGCGTTAACCTCGGTGGCGATAATACGAGCCAGAGTTGTCTTGCCACTTCCTGGTGGTCCCCATAATATTAGACTAACTGGTTCTTTATGGCGAACAATTTGTTGTAGTATTTCGCCATTACCTAATAATTGGGATTGACCGATAACCTCATCTAATTTCGTCGGTCGCATTCTCTCTGCCAGTGGTGTTCGTTGCATGTATTCATTATACCTCGTATAATATCTCGTATGACACAGCGAATCACAGTAATGTTGCTATTCGGTGGCGAATCCTCTGAGCATACGGTTTCGATTTCTTCGGCTCGTAATGTCTATGCGGCACTTGATGATACTAAATTTGATATTATTTTGGCTTTTATTGACGAGACTGGCAGGTGGTGGCTACTTGAAACATTAGATCAGGCGGTTGATACACACGATGCACCGCAGTTATTGCCAGTTTTGGGAACTGGGTGTTTCATGACTTTACCTAGCGACACTATGGTTAAACCAGATGTTATATTGCCGATTTTACATGGTGAAAAAGGCGAAGACGGAACGATTCAGGGTCTTGCTGAACTGTTACATATTCCAATAGTTGGTTGCGGCGTAGCAGCATCGGCTATCTGTATTGATAAAATTATAACCAAGCAAATTCTTGAACATAATGGCATAAAAACCGTTCCTTATGCCGTACATATGATTAACGACTCAGTGCCAAGTTTCAGCCAATTATCGGCTACATTAGGTGATTCGTTATTTATTAAACCAGCAGGTTGTGGTAGTTCTGTCGGTATAAGCAAAGCAAATAATGACGAAGAGCTAGCCGCAGCACTTAATGAAGCGCATAAATATGACGACAAGGTATTAATCGAAAAAACAATTAAGGCTCGAGAGCTCGAGGTTGGCATGTTGGGTGATGGTGACAAGTCAAAAGCTAGTGGGGTTGGCGAGATAAAACCCGACAGTGAATTTTATGACTTTGAATCAAAATACAGTGCATCTAGTCGATCAAGAGCTATAATACCAGCTGACATTTCTGATGAACTGTCTAATCAAATACGCAATATTGCCATAAAAGCGTACGCTGTTCTCGGTTGTGAGGGTTTGTCTCGTATTGATTTTTTCTTGTCTGACGATGGTATACTATATCTGAACGAGGTTAATACCTTGCCGGGATTTACGAACATTAGTATGTATCCAAAATTGTGGCAAGCTCAGGGTGTTTCTTATTCCAAATTAATTGAAGAAATTATTCAATTAGCGTTAAAGTCTACTAAGTATAAAAAGTTATAAGGTTCAGGAGGTTAGTTTATGTCAATCGGTCTTATATATCTAATAGTAATCGTAGTGATTTTTGTGTTGAGCGGTCTAAAAGTAATCAACCAGTACGAGCGCGGTGTAGTTATGACACTAGGTAAGTTTTCAGGGCTTCGTGCACCAGGGCTGTGTGTGATTGTACCGATTTTTCAGCGTATGATTCGGGTTGATATCCGAACCAATACAATCGATATCCCAAAACAAGAAGTTATCACCAAGGATAATGTGACCGTTAATGTTGATGCGGTTGTTTATTTCAAAGTAGTCGATGCCGAAAAAGCCATATTTGAAGTTACGAATTTCATCTATGCTAGTAGTCAATTCGCTCAGGCGGCGTTACGCGATGTGACTGGTAATGTCGAACTAGACGCATTATTAGGCAAACGTGACGAAGTTAGCGCTCAGATCAAAGAAATCGTTGATCGACAGTCCGAAAAATGGGGAATTGACGTCGAAAGTGTTAAGATTCAGAATATCGAACTACCACAGGATATGAAACGTGCCATGGCTAAACAGGCCGAGGCTGAACGTGAACGCCGAGCGGTCATCATCACGGCCGAGGGTGAAAAAGCGGCTGCACAGGCTGTATCTGAGGCTGCAGCGATACTAACTAAAACACCTGGTGGCATAAATATCCGTACATTGCAGACCCTGGAAAAGATTGCGGTGGAGCCTAGTCAAAAGACCTTGTTCGTATTACCAGCTGATTTGATTGACACAGTTGGTCGACTTTTGAAAAAGTAACTTGTCGAAACAGCTTAACTCTAGTAAAATATGTCGAGAGCTAACGTATCAAAAATACAGAGGTTTCCTGTATAATTAAGTTACCAATATGGCTCTTTAGCTCAGTTGGTAGAGCAGAGGCCTGAAGAGCCTTGTGTCCCCAGTTCAAGTCTGGGAGGAGCCACCAAAATAATATCATGCGGGTGTAGCTCAGTTGATAGAGCGCTTCCTTGCCAAGGAAGAGGTCGAGAGTTTGAGTCTCTTCACCCGCACCATAAAAAGACTATAACTTTGAGACAATTTCAAAGTATGATAACCCCTAATTT
>JBAXHQ010000022.1:0-7028 GCA_037138815.1 Candidatus Saccharimonadota bacterium
CCACCCCAGGCTTCACTCCTAAACTCACCGTCACCACCTCCGCTACTTCCGTGGCTCAAGTCATCCAAGGAGCTAGTAGCCAAACCGCCGATCTATTGCAAGCCAAGGACAATGCCAGTAATACGATGTTTACTATTGGAGCTACCGGTAGTGTACTAGCTAAAAATGATACTAACTCGACTACGGCTTTCCAAATACAGAATGCTACTGGAACCTCATTGTTTAGTACGGATACTGTTAATGGCGGGGTGACGATAGGGACGAGTGCAGTATCTAGTACGGCTAGTTTTGCTAGTAATGTTGACTATACGACCGGCACTAACCCAGATTCTGTTACCGCTGTCGATCTTAATGGTGATGGCAAAGTTGATATAGCTGCAACTAGCTATGGCGCTAACGTAGTCTCTATATTTATAAATAACGGTAATGGCACTTTTGCTTCCAAGGTTGATTACACTACTGGCAGTCATCCTTATTCTGTCACCGCCGCCGATTTCAATGGCGATGGCAAACCCGACCTTGCCGTAGCCAATAATGGGACTACTACTGTTTCTGTATTAATTAATAACGGTAATGGCACTTTTGCTGCCAAAGTTGACTATACTGCCAGCACTGGACCTATTTCTGTCACCGCCGCCGATTTCAATGGCGATGGCAAACCAGATCTCGCCGTAGCCAATAATGGGACTACTATTATTTCCGTCTTTATAAACAATGGTAATGGTACTTTTGCAACACAAGCAAATTACACGGTCGGGTCTGGTTCGTTCTCTGTCGTCGCCGCAGATTTCAACGGCGATGGCAAACCCGACCTCGCAGTAGCTAATTATGGTTCTGCTTCGGTTTCGGTTTTGATAAACAGTGGCACTGGTACCTTTGCCGCCAAAGTTGATTACACTACTGGTACTAATCCTGCCTCTGTCGTAGCCGCGGATTTCAACGGCGACAATAAACCAGATCTCGCCGTAGCAAACGCCGGTTCTAATAGTATTTCTATTCTTATGAACACTGGCACTGGTACTTTTGTAGCCAAAGTGGACTATACGGCTGGCACATATCCATTATCTATAGTCGCTGCAGATTTCAATGGTGACAATAAACCTGACCTCGCAGTAGCTAATACCAACTCACCAACAAACGCTTCCACATTTATTAATAACGGCAACGGTACCTTCGCCGCTAAAGTAGATCGCGTAACGGGTTCTGGGCCTCAATCTATAGCTGCAGCCGATTTCAACGGCGACGGCAGAGTTGACTTTGTTACGGCTAACGGTAATACCAATAACATATCAGTTGTTACAAATACCACCTCAGGCTTCACTCCTAAACTCACCCTCACAACCTCCGCCGCCTCCGTCGCCCAACTCCTCCAAGCAGCCTCTGGTCAAACATCCGATCTATTCCAAGTTAAAAACTCATCAAACGCAGTAATAGCTAGTATTAGTGCTACAGGAGCAGTAGAAGCTGCATCATACGACACTGTATCTGCCGGAGCACTAGCCATAGGTTCAACTAACGCTACATCAATTACACTAGGTGCTAATACTACAATCACTGCTAACCACAGCCTAACAGCTAACGGTACTGCCTTATTCCAAAACGCCACTAACTCAACCACAGCCTTCCAAATCCAAAGTGCTACAGGCACTACCTTCTTAAATGCTGATACTACTAACGGTGGTATTGCGGTGGGGTCGGCGACGGCGATAGCACTGCAGTATTCTAATGCTGCCAAAGTTGATTATGCGACTGGATATCAGGCGAACTCGGTTGCTAGTGCTGACTTTAATAATGACGGCAAGATGGATATAGTAGCCGCTAATTACGGCGCTAATACAATTTCTGTACTTATGAACGCTGGTTCTGGTACCTTTGCTGCCAAGGTTGATTACACGACGGCTTCTGGCCCTTACTCTGTTACTACCGCTGATTTTAACGCTGACGGCAAAGTTGATATAGCTGTAGCTAATTATAGTACTGCCTCTGTATCGGTATTTATGAATAACGGTGATGGTACATTCACCACCAAAGTCGACTATACGACCGGCACTAACCCTTATTCGGTCGCTGCTGCTGACCTAAATGGTGACGGCAAACCAGACCTGGCTGTAGCGAATTATAATTCTGCCTCTGTATCGGTTCTATTAAACAACGGTGGTGGCACCTTTGCTGCCAAAGTTGATTACACTACTGGAACTTATCCTTCATCGGTTGCAATTGCTGACCTAAACAATGATGGACGAGCCGATATAGTCACCGCTAATGCAGGGCCTGCCTCGGTTTCCGTATTTATAAATAGTGGCGGTGGGGCGTTTGCTACCAAAGTTGACTATACTACTGGTGCTGGTCCAACCTCTGTCGCTATAGCTGATTTTAACGCCGATGGCTATATGGATATCGTGTCGGCTAATAATACCCCTAATACAGTTTCTGTCTTGATGAATACAGGCACTGGTACCTTTGCCGCCAAAGTTGATTATGCAGCTAGTACGAATTTGCGCTCTGTTGCCGCCGCCGACCTAAATGGCGATGGCAAGGCCGATATAATAGCTGCAAACTTTGGTGCTAACACGGTTTCTGTATTAATGAATACCGGCACTGGCACGTTTATTGCCAAGGTTGACTATACGACCGGTACTAGCCCATATTCTGTTATTGCTGCTGACTTTAATGGAGATAATAGGGCAGATATAGCTACGGCTAACCAAGGGTCGGCAAATATTTCCGTTATTCTAAACACCACACCTTCATCAGCTAAATTAACCGTTACGACCTCTGCTGGTACAGCTGCCCAAGTTATCCAAGGAGCTAGCGGTCAAACGGCTGATCTGTTACAAGCCAAAGATAGTGCTGCTAACACAATGTTTAATATCAGCGCTACTGGTAGCGTATTAGCTAAAAACAACACCAACTCTGCTACGGCTTTCCAGATACAAAATGCAACAGGAACGGCCATATTAAACACAGACACGATAAATGGCAGTGTTTCGCTTGGTTCATCGAATGTATATACGTATAGCAGCGCTGCCAAAGTAGACTATACGGCAGGCAATACGCCATACGCAGTAGCCACCGCTGATTTTAACGGTGATGGTAAAAATGATATCGTCGTAGGTAACTATAGTGCGGGTACTATATCGGTGTTTATTAATAATGGTGACGGTACATATGCCGCCAAAGTAGACTATACGGCTGGTGGTGCTACGCAGTATATTATCACGGCTGATTTCAACGGTGATGGCAAGCCTGATATTGCGACAGCAAATGTTAGTGCTAATACGATTTCCGTATTTATGAATACCGGCACTGGCACCTTTGCTGCCAAGGTGGATTATGGAACTGGTAACCAACCTTATTGTGTGGCTGCTGCTGACTTTAATGGTGATGGCAAGATTGATCTAGCCGTAGTTAATGATGCATCTAACACTATTTCCACATTACTAAATAATGGTAACGGCACGTTCGCTACTAAGGTGGACTATACGGCAAATACGAATCCGTACTACATGACTGCTGCCGACCTCAATGGTGATGGTAAACCAGATTTGGCTGTTACCAACCCCGCTTCTAACAATGTATCGGTGTTTTTGAATACTGGTACGGGCACGCTAGCTGCCAAAGTTGATTACACGACCGGCACTTATCCGATAGCAGTCGCTGCCGCTGACTTCAACGGTGATGGCAAGATTGATTTAGTAGTAACTAATCGTGATTCAAATAATGTCTCGGTATTGATGAATACTGGTACCGGCACATTCGCCGCCAAAGTTGACTATGCAACTGGTACTAGCCCTCAATCTATTGCCGTCGCTGACCTGAATGGTAATGGCAAAATAGACATAGCGGTTGCTAATTTTACTGCTAACACGGTTTCGGTACTTATAAATAGTGGTACCGGCACCTTCGCAGCCAAAGTTGACTACGCAACTGGTACTAATCCAAGGGCTATAGCCACCGCTGATTTTAATAGTGACAACAAACCGGATCTAGCAGTAGCTAATAGTGGCGCTAGCACCTTGTCTGTTTTATTCAATGCCACTGCTGGTTGGACTCCTAAACTATCAATTACAACTTCCGCTACTTCTGTGGGTGAAGTTATTCAAGGGGCTAGTGGTCAGACGTCGGATCTGCTCCAAGTCAAAGATAATAGCAACAATACCATGCTTAGTATCGGTGCTACGGGCAGCATTATATCTAAAAACAGCGTAAACTCTACTACTGCTTTCCAGATACAGAGTGCTACGGGTAGTACTTACTTTAATGTAGATACGGCTAATAATAATATTACTATTGGATTGTCGTCTATGGCATATTCTAATGCTAGTAGGGTTGATTATACGACTAGCATTGGATCGTTTGCTGTCACTTCTGCCGACCTAAATGGTGATAGTAAGCCTGATATTGCTGTAGCTAACTACAATTCTAATAATATGTCGGTATTTATCAATAACGGTAACGGCACCTTTGCTGCAAAAGTAGACTATACAACTGGTACATATCCAACAGCTATCACCGCTGCCGATCTTAATAATGACGGTATTGCAGACTTGGCAGTGACGAATCTTAGCTCAACTACTATATCTATATTTATAAACACAGGTAGTGGTACATTCGCCGCCAAAGTCGATTATACGGCTGGCACCCAACCATGGGGTGTTACTGCAGCCGATTTTAATAATGACGGCAGAAATGATTTGGCGGTTGCTAATAATGGGACTACGACTATGTCGGTATTCATAAACACTGGCAATGGAGTATTTCTTCCTAAGGTTGACTACACTACTGGCTCTGCCCCTAAATCTATTGCTACGGCTGATTTAAATGGCGATGGTAATTCTGACTTGGTAATTGCCAATAGTAGCTCTAATACTATCTCTGTTTTTATAAATAACGGTAGTGGTACATTCGCCGCCAAAGTCGATTACACGACTGGTACTAGCCCCGAATCGGTTTCGGCTGTCGATGTTAATAGTGATAGTAAGATAGATATCATAGTCTCGAATAGTAACTCAAATACTGTTTCGATCTTTATAAATAGTGGAACTGGCACTTTCGCCGCCAAAGTCGATTATGCCACCAATACCGGGCTACAGTCAGTTACGGTGGCTGATATGAATGGTGATAATAAACCTGATCTCATTACTGTATCTAGTGGTACGACTAAAACTATGTCAGTGTTCTTAAATAGCGGCACTGGTACATTCGCATCTAAATCCGATTATGTCACTGGTACTATTAGTCCTAATAGAACAACCGTTGCCGATTTTAATGCTGATGGCAAAACCGATATTGCCGTAGCTAACTATAGTTCTTCTGTAGCTGGTACTTTGTCGATATTTATAAATACTACTCTTGGGTGGAATTCTTCCTCTAAATTTACAGTATTAACATCCGCTACTGCTGTTGCTCAGGTTATCCAAGGGGCGAGCGGTCAAACATCTGATCTACTCCAGGCTAAGGATATTAGTGGTAACACTATGTTTAATGTTAGCGCGACTGGTAGTGTCTTAGCTAAAAACAATACAGATTCGACTTCGGCCTTTCGAATACAGAGTGCAACAGGATCGGCTATATTTAATGTCGACAGTACAAACAAGAGTGTTTTAATAGGTTCGTCTAACTACGCGAATAAAGGCATTACTAACTATACGACTGGTGTTGGTCCAAACTCGATTGTCGCGGCGGATCTGAATAATGATGGCAAGAAGGACCTAGCGGTAGCTAATTATAATGGTGGCGATAACGTTTCGATATTTATTAATAATGGTGATGGTACATATGCTACTAAAGTTGATTATGCCACGGGAACACAGCCATATTCTATCGTCGCTGCTGATTTCAATGGTGACGGCAAAATAGATTTAGCAACAGGTAATGTCGGTCCTAATAATATGTCAGTTCTCATTAACAGTGGCACCGGTACTTTCGCCGCCAAAGTCGACTATACGACAGGTAATACACCTTATTCTATAGTTGCAGCCAACTTTAATAGTGACGGCAAACCTGATCTAGCGGTAGTGAATTATATATCTAATACTGTTTCAGTCTTCATAAATAGCGGCACCGGTACTTTCGCCGCCAAAGTCGACTATACGACCGGTACCCACCCACAGTCGGTAGTTGCTGTTGATTTAAATAACGATAGCAGGGCAGATCTGGCTGTGGCTGATTATGATTCTACGGCAGTTTCAGTCTTTATAAATAGTGGCACTGGTACTTTCGCTGCCAAAGTCGACTATACGACCGGTACTAATCCTCAGAATATTATTGCTGCTAATTTAAACAGCGACACTAAACCTGACTTGATCGTAATTAACCAGACTTCTGCTACTATATCTGTATTTATAAACAGTGGAACTGGCACTTTTGCCGCCAAAGTTGACTATGCAATTGGATCTGGCCCACAGTTTGTTGTAGCTGCCGATCTAAATAAGGATGGCAGAGCGGATTTAGCGGTAACGAATTGGACATCCAATACAATGTCAGTCTTTATAAATAGCGGCACTGGTACTTTCGCTGCCAAAGTCGATTATGCCACGGGGGCTGGCCCACAATCTATTACCAGTGCTGATTTGAACAATGACGGCAATATCGATTTAATAACAGTCAACACGACAGCTAAAACTGTTTCAGTCTTTATTAATAGCGGCACTGGGATTTTTGCTCCAAAGATGGATTATGCTGTAGGTAACGGTCCATCCTATGTTATGGCTGCGGATTTAAATAATGATATCAAGGCGGATTTAGTAGTGGCTAATCAAGGTGGTAATAGTATTTCCATATTCTTGACATCTAGTTCCACAAATCCACTTTCCATTAATACTCTAGCTACCGCTGATTCTCTGGCTCAGGTTGCAATTAGCACCGCCTCCACCTCCAACAAAGGCCTAATCATCCAAGGTATGAACAGTCAAACTGCTGATCTATTCCAAACCCAAAACTCCTCAGGTACTGTTCTAGTCAGTATTAGTGCCACAGGTGCCCTCAGTGTCGTATCTGCCACTATAAACGGTACATTAACAGTCAAC
>JBAXHQ010000023.1:0-2909 GCA_037138815.1 Candidatus Saccharimonadota bacterium
TATTAATACCGTGAGAGCAATAATTACGATATGTAGTAAAAATAAGGATAACGCTATCGGAGACATCCCTGCATATTTACGTTATAAATCTGCTCGCATTAAACGGGTAACTGAAATCGCAAAAACAGCAAACCTCCCATTCTTCATCTTGTCTGGTAAATATGGGCTGATCGAATACGACAAACTAATTCCTTTTTACGATCATCTCCTTCAGAACAAAGAAATAAATAAAATTGCCAAAATAGTCTCGACACAAATTATCAACAATAATATAAGCTTTATTGATTTTTATGCCAAGCCAAAACTTAACGATTGGGTTGTTTATTATGAAGTACTAGAGATAGCTGCTAAATTAGCTAATATTAAATTAAATATATTTTATTTGAACCGACTAAATATAGGCGATTAACCCACTATTGACTTACTAATAACATAATGACATAATAAAAATCAATGCGCTATTATTAGCGTAAATATTGTCACTGGAGATGGTAATATTGAGTAACTTAAAAGTATTGTGGATTAACAGCGGAGACTTTCCATTGAACGACAAGGTTCGAGAAAAGATCAGCAAAAGTCTAGGAACAGACAACATTTCCATAGCAGAATGCCAATTAGATGACATTAGCCTGCATATTAGCGATGGTTATGATTATTTTATAGCTACCATTAATCGTCAACATCTACTCCAAGATCTATATAGCATAATCGGCGAACTGGGACAGCTCCTAGTTATTGATACCGAGGGAGCTAAGACTAGAGAGTATGACTGGGAAGTTTATTCACCTTGTGGCATGCATTATCTCAACTTTAGTGGACTATTAAAAACTATTATCCGAGATGGCATAATAGTCGATCTCGAAAGCACGAGCCAGTAATCCAACCGCTAACACCATCCCAAACACACCTCGCTATAATATCGTTCCTAACCGAACATATGATAGCGAGGTATTTTAATCCCACGATAAAGTAGCTATGCTTGTATTCTCAGAGAGCTAGTGACATTATTGTTTTAAATGAACGAGACTATACACCCACACGAGGCACACCCCATAATAGTCTTTCATGACCTCGAATCAGTTCAATCTGATATTAAATTAGATACTTGGCCACTACATATTAGCATTACTCCGTTTTTCACACTTCAGAATGTAGCCCCAGAAAAAGCCATAGATGTAATTACGACAACAGCTCAAAAGCATGGTCGTGTACAGATTAAGCTAGGCGAACAAGTTATGTACGGCCCCGATAACGACACGTTAGTTACTCAAATCATAGATAGCGACGGTGAACTGACGTATTTACATAGATCATTAATACATAACCTAGGTAGAATCGGTTGCCAATTCACTGATTTAACATATGCGCTAAGTAGATATTCGCCCCACATCAGCCACAAAAGCTCAAATCCAATACCAACATCGATACAATCAATTAATTCCATTAGTGTCGCGACAAAATTGCCTAAAATCGTAGGGGCAAACAAAATTATTTTAAATAACATACCCCTAGACTAATATTTAAATTATCGCAGGCTTTTTTCATTATCATCCCGCTAGCTACTTATGCTATTATCAATCCACTATGAATAGAAAAAATATCGCAGAAATAATCGGCTGGTGTGGCGCGGTTGCCATTTTACTCGCATATATATTAGTTAGCGCCAAGATTATATCGGCAAGTGGCTATTTATATCAATTACTAAACCTCGGTGGTGCTATAGGTATGCTGGTTATCGCGTTCGTTAAAAAAGTCGAACAATCGGTTGTCATAAACATAATCTGGGCTATTATTGCGATCATAGCAATAATTGGTTTAGTAGTTCACGGTTAGCAAATTATAGATACGGAACCCACCCATGCCAAGAAAAAACAAGACGATACAACATCAGCCCTATCCGATAAATCAGCTATTTTGCAACAAGAGAAATTACAAAAACGAAAAAGAAGCCCAAAACGCTGCCGAGCTTCAAATGCTAGAAAATATGAATTTAGAACTAGCAGTTTATAAATGTAATCTTTGCAAGTATTGGCACTTGACCAGAATTATCAAAAATACCAATCAGTAGCTACTGACTAGTATTATTTTGCTGGTTTATATTTAGGGTTACTAATTCTACTAAGTGTACACAAGAATAAAATTATCCATAATAAAACAGCGACAATTGTTACTATCTCGGTAACGGCAAACGGTATTGATGTATTCACGAATCCAGTCAAATAATAAAACGTCGCTCCGATTAGTGACAACACGTAACTATTTATTAAAAACTTACGTGGAAACTTACGAAAGAACCAACCGGCAAAGAATAATATCGGCATAATATCGAAAAAGACAAAAGAGGCGAGGAACATATGAACAGGATTTGCCCATTTAAATAGCCCATACGGAAACACACCAATCAAAGCCACGGCAATCATTTCCATAAAATATAACGAGGTTAATATAAACACCGATGTTCTGTCGAGCATACCTTTGTCCACTAGTGACTGTATTTGTGGCCTTAGATAATAGGCGAATAGTACCGACAACAGCCCAAAGAGAATTAATGTAATATTATAATATTCTGAATTCACATTTCTAGGCATTCCCAGTGAACAAATCGACGTTCGCCACCAATCCTGATTATTCGTTAGGATAGTAGCCGCGCAAAAGCCAACAATAATAGTAATCACGATCAACGACAGGAACTTTTGTCGGTTTAATCGAAACACTCCTTTGGCAGTGCAGTATGCCAAAACACCACATAGTAGTGCGCCTAGACAACCCGCCCAGATCGGTATAAAAACATGATAATTCAAAATATCGGTTATTAGAAACACAAATAGATGTCCTGCGATATTTGCGAGAAAACCATAGGTAACCCCCAACATAATCGCAAAAACCGGCCATAATCTACCATATGTAAT
>JBAXHQ010000024.1:0-2687 GCA_037138815.1 Candidatus Saccharimonadota bacterium
AGACACTTCAAACCCGCATTCTATCGTTGGGTAAAAAACGTCTCTGATTGTATACTTTATAAGACAAGTCAAATGGTTAATTCTTTTGATTTTGTGTGACTTTTCTAAGTCGGTGTCAGCGGGGCATTTGGTAGATAAAGCTGAAACTCAAAAAGTAATGTCGCAAAAGTGTATCGAAAACATGTACTTTATGCCCGAAGCGGCAATTTTATAAGTTGCTCAAGTTATTTCGTGCTCGTTCCTAAGCAAAGTTATGCCGAGGTTTATCAACACACTTTCGGAGAAGCTTGCCTTTGGTGTCATGTCGCACTTGTTTAAACTCACCCCAGGATGCTATCCAGTTTCCTGTTAAGTTAGTTATTACGAAGTTCATTAATACGCATTTGATATACTTTTAACATACACTCAATGTCAGCACAGGCATCTCGATTTGTTTTACGCCAATCTCTCTCAGAATTCCTTAATGAAACAGGGTCAGCTGATTTACTAATCGCCAGTTTATACACTTGGTTAAGTTGTACATCAGCTTCGGATAGTTCTTTTGAATTACAAATCAAACGTTCTGGTCCAGTTGATGCTTTCGCGCAATCAAAACTTGGTGACCAAGAACCAACCTCTGATGCTGCTGCAGGTACTGGTACTATTTTTGGTACGGCTAGAGGTTGTGCTTGGACTGGTGGAACAGTATCAACTGGTGGAGATGACTTATCAATTTCCGATTGGCCACCTGGAGATGTAGGAATATCCTTAGGTTTAACAGGATCATATAATTGATCGAGCTCCTTTTTCATGCTATCAGGATAATCACAAGCTACTAGCAATACCTGCATCCCATCAGGTGAATGTTCATATTGCAATTGGTTATTAGGATAATCATAAGTATATACTTCATTTTTGCCATTAGTTATTTCTTCTGAGGTAATTACAGACTTCATATAATTACAATCAAAAGTGTATTGGCTCATTACTACAATGGCATTTATTGCTACTCCCTTCACAGGTACCGGTTGTTCGAATATATGACCTGCTCTTATATAGGCCATATTAGGAGAAGCCTCATTTGTTGGTATCACATGATTCTTGGACGCTGGAATATAGACCAAAGTATCATTGGTATTAAGTTTTCTTATAGTAGAAATTTGTGTCTTTTCTTCTGCATTAGAACAGCCAGATACGATTACCAAGATAATGGAAGCTAATATGGTCTTTTTCATTTGTTTATCCAGTTAATGTTAAGTCCACGATTTATAATATTTTTATATTAAATATCCAGCTATACCATGATACATAGCTTCGCCGCAGAGAATGCCAGGTAATAGTGTCGATTGCTTAAACGCACCCAATAAGCCATCATTAGACATTTCGGTACGGACTATCTAATGTTTATATTTCACAAAGTGAATATAATTACTTTAATTTCAAAACGCTAGAATCTAATAACAGTTTTAGGGTTTTGCCAAAACGCTCTAAGTATTTTTTCTGCTTTGTCGTTTTTTATTTCCTGTTCTGTTTGCACAGGATGATAAACTTCTATCGTACTTGCTTTAATTGCATGATCTAAAGATTCAACATAATAAAGCCATCTAATATCTCTGTAATGAGGGTTATCTGATAAACAATCTGATGGTAATTCTTCTAATAATCTATAAGTTTCACAACTTGTCGCTAATCCCACACCAACGTATCCATGTTCACTAGCGTATGCAAAAATCCATTCACCTTCTCCAATTCTGTCACGAAGAATGCGTGTTCCATCGTCGCCTAACTCACCATCAAAACCCGCAACAATAACATTTTTAGTTAAAAGATATGTCCACCATTCACCAAGTCGATGTTTGTTTTCTGGTTTAAGAGAAGTGATATCACCAATATTAAAATCATGAATCATGCTATTTACTCCTGAATTAAAAAGAACGGATAGCTCGCACTGGAAGCGTGGCTAACTTACCGTTGGGGCTCTGGATGCCACCATTGTCTAAGAAGTACTGGGACCACGCGACTTGAGAGCTGTACTCCGTAGAGCTCCAGTAGTGGATACTAGCAACAAAACCACCCACAACGGTTTTTTGGTCACATAATAAAGCTAATTCCTCTTTTGATGGCAAATACCAGTCATCGTATCCATTTAAGCTATAAGCATCCACAACCTTAGCCGCTGTATTGGCTTCTGCGCAACCTGCTACAATAAGAGCAGTATTCGCTGCACCAGTGCCTACTTCTGCACTGGTACCGGCAATGGAGGTTCCCCAACAACCCCACTGAACACCGCTCGTCTGATCTACTGGTGCGGCTTCCAAGCCATGCATTCCACCCTCGGTGATATAGAATACTTTACCACCAGCTGGACCTGTATCGCCTATTGCAAATATAGGGCAATCTGCAACCACCCAAGTGGGCGTACCATTACAAAACCTGAATACTGTGTTATGTGCTCCTGCTTTAATCATCACCCAAGCCGTTCCATTCCAATATTGCATATCGCCAGCTTTAGTACCATTCGGAAAGGAACCTTGAGGACCAGTTGGGCCAGGTACTGTTGATGCTGGACCTATTGGACCTTGCGCTCCAGTGGCTCCTATTGGACCAGTAGTTCCTGCTGGTCCTATTGGACCAGTTAAACCAATAGGACCTATTGGACCAATATCGCCCTTTAGACCTTGAATACCAGACGATCTCTCCATGATAAT
>JBAXHQ010000025.1:0-2580 GCA_037138815.1 Candidatus Saccharimonadota bacterium
GGTCTATGGCTGGCGCCCCTAGTAACAGACTTTCGCAGCCCGCCCAAGAAGCTGCGGCCAGGATTATAAGGTCCAAAATAGATAACTTATTCGCCGAACAGGGTAGGGTTGATGATTCCAACCAGGCACGAAACAGGGACAACGATAACGACTCCAACAATAATGCCGACTGGAAAAAATATCACACCGCCTGGCAAGATTATTATCAGAAATACTATGAAGGTTATTACAGCCATCAATTAAAACGAAACTTAACGAAAAATGGTGACAAAACCTATTTTGCTAATATACCACCAACTGAGCCCGAAACCTCCATATCTACTGACGAAGCAGTTCTAAAACTGCACCAGCAATTAATCGGCAAGGTTCAAGAATCCGCCGCCAAAGTCCGCAAAAGCCGACATTTTTTACCAGTCGCATCTGGCATAGTTGTAATATTGATATTTCTGTTTTTGCAATATAACCGTATCCTAATATCAAATGTAATGGCATATATCAGCCCGGGTAATATTGACCCGCAAAACATAGTCATTGATCCTAATGCCGATATAACAGTCAGCGCCGAACCCAGATTAATCATTCCAAAAATTAACGTTGACGTGCCAGTTTTATATGATGTTGGCAACGACTACACGTCGCAGATGGCTGCTATGACACAAGGCGTTGCTCATTTTGCCATACCAGGTGCCAGCAGCCACCCAGGCCAATTAGGCAACACCGTCATATCCGGACACAGCAGCAATGATTTACTGGATTCTGGCGACTACAAATTTATATTCGCCCAACTGGAAAAATTAAATATTGGTGACACAATATACGCTAATTACCAATCTAAAAGATATACCTACACGGTGACAAAAAAAGAAGTGGTCAGCCCGACTGATGTCAGTAAACTAGTCTATGAAACCACTAAACCCGTCATGACACTGATAACCTGTACGCCAGTCGGTACAGCCACCAGCCGCCTATTAGTCACCGCCGAACAAGTCAGCCCAAACCCAGCAGGGTCCAACGCCGCGCCGACCGTAACTGCAAACACTAGTTCGAACGAAGCAATCCCTGGCAATTCACCAACATTATTTGAACGTATATTTGGCGCCAAATAAACTAAGGCGCTAACATACTGACCCGCTGTAGCTGATAACCAGCATCTGTTTTGCCTACACTATATAAATAACGACCGTTCTTGGTCAACGTGGCGCTTTGGCCGGTGACTACTGGGTTGATTGAGTGGACATTTGCTCCATCAAACTCGCGGATACTTAGATTGCTGCTGCTGTCCGACCAAAGGTAGCTGGTATTAATCCAGCGTGGTGGTAATGTGGTCCCAGTGTTATCAACTGTAGACGATGATACCTTCTGGTATTCCATATCATAACTGGTAAAGTTTGCTCCGGATTGGGCCAATAGATATTGTCCGCTGGGGCTAAAACTTAAATTCTGAACAACATCGCTGGCGTCAAAGGATTTGATCAATTTTATACTGGAAGTATCACCGACTATAGCATTCCTGTAGTTGCCCTTGTATACCTGAACCGCCTTACCCTCGGCGATTGCAATATAATCTTCATTAAAATAGTGCGTCGATACCGCGTGTAGAGGCACACTACCATCGCTGTCGATTGTTTTTAAAATATATGGACTTTCATCACCATCACGATACAGTCCAACAACCCGCTTACCGGTATCACCAGCACCAACATAAGTAATAATATTCGAATCATACAGTTCAAAGTCACTAACACCAATTGCCAGCGCCTTGGATATTGTCTCGGCACCAATATCTAACTTACGAATATTACCGGCCTCCAATGCATATAATATATTACCGCCATTACTTGAAAATTTGACATTAGTAAAGGCCAGATTAAACAACTTCGTTATATTTTTAGTCGGGCTAGTACCCTGAGTATCAACTACCAACAATTCAGTTTTATCATTATATGTATGCTGAACTAATATGTACCGCTCACCGTTATCCCATTGTTCTACCCGGAAGGAATGAACTACGCCGTAAGACGACGATTCGCTATAGGCATTTGGTGCAATGGTGACCTGGGTCGTTTTTGTCGTATCGGCGCTTAGGTCGACCAAATCAAATATGGGCATATCAGCGCTTTTTTGCGCTAACATATATTTTCCAGCAGGGGAAGCTGATGTCATGAACAACGTGTTATAACTGGCCACTGGCTCCAATGCCAATTTAGTTGGTATCATCCAAGCGTAATTTAACCAAGTTAATTCACCAGATTTGATATCTACTGTTTTGCGCCATGTCTCGTAGCCACTACGCCACATAACAATCTCATAACTACCCTCTGGCATAGATGCCTTGTTCGGCGTTTGACCATTTATAATCTTGCCGTCAACCGTTACCGTAGCTCCAGCTGGGCTAGAATTAAATTGCATAAAAGCGTATTGTTCTATTTGGCCTTTTTCTAAACGAAACCCCATAATGAATAAAATAATAAATATCACTATGGCAAAAGTCGACAGGGTCATCAAAGCATAAACTGCGATTAGTTTTGCAAATTTATATTTTTTTGACCAACCGGCCAGCGATAAATCCTCCCCTTCGAT
>JBAXHQ010000026.1:0-2464 GCA_037138815.1 Candidatus Saccharimonadota bacterium
CGGCTTTCCAGATACAGAATGCTATTGGGACTTCATATTTGAGTGCGGATACAACTAATGGGGGGGTAACGATAGGATCAAATGTAGCTATGTATAGTAGTGCTGCAAAAGTAGATTATACGACCGCTACACAACCGTTTTCTGTTGCTACTGCCGATTTCAACGGTGATAGTAAAATGGATCTAGCTGTTGCCAATTGGACCTCCGCTAATGTTTCGGTCTTTATAGGTAGCGGCACTGGTACTTTTGCTGCGAAAGTGGATTATGCAGCTAATTCTGGGTCAAATTCAGTTACTGCTGCCGACTTTAACGGTGATGGTAAACCTGATTTAGCTGTTACTAATTTTGGTAATAACACAGTCTCGGTCTTCATTAATAGCGGCACTGGTACCTTTGCTGCCAAGGTTGATTATACGACTGGTACTTATCCATATTCTGTAGCCGCCGCCGATCTAAATGGTGATGGTAAGATGGATCTAGCTGTGGCTAATAACGGAGCCACTAGTGTCTCGGTCTTTATAGGTAGTGGTACCGGTACTTTTGCTGCCAAAGTCGACTATACGACTGGTAATATGCCATATTCTGTAGCCGCCGCCGATCTAAATGGTGATGGCAAGCCAGACCTAGCCGTTGCTAATGGTGCTGGTACAGTCTCAGTATTAATGAATAATGGTGCTGGTACTTTTGCTGCCAAAGTGGACTATACGGCCGGAGCTGGACCATTCTTTGTTACCGCTGCTGACCTAAACGGTGACAGTAAAAAAGACCTAGTAGTAGCCAACTCTAGCTCCAATAAGGTTTCCGTCCTAATAAATAATGGTGACGGCACCTTTGCTACTAAGGTGGATTATATTGTCGGTAGCCAGGCGTATTCTGTAGCTGTTGCTGATCTAAATGGAGATACTAAACCTGATTTAGCCGTGGCTAATCAGGGGTCTGCTAATATATCCGTATTACTTAATAATGGTGACGGCACCTTTGCTACTAAGGTGGATTATACGGCTGGTAGCCAGCCGACTTCTATCACCTCGGCTGATTTCAATGGTGATGGTAAGCCAGACATCGCAGTTACTAATGGTAACGCCAATACTCTTTCTATCTTTTTAAATACTACAACTACATACACTAAACTCACCGTCACAACCTCCGCCACCTCCGTAGCCGAAGTCGTTCAAGGTGCATCTGGTCAAACGGCTGATCTGTTGCAAGCTAAGGATAATGCTGGTAATACCATGTTTAGTATTGGGGCTACGGGTAGTGTACTGACTAAGAATGATGTCAATTCAACAACGGCATTTAGGATACAGAATGCTACGGGGACTACGATATTAAATACGGATACGACGAATGGGGCTATTGCGGTTGGTTCGAGCGCAGTGAATGCTTATACGAATGCGGGAAGAATTGATTATGCGACAGGATCGAGTCCATTATCAGTAACTAATGCTGATTTTAATGGTGATGGTAAGCCTGATTTAGCTGTAGTTAATCTTGGTGCTACGAGTATTTCTGTTCTTATGAATAACGGCAATGGTACGTTCGCAACTAAAGTCGATTACACTACTGGTACTCAACCGCAAACGATTACCGCAGCCGACTTTAACGGCGATGGCAAACCTGATTTGGCAGTAAATAATTACGGATCAGCTACTGTCTCTGTATTTATTAATAACGGCAACGGTACATTTGCTGCTAAAGTTGATTATTCGACGGCTACGCAACCATATCTAATTACCACAGCCGACTTTAACGGTGATGGCAAACCTGATTTGGCAGTAGCTAACCAAAACTCTTCAGGTAGCGTTTCGGTATTTATGAATAATGGCAATGGTACATTTGCTAACAAAGTAGACTATACGACCGGGTCGTTCCCATATTCAGTCACCGCTGCCGATTTTAATGGTGATGGCAATATAGATTTGGCAACTGCTAATAATGGGTCTACTACTGTATCTGTTCTCATCAATAACGGTAATGGCACCTTCGCTGCCAAAGTTGACTACGCTACGGGAGCACAGACATATTCGGTCACCGCTGCCGATTTTAATGGTGATGGCAAACCCGACCTCGCCGTGGCTAATTATGGTGCTAATAACGTTTCTATATTAATGAATACTGGTACTGGAACATTTGCTGCCAAGGTTGATTACGCAACAAGCACTGGACCGTATCTTGTAACTACGGCCGATTTAAATGGTGATGGTAAGCTTGATCTTGCCGTAGTTGCTTCCGGCGCTAGTAAAATGTCGACACTCATGAATACTGGTACTGGTACCTTTGCCGCTAAAACAGATTCCAGTGTAGGTTCTAGTCCAACATCAGCCACGATTGCTGATTTTAATGGTGACAGTAGACCCGATATAGCTGTAACTAATCAAACCACTGGTACTGTTTCTATCCTCCTTAACGCCACCCCAGGCTTCACTCCTAAACTCACCGTCACCACCTCCGCTACTTCCGTGGC
>JBAXHQ010000027.1:0-2015 GCA_037138815.1 Candidatus Saccharimonadota bacterium
TACAATGACTGAATAATCCGTTTAACAATTTTGTAATTGTCTGTTTCGGATAACTTTTCAAATGAGCTAAGGGTTGAAGTGGTGTGATTATTGACATTTTTAAATGTCGCGAACAACTGCATATTCCCAGCCTTTAACTCAGGCAAACCATGTATATCGGCAAGATATACTTCACAAGCGTCACTACCTGTTACAACACTCTGAATCGAGCCGCTATTTGACTCAATGCCTAAATAATAATCTTGGGTTCCGTTATTATTGGCTATAACCTGCGACACAAAGATAGCATTCGGATAGCCGGGTATAGTATCTTTATCAAATTTTGATATAACACCATTACCCTCCGTGCATGTACCACCAAGACCACCGCCACTAGTAATTCTGAAAGATATATCAGTATTGCCGTCGGGACTAGTTATTGTTATTACATTACTGCCCATTTCGGTATCTTTTCCACCTGTTGTACTAGCCGACCAGCTAGATGGCCGTTTAATGGATAAACCAGTATTAAGAAACTGATCGGACTCAGTCTCAGATAAAGCCACTTCACTTGGTGCCACCACGGCTACTGATGCTGGAGCTGGAGTAGCCTTTTGTTGCATAAAATTCAGATAAAATACATACCCTAATGCACCTAATAATGCGACAACTAGTACAATAATAATTATTAGATGTGCGCTTCCTGATTGAGATTGCCTTTTATTCACGAGATGCCCTTTCGTAAAATACTATTACCTATCACTATACGGCCAACCCCATAAAAGCACAAGCTTTACAAAACACACAACGTTATATAACAAAAAACCTCATTGCAGGGTCGGACCTTGCAATGAGGTTTTTATCGTATAATACTCTTTTTTAACGACGAGCATCGATAAAGGTATGAGCGTGACCAGACGCACCTGCACGACCAGTACGGCCGATACGGTGAATATAGTCTTCGTAATTCTGTGGTGTATCAAAGTTAATAACGTGTGATACATTTGGAATATCTAGGCCACGGGCAGCAACGTCGGTTGCAACCATGACACGAACACGACCATCTTTGAATTGTTTCAATGCGCGGGCGCGTTGAGATTGATTCTTGTTACCATGAATCGCAATTGATGGGATACCACTATTATCCAAGTGATCAGATAATCGTTGCACGCCAAATTTAGTTTCGCCAAAGACTAGAACTTTTTCATAATCTTTGCCGCGTAGCATTTCGGTCAATAACTCGATTTTATGAGCTTTATCGCGAGCTTCGATAACGTCCTGTTCAACATGTTCGCTAGTTTCGCTAGTACGAACAGATATTGTCACTGGGTCACGTAGGAACGTGCTGGTCAGTGCTGTAATCTCAGGCGTAATAGTTGCACTAAAGAATAATGTTTGACGATCGTCAGGAGTTTGGCCAACAATTGCACGGATATCAGGCAAAAAGCCCATATCTAGCATTCGGTCAGCTTCGTCCAATACCAATGTGTTGATATTACGCAGATCGATATAACGACGAGTAATCATGTCTTTCAAACGACCTGGAGTACCGATAATAAAATGCGGTCGGCGTTTAAGGTCACGAATTTGTCGTTCGGCAGGTACACCACCAACGACTATTGCAGAATACAGGTTCAAACCGTTACTAAATTCACGGAACTGTTCATCAATTTGTTGAGCCAATTCGCGAGTAGGTGCAATAATTAGTACGCTTGGTCGGTCCTGGACCTTGATTTGATGATCGATAATCGGTAACAAGAATGCTGCTGTTTTACCGGTACCAGTGTTAGCTAGGCCAATGACATCCTTACCGTCCAATATCGGCTGAATCGCTTGGTCTTGGATGGATGTGGTTGTTTCATAACCTTTTCTAACAATATTGTTACGCAATTGTTCGCAGAATCTAAAATCCGAGAATTTATTTGCAGAGACATAAGGCACTTCGTCAATTTTAGCGACAGCCTGGTTAATAAATTTGCTGGGGTGGATATATTTTTTAGCTGGACCGCGTGATCCGCCTGGGCGACCACCTGATC
>JBAXHQ010000028.1:0-1664 GCA_037138815.1 Candidatus Saccharimonadota bacterium
ATATTTTAGGGTAAAATTCCAAAATGATAAAAATTAGTAAAATAAACAAAAAAATATTAATAATTGGGCTTTTATCCCTAATCATCATTACTGGGGCAAGTATATACTTTATTCAGCAAACAATAACGCGCAAATACACCGACCCCACTCTGGGAGGTATTAATGACACAAGGCCAGAACCTGGAATTAAAGAGCTTAAAGCACCTCAAGTCACACTGATTGGTGATCCCTCGATTGAACTTACCCTAGGCGCAAAATATGCCGATCCTGGTGCTAAAGCCTGGGACGGTCAGGGTAATGACATAACTTCTTCAATTGTTATCATAGGCGACATTGATGTGAATAAAACCGGAATATATACCATCACCTATAAGGTAACCGACTCCCTGGGTAGTTCAAGTCAAATAACGCGTACTATTAATATATTAGCGAATGGCATTATCCCTATGCCTACAACGCGTAATGAATTTTCGGGCGGATCTGACCAAGTAGCCCGCTCTTCAATAAACGATATTAACACCCCTGTTAATGACAACGCTGCCACTTCCGCAGAATATAATGAACCTTCAAATAGCTCTAGCAAATTAACCCCTTCCCCGATTGCAGATCACTCCCCAATAATCGGTACTATCGACAATACCCCACCTGTAATAACACTTGCCGGCAGTAGCCCTGAAACAATTCATATATATAATTATGACTATTCGGTAAGCTATCATAACCCCGGAGCCGCAGCCTGGGATAACGTTGATGGCAATATAAGTTATTACATTACTTATAGTAATAATGTTAATGTGCTGGAAATCGGCACCTACTATGCCATATATTCAATAGTCGACTCATCTGGCAACAAGTCTCAAGTAATCCGAACTGTAAATGTTGTAAGCGACACGACCAACAACCCAATAATTTCCTTAATTGGAAATGGCACTACGAGCATCCCACTAGGGGCTGTCTATACGGACCCTGGGGCAACAGCCAGAAGCGCAAACGGCGATGACCTGACAAGTTTTATCACTACAAGTGGCGATGTTGATACAAATACAGCGGGTACTTATATGATTAATTACGACGTAGTCGATTCGTCAGGCGCTAAAGCCGACCGAATAACCAGAGTTATAAGCGTATATAGGCCAATAACCTTAGCCCTAAATGACGATAACCCGTACATAGTTACGCTAAATAGCGAAGGCAGGGCATTTTTCAATGACCCAGGCGCAACCGTAAGCGGCGGAAATTCAAATCTTAATTTATTAACATTTGCAGATCAATTAGGGGCGCTCTTTAAAGGCGTCCGCACACCCGGGATGGATATTACAGCGATTGGCAACAATCGATATCAATTTGCCAGTGACGTTGGAACCTACTATGCCTACTATATGGGTAGATATGGCACCAGCATTTACGGTGACCCAATATACAGGACCATCAAAGTAATAGATGCTACACCTCCAAACATTACGTTAAATGGAGACAATCCCCTAACGGTCTATACTAACGACTTAGATAATAGGTCATGGTGTAGATATGTTGGCACATCGCATGGAACAGATGATATATGTAACGTAAATGAATACTTATCTAAAAACGTAATTTATTATGATGGCATAACCTATAGATCGGACCACAACGGAGCCACTTTGGCTATTATTGGAAATAACATA
>JBAXHQ010000029.1:0-1395 GCA_037138815.1 Candidatus Saccharimonadota bacterium
AAAACTTATCCTTATCACCGGTCTTCTTGCCGGTATGAGCTATTCAGCTTATGCCGCTCCCGTAATTACTCCGAAAATTGTGCCTCCTCCTAAACCAGATCCACTAATGGTTCTAACGGATAAAGTTAACTCGTTACAAGCTACAGTAACCAGCCTACAAGCAGCAAATACAAAGCTGACTACTGATGTCAATAATTTAAAATCAACGGTTTCCAGTTTACAAAGTGATGTTATTGTGGGCTTAGGAAGCGTTATGACCTATGATTCTGCCAATCAGTCTGTTTTATTTACTGGAGTTGATGTCCATATTGTTAATGGGATGGGTTCTACGGGTTACGTAAATGGCAAAGGAAATCTCATTGTTGGTTACAATGAGCCTCTAAGCCCAGGGAGTAGAAATCTTTATTGCTCAGATGGTCAATTTACCACAGAGCAAACTTGTATTGATAATGGAAAAAGTTGGCAATTGAATAATCGTAATGGCTCTCATAATATTATTACTGGTTATGGAAACGATTATACGATGGCTGGAGGTATAGTCGCTGGAATGAGTAATGTTATTAATGGCAGTTTCGCTAGCGTGTTAGCTGGTACTAATAATACCGCAAGTGGCGCTGCAAGTGGCGTTAGTGGCGGTTATGGAAATATAACAAATGAATACGGGAGTTCTGTTAGTGGCGGTGCTAATAATACCGCAAGTGGTTTAGGCAGTACCGTTAGTGGTGGTGGGTCTAATACCGCAAATGGCGGTACCGTTAGTGGTGGTAGTGGTAATACCGCAAATGGCAATGCTAGTAGCGTTAGTGGTGGTAGTGATAATACCGCAAGTGGTTTAGGCAGTACCGTTAGTGGTGGTAGGTCTAATACCGCAAGTAACCTAAATAGTAGCGTTAGTGGCGGTAGGTCTAATACTGCAAGTGGCTTTGAAAGTAGTGTTAGTGGCGGTTTTAATGTCACCATGCCAAACAATGATGGATGGGCAGCAGGTGGTCTTACACAGTAACCGTAGTCGTGTTTAAACCAAGTGAGAGGCTTTACGCTCCGAAAACTTAATAACTACCAGAAATAATCCCCAAAACAACAGACAAGGACGTCAAAATTGCTAAGTTTTAAAGCGCTTTTAAATATGGGGGTGCTAATCAACAAAAGGCTCTAAAGTTCCATGGGATTTATCGGCGCTATCAACCATAAAAACCGAGAATAGCACCCATACCAATGAGTCTGAGAGCGGGGCTTAATGTCCGTCCCCGGTTGACCATATTCCCTTTTAATAAAGGTCTTGTATTCTGGCCTATCATCCCGCAAGCAGATTATAAGCGGATTTAATTTCCTTTTTAATAGTCTCACATTGTATACAATACAAGACGTTTTTTACCCAACGGTAGAATGCGGGTT
>JBAXHQ010000030.1:0-1355 GCA_037138815.1 Candidatus Saccharimonadota bacterium
TATTCGCAATATCCACCATTATGACGGGATTTTAATGTCTGCGGTATCCCTTATTGCCTATGGACTTACTACTCTCTCGTTAGTCTGAACTCTGTTATGCCTTTTTTGGTGTTGTCATAAGCCTTTTTTACTGTTGACTATGTGCTTTTTTAGAAAATACTAATTATTTATCTGGTTATTTATAGTCAACAAGACGAGACTCAAAAACTGAGGCCGCGACCTTTTTAGACGCGTGCATAAAGAGGGCCTCGTTAGTACTCTATAAGTCGACTGATTTTTAATGCTATGTTCGTTTAAATCACTCTTAACTGGCAGGAATTATCTATGCAACCCAAATTGATTGTCGCGTTTGATCATCTTAATAACATGGAGTTATTAACAAAATCCGGTGTTATCGTGGCAGGCTTAACCCAGAACGTTAATTATCCTGAACCCTGGTTACCACTCATAATAACTTTGAGTGACTTGACCACTGCCCAGGCCGATTATGAAACAGCTTATCACGATGCCTTATCACAAGATAAGTTTAAGGTTTCCCATCGTAATGATTGTCGTGTTGTGTTAATAGGAATATTAAAAACTATAGCTCCTTATTTTGAGTTAGCGTCGCAAGGCGATATTTCTAAGCTAGAAACCAGCGGTTACGATTTACGGCATAACACCACCCATAATAATACCTTTGATACCTTACCTGTTCCTTTAGATTTTAGCATTATGCAAGGGGACTTTAGTGGCACGATAGATATTAAAATGAGTCGCTTAACTGGGGCTTACAGTTATGAAGTGCAAATAACGCAATTAGATCCCATGGTCGAGGAAAATTGGAAACATGCTTTATGGTCTACAACAGCCACGCACATTCACCTGCCAGATTTAATACCCGGTCAATCTTATTGGCTACGGATCAGAGGTATTGGTACGAATGGGGTTGGCCTGTGGACTGACCCACTTCATATTATGGTTGTTTAAGGAAAGCTAGATTTTGGCGAGGGGATTAAAGCCAGATGAGTGATCATCTGGCTTTTTTATGTGTGAAGTGTTTAAATACTTCCGTACAGATTACTGTAATTGATGACTGAGTTCTGAAAAGCGGCAGAATGCTTTGTGCCATCAGCGGCAGGTTACGGGCGGTGATACCTGCCGATCATGTGTCTACTTCCAGCAGAAAGTTACCATCGACCTTGACTTTTGTATCGTTTAAACTCACAACTAAAATTTATTACATCCTTGCTTCTAGCAATTCTCTAAGTGTTGCATCGTTCCCACTAAACAACTACCAGCTAAAGAGGCTATAAGTATTCGCTACACATGAATAAACTCAAGACCTGTTTGTGCTAGGCCAACCAAGTGGATAT
>JBAXHQ010000031.1:0-1163 GCA_037138815.1 Candidatus Saccharimonadota bacterium
TTAGTCTGGGGAGACCTGGAGCGGGAGTTCGAATCTCCCCTCCTCCGCCAAAATAAAATTACGACCTTCTTGGTCGTAATTTTATTTTGGCGGATTACCCTCATGCTATACTAGAATTATGCAGCCAGATAAACCAAACAATTATTGGCAAAACGATCCTAGTAACATGGGGACGAATAATACACCTGAAATGTATACGCCTGAGCCTAATACCGACGATAATACTACGGAGGTGGCTAATCCTAATCCTAATCCTAATCCTATTACTGCACCTGTATCTAATAATGAACCGATTCATTGGGCCGCTAGCGAATACATACACGAAGATAAAAATTGGTTGTGGTTCGTTTCATTAATCATTGTTGCTATATTGTTTATTATTGCTGATATGATGTTTTTGAAATCGTATACCTTCTCATTTCTAGTGGTAGTCATGGTTGTTTCGTTACTAATATATTCGCGGCGTGCCCCAAAACTAATCAACTACGCCCTAAGTGGTGAACAGGGATTATATATCGGTGAGAGGCTGTATCATTTTAGCGAGTTCAAAGCATTCGGGCTAATCGTCGATCACGATCAACATTCTATTATGCTAATTCCTACTAAACGTTTTTCACCTGGGGTATCGGTTTATTTTCCAGATGAAGCTGGTGAAAAAATTGTCGATATTTTGGGTGCCAGATTGCCAATGGAAAAACTCAAACTAGATGTGATTGATATTATTGTGCGCAAACTCCGTTTGTAACCGTTATTTACCACTACGACCTCTTGTGTTACAATATTCGGTATTCTGTCGTGATTTTTGCGACCGAAAGCACCTTCTAGTTACATGAAAAGTAGGGTTATTACTTTTTGTATGTAGCCCTACGTTTTGCACCCGTAGCTCAGCTGGATAGAGCGTTAGCTTGCGGAGCTAAAGGCCACAGGTTCGAATCCTGTCGGGTGTACCAATAAAAAATAGACTAGTTTTACTAGTCTATTTTTTATTGATTAAATATTTTTACGAGCAAACGGAGGAGGATTTATCCGATATCCTGTTGGTTATACCAATAGAATATCTAATCTGTTAAAATAGATAATTAATGGAGAGGTGCAGGAGTGGTTGAACTGGCCGCTCTCGAAAAGCGGTAAGGTGGCAACACCTTCGAGGGTTCGAATCCCTC
>JBAXHQ010000032.1:0-1077 GCA_037138815.1 Candidatus Saccharimonadota bacterium
AGATACGAACGTCATCTATGAGACCGTTAAAAAATTGACCCCCAATTCCAAGATGGCCTATATCATTTCCAAAGTAACTACTGGCAAAAACTATCGTATCTGTCGATGAATTATTTAATGATCCATTAATAAATATTTTTGGGTTACCATTATTGTATGTAACGATAACGTTATACCAAGTTGCCGTAGTAAATGGAGTAGTTGCATGTAAAGTAACATTGTTCCCAAGATAAAACTTGAATACGTTTGCATTGCTATCACTAATCCCAGTAACCCAACCCCTAGACGCTGACCCGTAATTGCTAAAGATTGTTTTTATTGTTTGGTTAATAGTAAGATAAATCCGATGGGAAACCGTAAAAGAATTAGTACCACCCATAAAATTAGCAACACCAACATAATCATCCACCCCATCAAACGTAGTAGCCTTATTAGCTGCACCTAAATGATTAACTGCTGTACCAATAGCTATGCTTCCGTTAGCTGTACCATTATTACCATTACCTGATAAGTCAGTCATGCCAGTAGTATTATCTAGTGCCCAATAACCAACTAAGCCATTACTTAAACAATTACCTGATAATGGTGTTGGGTTAGAATCAGAAACTGAATAGACTGTTGAGTTATTAGTAGCTGCTAGACAATAGCTTTTATATGGAGAATCTGAATAATAGTCATAGGTTGTTCCATTACTTGATTTTAAACTAGCCGAAGCTAAATTTATAGGATATGCATCAGTACTTGATGATATTTTTGAAATCTCTAGTTGTTTATAGGCTTGAGCTATATCTGATTTAACACTGGCAGTGACTGCACGACTTGAAATGCCTGTGTAGGCGACGATGGTTAGGGCGGCGAGGATACCTATGACGACTATTACTACGAGTAACTCTACGATTGTAAAACCAATATTGGAATATTGAATGTGGCTATTAGGATGTGGCAAAAAGATTTTGGATTTTTGATTAATATTCATGATTATGGTCCGTCTTTGATGGCGTTAGTAACTGTATTAACGTCAGTTGATGATAAGGAGGATGAGTACATAATCAAACGCTGAATAGGACTATTATATAA
>JBAXHQ010000033.1:0-1031 GCA_037138815.1 Candidatus Saccharimonadota bacterium
AATTGTTTCATGGCTCGTTCAAATTGACTAAGCATAGCATCATCATCTAGGGCACTGTCACTATTAACCTTGTATGTGCTGTGACGATCTAGATAGATGTTCTGTGGTTTACCATATGTTTTAATGTAATCTCGCCAGTAAGCCATAACTGGGATAGTACCTTCATAACTTACAAATTGAGCTCGAACCATATTAGTAGCGTCATCACGGCTTGCTAGCAAGGTAACCTTAGTTTTATTAGCTAGACGCCCCTCAAACCAATCGTGCTGGCAACCATCAAATTGTTCCATATCACCGTAACAGGCTCGTCGTTCTCGACGTGTTCGATGAATCGGTTTACGTTTTTTATGGTGCCATATTCCTGCTGTAATCATAAGCTTGCGTAATGTTTCATGGCCTATAACAAGACCATCTAGTTGCGCTAGTTTCTCACTGGCAAATGTTGGACCAAAATCTGGATATTTAATTCTGACTAATTCAATAACCTGATCTTTAAGTTGTTGAGAAATCTGATGATTACTAGGGCGCCCCCTAGAACTGTGAACTATACCAGTAACACCATTAATGCGGTATTCAACCATTAGACGTCTTAGCTGACGATCGCTAAGATTCATAGTTTTAGCAGCGACAACCTGAGTTATTTTTTTATCTTTTACTTGTTTTAAAATACCAGCTCGATTAATTTCTCGAGTGCTCATTATTAGTAGTCCTTCCTTCATTAATTGTCCTTTCCGTTTCTTGCTATTAGTTACATAAATAGCATAGAACAAAGCGGACATTTTAACTTTGCTCAATTAGGACATTACTACTTTGTTGCGACATAGTAGGTAGTAGGTAGTATTTGGTAGGTAGTAGAATCTCTAAATAGTAGTTAATTTACTATACTATACAGACGGGTCCTGTCGTTCAATTTGCCCTTATAGACATTTAGGACTAGGGGCTGGGAAATGCCGAAGACCGTGAGCGGAGTCGAACGGGGAAATAGGAGAGCAAATAATTCCTAACCCCTATTTCCTAATCCCTAAACCCCA